>NZ_CAMUES010000004.1 GCF_947087965.1 uncultured Mobiluncus sp.
AAACGCGTAAACAAAAAACAAAACGCTATCGAGATCAAAACCAACAAACCCACTCGCGCGAAGTTCCCCTCGCACCGGGGGACCCGATTTTAGAGCACAGAACTCCCTCAGCGGTTCATTCCGTAGCTTTGCCATCCGGCCCGATTTGCTACCCTACCGACTTAGTCAGTCGCAAGAGCAACGGATATATAACTTAGTAGGTTTCCTACGCAGTGTCAAATCGAAGTTAATCGTCCGCGTTTTCCCCCAGTTTTCAACTGTTTAGGACACTGCTTCCCGGCGCAAAGCATCCTTCAGTTTTATGCGTTCACCGGTGGCCAGGATTCCTCTGCGATACAGCCGCGCCCCCAGCCATACCAAAATCGGCAAAATCGCCAGGTTTATCAACATAGAGAGCCAAGGCTCCCACCACTCCACGGTGGAGGAGGCAAGCTGACGTGCCGGCATCGCGTAGCAGTTAAGGAACGGAATTAGCGAGACCACTTTGATGAACACGCTTCCGGGAGTGAGTACCGAGAAAATGGCGGCGTAGAACCCGCCCAACTGCAGCAAAATGAGCGGAAGCGTGGACTGGCCAACATCTTCTTGACGCGATGCCAGCGCTCCCGCCCCGGCGAATAGCACCATATAGGTCGCTAAGCCCAAGATAAACCACACCAGGTACCAGCCGGAGAAACTGGCCAGGTCAATTCGGATTCCGCTGGTCAAGCCCGAAATTAACAAGGCCACCAGTCCGGCTGAACCCATGATTACGATTTGCAGGGCTCCCAATAATGTGATGCCCAGAATCTTGCCGATGAGGAGCTGCTTAGGAGTAACCGTGGAAACCAAAATTTCCACTATTCGTGAGGACTTTTCTTCGACTACCCCGTTAGCCACCAGTTGTCCCGACGCCATGACGACAATAAATAGCAAGGTAATCAGCACCATGACCACCAGGTAAGCAGCGAAGTTAAAGTCATCCCCGCTAGCCTCGGACTCTGAGATGTCTCTCACCTCGACCTGCACCTGCTGCATTTTCTGACCGATTTCCTGGAAACTACCGCCCAGATTCCCGATATACGAGCTCAACATGACGCTTTGCGCGGTGGCATTAATCATCAACATCGCCGTGGGAGAAGCCGGTCCATCACTAAACACCACCGGCTTGTCCGCAGTGCCACCAATCCCCAGGCTAATTTCTTTGTTTTGTACCGCTTGTTCCAATTCCTGGTCGTTGGCGTATCCCTTGACCTTATACATCGGCACCATCGGGGAAGCCGTATTCAGAAAGGGATTCGCCTCGGGTTCAAAGGCCGGTGCGTAACTTTGGGTTTGGGTGGTTACGCCGATTTTCTCGGTGTCCGCTTCGGAGAGGTGAAAGAAATTTGCCAATCCCCCTGCTATTAGCACCACCAGCACCACCACGATAGTAGAGATAATGGCGGATTTGGATTTCATTCGCACCGAGAACTCGCGCCCGGCAATAATCATGATTTGTTTCATTGCTGACCACCTTTCACATCCTCAGTTTCGGTGCTGACCGTCTCGGTTACCCCGGATTTTGGTTCGCTTTCTTCCACGGCGCTGCGGAAGATTTCCGCAAGCGTGGGGATTACGGGGACAAATTCGGTAACGCCCCCTGCCTCCACCGCTGCTCGCAGTATGGCGTGAGCTGCAGAGCTTTCTGAGAGAACCGGCACCAGCAAACCGCCGGGAATAAACTGTACCGATTGGTTTAATTTCCGGGCAGCTTCCGTCCCTGCCGCAACGGCAGCTTCATCGCCGCACAACCGAACCATCGGAGTCCCCGCCTCTCTTCGCAACTTTTCAACCTCGCCCGAGGCAACTATGGAGCCGCCCGAAAGAATCGATACGTGCGTACACAGCGACTCCACCAGGGACAGCTGATGAGACGAGAAAATGACCGGCACCCCTTGTGACGCGTACTCCTGCAAAACTCCACTCATGACATCTACCGCCAACGGATCCAAGCCCGAAAACGGTTCGTCGAGAATCAACATCACCGGATTGTGAACCAACGCCGCCGCCAGCTGCACGCGCTGTTGGTTGCCGAGGGAAAGTTTTTCCACGTTGTCTTTTAATCGCTCTGACACTCCCAAACGTTGTACCCAGCGCTGGGTTGATTCGCGTGCAGTGCTTCGAGTCTGACCGTGCAGTCTGGCGAAGTATTCCAACTGCTCCCCGACTTTCATCTTTGGATACAGGCCGCGTTCTTCTGGCATATAGCCGATGGAGGTCCGGACCAGGGCGTCAATAGGTTCGCCCCCGAAAGTCACCTGTCCTCGGTTCGCATCAGTGATGCCCATCACGATGCGCATGGTTGTGGTTTTCCCGGCTCCGTTCGCCCCCACAAAACCCATGACCTGGCCAGGTTCCACGTTCATGGAAACACCTCGCAAAACTTCGCGAGTCCCAAAAGATTTGTACAAGCCCTCTATACGCAAAGCTTTACTGTTTTGTTCCAAGATTTCCCCTCACACCAAATCTTCCACCCAAAATGAGGATACAACCATCCCCCGAGCTTCCGGTTCCGTTTGTCCAAGTTTACCGGTGTGGCGTATAGGATAAAACCCATGTCATGGTGGGAAGCGCTAATCCTCGGTATCGTCGAGGGCATTACAGAATACTTGCCGGTCTCTTCAACGGGACACCTCACGATTACTGAATACCTGATGGGTAAACAAATCGATGACGTAGGGATGGTTGCTTTCACAGCGGTCATTCAAATCGGCGCCATCGCAGCGGCAGTACTGTACTTTTGGAGCGATATTTGGCGCATCATTAAGGCTTGGGTGACGGGGGTATTTCACAAGTCCGCCCGCCGCCATCCCGATTACCGTTTCGGCTGGGCCATCATCATTGGGTCCGTGCCGATTGCAGTGGTGGGCTTACTGTTTAAAGATTTTATCGAGACTGGCTTGCGTTCCATGTGGTTCGTGGCGGCCGGATTGGTGGTATGGTCAGCGGTACTGTTCGCTGCCGACCACTATGCAGCCCGCCGGATGGCAAAAAAGCCCGCTCACAGCTTGCGAAACCCCAAATCTGATAATCAAACCACCATAATGCAGGCGTCACTCATTGGTTTGATGCAGTGTGTATCGCTGATTCCTGGGGTTTCGAGGTCCGGAGCAACAATTTCTGCAGGATTGTTCCTCGGCTTTGACCGGGTGCTAGCGACCCGGCTGTCCTTTTTCCTGGGAATTCCGGCTTTGGTCGCCGCGGGGGCTCTCGAGGGCATCAGCAACTTCGATACTATCGGGGAAACCGTAGGCTGGGCACCCACCGTTTTGGGGCTGGTCATGTCGTTTGTAATCGGGTACGTATCCATCGCCTGGTTACTAAAGTTTGTCTCAAAACATAGTTTTAATTCTTTCATCATCTATCGTCTGTGCATCGGCGGGCTGATTGCGGTGCTGCTGATTGCCGGCATTATTCCGGCAAACTGATTTCGGGTATCGTGGAATCCATGAAGACTGAACTGGGGTTGTTTATCTCAACATTCACCACATTGTTTGTAATCATCGACCCTTTTGGGAACCTCCCCGTGTTCATGTCTCTGACCAAAGACCTCCCCAAGAAACAGCGTCAAACCGTCGCTTGGCAGGCTAACCTGTTGGCGATTATCATCCTGTTCGTATTTGGGTTCTTTGGCTTTCAACTGTTCGGCCTGTTAGGAATCAGTCCCGCAGCTTTACAGATTTCTGGCGGACTGTTGCTGTTGATTGTGGCTCTGCAGCTGTTGACCGGCGCGGAAGGGACTGTCGGCGAAGAGGGTGGCTCGTTGAATATCGCCGCCGTTCCTCTGGGCACTCCCCTGTTGGCAGGACCGGGAGCAATAGTAGCTCTGATGGTGGCCATGGGACACGCCGGACAACATCCCCTATCCGTCATCGCGGTGACGGGTGGAACTCTCGCAGTGATGTTCACCTCGTGGCTCGCTATGCATTTTGCTACGCCTATCATCCGGTTCCTAGGCAATTCTGGCGTCGCGGTGATGACTCGATTGGCAGGCATGCTTCTCGCCGCCATCGCTGTGGAGCTGATGATTACCGGTGTCATTTCAATCGTTCAAGATGTAGCAAAAACTCTTTAGTAATCAATAAATAATAAATTATACCTAGATTATGTATTCTATTGTTCCGACGAATATGTACCTGCAGCGGATAAACCCAGCACGGCCCATAGGTAATTGAACTAAGCTGAGGTGGCGACAGGGCGAGTCGACGCTTCACGATTATGCGACACCGCGGCTTCGCCAAAACCTGAGGAGGAAAGCAATGACGCAAGTAAAAGCTTATGCGATGGACGGACCTGATCAACCCTTTCACCCGGTAACCCTGGAACGCCGTGAGCCCGGCCCTACCGAGGTGTATTTCGAAGTGAAATACGCCGGGGTCTGCCACTCCGATATCCACACGGGCCGTGGCGAATGGGGGTCAGTCATCTACCCGCTCACCCCGGGTCATGAGATTGCGGGCGTTGTCACCAAGATTGGAACGAACGTTACAAAATTTAAAATCGGTGACCGCGTCGGCGTGGGCTGCTTCGTGGATTCCTGCGGGCACTGCGAGACTTGCCAAGCTGGCAGCGAACAGTTTTGCCGCAACGACGGAGGCACCATCTGGACTTACAACTGCGTGGGACGTGATGGACTGCCCACAGCTGGAGGCTACTCGCAGGGAATCACCGTTGAACAAGACTATATTTGCCACATTCCGGATTCCATCTCCCTGGACAAAGCTGCTCCGATTATGTGTGCGGGCATCACCTTGTACTCCCCTCTGACTCGCTGGGGCGCGGGTCCCGGCAAGAAGGTTGCTATCGTGGGGATGGGCGGTTTAGGCCACATGGGAGTCCAGATTTCTGCAGCTCTGGGGGCAGAGACTCACGTCATCTCACGTACGCGCTCTAAAGAGGCTGACGCCATGCGTTTCGGGGCAGTGCAGTTACACCCCACCAGTGAAGATGGCGCTTGGGAAGCTATGGCTGGACAATTCGACCTCGTCGTCTCGACACTGAGCGACGGGGTAGAACTTGATGATCTGGTTGCTTGCGTGAAACCTGAAGGTGTCGTGGCTGTAGTCGGACTGCCCGAGCATAGGCAAGAATTCTTGATGCGCAGTGTCGTCAATGATCAAAAGATTATCGCTGGTTCCAGCATCGGAGGCATCGCCAAGACTCAAGAAGTCCTGGATTTTTGCGCCGAGCATGGCATTGCTCCTCAGATTGAAATCATCAGCGGGGATAAAATCAACGAGGCCTGGGATAACGTGGTGAATTCCAAGGTGCGGTATCGCTACGTGATTGACACGTCAACTTTCTGATTCACGCGAGTCCAAAAAGATTTTCCGCGTCACGAAGTTCCACACCGCAACAACCACGGTGGCAAGGATTTTTGTGATGAGAGGGTCGATACGGAACACGACATCGCCGACATAGAGCATGATTTCGTTGATGCCTAAGCCGATGACGGCACCTACGAAGAAGAGGACGATTTCACGTCGGCGCGTCATGTCACTCTTGTGACTGAAAACATAGCGCATGGATGCTGCGTAGTTAAATGCCAGAGAAACACAAAAAGAGATAACCGCCGAGATGAGGTAATGAATTCCTACGATTTTGTACAGAAAAGCAAAAAGTGCATAGTCAATAAAGAAAGCCAGTAATCCGACAATCCCGAAACCGATAATCTGCTTGCACAGATGCCGCAGTTTCTTCCAGAGATGAGACGATTGCGGTGCTGTGGCCATTTCCATATGCTCTACTGTTGTTTACTGCAAAAAAACGGAATCGGTTTCATCCGATTCCGATTCTGATTGTGGAGCATAGGGGATTCGAACCCCTGACCTCAACATTGCGAACGTTGCGCGCTACCAACTGCGCCAATGCCCCGGTTCGTATAGATTGTAGCGGTTGGAGGAGCTAACTTCCAATTTTCCCGGCCCTATAGACAGGCCGGCAAAAATGCGCCGGAGATAGAACGAAAATGCGCTTTAGTCTCCGCTGACGCGACGCCGCTCCAGGATGCTCTCCAAGTCCACCGGGTCCGCACTGACGTCTTCAGCGGCCAGAGCCTCGCCGGCAGGCAGAATCTGGGCTGTCTGAGGACGCATGGGTACCGGGGCATATTGCCAATCGGCACGAAAATCTTGCTCCACCACTACCTGGCGTATGGCACCAGTCTTAAGCGTGTAGGACGGGGTCGGAAGATCAGCCGGATTCCACTTTGTGGTGGTTTCCTGCACAGTTTCAACAGGATTCTCAACGTTTTCAATACCGGAGGCGGTCTCGGATTTCGCATTTTCACCGCGGCGGGAGTCTAGCTTTGCTGCTGATACCTGAGCTTCAGCATTCGTGTCATTTTGTACCGGACGTTCCACATCGGTGCGGCAGTCCGCCTCTTCGGCTAGGCTCACCGCCGTGGCAGACGCGGCTTCATTTGCTATCCGAACCGCTTGAGCCAGCGTACCGGACGCCGGCTTTCCTCCCGCCAGCGAAGCCGCAGCAACCTTGGCCCACTGCTTAGCTCCGCGCATCTCGACAGACTGCAAGGCCGCGCGCCCCGCGGGGCTTTGCGCCAAACGCTTTTCGAGAACTCGAATGGACTGCTGGAAATGACGATCCTGCTCGCGGCCGCGCTTTGCCGCTATCGCTCCCCACGAGATTGTCGCAACGATGCCCAATATGGGTGCCGCCAACACCCACCACGCCAGGAAACCAGTGGCCGCAAAGGCGCTGACTATCGCCAAAGCTAGCATCATGCCACCCAACAGTCCTGCACGACGCCGAGCCGAAGTGACACGATTGGAAGCTGCCGCCGCACGGTCGGCTTTCACTTCCGTGTAGGCTCTCAAATCCTGGGCCATTTTGATGGGCCGAGTCGCCGCACGTCCGAGTTTACCTTGGTTTTTGTGCAGAGCGACCTCGACGGAGTGCGCTTGTTTAACCTGTTGATCCAAGTCCAAGAGGCGCACCCCGTCCGAAAAACGATCATCATTTCGGGCTTGACCCATCAGACGTCGCGATTTGGCCACCTGAGGCAATAGCACCACGGTGACCACCAGTGTCAGGCCTAAAAGAATCCATGCAGAGATACCCACAAACCCAAAATAACGACCGTGCGGTACAAAACGGTCACGCCACTCCGTACTCCCCTCGGAATACCACAGTTTGACTCACAACGAAAACCTCAATAGTTAACAGACACCACAGTGCTAACACTGTTCACGCTGTCTTGCTAGCTAATGTAAACCAGCGGCTAGCCACGCTAACGTGCCGTCTCCAACCTGGCCACCATGCTGCCGGGATGCCATTCTTCCGTAGTAATCGCGAAAGAACTATGATCACGCCACGCCCCATCAATGTAGAGAAAACGCTGGCGCAATCCCTCATAGCGCAGACCGAGCTTTTCTACGACCCGCAGCGAGGGACTATTTTCCGGCCGAATATTAACTTCTAAACGGTGCAGACCGTAGGAGGCGAAACCCCAATCGATGACCATAGCGAGTGCCAGCGGAGTCAGGCCTCGACCGGCGAAGCGAGAGGTAATCCAATAGCCCAGGGCAGCACTCATCTCCGCTCCACGTTGCACCGAGCTGAGAGAAATTTGACCTGCTAGGCGGCCCTCGGCAACGATTCCGAAATACATCCCCTGCCCCAAGCGCACGGTGCGTGCGGCATCTTTCACGAACTCATCAATACTGACCGGGTGCCCCAACCCCGGCGGTGCTCCGGCTTCCCAAGGTGCCAGCCACGCCCGGTCTCCCATTCGCAACTTTTCGATAGCAATGAAGTCGCGACCCTTTAGTTGGCGCACTTCTAACCAATCGAAGTCCGTCTGTAAACCTCGTTGTTTCAGGTTTTCTTCCCGGATAATAACCCGTCGGTACGCCCCCGGGTAAACGGTTTCACCTCGCAAATTACGCATTTTGTAACGCTCATTCCAAAACCATGCAGTGTAAGGTTTGCTGCGGCTGGACTTCCGTAACGTCTTCCGGAACGACCGCGAACGCATTGGCCTGGGCCAAAGCCGCTAGGCGGGCCTGCGGATGCGACCCCAACACTTTTCCGCGGTAGTCTCCAGGTTTTCCAGTCAAAGCCACGGGAACGAACTCACGACGTTCCGCGGGAGAAACCCAACCTCGTGACATTTTGGCCGGCACGGAACTACGGTACAGATTCGACCAGCCCGCCATCTTTCGCAAAGCCGGACGCACAAAGGTCTCAAAAGCAACTTGGGCAGCCACCGGATTACCCGGCAAACAATAAATCGGCACCTCGCCCAGCTTACCCACCCCCAACTGGCGACCCGGAGCAATGGCCACATTGTCAAACCGTACCGAGCCTAAAGGCGTGAGCACGTCCTTTACAGTGTCTGCCGAGCCGTAAGACAAACCTCCCGTGGTAACAATCACATCAGCACGCACCAGCTGGTCTTCGATAGTCTCACGCAACTGCGAGCGCTCATCGGTGACCATAACCCGAAAAGTTTTCGCGTCAACTTCTTCGGCAGCCGCGGCCAAGCAATGACCATTCGCATCATTAACCTGACCCGGTTCACGATGAGCTCCCGGCTCTACAAGTTCATCACCTATGCTCAAAATCACGACCCGAACTCGGGGATGGACCCGCACCCGACTCCTGCCCAGAGCAGCCAATAAGGCGATTTTCTGCGCATCCAAACGTTGGCCGGCGCGCAGTACCGTGGTACCGCCGGGGACATCAATATCGCTGGGAATGACCATAGTGGCGAATCCCGGAGAAACCGGCTGATTGATAGTGACTTGGGAAATACCCATATCTGTAGACTCCACCGGCACAACAGCATCCGCCCCAGGTGGCAGCGGAGCCCCTGAAGCAATCCGGATGGCGCTGCCCGGCACCAATCGAGTCCACACGGTGTCACCCGCTTGAATATCCGCGGTGACAGGCAAGATTGTGGGAGCGTGAGCCACGTCCTGCGCCCGAACCGCGTAACCATCCCCACCAGCCAAATCAGTTGCGGGAAGGCTGGATTCGGCAACAATATCCGCCGATAATACGCAACCCACCGCATCTTCCAGGGGTACTGCCAGTTCCGGCAGCGGCTCGGCGGCCAGTAGGCACAGATTGAGATGTTCCCCAACAGAACGCATCAGCAAGCGCCTGCCTTCCTGCCCTGACCCGCGGCGCTTTCTGTGGAAGTGGGAGCTGCTCCCGGTCCGTCAGGCGAACCGACTAAGCCCCGCATATATTCTCGAAGATGAGCACCGAAATCAGGATTTTCCAGGGAAAGTTCCATTTGCGCCTGCAGGTATCCGGACAAATTACCGGTATCGAAGTGGCGTCCGCGCGAAACAACCCCCCAGACACCGCCGCCTTCCGTAACCGGAATCTCAGCAAAGGCCGCCAGCGCATCCGTAAGCTGGATTTCATTGTTGCGTCCCGGCGGGGTTTGGGCCAAAATCTCAAAAATACGAGAATCCAAAACGTAGCGTCCCATCAAGGCATAAGGCGAACGAACCTGATCCGCTTCCGGTTTCTCAATAATGTCAGCGAGCTTGAACACTTCGTGCCCCGCTGCTGCTGCACCCAGTTCTACCGGCTCAACCCGTGCGGAACTGTAAAGTTTTGCCTCTGCCGCACTGACTTCCATCAGCGCCACCACGCACCCTCCGGTCACCGCGTGCACGTCCAACATAGTCTGCAACAGAGGATCTTCCGGGTGATACAAATCATCCGGAAGCTGCACGACAAAAGGCTGCTCTCCCACGTAATCACGAGCCTGCAGAACGGCGTGACCCAATCCTCGAGCCTGTCCTTGCATGACCAAATCAACCTGGGGCAAGGGTAAATCCTGGGGATTCAACTCGCGGTCGGCGTGGGTAAAAAAATCTCTCAGAGCTGGCTTCCGAGGGCTCGTCACCACGTGAAACTGCTCAATTCCACAGCGGAGGGCTTCATCAATCACTGTCATGATTACCGGCCGATCCACCAAGGGAAATAACTCTTTGGGTACTGATTTCGTCAGAGGATACATCCGGGTTCCCTTCCCAGCGGCGGGGATGACGGAGCACCTAACTTCTAAACTCATGAATCAAGCCTAATCTATCCCGATGTAATAACAAGATAAATAAACGTAAATAAGGCACAATGTTAAGGTGCATGAGATGGAGCTAAACTTACCGGATTTACGTGGGCAAGAGCCCGAAGATGCTAAGCAACAGTTAAGGCAACTCATTCGCAGCGCTCGGGCTCGGCTCAATGATAGCCAAGTTTCCCAGGCCGGTCAGGAAATTAGGAATCGAGTGCTGGAGTTCGCGACAGACTTTCACACAATTGCCTGCTACGTCTCAGTTAAGAACGAGCCTCCGACCTTGGATTTAATCGAGGCACTCTATCAGCAGGGCAAGCGACTGTTGGTGCCAAAGCTGGGCTCGAAACTCAACCGTGATTGGGCTTTTTATGCGGGTCGCGATGATTTGGCTAACCGCTCACCGAACCGGCCAATGGAACCCAGCGGGGAGGCTCTCGATTCCTCTGCCTTAGCAGCTGTAGACCTGGTCATCACCCCTGCTCTAGCGGTTGATCGACAAGGAAATCGCTTGGGTCAAGGCGGAGGTTGGTATGACCGCGCTCTGCCCTATGTCCAGAAACAGACCCCAATCTATGCACTGTGCTACACCCATGAGTTGCAGCGGGAACTGATTCTTCCCACGGACCAGTACGATATTCCGGTAACCGGGGTATTGACGCCCTCTTGTTGCTTCAAGTTGGAAGGCTCCGAGTTTCAAAAGTCGGGAATTTTGCCCGCTTAATTCCCTGCCATAGACCCATTGTCCTGCTGTTTTACTCGATTACAGAGGGTTTTCCACAAGGGTGATAAAAATCGGGTTTTCCACAGGTAGATAGCCCCGGTAGTGGCACGTTTTCCGTCATCTTCCTAGCGTGGACTCATGAGCATGAATCGTTTTTGGAATTGGCGTTACCCCCTCGCCGCGGGTCTGGCTATCATGGCCGTGTTCGTTGTGGTGACGCTCTTTTTACCTGAAAAAGCTGGAGCCACCGTGGTGGTGGTCAAACACGAAATCTGTGCCGGCTGTGAAATTACTGCAAAAGACGTGAGGCTTTCCACCCTGACTCCCTCCGGTGTCCCCCAGGACCACTTTCAAAAACCTGACCGTGTCATCGGGAAAACCGCAGCGGTGAACTTAAGTTCCGGAACCGTGCTGCAGCCTGCATTGCTAGTGGAAAACGCGGTTGAGGACCTGCGGACAGGAGAAGTCGCCTTTGCCATCGAAGTCAGCGACCCCGCGGTAGCAGGGTTCTCCAAGACCGGGCAACCGGTTGAAATTTGGTGTTCCGGGGGGAACGTAGATGGGGAACTGTTAGCTTCCAATGCTCGGGTTGTCGGGGTAAAAGCCGTCTCCGAGAGTTTTCTGGGTACCGGGAGCTCTGCCGCTATCGCTTACCTGGCGGCACCCGAGGACGAAGCTCGCCGAGTCATCGCCGCCAAAGCCGACTACGACCTGAGTTTCGTAGTTCGTCGGTAGTAAATCCCCGCTTACAGTTTCCCGAAATGCGGGGGAATGTCGGCTTTCAGTCGTTTGTCGTTGGTTTCGTCGATTTCATCTGGCGTTTCCGGAGGCGCCTCGAGACTTCCGCCACCGGGAACCGCAAAGGGGTTGTCTTTGCCTTCGTCTTGCCGGGAGATATAGGTGGCCCTACGGTGACGGCGAATTCGCTGGCGTTCCCGTTTCGGTTCGGGCTGAGTCTTTTGAGCGGCAAAAATGTCTCGTGGAGTAGGTTTGTTCTGTTCCATCGTTCTCCTCACAAGGCAGTATTGCGCCGCCGTACCACGTGGCGCAGCACGGCGTCGACTTGGGCACCACGGCGCGATAGCTCTAAGGTCTCCCGCAGTTCCTGCACCTGTTGGTCCTCACTGCGTGCCACCCCGTCAGATTGAATCCACTCCAGCAACTCGTCCAACTGGTCGTCTCCATAAGCTGCCAGGGGCAACCCTTTAGCGACGGGGGGACGCGAGCTGCGAGTGGTGCCGACTACGCGAAGGTTTGGGGCAGCGGGATTTTCCGTAACGGTCTCTCCTGCAGGGTCAGTCTTGACGGAGTCCTCAGTAGGAGTTTCCCCAGGTTTCTGCACCGCAGTGGCTGCCGATGAAGACATTTCTGTACCGTTCAGTACAGGATTTGGATTCTCCGATTCATCCGGGACTTCAATTTGAGGAGCCGCGATGAGAGGAACCGAAAGGGCATTTTTACGGCTAGCCAAAGTCTTTTCCACCGCGTGACGAACTTTTGCCGCCTGTGCCGCCGGGTTGGCAAAAACTTCCATGGTGTAACAGGTAATAACTGTCCAACCGGCCGCCTCAAGGCGAGCGGGCCACAGTCTTTCCCGCCTGCGCAGGGAAGGTTCTCTCACGTAAGTGTCGTCATCGGTCAGCACCGCCACCAGCAGTTCGCTGGGCAACTCGGCGGATCCGATGGCCAGGGGAATCTGAATGCCGTCTTTCAATCCGAAACGAGGAACCACCGTCAGCCCCGCCCGCCACAGACGCTCCGCCAAATCCACCAGAAGACGATCGGGTTCAGATTCGAAAGATTCCGGGGTAGTTAAAGCCCGCTCCATGCCTTCGGGGTTGTCGGCGGACCCCAACAGATCCACCAGCATTCGAGCCCCCGGCTCGCTAAGTTTGGACGCATCGACTTCGTTGGCTCTAAACGCGCTGACGATTTCGAGTCGTTGACGCACGACTTCCAGACAACCAACCACGTGCGCAACCCCGGAAGGGCCAGAAACCGGACCAAAGTTTAACTGGACCCGCCCGTGCGGCGTCTTGGACATACCCAAACTCATAATGACCACGTCACGGCGCAACCCGCCAGCCGTGGCAGAATCGACCACAACGAAAGGCTCCCTCCCGCTCTGGAAGAAATCCTGAGCCTGCGGAACTTTTGCCAAGGCATCGTTCAGGGCGGAACGAATCCGCACGACTGCCCCGGGGTTCAAGCAGACTACCGCCAGGGACTGAGAGGCCCGATTCAGGGCATGATCCAAAATCAGCTCCACCACGCGGGAAATTTCGACCCGAGAGATGACCGGCAATCCATCCCGCGCCAAAGGAGACTCTGAACCGGTTACAACGTGGAGCTTCACCAAAGAAGCCGGGCGTGGGGACGGCACAGGCGCCACGGAGTCACCGTAACCGTGACTGGCCAGGAACAGCGCGACCTGCTCGGAAAGCTCACCCAAATCCGAACGCAGAGAAACGACCGGCAAAACCTTCGCTGCAACCTGAGTAAATCCAGTCCATCCTCGCCGAGAATCACCGAGTACTACCAGCTGCTTGGCTCGCGCAATGAGCGGAATCACTTGAGATAAGTTCATAAAATCCAGATGATCCAGCACCAGGACTTCAATTGTGGAATTTCCATAAATCTGGGCCAGCAGATAGGGCGAAAGCGCCCAGACCGGGCACAGCTGACGGATGAGCGGGGCAAAACTTTGGAAGTCTGACAATGCTCCCATGTCGCCGATTTCTAACACAGATTGCAAAGCTGCGGTGGCGGGAGCCTGTCCCTGGCGCACTCGGTTCGCTAGCTCGTGCATGGCTCGCGCCACGGGATAAGGTAGCGATTCGATTTGTGCCAAATCTAAGGAACGTAAGGTATCCGCCAATTCGTGCATGGCGGCCCCGTCAATACCGGCCAAGACCGGGTCGCTATGCATAATTTTTAGCAAAATGGCTGACCACCAGGCCAAATCTAGTTCTGCCAGAGCTGAATCAGCGGGTACTCGCCGAGCCCGCAAATCATCGAGAAGCGGGCCTAACCCGGACTCTTTCAATTCCTTTAGCAGTTGCACCTGCCGGGGCAGCCGTAAGGCCTGGTCCGTAGTTTCATCGAGGGAGTTTACTAAATTCAAAAGGTCGGCCAGCGGCACTTCCTCCGGTTTCGTTCCTTCCGGAGTGGTGACTTGGCAAAGGATGGGGGCAACCGCCGCAACTTCGGCGAAAATTTGCGCCGAAAGTTCCTGTACCGCCTCGAATTCTTGCGGAATTCGGGGCCAGGCACCCGGCAGTGCATGACGGCGCCACAGGTCACGAAAACTTTGGACGCGCACCAGTTCGCCGTGTAAATCCTGAGGCGTGATTCCCGGACGCAAAGCGTCTTTGGCCTGCTTCACCAGATTGCGCTTATCCTTCCCCTTAATCGGTAAGGAGCGTTCTTGTCGCCATTTGCGACTGGCTGTAGCTATGACCATGTCCGCGGCCGAATGCTCAAAAATTTCGGGTTGGAAAATATCCAGAGATTGCGCCACCCCGGTCAGCATTCCCAGCTGTTCTTTCCAGGCGTTCAGGGTCGAAGGGAGGACCAGCCCAGTTTCTTCGCTGACCCGTTCTAATTCCTGATGCAGCCTTTCCAGGCGACCGTCTGCAAGCGCATGAATTTTTTCGATGGCATCCTGGGCATCTGATTCGGTGGACAACACCACCCCTTTCCAGGGGGATTCTTGCAAGTCTGGTTCAAGCAGACCGGCATCTTGGGCTCGGGTCAACAGTTCACGAGCCCGTTCGCGTCCTTCTTTGCTGGAGTGTTCGTCATCGGCAAGTTCCAGTTTCACTTTTGTGCGCGGCCCCGGCTGAGCGCTGGTTAAATCTGCGAGAGCCTGCAGTGCGGCATAGGCGGAAACCCCCCACGGTTCACGCACCACGTGCAAACGTTGCGTATAAGCGCTGAGCTTGTCTCGAGTTTGGCGCAGCCTCTCGTGTGCATCGCCCAATTCCGTAACTGGTACGGGCGGTTGCGGATACGCGGTGTCCCCGCTCAGCAGTTGGTTTCGGAGAGCGCTACGCCACTCACTAGCTCCTGTCAGATCCAACACGAAACGGCCCAATCCGGCCTTTTGCAAGCCTTCCACCGTCGCCTTACCAATCCGGCGCACTCCTGGTACGTAGCAAACGTGTTTCCCGCTAGCTCCGCAATCAGCCAAAATGGCTTGTACAGTAGATGAACCGGGAGCACCCGGAGGAACCTCAACAAAAATGGAACGTCCGCTGGCAATCAGCTCCACAACTCGAGCCTGGCTTACATCCAAGTCGCCGATACCGCGTTCCAAATCCGGGTCGCGATCCGCCGGACTGGTTTCTGGTAGCGACTCTAAGAGCTCAGCAGCTGCCGATTTGTCTCCCGCAAAGGCTCTGACCAGCGGATTTTTACCGGCGACCGGAAGGATGGTGTCCCAGTCTGAGCTGAGCACCGCACTGGAGACCCCTAGATTGGCAACTAGCAGGTTTTCCTTGAGGTCAAACCCCGGGATGAAGTCCTGTCCCATCCGGCGAATCGCTTCGAGAGCTGGGGTGACGTTCAATCGGCCATCCTCTAAGCTCGAAGCGATTATGGCTTCGGGATTGCAGTCGATATGACGATCCTTAAATGCTTTCACCAAGACCGGGTTCATCACGACCGATCCGCCCATTTTTAATGTGTAGTCCCCATCAACCGCTTCTAGTTCCAACGGACGCATCAGCACGGGCAGGTTAAATTGTTCCAGTTTGAAATGACTCAGCTCAGGGCGAGTCCCCCGTTCAGATTCTTTAAACGGCGGTAGTTGAGTCCAGTTGGCTACCCCAATCACCAGATTCGTGGGGTACAGCCCACAGCGGGACACTGAAGATTTCTTTTCCGCGTCGAGCTTCCTCATCACCGCTCGGGCAGCACCCAAGGCAGCGCTATCACGCAGCAAAGAAGATAACTTTGTCAGCCGGCCGCCATAGAGCTGGGCTATGCCCGCGGGATGCGCCCCGGTTAAATCAAGAAGGTTCTCCAGGGAGTCGATGTCACGGATCCCCTGGGCTCCCGGTGAGGCTGAGGCTTCGCCGGCCCATAGTTTCAGACGCTCTTGGACCGGGTCTACCTCTACAGACTGTAAAACCTCGGTGGCAGCGTCATTCTGGTCAGAGGAATCGGGGTTGAAATTTTCCGCACTCCCCCCAGAGTTTTGTACCGGCTGTTCCAAATCTTCTTCCACATATCCACGATATGTGAAATATGGCACAATTCCGCGATGGCACGCCAAAAAGAGGCGAATCTAGGGAAGTAAAAATGCAGAACTTGCAGTCATGATTACCCCACGGTTTCCAGCTGCCCCAATAAACGCTGAATTACGGTTCCCAGCACCGCAATCAGGTCCTCGCGGCTCATGGAGGCGAGAGGCTCCAGCTTGACCACGTAACGGGACAGCAGAACCCCCAGCATCGCGCTCATCATGAGCTCGATGGGCAAATCCAAATCCGTCCCAATATATTCCCTGATGCTGGCCATAATCTGGTTTTCCACATAGTTCGCAAAAGTCTGTTGGGTCGCCGAATCTTGCAGCAATAGATTAAACAGCGTCTCCAAGGTTCCTGCGGTAGCGGCTTGTTCCCAAGTATTCAGGATGGTGGCAGCCAAACGGTGTCCGGTTTCTTCCGGAGGACCATCCGCCAATGCTGCTGTCATCAACTGTTTGGGGTCTCCTGGCAATGCCAACGATTCCCGCAGGAGCTGAGACTTGGAACGAAAGTAATACGCAATGAGGGCCGGATCGACTCCAGCGCGGCGGGCAATTTCGCGGTAGGTAGCGTGTTTATAGTCCAGTTCGGTAAATGCCGCGTTGGCAGCTGTAAGGATTCTTTTTCGGGTTTTCCCCCGCGGCCCCGTGGGTCCTCTTCGTGATGCGTTAGTATTCTTACCCATTTAGCAAGCCTTACGTTACGTAATTATTTTTTCGAGTTTCAATATTAATTCTCTAGGCTCTACGGCCATTTTCCCGGTAAGCCCAAGGATTCTGTGTTCTATATTATTCTAATTTCAACGCGTTAAAATTTCTCAGTTTTCTGGATATGTTCCTAGCAAGCACGGCAAGCAAATGAATTGAGGCCAATCGTATGAGTGTTACCCCCGCGAACATCATCCGCCTCGGAGTTGATGTGGGCTCCACCACTGTCAAAGCGGTGGCCCTCAACGCACAAGGGCAAAAAGTCTTTGCCGACTATCGCCGTCACAAGGCCGATGTGCGTCGCGAACTCACTCAGCTTTTGGAAGATGTCCTCACCGATTTGGGCGACGTGACTGTGCAAACCGCAGTCACCGGTTCGGGCGGTCTCCAGGTTGCTAACTCAATGCGAGTTCCTTTCGTCCAGGAAGTCATTGCTGAAACCGAAGCGGTGCGCAAACATAGTCCTCACACTGACGTCATCATCGAGCTGGGCGGGGAAGACGCGAAACTGACCTACCTGCATCCGACTCCTGAGCAACGAATGAACGGGTCTTGTGCGGGAGGAACCGGGGCCTTCATCGACCAAATGGCAACCCTGCTAGACACCGATGCCGGGGGGATGAACAGGCTTGCGTCGCAATCACAAACGATTTACCCCATCGCTTCACGTTGCGGTGTGTTTGCCAAATCCGACATTCAACCTTTGCTGAACCAAGGTGCCGCTCACGCGGACATTGCCGCCTCTGTATTCATGGCGGTAGCTACGCAAACTATTGCGGGCCTCGCCAACGGCCGCCCTCTCCGCGGCAACGTCATGTTCCTGGGCGGCCCACTGCACTTCCTGCCGGAACTGCGCCAGGCTTATGAAAAACTGCTTCCCAAAGTGGAAAACTTTTACACACCCCCCGACGCGCAACTCTTTGTGGCCCTGGGCAGCGCCCTACTGGCCGACGGAGGGCGTGCGGGAGGCCAAGCTGCCACCCCGGAGCGCCTAGAAGTCCTGATTGAACGCCTGAAACAGGCCGAAGTCGTCCACGAGTCCACCCGGATGCGCCCGCTGTTTAACAACGACGCGGAACTGAAGGAGTTTCGTCAACGTCACCAGCGCAATTGCATCCAGTCTCTGGACCCAAAGGAAGCGAAAGGACGCTGTTGGCTGGGGATTGACGCCGGCTCTACCACCATTAAAGCGGTGGTCATCGATGAGTCTGACCGCATTGTTTTCTCTCATTACGCCACGAATGAAGGCAATCCTCTCCGGGCAGCCATCGACATTGTTCGCCGGATTCGCCAGGATCTTCCGGCAGGCACCACTATCGGGCGGTCTTGTTCTACCGGCTACGGGGAAGGCCTGATAAAGGCCGGGCTGACCCTGGACGAAGGGGTCGTGGAAACTATGGCTCACTACCGGGCGGCCAACCATATCGCTCCGGGGGTGACTTCGGTGGTGGACATCGGCGGCCAGGACATGAAATTCATCAAGATTAAGGACGGTAGCGTCGACTCGATTTCGGTCAACGAAGCGTGTTCTTCCGGTTGTGGTTCGTTCCTACAAACGTTTGCCGCCACAATGAGCACCACGGTGCAGGAGTTTGCCGCCGCCGCGGTGCAGAGCCCCGATCCGATAGACCTGGGTACCCGGTGTACCGTATTCATGAACTCCTCGGTCAAGCAAGCCCAGAAGGAAGGCGCCGATACCGGGGCTATTGCCGCGGGTCTGTCGTATTCGGTGGTGCGCAATGCCCTGTATAAAGTCATCAAACTCAAAGATCCCTCAGATTTGGGCGACAAAGTCGTGGTGCAGGGAGGTACTTTCCTGAATGATGCCGTCTTGCGGGCTTTCGAGTTACTGACGAAACGCGAAGTGATTCGCCCCAATATCGCCGGTCTGATGGGAGCCTACGGGGCGGCCTTGAGCGCCAAAATGCACGACGACCCCACCACGCAGTCCACGTTAGCCAGCTTGGCGGATTTGGATGCTTTCGATGTCGAAACTACCCACAAAACCTGCAATTTTTGCCAAAACCACTGCAAGGTAACGATTTCTACCTTTGCTAACGGCTCTCGCCACGTCACCGGCAACCGTTGCGAACGCGGCGCTAGCTTGGAAAAACGGCCTCAAAAGTCCCAGACTCCAAACCTTTATGACTGGAAATACCGCCGGTTGTTCGCTTACCGTCGTCTGACTGAGGACAAAGCCACTCGCGGGGATATCGGCATCCCTCGGGTCTTGGGGATGTATGAGGATTACCCACTGTGGTTCACAATTTTGAGCCAACTCGGTTTTCGCGTCATGATTTCGGGGCGGTCCTCCCACGAGCTGTTTGAACAGGGAATGGAATCAATCCCCTCAGAAAATATTTGTTATCCGGCGAAACTGGCTCACGGGCATATCGAGCAACTGCTGGAAAAAGGGGTGAAAACAATTTTCTACCCCTGCGTGAATTACAACATGCCCCGCAATCCTAAAGCGGATAATAACTACAACTGTCCGGTCGTAGCCACCTATCCCGAGGCTCTGCGTCACAACCTGGAAAGCCTCGATGCCCCCGGAGTGCGCTTCATCTCGCCGTTCTTAAACATGGCAGACCCAGACTTTGTGGCGAAACGTCTGACTGAAGTCTTTGCTGACTGGAACGTCACTATCGAGGAGGCCACCGCTGCAGTTCACGCCGGTTATGCCGAGGACGCGCGGGTCAAAAACGAGATTCGCGAGCAGGGTCGTCTGGCTCTGGAATGGATGCGCGCAAACGGCAAGCGCGGTGTGGTGCTAGCAGGTCGTCCCTACCACTTGGATCCGGAAATCAATCATGGGATTCCTGAGGCGATTATCAGCTTGGGCATGGCCGTACTGACGGAGGACTCTATCGCTGACGGACGTCTGGAACTACCCCTGCGGGTGCGTGACCAGTGGACTTACCACTCTCGCTTGTACGAGGCAGCCGCACGAGTCGCCGCGGAACCAGACTTGGAGCTGGTACAGCTGACCTCCTTTGGCTGTGGTCTCGATGCCGTCACTGCAGAGCAGGTGCAAGAAATCCTGGAAGGCCAAAACGATATCTTTACCCAACTGAAGATTGACGAAGTCTCAAACTTGGGAGCGGCAACCATTCGGCTGCGTTCCCTAGCCGCGGCCTCCATAGAGCGCGAGGAACGCACCAAACGTAAGGAAAACACCATCAACGTCGCCGGCCTAACCGGCAGCGCTAACGTTGACAACACGGGCAGTGTAAACATAAGTTTCCTGCCCAATACTTCGACCGAAACTGCTCAAAACGATTACAAGGCCGCTGGTGAGGCTCTCACGTCGGCGACGGTGGCTACTTTCCCGGTCAGCCCCACCCGCCCGGAGGGGGTACCCAGTCCCCTATCCTCGGTCTTTGCTGCCGCCAAGAATCCTGCGAGCCACATCTACGAGGCACATCCCTTCACGAAAGAGATGCGAGACGCGGGCTACACCATTCTGGTGCCGCAAATGGCCACCATCCAATTCCGTATCGCGGAGCCGATTCTGAAACGCAAAGGGTACAACATTCGGCTACTGGAAAATGTTGACGCCCAAACCATGGAGACCGGGCTGAAATACATCAATAATGATGCCTGCTACCCCTCGCTGGTGGTGCTGGGTCAGCTCATTGACGAATTCGTCTCTGGACGGGCCGATCCGAATAAAACTGCCGTAGCCATGAGCCAGACCGGCGGTATGTGCCGGGCGACGAACTATGCTTCGCTGTTGCGCAAGGGACTGCGAGATGCCGGATATCCGCAGGTTCCGGTTATTGCCATGTCCTTGCAGGGGCTGGAGGAAAATCCCGGGTTTACGTTTACGATTCCGATTTATCATCGAATTATTCAAGCCTTGGTCATCGGCGATGCCATTCAAAAGATGCTGCTGCGGGTACGCCCTTACGAGGCGGCTCCCGGTTCCGCGATGGCTCTCTATGAGCGCTGGAACGAATTGTGGCGCGAATGGTTTGCTTCGGGAGGAAAACGGGTCGGCGGTTTCGGGCGCGTCAGCTACTCCAAGCTCACCAAGATATGCGTGCGCGAGTTCGATGCCCTCCCGCTGCGGAATATCCCCCGCAAACCGCGGGTCGGGATTGTCGGAGAGATTCTGGTCAAGTTCCACCCCTACGCCAACAATCACGCGGTACAAACCATCGAGGATGAAGGCTGCGAAGCGGTCCTTCCTGGCCTACTGCAGTTCTTTGAGTACTCGCTGGCGGACGGGAAATGGGACTGGGAAAACCTGGGGATGAATCCGATA
The DNA here is from genome assembly GCF_947087965.1 of uncultured Mobiluncus sp. Taxonomy (GTDB): domain Bacteria; phylum Actinomycetota; class Actinomycetes; order Actinomycetales; family Actinomycetaceae; genus Mobiluncus. Next base: position 21,026 of record NZ_CAMUES010000004.1, read on the forward strand.
TCCCGGTTTACAAAACCGCTGGCACTGTGGGTTTTGCGCCAATATACCGCAACGGTGAACAAGGCGATGTCCGCCACCAACGGCAAATTCCTGCCCGGTCGCAACATCATGGATATGTATGAACGTTCCAAAGACATTGCGTCCATGGGTAACCAAGCTGGTGAAGGCTGGTATTTGGTTTCTGAAATGGTGGACATGATTGAAGATGGCTGCCCAAATATCATTTGTGTGCAGCCCTTCGCTTGCCTGCCTAACCACATTGTTGGCAAAGGCATGTTTCGACCGTTGCGCAACCGCTATCCCCAGGCAAATATTGTCGGAATCGACTATGACCCCGGGGCTTCGGCCGTAAACCAGCTGAATCGGATTAAGCTCATGATTTCGACCGCAAAGATTAATGAGGGGCGCGATTTGGACTTCAGCAAGTCGGAGGCGGAATTGCCCGAATTGTCAACGGCTAAATCCGCCGCAACGTGTTGTCCCACCCCGGACGAACCGGCACTGCTGGGTATGCCGACCTTGCCCAGCCAAGAATAAACGAAAGCGCCCCCGAGCCGATTCGAACGGCCGACCTACCGCTTAGGAGGCGGTTGCTCTATCCACTGAGCTACGAGGGCAACGTTACCAAGTCTACTGTGTTTTCAGCGTGATTTTAAACCTGACTGACACAAGACCGACTGTGATAAAAAGTGAGAGTGGAGCCGGAATCCCGACTCCACTCGACTAAGTTATAAAGTTACTGGCCGATGCGCACGTATTCAGGGTTGCCGTAAACCTGCTGCACCCTCACGGATTCGCCAGGGCGCGGAGAGTGGACCATCTTGCCTTCGCCGAGGTACACGCCAACGTGGCCGCCATAGTAGACGATGTCGCCCGCTTGGGCTTCCCCAGCGGAAACATGCTTACCGGAGGCGCCTTGCCCCCACGAAGTGCGGGGCAGGGCAATCCCAGCCTGGTTGTAGACGTACCCGACGAAACCGGAGCAATCAAAACCATTAGGAGAGGTTCCGCCATAAACGTAGGGCACTCCCTGGTAGCGCAGGGCAATGTCTGCAATAGAACCACCGGCGATATTGGCCGGGATGGAAATGGGAGCGGCCGAAACCGCGGCGTGGCCGACGTTGCGATTAGCAGTGCCGTGATTGTTATTAGCACGCCGAGTCTGAGCCTGCGCTTGCTGTTGCTGAGCCGGTACCTCGACTTGGCCTTCGGTCCAGGCCACGTTCTCCGGGGCAGTTACCACCGGGTTGGCGGCAACGGCGAGGTGTGCCTGCGCAACAGCATCGCCTACCTGGGCGGAAACCGGTACTTTAGCCTGGGAAGGGGTGTCTGCGGCTTCTGGAGCAGCGATGGCCGAGCCGGCCCAAACGGTGCCCAATGCCAAACCGGCGGAGGCCGCGGCTACAAACCCTTTCTTTCCATCGATATTTTTCAAAGAATCTAAAGGTGTAACAGGCTTTGTTGCGGCGCGATGCCGAGCCCGTGAAGTGGTGTTAGCCAACCTTGTCCCTTTCCTTGAAGGCCTGATTTCAAGTTCAGGTTCCGGACGGTTCAATCCGTCCTAAGAACGTGTTCCTAACACTACACCAAAGAAATTCAAATGTCACATTTGGATAACAATTCCCCGTGATTTTGACAAGACTTGGACAATTTTTGCCTATAGCTTTATGAAAAAATGCTTAAAAAGGTCGCGAGGAATTGCTACTACCGGCGAGTCTTTTTCACTACTTTTCCCTGTACTTTCAAGGAAAAGTGCGGCAATCTCAGCACCATCATCAAACCTGAGTGTAACCTTAGAGCCAGGTAACATTTTGGCTTCACTTAATTTCTTAAGAACACCCTCTGAGGCCTGCACCGGCTCTCCGATTCTTCCAATCTGGACAGTTCCTCCGTCAGGGTGACGGCGCCAGTAAGAATCCAGGGTAGCTCCTTCAACGGCGGGGTCGAAATTCTTATAGTTCTTAACCCGGCGGGGTATCGGATTGCCGTAGGGATCTTGGTCGGGCATTTGCAGCAGAGCCAGGAGCAAGGACTCAACTTTTGCGCTCATGACGTGCTCCCAACGGCAGGCTTCATCGTGGGCTTCGTCCCAGGGCAGACCAATGACATCGGTTAAGAGCCGTTCCGCCAGCCGGTGTTTGCGAATGACTTCGGTGGCCGCGTGCAACCCCTGTTCTGTCAACGTAATTTTCCGGTCGTCTTCCAAACTCAGCAGTCCGTCGCGCTCCATGCGAGAGATGGTCTGACTGACTGTCGGCCCTGAATGGCCTAATCTCTCCACGATTCGGGCTCGCAACGGAGCCACTCCGTCTTCCATCATCTCGTAGATGACCTTGAGATACATTTCCGTAGTATCGACCAGTTCACTCATTCGCGTGGCTCTTTCTGCATCGTGACTTCTCAGCAACAATCAGGTTTTACGCCGCCAAGAACAACTCTAACTTATCAAAATTCTTAACTAGCGGGCACCTCTCCGGTCAGGTTCGTTCCTTCAATCAGTGTTCCCGGTCTGATTCTCTATTCTTCACAAGAGCCTTGGGGCTGGCTTCCGCGGATTGTTCGGGCTGATGCGGGTGGTGGCATAATCAAAATGTGAGTGAATATGCGAACTTAAAGATTCCCGCCGAACTTTTACCGAAAGACGGCCGTTTTGGCTGCGGCCCCACCCTGATTCGTCGTGAGCAACTGGAGCATTTGGGTAATTCAATCCTCATGGGTACTTCCCACCGTCAGCCCCCGGTAAAGGATTTGGTGGCCGACTGTATCTCTCGGATGCGTACCCTTTTTGAGGTTCCCGCTGATTACACGGTGGCTCTAGGCAACGGCGGAGCCACCACCTTTTGGGCTGCCGCCACAGCGTCTTTGGTTCGCCGCCTTGCCGCCCATGCCGTTTTTGGTTCTTTCGGTGAAAAATTTGCCACAGAGACTTCGGGGGCGCCCTTCCTTGAGGAATCACTGATTACCAAGGCGGAGTTGGGCGACTCGACCCTTCCGCAGCTTAGCGAGCAGGCCGATGTTTACGCTTGGCCGCAGCAGGAAACTTCTACCGGGGCGATTGCGCCGGTGAAACGCCTGGGTCACGCGGATCAGCTGGTGTTGATTGACGCGACTTCCATCGCCGGTTCTGTACCGGTCGATTTAACCCAGGCTGATGCTTACTATTTTTCCCTGCAAAAGGCTCTGGGGTCAGATGGCGGGCTGTGGTTCGCTTTCCTCTCACCCCAAGCGGTGGACCGTGCCGCTGAGATTACCGAAAAGCCCTCCGCGGGTCGCTGGATTCCCTCCATCTTGAACTTGAAAACTGCAGTGGCAAATTCCGTAAAGAACCAGACTTTGAATACGCCGGCCATCGCTACGTTGGAATTGCTGCACTCCCAACTGCAGTGGTTGGATAGCCTCGGCGGGCTTCAGGCGGCGCAACAGAGGGTTCGCGCCAGCTCGGATGCAATCTATACGTGGGCCGAATCGAAGCCGTTCGCTTCTCCCTTTGTCTCAGACCCCGCAAAGCGCTCCCCGGTCGTTTCTACCGTAGAGTTCGATGGCTCTGTTGACACCGCGGCTCTGCTCCAGATTTTGCGCGCCAACGGCATTGTAGATGTCAGCCCGTACCGCGCGGTAGGACGCAACCAGTTGCGCATCGGAACTTTCCCCTCGACCGACCCCGCCGCCACGGCAGCGCTGCTGGCGTGTCTCGACTACGTCGTCGAACGCCTCTAGCCGGAAATAAATGTCAAAAGACCCGACCAACGTCTTGGCCGGGTCTTTTGTTGCGGGACTCAGTTAGGCAAAAAGAGCCTGAATGGGTCCCAGGGCGAAGTAGATAACGAACAAGATACCTACCACCCACATCAACGGGTGAATCTCTTTGAACTTACCGCGCGCTAATTTCACGATGACGAAAGCAATGCAGCCAAAACCAATACCGGCGGTAATCGAGTACGAGAAAGGCATCATGGCGATAGACAGGAAAGCCGGAATCGCGTTTTCCGCGTTCTTCCAATCTATGTCCGCCACCTGCGTCATCATCAAAAATCCCACAAAGACCAGAGCAGTTGACGCAGCTTCTGCCGGCACCAGCTCTACCAGCGGAGCAAAGAACATGGACAGCAGGAAACACACCCCAACCACGACGGAAGACAAACCGGTACGGGCTCCCGCGCCAACACCGGAGGTGGACTCCACGTAGGACGTGTTCGAGGAAACACCGCCCAAGCCGCCGGCCATAGCAGCCAGAGAGTCAATGAGCAGAATCTGGAGAGTGCGCGGCGGGTTGCCTTTCTCATCGAGCAAACCACCGGCGGCGCCAACACCGACCATCGTACCCATGGTGTCAAAGAAGTCTGCCAGCATCAGGGAGAAAATCAGTAGCAACACGGAAATTACCGGGAGCTTAGCGAATGCCCCAAAGAAGTCAATTTGACCAAAGGTGGCGAAATCCGGAAGTTGTACGGGCGAGCCCTCCAGAGCAGGAACATTCTTGGTCCAGCCGGTCTCGTTGACGACTTTGCCAGTCTCATCAGTCATCAGCGGAATCTTGAGAATCGCTTGGAGAATGACCGCGAGAACGGAAGACACCACAATCCCGATGAGGATGGCCGCCTGAACCTTGCGAACGTAGAGAACCAAAATGACTACAAAACCAATGAGGAACACGACCATCGGCCAGCCGGCAAAGGATCCTCCAATACCGAGCTGAACCGGGGTGCCTCCCGGACGAACCACCCCCGCGTTGATGAGGCCGACCAGCGTAATGAATAAACCAATGCCAACGGAGATAGCGACTTTCAGCTGGCTGGGGACGGCATTAAAGACGGCTTCGCGGAAACCCGTGACCACCAGCAACGTGATGGCGACGCCCTCCCAAAAGATGAGTCCCATCGCTTCGCCGTAGGACAGTCCGAAAGGACCAAGCACCAGGGTAAAAGACACCATCGCGTTCAGCCCCATGCCGGCAGCCAGCGCTAGGGGGAAGTTTGCTACCAGCCCCATCAGGATAGTCATCAAGCCGCCGACCAGAGCCGTTCCAGCTGCGATGGAAGCGGGGGTGACATTTTCAGCTCCACCGGCGCCGGCCGCCGCAATCAGGATGGAGGGGTTGACGACCAAGATGTAAGCCATCGCAAAGAAGGTCACCAGGCCGCCGCGGATTTCTTGCCTTACGGAAGATTTACGCTTGGAGAGTTCGAAAAAACCATCAAGTCCTCTGTTGGTGCGCGGGGAACCACTAGTGGTTTTATTACCGGAATTGTTTGCAGTTTTCGTTGTATTATTGCTCACCGCTTAACGCTAGTCTTTTCTGTGACGATAAACCAAAACGCAACGTCACAGGCTTATGCGTCCGGAGCTTTTCCCGAAAGGGTAATCTCATCCGGATTGAGTTCCTGCAAGGATTTGTCGTCCAAAAAGGTCCTCCCCACCGGCAGCGTACTCGGTGTCAGGTCTGCATCTGTTTCTGAGTGCGCCCCACAAGTGTGATCCATCGCCACCACGTGTCCGTCGTCAGGACTCCAGGCATTGGTACACAAGCCAAACTCCAGACGCAGCGAACCACTGACTTTCCAAAGGTAACCGCAGGTAGAGCAGGGATTCTCCGGCGGGTTACCGTGACGGTCCAGTTCGGTACGGGAATGCACGTCACGCAGCCAGCGTTTCACCGCCGCATTGCGGCCTTCCCGGTTCAACACCCGTTTCCGTCCCAGTCCCAGTTCCCACAGAGCCAGTTGATCAGCGTCCTCGTCGGTGGCTTCATATCCTTGGTCGAGGTTCGGGTCGTCAGGATCGTAGGGAGTCCGGTCCTTGCGCCCCAGGTCACCGGGCTCTAACCGCTGTGACCACGGCACCCACGGGGGTGCCAACAAGGCGCCTTCAGCAGGCAGCAGGTCGGTTTCACACACCGTACCAATCCGTCCATGCGGAACTCGGGTCAGGCTGACTGCCCACACCCAGCCTTTGTATCCCGGTTTCAGGCACTCAAAAAAGTGCGTCACCAACCGCTGGCCAGTCGCCTCCACTCGCAGGTGGTTCCCCACTTCTGTGTCTTTAGTAATAGATTTTAAAGCATCGCGGGCCAGGTCGGACTGTTTAGCCAGTACTGAGTCGGGTTCCGGCGTCCCGGTTGGCTGAATAGTTTGTATTTGTTTTCGAGCCATCAAAAGCTCCTTCGTGTCACTTCTTGGTCTGGTTCATTCTGGAGATGCTCACGCTTCGAAAGACTGCGCCACAATTTTCAGCATCTTGGCAATCTGTTTGCCATTTTCGGGATATTTTCCCCGTCGCAGACTTCCCGAAGCATCATCAAGAATCCTGATGAGATCTTCTACGATAGGAACCATATCGGCAGCTTTTTTGCGTTGCGCTTTGGCGACGGAAGGAAGTTTTTCTACCACGGTCACATTCATGGCCTGGCGTCCGCGTTTACCATCGACCACCGAGTATTCGACCTTGGTACCGGGATGCAAGTCCACCACGGTCTCAGGCAGAGCCGAGGCATGCAGGAACACCTCTTCACCATCAACTCCGGCTATGAACCCGAAGCCTTTGACAGCGTCGTACCATTTCACTTTCCCGCTCGGCACATGTCCTCCTCTGTAAATCTTGGTTCGCTTACCGCTCAAATCTAACGATTTCGGCAAATATCTCAACCCAACCAGTCTAACTGCAAGCCCCAGCTGAGATAAAGTTGTAGGTGACGTTTGTTCTGTTCGGAAGAAAGTAGCAAAGTTACTGTGTTCTCAAGAATTCGTTCCATAGCGGTAGGTTTTGTTTTACTGATGGTGGGGTTCGCTCCAGCGAGCTTCGCTCAGGCTTCTCCTGTTATTCAACCCGCAGCAGATCCCCTGGATATCTCCAGCAACCAGATTTACGACCCCGACAACAAACTGGGTGATGACGGCATCTACCAGGTGAAAAGTTCCATTGAAGCCGCCAAGAATTTCAACATGTCGGTTTATATCGCCATCGTCCCCGATTTCGGTGAGCTCTCTCCCCGCGAATGGAACGAAAAAACGATGCAACTGTCGCACATGGAAGCCAACTCTTATCTGCTTTCAATTGCCTACAGCCCCAATGAGGACGGCGCGGGTGAGATTGCGGCCTCTTCCACCGCAGGTTCAGCTATCAACAGCGCCCAAGCGGGCGACCGGGCAATGCAGGTTTTGCCTTATCAGTTGAGTAACGGCGAATACGCTTCAGGCGTGAGTTCTTTCGTCCAGCAGTTAATGGATCTGGCCATGTCCGCAAGTTCTGGTGCGGCGGCCCCTGCGGACAACGCCGATGTTTCAGGACGCTCCACCAATAACTGGTTCATCCTCATGCTCATTTTGGCGATGTTGGTCGCCGTCGCTCTGGCTATCGCGATTTATCGGCGAAATTCCTACAACACCGCAGCAAAGCCTCAAGATACCGTGGACTTCGACGCGGTTGAGAGTGCTGATCACGACAGCGAATTTGAAAGCAGCGAAGCGCTTACCCCCGGAACTGCGGCAGGAAGCATACCTCCAACTAATGACGAGCAACCCTTCGTCACCCCCTATGTTGCCGAGGCTACCCCAGAAACAGTTCCGGCAGATGTCTACGCTGTGGCCCCACCGGTGGAACAGCTTCAGCCGGAAGCACCGGTCTATCCAGAGCCAGAAATGCTCTTTGATGAGGCCGCCGCCGCGGAAAGCGAAGCTAACTTTGAACGTGGACTCAAGGCTTTGAAAGACTTGAACGAGTCCATTTTTGCAGCTACCGAAGATTTGCACGCTTCCGTGGAAGCCTTCGGAGAAGCGGAAACCCGTAACTTCGCCGCTACCCTGGAATTCTCTCGAGAACAAGCCAATGCTTTGTTGAACTGGCTGGCGGGAGCGGATTTAGTCAGCTCCGAGGAAGCCGGACAAGTTGAGGATTCGGCTCGGCAAGTAAAGCAGGCTCTGTCCGCTGAGGTACTGGCATTCGCGAAACGTCGCCATAACCCTGACCAGGTCGGAGCTTCCCTGAATCGGTTGGCAGCTTCCTGGAACCGCGCCCGGAAGTCTCTGGCCCAAGTTGAGACTGTGGAAAAACAGCTGGAAATTGACTATCCGCAAGCGAATTTGGGGCATGCCAACGCGAACCTAAACCAATCGAAGCGGTTGTTAAAGGCAGCCTACAAAGGCATCCTGTCCGGGCAACAGTGCCTGAAGGAGGGCGAGACCAAGACCGCAATCCGCTACACACGCGGTTCTGAACGGGCTGTCACCCAGACCGAATTCGCTTTGGAACACATCACAAAACTCGGCACATTCTTATCCGAAACCACAAAACACCTTTCCACCATGTTGGAAACACTGGATAAGAACGTGCAAACCATCCGCACTTACGACCCCGATGCAATTGGCCAAGAGATTGCCATCACCTTACGAACAATGGAAAAGGCCCGCCAGGCTCTGGCTGGGCAGGGAGATCCAATCGAGGCCTTGAGTAAACTCTGCGGACTGCAAGCCAACCTGTTCAATGTTTATGGCACTTCGGTTCTGGCCCAAGATTTGGCTCAGCTGCAAGCACAGTTCCCGCAGCGTCTAGCGTGGGAGCTACAACATCTGGAGCTGTTGCGCACGAATATAATGCTGCGCCGCAAGAGCATTGACCCACAAATAGAGCTGGAACTGTCTCGCTGCGAGCAACTTATCGCCCAAGCGCGAGAGAAGCTCCCACAAGAACCGCTCATCGGGATGACGATGCTCTCCACCAGCGCAGAAATGTTGATTCAGCTGGGTAGCGGGATTCCAGCAGCTTTCCCTACCCCGGCTAAATAGCCAGACAATTTGTTTTAACCCGGCTGGGTGAGAGATGTTTTTCGGAAAGTTATCCGACTGACGCCACGGTTAAAAAGTTGTAAACTACTGAGACGTTTTGAAAATTTCGGGATTTCTGTGGGAAATCTCGGCTGTTCAATTTGTGAAAATTTAAAGAAAACACCATAAGCAAAGAAAAACTCAATGAAACTGCAAATTCCTGAAGAAGAAACAACTTACCTTCTGGTCGATGGCGAAAACATCGACGCCACCTTGGGATTGAGCGTGTTGGGACGTCGCCCCGACCCTGACGAACGCCCCCGCTGGGATCGGGTTCGCGACTACGTTTCGGAAACTTTTCCCGGACAGACCAAAGGGCTGTTCTTTTTGAACGCATCGGCCCATATGCCCATGACTTTTGTCCAAGCCTTGTTAGCGATGGATTATCAGCCGATTCCCCTCACCTCTGAGGGGGATGAAAAGGTCGTTGACATTGGCATTCAGCGCACCTTAGAGGCCATCGACAAACAAGAATACGGAAATGTGGTATTAGTTTCTCACGATGGGGATTTCGAGCCTCAACTGCGCAGTTTACTGCGTAACGACCATGATGTTACGGTGGTGGGATTTGAAGAATTTCTCTCTGGCGAGTTGCGCACTCTTGAGGAAAGCGGTCTGAAAATCGTGGATTTGGAGCGTGAAATTCACGCTTTCAACGCGCCGCTGCCCCGTATCGGAGCAATTGTGCTAGACGAATTTGTCCCGGAAGATTTTATTTAATCGCCGCTAGACGTTCTTGGCGCAAACGCTGCAGCCCTGGAATTTCCGGTATTGCCAGCGGAAGGGCCGCCCCCACAGCGCGTGCTAGCAACAAATCCGCCAGCTGCGGGTTACGCGCTAAGCACGGTCCGTGCATATAGGTCGCAATGATGGATCCCTGGACGCAGCCCTCCACCGCTTTTCCGTCCTCTGTGGCACGGTAACCATCGGGAATCTCCCGACTCACTTCACGTCCCTGCTGCACTCCGGCTTCTGCGCTGACCCCGTCAGCCAACCCCGGAGCCACCCCGGGCTGGCCGTTGCCAACGCCATAGGTCACGAAGCCCAACGGTAGCGCATCCCTACCTAAGAGGGTTGCACCACCGTGGTTTTCAAAACCGGTCAGGGGCTCGGTCAACTCACGCTCCAACTGTAAACCGCTGGCGGAACTGACCAATTCTCCGATGGCCCGAGCCCCTTGCGGCAAGGTCACCACGTCCAGTAGCCCTGCCCCCTCGGTGCGTTTGCCTTCCGCGTCCGTATACCAAGTTCCCAAGACCTGGAAAGCGGCACATATGGCCAGCACGGGACTCCCATTTTGTACCGCGCGTTCCAATCCGCGGTCCGTCAACAAACGGCGCGAGGCAATGGTTTGCGCGATATCCTCCCCGCCACCCAAAGTGTAAATATCCAAAGTCTGCGGAATCGCATCCGTGCAGCTCACATGCACAATCTCAGAATGGTATCCCAATAACTTGGCGCGATGAGCCAGCACCACCGCGTTTCCACTGTCCCCGTAGGTGCCCAAGACCTCGGGCATCAGCACCCCGATACGCAACGTTGATTCATTCACCGCAACCACCCCTGTGCTATAAATTCTTCCCGTGCGTCACGAAAACTCGTGTAATTCAACAACATATCAACCTCGCCGGGCTCAACCATCTCGATAGCTTCCAAAACTGTCGGAGCCCAGCGCGTTTCGATGCCCGCGTAGTTCAAACGTACCTGTAAATCTGCACCGCGTTCGCCCGTGGCCACCACAGTTTTTCCGCTCAATGCTTCAAAGTTCACATCCCACAGCCAGCTCAGGTCAGTTCCATCGGCGATTTGACCGTTGACTCCCACGATGATCTCAGCCTGCGGATTGAGCATCGTCAAGGATTCCATCCACCCGGCCGGATTCTTTGCCAACAACATCCGAATGTGGCGTCCCTGCACGTTAAAACTCGCGTAGCGTCCCGCCACATCCCTCACTCTGGCGATTCCTGCGGCAGCATTTTGTGCCTCTACTCCCAACAGCCTCGCGGCAACAAAAGCCTGCAGGGCGTTGCCGCGATTGGCTCTCCCCGGGAGCCACACCGTCGCGGTCGTTTCTTCCCCACTGGCAGTATCGACCAGCCTCATGGGGGAACCGGCGTGGAAATTCTCAGCTTTCCAAATCCACTTCGGATTAGGACGGGCAAAATCGGACTGGGTTGGGGGCCTGTCCCAAGGCACCTCTTGGGCCAGCAAATCCTCAACCGGAACCGAACGCCACGACACCGTTCGGTCAAAACCGGAAGCCAGTTCACGCGGTTCGCCAGTCAGCGTATCCGGCTCATCCTGGGAATAAATAATCGCTCCGCCGGTTCGAGGTGCCGTCAGCGAGTCTCCGCTCCAGCCTTTGCCCGCCGCGACCCAGACAGGGTGCGCACTGTCCCAAGCTGCCGAGGTCACCAGGGGGTCATCCACGTTGGCGACCACGTAGGCCTGCGGATTTTCATCGACTGCGGCACGAATGCGCTTTTCAATGACCGCAATCTCCCCCACCCGATCCAGCTGATCACGCGAGAGATTCAACAGCACTATGACCCGTGGACAGGTCGCTTTCGCGATAAGTTCCAGGTGCATTTCATCGATTTCCAGAACTGCCACTCCAGCATGCAAGTTCGACATCAAAGCTGTAACAACACCGGGGGTCATGTTGTCCCCGCCGCGGTTTGAGGCTACAGCCGAGCCCCCCTCCAAAACCGCTTCACTGAGCATCCGCGTAGTTGTGGTTTTCCCGTTAGTGCCCGTGACCAGGGCAATAAGTCGATTCGCCGCCAAATGTTCCAGAATCTCCGGTTGCAGCCACAGCGCCACTCGACCCCCAATCATGCCCCCACTGCCGCGCCCAGTGAGTCGGGAGACTCGGGCAGCGGCATTGCCTACCGCAATCGCGAAGCGATCGCGCCACCCCAGTCGAGGCTGCGAGGTGGGGGGATTGGGGGCAGGCACGTTGCCAGCTGTAGAATTAGTCACAGGAAAAGTCTAGCGAAAAACTTTGCCCCACCCTTATCGCAGCTTCATAAAATTTAAATACTAGCATGAAGGAATGCTGAAAATACTGCCAGGGTGTGTGCTATGTAAAAAATGAATCTCAGGAAGTAATTCTGCCGTGACCAAGGAGATCGCGATGAAGCAAATTGTCATTCTCGGTGGCGGCACGGCCGGTTCGATTGTGTCAAACCGGCTGTACCGACAGCTACCGCAGAACGAATACCAAATCACGGTGGTGGATCGCGACAACAACCACCACTATCAACCGGGGTATCTCTTTGTGCCTTTTGGGATGTACAAACCTCGCACCGTGGTTAAGAAACGCTCCAGATTCTTGCCCTCCGGGGTGCGTTTTGTGATGGACCGAATCAAGAAAGTCGACCCCGTTGCGAAAACCGTGGAACTGGAAAATGAAACCATCCCCTACCACTACCTAATCATCGCCACCGGGTGCACCATTCGTCCCGACCAGGTACCGGGAATGAGCGACCCGAAGGTTTGGCGCAAGAGCGTCTTTGACTTCTATACCCTCTCGGGCGCCGGACGTCTGCACCAGGCTCTTAAGAACTTCGAGCGCGGCCGCCTGGTGGTGCATATTTCCGAGATGCCCATCAAGTGCCCGGTCACACCCCTGGAGTTTGCTCTCCTGGCAGATTGGTACCTATTTATGCGTCGACGCCGCTACGACGTTGATATCACCTTCGTCACCCCGCTGGACGGCGCATTTACACAGCCGGTAGCCAAAGCAGAACTCGGAGACTTGCTGCGTAAACGAGATATCGAGATAGAAACCGATTTCAATGTCAAGAAAATCGATCCGGACAGCAAAACCCTGGTGGGATATGACGGTCGTAACATTCCCTTCGACCTGCTGGTTACTATTCCGCCAGTGATGGGTCAACAGTATGTCGCAGATTCTGGCCTAGGCGATGAGAGCAACTATATTCCCATCGACAAACACACGCTGCAGTCCGAACAATACCCCGATATTTTTGTGCTCGGGGATGCCGGAAATCTGCAGACCTCTAAAGCGGGGACGGCGATTCACTTCCAGTCCGATTCCTTTATCCCGAACTTCATTAACTACCTCAACGGGTGTCCGATGACCGAGTCTTTCGATGGACACACCTCCTGCTTTATTGAGTCAGGGTTTCACAAGGCGCTGCTGTTGGACCTCAACTACGATGTGCAGCCCGTTACCGGCAGGTTTCCCCTCCCGTATGTCGGCCCGCTGCGTCTGCTCGGCGAATCACGTCTGAACCACCTGGGGAAACTTGCGTTCTATGTTTTCTATTGGGGGGTTTTGGTTCGCGGGTTGACGCTACCTTTCCCGCACGATATGTCCAAGGCGGGCAAGGACTTCCGCAAGTGGGGGTTGCAGCCTGACGGGGTGACGCCTCTTCCCCGCAGAAAACCCGCCCCCGTCGAGGCGGAGCCGGAAATCAAGATACCAATCGTCCGGGTCATCGACTCCAGGCCTATAGCCACCCAAACAACTCCTCAACCAGCCAATATACCGACCAACACAACCAAGGGCGACCTCATTCCCGTGATACACGAAGTTAACGGCAAGCCCATAGATGTGACCGATGAGGGTTTCATGACACGAAAGGATCAGTGGAATGAAGAGGTCGCCGCGGCTCTAGCGCAGGCACTACACATCGAGCTTGATGATCAGGCGTGGTCCGTGATTCGCTTCGTGCGTCAAGACTTCGAAAAACATTCGGTATCTCCCACTCTGGGACGTATCTCCAAAGCTGGCGGCTTCGACGTCAGAGCCCTGTTTGCCATATTTGGCACCAAACCAGCCAAGAAACTCGCCTATATCGCGGGAGCGCCCAGACCAATCGGATGCGTCTAAACAGCCCGCCAGGAATCTAACGACCTATTCCAGACATATCGAAGGAGAAAAAATCATGGCACCAGCAGCGGAGGAATCACAGTCTCAACCCCGGAACAACCAGACTGCGGTCAACGCCGAAGACACGCCTGGCGAAACCATCACCTACGTAAACCGTAAAATGGCTTTCATCTGTTCAAAGGGAAATCTCGATATGGCTTACCCGGCGCTGATTATGGCGCACGCCGCACTCAACCAGGGCGTCCACGTAGATATCTTCTTTACTTTTTGGGGACTCGATATCATCAATAAACGCACCATGGACGACCTCAAATTCACCATGCAGGCGAACACCGCCATACACATGCCCGCCCTGGACAAATTTTATCCCGGCTGGGGCAACGCCTACATGCCTCCCTCGCTCGGAGTCCTTCCCGGCATGACAAGCTTGGCCACCTGGTACATGAAACGCGAGATTGACAAGATGGAGATTCCACCCGTACGAGACCTTTTGGAACAGGTCGCACAGATGGGTGCGAATATGTGGGCCTGTAAGATGACAGCAGACCTACTGCAGCTCAAGCCGCGGATGCTACACAAAGCGGTGAAAGGCATCATTGATGCCGGTACCTTCATCGAGTTGTCCGAAGGGTCACAGATTATCTTCATCTAAGTTTCCCCCCGGGTAGGTTGCCTCGTCACCAGTGGGGTAAAGTGGCTTGGTATCCTTTATTTGAGAGGTGAGCGATGTCAAAGATATGCGTCATAGGAGCGTCAGCGATGGGCACGGCGCTCTGCCGACCGCTCATCGACACGGGCTGGGATGTAGCCATGTGGGGAACCGAATACGACGATGCAGTCCTGGATGCTTATGCTCTGGGACAAACTCACCCGGCGATTCATGTCCCCCTGGCGCCCCAGGTTAAGACCTATCGCGCCAAGCACCTCGACGCGGCAGTAAAAGGTGCGGAAGTCCTCGCTATTTGCGTTGCTGCCGTTGGTTTACCTGACATCACCAGACGTTTAGCACCTTACTTCAGCCGCGTGCGAGCGGTATGGGTGCTGACGAAAGGTTTTATCAAGGACGAAGCAGGCCACGTACATTTGTTGGCTGAGGCGATGGAACAGATTGCTGGCGAAAACGGAGCCGAGCTGCCGACTTTGGTATCCATTGGAGGACCGGTCATTGCCCGCCAATGCGCACTGAGCGAGCCTACCGCAACGGTCTATGCCTGCCAGGATTTCGGAGCCGCGATTCACTATGCCCGGACGGTACGCACCGATTACTACCGGGCCTTTCCTACTGAGGACACGACCGGAGTGGAGGTTCTGGCTCCTCTAAAGAACAGCTATGCCATTGCTTTGGGCGTGACCGAGGGTATTCAGGAATCAACCGGTTCTCCGCAATCCAACTTGCGCGCCGCCGTGTTCGCCCAAGCAATTCGAGAAATGTCTCTGGTTTGCGAGGCTTTGGGTGGACGCCAGGAATCCGCCATTGGCCTGGCGGGAGTAGGCGACCTGGAGGTTACCGGCATTTCAGGGCGTAATAAATTTTTCGGAATGCGCCTGGGGCGCGGCGAGCACCCGGTCGAAGCCGAAGCACAGATGAAAGCGGCGGGACATACGGTAGAAGGGGTGCACTCAACCCCCTTGGCGGTAAAACTCATCGAGCAGCGCTGCCCGCAGCTGTTGGACGAACTGCCTTTGCTGCGCGCTGTGGATGAGGCAATTCGAGGCGAGGTGGACATTCGTAAGATTTTGGTCTCGGCAGCTCTGCCCGCTTATCCCGCGGATGTTTTCGCGGCCTCGCAGCAAAGCAGTTGGAACTCGGACTGGAAGCCTGTCGATGCCGGTCGTGTGTGGGGGCTGACGAAGCTTGTCAACCGCGTTAAAAATCTGTTTAGCCAGGAGTGAGGCACCCAACAGGGCACGTAGCAGCACAAATTTCGTTAGAATTCTTAATGACTTTCAAAGATGAAATCATGAAGCGGTGGGGCCTGGTATGAAAAACGTGGTGATTATTGGCGGAGGCACAGGCGGCACAGTCACAGCAAACTCACTGGTGCGCCGCTTGGACAGCAAAGAATACCGAATCACTGTCATCGATTATTCCGCCCGGCATTACTACCAGCCCGGTTTTGTCTCGCTGACTATGGGAAAAGTTCCCAACCCACTACTGTGGCGATGGCGGCGGCGAACTTTTCTACCCGGTATCCGATTCCTTCAGGATAAAGTCATCGCGGTGGATCCGGTCGCGAAAACGATTACCACTCAGGCCAAAAGCATTTCCTACGATTACCTGGTTTTGGCGACGGGATGCGAGTGCCGTCCCGAGCTGGTCGAGGGAATGACGAGGGGAACTGTCCTGAACACGGGGATTTATTCTTTCTATACCCTGGCCTGGGCGCGGCGCTTGCGCCGGGCACTGCAGACCTTCGACCACGGCCGCCTGGTGGTGCATATCTCTGAATTTCCTATCCGCTGCCCCGTAGCTCCGATTGAGTTCGCTCTGAAAGCCGATCACTATTTCTTTGAACACCGGGTTCGCGACGATATCGAAATCATGATTGTCACCCCGCAATCCCAGGTTTTTGAGCAGCCCGTAGCCGCTCGGAATCTTTCTAACCTCTTGCGCCTACGCGACATCGAGGTTAAGCCTGACTTCGTGGTGCGCCACATCGATGCCGGAGAAAAACGAATGTACTCCTACGATGGGAAGGTTGTTGACTACGACATGCTGGTGACCGTTCCCCCCATGCGCGGTCAGCAGTTCATCGTGGATTCCGGACTGGGCGATGAGATGGGATTTATTCATCCCGACCTGGAAACCCTGCAACATCGTGAATACCCGGATATTTTTGTCATTGGCGACACTGCCGATTTACCGACTTCCAAATCAGGTTCCGCAAGTGTATACCAATCTCGGGTATTAGTTTCTAACTTGCTTGATTACATGGCCGGCAGACCGATGGTTCGCCATTATGACGGTCACGCCATGTGCATTGTCGACACAGGTTACCACCAGGCAACCGTGATTGACCGTTCTTACACCGTGCCCGCAGTGACTGGAAAATGGATTTTTCCCTATTTGGGCCCCCTGTCCCTGCTAAAGCAGAGTCGCAGAAACCACCTCATAAAACGGTTCATGTTCGTGTTCTACAGTGTGCTCATGGTGGGTCTGCGAATTTTCGATAGAATTTCTCATATACAGCTTTTGGGTAAGGAATTTAGTCGGTGGGGTCTGCGGCCTGACGGTACGACTCCACTCAGCACTCCGAATCTCTCTCAAGATTCCGCAAGTTTTATCGCCCCCACTTGGAAACGCCATCCCAACGCTTGTCTGGCGGCGGCGATATCCACAAAAGTTTTAGAAATTCCTGTGCTTCGCGAGGCCGGTGGGGTGCGTATTGACGTGAACTCGGAAGGGTTCATGACCAAGCCACATCAGTGGACTCCCGAGATTGGGGCTGACCTGGCTCGCGCAATTAACTTAGAGATGACGCCCCGACACTGGGAAGTCATCGAATTCGCGCGGGACAGCTTTGCAAAATACCATGTCAGCCCCACGCTGAGACGTCTCGAAATGGCGGGAGGCTTCCCGATTTCCGAACTGTTCGAGCTTTTCCCCTTTAAACCGGGGAAACTTATCGCCTACGTGGCCGGAATTCCCAAACCAGTAGGCTGTATCTAGGTTCCTGCAGGAGAGTGAAGTTATGGACAAATCCACCGCTGATTTTTTTGACCAGGATTTCTGGCGCGTCTCGGAACCCCTGCTACACGTGGACCAGCGCAAGATGGCCTTTATCTGTTCTAAAGGTAACCTCGATATGGCCTACCCGGCGTTGATTATGTCAATCGCAGCTCTTACGGACAAAATCGACGTCAACATTTTCTTTACTTTCTGGGGTCTAGACATCGTCACGAAACGCACCATGGACTCCCTAAAATTCACCATGCAGGGAAACGCAGCTCTGCATCTTCCCTTCCTGGAAAAAATCCGCCCTGGTTGGGGCAAGCGCTATATGCCTCCCAGCCTGGGAAATCTTCCGGGAGCCACGCACCTCGCCACCTGGTACATGAATAAAATGATGGAAAAGAACGGCATTCCCCCCGTACGCGATTTGTTGGAGCAGATTGTTGAAATGGGCGGTCATCTGTGGGGATGCAAAATGACCGTGGACCTCATGGAGCTGCGCCAGAACATGATGTTTAAAGGGGTTTCGGGAATCATCACGGCCCCCGAATTCATCAAAAAATCGGAAGGCGCCCAAATTATTTTCATCTAATCGCGGTTCCTCAGCACACTGGCTTGAGCCGATGGTTCCGCGTGACACTGCCTAAGGGTGAAAGATAACCGGACCTGGGGGGAGGTTTTCGGGTCTCCAGGTAGTCGCGGCTTGTTGCAGGATTTCTTTCGTGGGACAGGTCAACAGTTCAGTCGCGTCAGTTTTCGCTACCGACCATCCCAACGTTTCCAACGCTCTCAAGAGAATCTGTTGGTCAGACCACCCCAGGAAGTTCAGCTCGGGACGGGTCACCGATTTATCTCGCTTGGCTAGGCGCTGCCCCTGCGCATTCATGACCAGCGGCACATGAGCATAACTGGCTGGGCGACCTCCCAACGTTTCGGTGAGCCAGGCCTGCACCGGAGCGCTGGAGGCCAAATCAGCCCCCCGCACAATCTGATTCACGCCTTGATTCATGTCGTCCACCACCACGACCAGCTGATAAGCCCAATCCCCATCGGTACGCCGCAACACGAAGTCGTGGAGCAGACCGGTCAGCGGCCCCAACAGGGAATCTTGTACCGTATATTCCACTCCTTGCGGGGCTCGCAGTCGCAAGGCCGGTTTGCGGCCTTGCGCTGCCAGGGCGGCTTGTTTTTCCACCCGCTCTGAATCACCCAATTCCCGGCAGGTTCCCGGATAAATCCCGGGTTTACCATGCGGGGCGCTGGCAGCGGCTGCGATGTCTGCCCGCGAACAGTAGCATTCGTACACCAGACCCTTTTGTACCAACTGTTCCAAAGCTGCTTGGTACAGCTCGTGACGTTGCGACTGGTATACAACCCTTTCATCGCTCTGCAGACCCAGCGCCGTCAGGTCCTCCAGGGCTTGGGCGGCAAAATCGGAACGAGACCGTCCGGTATCGATATCCTCTATTCGCACCAAGAACTCGCGCCCGCTGGACTTAGCAAACAGGTAGGCTGCCACCGCGGTGCGCAGATTCCCGAAATGCATGACTCCCGACGGGCTGGGCGCAAACCGGCCAAAGCCGCTTCGACCCACCCTACACCCTCTTGACCAGCGGGAACGTAATAGTTTCGCGGATTCCTGCTCCGGTCAAGGTCATCAGCAAACGGTCCAGACCCATCCCCATACCGCCGGCGGGAGGCATCCCCTGTTCCATCGAAATGAGGAAGTCCTCATCCACTTCCATCGCTTCCGGATCTCCGTTGGCGGCATCCAAAGCCTGCTGTTCAAAGCGTGCCCGCTGTACCACCGGGTCGTTCAACTCGGAATATCCGGTGGCAACTTCAAAGCCGCGAATCATCAAATCCCACTTTTGCACCTGGCCGGGCTTGTCAGGGTGCGTCTTAACCAGGGGCGAAGTGTCCTCGGGGAAATCACAAACAAAGGTCGGCTGCCACAATTTGTCGCCAACCAGTTCTTCCCACAGGACTTCCACGATTTTTCCGGAGGTATAGTAGGGTTCCAGCTCAATGTCGAGCCGATCCGCCAAAGCGACCAAGGCATCCTTCGGGGTACGTACCGTCACTTCTTGGCCCAGTGCCTCAGACAGGGAACCATAGAGGTCAATCCACTTCCATTCCCCGGATAAATCGAACTGAGTGCCATCGTTCAATGTCACGACTTCGGAACCAAACACGTCCCGGGCGCAGCGCTGAATCATCTCCCGAGTCAGGTCAGCAATCTGATGGTAGTCCCCGTAAGCGCAATACACCTCCATCATGGTGAATTCCGGGGAGTGCGAAGAATCCGCGCCTTCGTTACGGAAGTTCCTGTTGATTTCAAAAACCTTGTCTATTCCGCCAATCAGGCAGCGCTTCAGGAACAGCTCCGGGGCAATACGCAGGTAGAGCTCCGTGTCGTAGGCGTTCATGTGGGTCACAAAAGGACGGGCGGCAGCCCCGCCGTGCAAGTTTTGCAGCATGGGGGTTTCTACCTCGAGGTAGCCGTGCTCATCCAGGTAGCGGCGCAGCGTTTGCACCACCCGGGAGCGATTGCGCACCATGTCGCGAGCAGCGGGGCGCATAATCATATCCAGGTCGCGCCGACGAACCCGCATGTCTTCACTCAACGAGACTTCTTCGCCGGCTTCATTAACGTATGACTTCGGCAAGGGACGCAACGCTTTACAGGTCAGCTGCCAAGAATCCACAAAAATGGACAGTTCTCCGCGTTTGGAGCTGATGACCCGGCCGTGGACAAACAGGTGATCGCCCAGGTCAACCTCTGCCTTGTAGGCGGACATCGATTCCGGGCCGACTTCCCGCTCACTAACCATTATCTGAATGGTGGAACCATTGCCCTCTTGCAAAGTGGCGAAAGCCAGCTTGCCGCTGGAACGCATCAGACGAACCCGCCCGGCCAAGCCGACATAATCTTCGGTTTCTTCCCCCGCCTGCAGATCCGGATACTTCTGGCGAACTTCAGAAATGGTTGCGGAAATATCCACGTGTACCGGGTAGGGAGTCCTGCCCTCGGCCAACATCTTGGCACGCTTTTCCGCACGGATTCGAATCTGTTCAGGAGCCTCGGCCGCATACGTCTCATCGTCGCTCGCCGCCGGCGCTGGGTTTACTTTCTCAGTTTTGTTTTTGTTTTCAGCCACCGTCCTAGTTTAGACCATTCCCCGGTAGCGTTGTTCCGCAAGGGTTTTCCACCTTCAACCGGGTCCCCGACAGGCTTGCGGCAGGTAAAATAACGCCAAGAGGTTAATCACGTCGTTTAGGGGATTCAATGCAACTTTCCGCCGCTGACAAAATGACTGTTTCCACCCGGCTGAGCGAAGCTAAACAGTCCTTAGATGAGGTCATTGGTCTCCTGGATACTGATGCGGACGCGAGCGTATTGATTTCTAAGCTGAACGAGTCATCGCGGCGCTTAGACAGAGCCTCTTTCGCACTGATGGTCTCCAGCTTGCAGGGCACAGCCGAAGCCAGTGAACCGGAACGCGCGGCAAACATCAAGCACCTCGAGCAGCTGTTCCTGCACATCGAGTAAGCGGCAACACCCGGAGTTAGTTAACCGGATGGTTGTTCGCGTCTACGTGCACCACGCGAGGAGTCAGGTTCCGAGCTGTTTCTTCATCAACAGTGGCGTAAGCGATGATAATGACCAGGTCTCCAGGAACCACCAGCCGAGCAGCGGGTCCGTTCATCTGAATCGTGCCGGAACCACGGGTACCGGCAATCGTGTAGGTGGTCAGGCGCGAACCGTTATTGACATCGACCACATCAACTTGTTCCCCCGGCAGGATGTCGGCACGCTGCAGCAGATCCGCGTCAATAGTGATGGATCCGACATAGTTAATGTCCGCATCGGTCACGGTAGCGCGGTGAATCTTGCCGCTCATCATGGTTCGCATCCGCATATTTTCCCCTCAACAGGTTTCCCGATTCGCTCCTCAGGGAGTGATACCCCAGGGGTCTTTCACAGGGTAGTCCGAAAGATGGTACGGCCGCAACATTTCCCCCGCACGCAAAGCTCACCCCGAAAGGCGCGGCAGAACCCTTGTGACCTCTACAGTTGCACGTCCATATTATCTATCAGTCGTGTGGACCCGACTTTCGCCGCCAACGCTAGGATTGCGTTGCCGTGATAATCGCCAGTAATCGGCACAAACCCCACCGGATTCACCAGGGCGACATAATCCACGTCTATACCCGGCACCGCTTCGAGGCGCTGCCGCACTTTGGCTGCCAAATCGCCCGCACCAAGGCGGGATGCGTTTTCCCGCCCCCATTTCAGAGCCTGGGAAAGGTTGAGGGCGGTGTCGCGTTCCTGAGGTGACAGGTAGCGGTTGCGCGAGCTCAAGGCCAGACCGTCAGGTTCCCTGCGGATTTCCACGGGCAAAATAGTCAGGGGGAAGTCCAGATCAGTAACCATCTGGGAGACAATAGCGAGCTGCTGGGCATCTTTTTTGCCGAAAGCAGCCACATCGGGACGGGCCAAGTGGAACATCTTGCCCACCACCAGCAGCACTCCGGCAAAGTGCGTGGGGCGAGTTTTGCCTTCCAGGATTGTGGCGGCGCGACCGGGGTCGAAACGTACCAAAGTCTCGCCAGCCGGATACATCACTTCAGGGGTAGGCGCAAACAGCGCGTCAGCGCCGACCGCCTGGAGCTTGGCAGCATCTCCCGCCAGGTCGCGCGGATAGGTGTCATAATCCTCGCCGGGAGCGAACTGGGTAGGGTTGACGAATACCGTCACCAGCACGGTATCCGCCTGGTCTTTCGCGGCCCGAACCAAATCTAAATGCCCCTCATGCAGAGCCCCCATCGTCATGACCAGGCCGAGTCTGCCCTGAACACCTTTGCGCCAAGCCGCCAATTCTTCTCGGGTTTTCAGTAATTCCACGGTCTTATTCCTCTCTGAAAATATCTGTCTGTTCCTCGTTAGAGTCGGCACAAGGCTGCGTATTCGAGATGACGCGTTCCAGCCAGGCGGCTGGGGGTTCCTTCTCGCGCGCCATGTCCGCGTGTGAGACTTGCAGTTCCCACAGACTTTGCGCGGAGGCAGTAGGCAGATGGTACACCGTGGTTGGCACGACCCCCGGTACCAGGTGCAGTTTAACGTTCGCCATTCCCAAAGCCCGTTGCATCGGTCCTTGCCGCAGGGCTACGGATTGCATCCGGCAATGCGGCACGAAGGACACGCGGCGGGTGATTCTTCCGTCACGAATCATCACCATCGTTGTGGTCAGCACGGCAGCTTTGCGGTTCCACGTAATCCAGTCAAGCCAGCGGGCTTTCGGCGAAGCGGTAAAAATACCGGGAGCTGACCCGGAGCCGTACATCATGACTTCCAAGAGATTTGTACCGGCTGTTCCAATTTCGGTGCCGTTGAGGTCGGTGACCGCGCCGAGGTCTTGTTCCATCATCCACAATGCCTGCAAGGCCTGAGTTCGGGTTCCTACCGGCAGCATCACGTGGGAGCTGGTCTTGCTCTTATTGTTACCATTCCCTTCGGCGGCACCCTGATATCCGGCCATAGTTAGCTCGACTCGCCACCAGTCCTTGCCCCGCCACAACAGGGGCTGCTTCAAGACTACGGCGTGGACTCGTCCGGGAGGAATGGTTTGGGAATCATGGGTCGTCAGTCCGTGACGCAGTCGGATTCCATCTGCAGAAGCCGCCGCGGTAAAGTTCCACCCTTCGTTGACTTTTTGGCCTATCGCCGTGATAGTAGCAAAAATACCGGCAAGCACACCGAGCAGAGCTTGAGGTGCCAATAACAGCGCGGCCCAGAAACTGTCCGCGTCACCGCTCATGAAGATGGCTATCGCCGGGATTAACCCCAGTACCAACAGCAGGGGGATGAGCAGCACCGCGAACCAGGTAGAAATGGAACGCAGAATGGAACCTACCAACATATCGGTTGGCACTTCGTAAAGCGTTGTCTCAGGTGCTTCTCCGCTGGCGGCGGGTAAGGCTCCCACCAGTCCGGCCTCACCTATCCCGATAACTTTTGGACCATTCGTTAAAGAATTAGTGGTATCCGTCGCGGAGTCAGTTGGGGTTTTTTGACCGGATGCCTTCGATAGCACTTCAGCCCGCAACGCCTGAGCCTGGGAGGCTTTCAGATACATGATGTCAATCTGAGAACCACTGGCTCCCGCGGAATCTACGTGCAACTTCGCCAAACCGAACAGACGCGGCACTAACGGAGCGATTACGTCCACCGCCTGAATCCGGTTTAGCCGCATATGACGTTCTTTTTTGAAAATGATGCCGTGGCGAAACAAAACCGCTTCATCAGTCAGCGCGTAAGCGGTAAATCTCCAGCTCAGATAGGCAAAGAGAACCAGCAACAGCAGAAGCACCACGATTCCCAGCAGGGAAAAAAGCAGCACCGGCAAGACCTTTCCCCCTGCTCTTATCGCCGACATCGCCTGGGAAACGTCGCGTATCGAGTCAAGCTGCGAAAGAATGACCGCTACCAGCACCACCAGAGCCCCCCAAACCTGGGTTAGTGGTGTCAAGGGGTGCACTTTACGCCAAACCGGAGGTTGCGCGGCGACGCTGCTGAGGTCAGAACTGGCCGGAATCCCCTCCGACAAGCCCTGTGAGGGCAAAGCCGCCGAAGATTCTTTCGGCTTTTCATCCGAGGGTTCCCAGCCCGGATTAATTGGTTGTTTCATCTGTCGTTCCTCGCCGTGTTCACAATCCCGCTCGCAAGGATTCACCGCGCGCGGTGAGGATTTGACGTAAGCGATCTGCCTCGTCTCGATCCAGTCCGGGAATGCTCGCCGCCGATTCCATCGAAGCGGTCTTCATACTGACCTGGGCGATACCGAAAATCCTGTCGATAGGCCCCTGCTGCACATCCACGAACTGCATCCGCCCGTAAGGAATCGCCCACATTTTCTTAAACATGATGCCGCGACGTAAGAACAAATCCCGCTCAGACTCGGCGTAGCCCCATGCCTTAACCTGTCGCGGAATTAACCACAGCTGCCACACCAATAGACCAATCGGTACAATTTCTAGGAGCCAAAACCACGACACCCCTTGCGTGAACATCATTGCCCCCGCAAATATCCCGAGAGCCAGCGCGAAAACCACAACCCACACCAGTAGCCCCAAAATCCGCACCGTGATGAGCTTCATAGAAATCGGCTTAAACGTCACACCCTCAGGGTTAAATAATTCACCACTCATAGGGACATCTTATCCGGGTACACGGGGATTAATCGAGGCAGAATCTGCACTTAGTCCAATATTTTACGAAGCTGGTCGAACTGGGTGGGGCTCAAATTTCCGCGTAGCCTCAGACGTTGTGCCGCGGCTCTTGCCAAGGCGCGGTAGGAGTCGGGGACGTCAGCCAAATCATCAAAAGGCAGTGCCGGGTCCAAGTCGTCTTTATCAAGGACGGGTCCGTCCTGCAGCGCATTGAGGTGTAGGACGACGGTTTGAGAGTCTCCACGCACCACTGGCCCGGACAGTCCCGCTTCCCCCTCCTGTATAGCTCTGTCAAAAGCGGCCTTAAACAATGGCTCGACATAGGCTGACGGGTCGTCCAGACCCGCCATTCGCAGCGCTCGCAAGGCTTGGGACACCACAATCACCAGGTGATTTGCCCCGTGCGCTAGGGCTGCGTGGTACAGGGGACGTGCAGAATCAGGCAACACATGCGGTATCCCACCGAGGTCCAAAACTAGAGCTTGAGCCACGGCCAGCAATGCCCGTGGAGCATTGACTGCCCAATGGGTTCCCGGTAAACGCTGCAAATCCAAGGACGTCCCGGAAAACGTCTGCGCCGGATGCAAAGCCAGTGGAATAGTTCCCGCTGCGGCGGCGGGCTGCAAAACATCCAATCCGTGAGCCCCCGAGACGTGAGCGACCAGCTGACCCGCTCGAAACGCTTGTGACTGGGCTAATTCCGTAACCAGAGGGGCGATTTCTTGATCTCGCACGGTAAACACCACGAGGTCGCACTCGGGGACCAGCTGTGCTGGCGGCACCACCGCAACACCGGGGAGGATGGCGTCCACCCGTTCTTGGGAATTCTGCGAACGCGCAGAAACCCCCACTAAAGTGTGTCCTGCCTGCGTGAACGCTGCGGCCAGGATGGGGCCAACCGCCCCCATACCGATAACGCCTACCCGCAGAGCCGGGCTGGGACTCCCACCAATTTCAGACATGACACTATCGTAAACCACCCGCACCACGGGGGACACGGCGCGAGTCCATGCTGCCCAAACCAGATTTTCCCCACCCAGCTGCTGACCGGGGACTCGTGAATTCAGAGAATCTCAGGAGTATTCGATTGGAAATCCGCTCCAAGCTGCACCCAGCACTGACTTTTGCAGTTAAGATGTATGTAAGGAGTGCCGTGCCTCCTAACTTGCGCGGCAATTTGAACATTTTGTTTAACGAGGATGGTTATGGAACCTGCAGTGAGCGAAGCACGACTTTTGGTCGTGGATGATGAACCTAATATTCGCGATCTCCTGGCGTCTTCCCTGCGTTTTGCGGGATACGATGTCTTGAGCGCCGGGGATGGTACCGAGGCCTTGCGCCTGGCCACAACGGAGAAGCCGGATTTGGTCATCTTGGATGTCATGTTGCCGGATATGGACGGCTTTACCGTGACCCGTAAGCTGCGGGCTTCCGGCATCGATATGCCAATTCTGTTCCTGACCGCCAAAGACGACATGCGCGACAAGGTCGAGGGTCTGCAAGCTGGCGGTGATGATTACGTCACCAAGCCGTTTGGCCTGGAAGAAGTCGTGGCTCGTATCAACGCTATCCTGCGCCGCACGAAGCACTCCGCAGTAGAACAGCCGCTGCTACGCGTGGCTGATTTGGAGCTGGACGACAACCTCTACGAAGTACATCGCGGCGGTCGCCTCATCGACCTCTCCCCCACCGAATTCAAACTGCTGCGTTACCTCATGGTCAACGAAGGCCGGGTGGTCTCAAAGACGCAAATCCTCGATCACGTGTGGGAATACGATTGGGAAGGTGATGCCGCCATCGTTGAATCCTACATTTCTTACCTGCGTCGCAAACTTGACGCCCCTGACGAGAACGGCAAGATTCCGCCTTCGCTCATCCAGACGCGTCGCGGTGTCGGCTACCTGTTGCGTGACCCCAACGAGTAGGTATTGGAGGTTTACCGCCGCAGCGAAAGGTGAGAGCCTCTGGCGGTAGTAAACCAATTCCCCGCCACCTGGTGGAACGTGTCGGACTTTCGAAAAAGCACCCGAGTCAGATGAGGAGTGGCAAGTGCGTGGAATAGGGAAACTGTGGATCTCCCTGGCCTTGGCCACGCGGCTGACGATTATTTTTGCAGTCGCCTTGGTGACAGCGCTGTCGTTGGCTGGAACCGTAACGGTGCTGTCGCTTTCGTCGTACCTGACCAGTCAGCAGGACGCGCAGCTTTCCGCGGCGGCCAGGGTTATGGGTCCCAACGCCGCCAATCTCTCGGACACTACGGTGTTTTCCAATAATATGCCCAGCGATTACTACATCTACGTGCAGTTCACGGGCTCTATGCACCGTCCGGACCGCGAATTTATTACCCCGGCAACAAAGAGTAAGTCAGGCATTCCGCAGCGTCAATACTTGCCGAAAAAAGCCGATATCCCCACCATCAGTAATGCGTCTTCGCTGGTCATGCCCGGAACTACGGTCCCTTCGACCAAATCAGGTCAAAAATGGCGGGTTTTGTCGATTTTACTAACTTCGCAGGGCAAAGTCGCCGGGGCTGCGACTGTCGGTTTGTCGATGACGCCGCAACGCAATATGCTCCAGGCCATCATTTTCACCATCTCAATCTCGACTTTGATTATCGCTATTGTCGGCACTTTGATGACAAACTACCTGGTAGGGAGGGCTTTCCGGCCTCTGCATGAGATTGAGGGGGTCGCGAACAAGATTGCGGCCGGGGATTTGACCCAACGTGTTAAGAAAGCCCCTACCACCACCGAAGTGGGTTCGCTGGCGAACTCTTTGAACGTGATGCTTTCCAACCTGGAACAGGCGTTCTCAGCGGTGGAGCTGTCCGAACGCAAGATGCGGCGTTTCGTTTCTGACGCGTCCCACGAGCTGCGTACCCCCACCGCCGCGATTCGCGGTTATGCGGAACTGTCGCGCATGGGCGGAGTGGGCCCGGAGCGTCAGGCGGAGGTTATGGCGCGTATCGAGTCCGAGGCCACCCGCATGGGCAATATGGTGCAAGACTTGCTGACGTTGGCACGATTGGATGAACACCGTCCGATGACCTTCGAGCGCACTGATATTACCGCTTTGGCGCGGAACTCCCTGTCGGATATGGCCGTGCTGGATCCGGAACGCGACATGCAGCTGCTGAACATGGAAGATGAGACGCTGGAGGAAGTCTACAGTGTCTATGCAACCGTGGATGCGGAAAAGATTTCACAGGTTATCACCAATTTGCTGACTAACGTGCGGCAGCACACTCCGGCCAATACCCCCGTCGAGGTGGTGGTGGGTTACCACATGTGGCCTGATGAAACCGGAGCTCCCCTTAAAAATGCCGCGGCTTCAAAGATTCCTGCGTTCCAGCGGTGTGCTGTCCTGGAGATTCGTGACCACGGTCCGGGTGTGGCTCCCGAGGATGCCAAAAAGGTTTTTGAACGTTTCTATCGTTCCGATACGTCACGAGTGCGTACCACGGGCGGTACCGGACTAGGTTTGGCAATCGTTTCCGGTATCGTTTCGGCTCACAACGGTACGGTGGCTATGCTCCAGACTCCCGGCGGTGGCGCCACGGTGAGGATTAAGCTACCGTGCCAGGCTTCGCACGTGGATTCTCAAGGCGAGAACCCGAGCAGTCCAGCCGCGAAGTTCGCTGCGGCTTCAGCCGCTATCAACAAGGCTTCCAACGCCAAAGAAAGTTCCCGGCAGACCCCATCCCCCGCTCGTAAAGCGCCAGCCAGCGCTCCGAAGCCGCAGAGTATGCCTGTCGTAAGACCGGTGCCTCCGATGGTGCGACCTGCCGTGCCCACCCCGGTGGTACAGCCAACTCCACCCGTGGCAGCTTCCCCTCGGCCTCCCGCAAAACCGGTTCCCAAGCCGACGAAAGTTCCCCCGCCTCCACCCCCGCCGCGTTCCGCTTAGGTCTATGAGTTCTTCTCGACACCAAAGGTGGGGCTTCGAAATACGGTTTATACCGTCTGGAGCTTCGGTTTTAGGCGAAAGTCGTTACTACCGGGATAAACAGGTATACTTGGTAGGTTGCTTTGGGTTTCCCCAAGCTGGCAGAGGATGATGTGTATGGCCGAGATGATACCGGCTTGGTTATTGTCGGGTTTTGCCCGTTCTGTTGCCGCTGAAGGCGGTACAGCTCCACGAGACGTAGCCCAATCCGTAGGCACCGAGTTGGCGCAGCGGTGGATGGCTCCGGAGCGCCATTTTCATAACCTGGATTATCTGAAAACCACCCTGGAAAACGTTGATATTCTCAGCGAACAAGCTCGGGACGTGGATGCTATACGCTTGGCTGTGTGGTATCACGGTGCGATTTTTGATGTTTCCGAAGCGGCGGTTGAGCGCGGGGAAGCGGGGCTGAACGTGCTGGGTTCCGCCGATTATGCTGCTGATTCTCTAGCTGAGCTAGGCGTTAGTGAGCCGCAGATTGATAAAATTACCGATCTCATCCGGGGTTTGTACCGCCATCAGGCGGTTGACGACATCGATGCCCAGGTGCTTTCCGATGCGGATTTATGTATATTGGCGGCGGATCCTCAGGAGTACTTGGAGTACTTGCGAGCTATTCGCCGCGAATACGCCGCCTATGACGAGGCTTGTTTCATTTCCGCCCGTTCCAAAGTCATCGGCAGTTTGCTGAACCGCCCGCAACTGTTTTGGACGCACGGGGCTGCATCGTGGGAGGAACAAGCCCGTGAAAATCTCCGCGCCGAATTGGAACGTTTGGAAAAAACCGGTACTGCCGGGTTGGACATCGCTGGTGCCGGGGTTGACCCCACGGTTCAGACCGGCGCGATTCCCGCTGCGACACCGACATCGGAACTGCCACCCACTCCGCGGGAGGGCACCCCGAAAGTTGCTGTCACCAACCCCGAAACCGGGGACTTGTCTGGTAATTCCCCAGGGGATGGGGATACGGAGGATACGGATGAACCGGACGAGGTCAACCCTTATGCGCCTCCGGATGAAGCGGATTTGGGTTCGACCCTCGAGAACGTCGCTGAAGCCATGGATACGATGGTCATGAAAGCGCTAAAACCCGCTGAAGTTGACTCTAAAACCATCTCTGAAGTGCAGGAATAGAGTTTTCCACAGGGCGCACGATTTCGGGGTTTTCCACAGGTAGATTTTTTGTGACTGGGTAGCTCGCACGTATTGCCTTAGTTTGAAAGTGCGAAAACCAAAGTTTGGTTTTCCCTCACTTTAGAAGTGTTTCAAACGAAAGGAATCACCATGCAATTTCAAGTTGATAGCGATGCCGTAGCTGCCGCCGGCGCCCAAACTCGCGCCTGTGCAGAGGAAGTCAGTGCCCAAGTTTCAGCGATGATGGCGAATCTGACAGCCTTGCAGGAATCCTGGACAGGTGCCGCCTCCGGAGCTTTCGCGGCTCTCGCGGCTCAATGGCGCGCCACCCAAGCCACCGTGGAGGATAACCTCCGCCAGATTGGTTTGCAGCTAGACACGGCCTCCGCGAATTATGCCGAAGCAGAATCGAATGCCGCAGCGTTATTTGCCGGAGCATAAAGGATTTCGGTTCAAATCCCAGATCGCCAAATCAAAGAACTGAGAGACCCCGTTGGGAGTCTCTCAGTTCTTAATGATTTATGAAGTTTGCGAGGGGGCTTTGTCGCAATTTAGCGACGCAAACCCAAGTTGATTTTCTTTCCGGTCACGATTGAAATCACGACCGCAGCCGCAACTCCGGCACCCACGCACAGCAGCATGATAAAGACAAAGGAAACCACACCGGGAACCGAGTCAATCGGGGAGGAAACGAAGGCTTGCGGGGCGTTCGCATTAATCGCCGAGATAGAAGTCTTGGCTTTTTCGGGTGATTGAGGAGCCACATTGGCATGAATCTGAGGTTCCGCATTAGCTACGGAAGCCGGAGCCTGAGGATACATAACTTCAGGACCAGCCGGGACATCGACATCATTGCCGCCCGCGTTCAGTTCCGCAGTGGAGGGAGCCGCGGGGGCAGGAGCTACGGGATTGACGGCCACATCGGAGGCGCCGGAGGGCATCGAATCCAAGCTCACGTGCTCCATGACCGTACCGGCCGAATCTCCGGACGTGTCCGGGGAAGGCAAAGTATCTGCGTAAGCTGCCGGGCCGAAAGCCAATCCCAGCACCAACGCCGCTGCTGTAATCAAAAACTTTTTCATCGCGTCCTGCCTCAGTTTCGAATTCTTATGTCCAGGGTTCTCCCAGTTCCTCACCACACGATTTTCCCAGGTTCAAAACCGAGGAATCCTTGCGGCTGTTACTTAACATTGTAACCTCTAAATATTTTATCGGGAACCCCTCAGGTTTCATTAGGAATCTTTTCGGAGTTTTTGTGTAATTCTCAAGGTTTTTTCCGGTAGTTTTCCAAACCTTTGTAACAACATTCTCACCTTTGCGCTCTCGTGGGCAGCCCCGAACTGACCCAACCGAGATGGATTCAAGGACCGAAGAACCATAAAAACCCATCGGGGCGACCCCACGCAAAAGCAGGAAATCGCCCCGATGAAAGTTATGAATAACTCGAAGGGTTCAGTACCGGTCTAGTACATGCCGCCCATGTCGTCGCCAGCCGGAGCCGGTGCCGGTGCCGGAGGCTCGGGCTTGTCAGCCACCACCGCTTCGGTGGTCAGGAACAGCCCCGCGATAGAGGCCGCGTTCTGCAGAGCGGAACGAGTTACCTTAACCGGGTCAGCCACCTTGGCTTCCAACAGATCCTCGTACTCGCCGGTGGCGGCATTCAGACCCTGACCCTTGGGCAGGTGACGGACCTTCTCAGCCACAACCCCGCCTTCCATACCAGCGTTAGCCGCAATCTGCTTCAGCGGGGATTCCACTGCTACCCGCACGATGGCCGCGCCAGTCGCTTCGTCGCCTTCCAGCTGCAAATCCTTGAAAGCCTCAGTGGCAGCCTGAATCAGAGCCACACCGCCGCCGGGAACCAAGCCTTCTTCCTTGGCAGCCTTCGCGTTGCGCACAGCATCTTCGATGCGGTGCTTGCGCTCTTTCAGCTCCACCTCGGTAGCGGCGCCGGACTTGATGACGGCCACACCACCAGCCAGCTTGGCCAAGCGCTCCTGGAGCTTCTCACGGTCGTAGTCGGAATCGGTCTTTTCGATTTCCTGGCGAATCTGGCGAATGCGAGCGGCCAGAGCGTCCTTGTCGCCAGCGCCGTCCACGATGGTGGTGTCATCCTTGGTGACAACGACCTTGCGGGCGGTACCCAGCACTTCCAGACCCACGTTCTCCAGCTTCAGACCGAGATCCTCGCTGACGACCTGGGCGCCGGTGAGGATTGCCATATCCTGGAGCATAGCCTTACGGCGATCGCCGAAACCGGGAGCCTTGACCGCGACGACCTTCAGTGCACCGCGGATACGGTTCAGTACCAAGGTTGCCAGAGCTTCACCTTCGATGTCCTCGGCAATAATGGCTACCGGCT
The DNA here is from genome assembly GCF_947087965.1 of uncultured Mobiluncus sp. Taxonomy (GTDB): domain Bacteria; phylum Actinomycetota; class Actinomycetes; order Actinomycetales; family Actinomycetaceae; genus Mobiluncus. Next base: position 53,050 of record NZ_CAMUES010000004.1, read on the forward strand.
TACCAGCCTGCATGACCTTTTCCAACAGCGGCACCAAGTCTTTGATAGAGGAAATCTTGGTGTCCACCAGCAGGACGTAGGTGTCCTCCAGAGCGGCTTCCTGACGGTCCGCGTCGGTCACAAAGTAGGGGGAAATGTAGCCTCGATCGAAACGCATGCCCTCAGTGACCTCAAGGTTCAGGCCGAAAGTGTTGGATTCTTCCACGGTGATGACGCCCTCTTGGCCGACCTTTTCCATAGCCTCGGCAATCATTTCGCCAATGGTTTCGTCAGCGGCCGAAATCGAGGCGGTCGCGGCGATTTGTTCCTTGGTCTTAACTTCCACCGCGTCGGCGAGCAAACGAGCCACTACCGCGTCCACGGCCTTTTCGATGCCGTGACGCAACGCAATCGGGTTCGCGCCCGCAGCCACGTTGCGCAGGCCTTCCTTCACGATAGCCTGAGCCAAAACAGTCGCCGTAGTGGTACCGTCACCAGCCACGTCGTCAGTCTTCTTGGCGACCTCCTTAACCAGCTCGGCGCCAATCTTTTCGTAGGGGTCAGCCAGGTCAATTTCCTTAGCGATAGACACGCCGTCATTAGTAATGGTCGGGGCGCCCCACTTCTTTTCCAACACCACGTTGCGGCCCTTGGGTCCCAAGGTTACCTTGACGGTGTCAGCCAACAAATCCAGTCCGCGTTCCATGCCGCGACGGGCTTCTTCTGCAAAGGCAATCATTTTTGCCATTTATTACAACCTCCGCTTTTATAAGGTTCATGTGCGGCGAATGCCCGCGACGGACGGCTGGGGTTGTGGCGGTTCACGTCTCCGCGCGACCTGCAGCCTCATTCACCAACTTGTCACTCTGACATTGAGAGTGCTAACTCAATCTTGGCACTCTCGCCCCTAGAGTGCAAGTTTTAAACTTCCGAGTCCGCGGCGAGTTGCTACGCAAAAATGACTTGTCCGGCTGGCCTTAGAGCCTGCCGACCAACACAACCTGAATCTTGTCCAGGCCGTCTTTGGGCACAATCATGTCGATATTCAAGACGCGCTGCACCTCGCGCGCTTCCGCCTCGCGGTCGGAGGGGTAATAGATGGTGTTTACTGCGGGTTTGGTGCCCTGGAAGTTATCGGCAGACACTTTCGTAAAGCCATCCGCTGCCACTTTGTCCTTGATTTTTGCAGCCAGTCCGTTGATTCCCGAAGCGTTCAAGACACTCACGTTGATACTTTTATCGGCAGAAGGCGGCTCGGGCGTTTTTTCCGCAGCGGGCGGGGTGCTTTGGGTCGGTTCCTCGCTGGGTTCGACACTTTCTGTGGGTTCTTCGCCGGGTTTTTCGGTTTCAGAAGGGCTCGGGGTCGCCGCGGTGTTTGGGGTTTGGCTCATCTGTGGCTTATTCGCCGCATCGTTGGCAGTTGAGGGGTGCGACCCTATCAGGAGCAGCATGGCCCATGCCAACAAGGGCGCGGCAATAATCACGATGACAAAAGGCAAAAAGCCGTGCCACCAGGGCTGACCAGGCCGGTGCGCGCCCTGGGGCAAGTTTTTCCCAATCCGGTCGAATTCATCCTCGGGGTATCGTGCTTCATCCACGTGTCCAGCTTACGGATTGCATCAGTTTTCGGGCTGTTCCCACGCCGTTAACCCAGCGGAAAAGTTACGCAAACGCGTCGTTAACCGATCACTCACGGCAGGCGCCAATCCACCGGCTGACCGCCTTGGGCCACCAACAATTCATTGGCTCGTGAAAAGGGACGGGAACCAAAGAATCCTCGTGAAGCTGAGAGCGGGGAGGGATGAACCGATTCGAGGTATGGAACGCGGGGCATAAACTCTTTGGTCTTGCGCGCATCGGCACCCCACAAAATCGCGACCAGCGGCAGCCCTTGCGCGGCGTGATGTTTAGCGAGTTGACGGATAGCGAACTCGGTAATAGCTTCCCAGCCTCGGCCCCGATGGGAGGCAGGTTTCCCCGGTTGTACGGTCAAAGCTCGGTTTAGCAGCATGACTCCCTGATTTGCCCAGGGTCGCAAGTCTCCCGAAGTCGGCAGGGGCAGGCCTAAATCCTGGTGCAGTTCCTTAAAAATATTAACCAGCGAACGCGGAATTTCTGTACCGGGCATTACAGAAAATGATAGTCCCATGGCGTGCCCCGGGGTGGGATAGGGGTCTTGGCCCACAATCAGGACTTTCACCCGCTCCAAAGGGTACTGAAAGGCGTGAAATACATTCTCTCCAGCCGGAAAGTATCCCCGTCCCGCCGCCAATTCGGCACGCAGGAAATCTCCCATGGCGTGAATCTGGTCCTCGACCGGAGCCATAGTTTGCGCCCAGTCCGGGGACATAATCCGTTCCAGTCCGCCTCGGTTCTCGCCTGTGTTCATGGCCACTCCCTACATGTCCAGGGCCAAATCGAGAATGGGAGCGCTGTGCGTGAGGGCTCCCACAGAGATATAGTCCACCCCGCAGGCGGCCGTCACCGCCGCGTCACTCAGTGTCAAACCCCCGCTGGCCTCGGTTTTCACTCCGTGCGGGGCGGCGATTGCCACCGCTTTGGTCATGGTTTCCGGACTCATATTATCCAGCAAAATCAGCCCAACCCCGAGATTCGTCGCCTCCCGAACCTGTTCCAAAGTGTCGCATTCGACTTCCAGAGGAATCTGGGGGGTATGCGCTCGCACCGCCTGCACTGCTGCCGCCAACGAACCGGCTGCGGCGATGTGGTTGTCTTTGATGAGCGCCGCGTCCCCCAACCCCATCCGGTGATTTTCTCCGCCGCCGCAGCGCACCGCGTACTTTTGCAGCACGCGCATTCCCGGAATCGTTTTGCGCGTGTCACGCACCCGTGCTTTTGTACCTGTCGTTCCACTCTCTCCGGAGGCAGCAGCAATCGCATCCACATAAGCCGCCACCGCGGTCGCCACGCCGCTGAGCTGACTGGCCAGGTTCAACAGGGTCCTCTCGGCAGTTAGCATGGTCCTGGCACCGGCAGTAATCTCTAAAATGACGTCTCCTGGCTCGACTCGTTCCCCATCCTGGCGTCGCATCGTCACCCGCGGTGTCGGGGCGCCGCCCTTTTGCGCCAGCACGAAAGGCACCGCGGCAGCGAGGGGAACCCCCGCCAGACACCCCGGCGCGCGGGCGACCATCCGGGCTTGCACAGTGAGATTGTCATCAAAAATGGCATCCGTGGTGACGTCTGGCCCGTAAGCCAAATCTTCGTCCAAAGTCGCCTCAATAAAGTCCGTGACCTGGTGGGAATCCAACCTCGCGGTCGCTAAAGCGCTGGTGATTTCTGGGGGTAACATCATTTTTCTCTCCTTTTTCACTTCCGGCTCGCCCTGTGGGCTCACACCGGGGTCTCGCTGACTTCCAGGGAGATTCCGTCTGGGCCCAACTGCACGTCCAGGTGCCGGCGCCATTCCTCGCGGCGGTGCGGGAAATCCGTTCGTCGGTGGGTACCGCGGGATTCTTCTCTGGCCAAGGCCGGTGCCACCAGGGCTCGGGCTACCAGCGTGGCGTGGGGAGACAGTTTCTCCAGCTCAGTCTGAGCCCGCTGCAATCCGGCGTAATCGCGCAACACATAGACATCGCGGCTCATGATTTCCTGGATTTTTTCCAGTACCGTCGGCGCAATGACCACCGGTTGGGGAATCGTTGCGGGTTTCGCCACCGGGCGGCGCCGCAGCTGCGGCAGGTCCACTTCCGCCAGCTGCTTGGCGACTAAACTGCCCATGACCAGGGCTTCCGTCAGGGAATTTGAGGCCAGACGGTTTGCGCCCTGCACCCCGGTACACGCCACCTCCCCAATGGCATAGAGCCCCGCCACGTTCGTTTGACCGCTCATAGTGGCCGCAATTCCGCCGCAATAATAGTGGGCTCCGGGGCGGACCGGAATGGGCTCGGTAATGGGGTCTACCCCGCGGCTAGAAACCAGCTCATAGATGGTGGGGAACATTTCTTTCCATTTCTGAGCCCCGAAACTGGTGGCATCCAGGTAGAGGTGATCCAAACCGTGAGCCACCATGTATTCCTGTTCTGCCGCCGAAACCACGTCACGCGGCGCCAGGTCCTCTTGTGGGTGAACTCCGCGCATGACCCGGTTGCCCTGCCCGTCCACCAGGAACGCGCCCTCCCCGCGCACCGCTTCGGACACGAGTACCCCCCGGTCGCCCTTAACTTTAACGGGCGGTACAAAAATGGTGGGGTGGAACTGCATGAATTCGAGGTCGCGACCGATGGCTCCGGCGCGCAGGGCTGCGGCCAAACCGACTCCGTTGACGACTTCGGGGTTTGTGGTCGCATTCCACAGCTGGCCGATTCCGCCGGTGGCGAGGATGACCGCAAAAGCGGAAACGACCCCGAATCCGCGCTGGGAATCTCGCACCGTGGCGCCACAGGCGCGGCCTTCTCCATCGACCAGGACATCGCACAACTCGCAGTCCTCCAGGACTTTCAGTTCACCTTGCCCGCCGGTGTTCCAGGTCGCGCCGTCCATAGCGGCGACATTTTTTGCCAGCGTAATCTCGATTTCATGGCCCGAAGCGTCCCCGTTGGAGTGCAGGATGCGCCGCGCGGAATGCCCCCCTTCCAGGTGCAGGTCGATTTCCCCGGCGGCGTTGCGGTCGAAGCGTGCTCCGATACGCATCATCCACTGCAGGGCTCGGGGGGCTTCCTGAACCAGGGTGCGCACCGCCGTCTGGCTGCATAAGCCCGCCCCCGCCACGATGGTGTCTTCGTAGTGGGATTCGGGAGTGTCTTGCCGATCCCAAACCGCAGCCAACCCCCCTTGTGCCCAGTCAGTAGAGCTTGCGGTCAGGTCGCTTTTCGTCACCAGTACGCAATCGACCCCGGCAAAAACCAGGTTGATGACGGCGCTCAAGCCCGCCGCTCCGGATCCGACTACCAGAACCGGGGTCGTCATTGTCCAGTTGACATCCATGGGAGTGCGTTCCGGCGTCTAGTGCTGCTGGGGTGAGGCGGTGTTGCCGATGGCAATCATGCGCTGCACGCTGGCTCGGGCGCGCGCGGCGATATCTTCGTCCACAAAGACTTCGTCGCGGCCGTTTTCCAAGCAGCTGACTAAGTTTTCCAAAGTAGTTTGGTTCATATACGGGCAAGCCGCCTGGGGCATAACCGGTTCAAAAGTGACCTCTGGACTGACTTTGCGCAGCGGGTGAAGCATCCCAACCTCGGTGGCGACCAGCACTCGCGAACCTTTCGGAGCCTTTTTCGCCTCCGAGAGCATTCCGCCGGTCGAAAGCACTTTAACCTTTTCCGGGCTAAGTTTGCCGGCCTCTATGAGGTCAACAGCTGCCTGCGTACCGCCGCATTCGGGGTGAATGTAGACATCCGCGTCCCCCGCGGCGAGGATTCCTTGCATCAAAATGTCGGGGGTCATCGCGGCGTGGACATGGCAGGCCCCGTCCCAGGTCACCAGGTTTTTCCGGCCGGTCACGCGCCGCACGTGCGCCCCCAGGTTGCGGTCGGGACAGAACAGAATCTCGGTTTGCGCCGGAATCGAGTTCACCACGTCAATAGCGTTGGCCGAGGTGCAGCAAACATCGGTTTCCGCTTTCACCGCGGCGGTGGTGTTCACGTAACTGACCACGACCGCGCCGGGGTGTGCGGCTTTCCACTCCCGCAGCTGTTCGGCAGTAATGCAATCCGCCAGCGAACATCCCGCGGTCGCGTCAGGAATCAAAACGCGTTTTTGCGGGGAGAGAATCTTGGCGGTTTCCGCCATGAAGTGAACCCCGGCAAACACAATGGTGCCCTGCGGGGCTTCGGCAGCCAAACGGGACAGAGCCAGGGAATCCCCGGTGAAATCCGCCACGTCTTGAACTTCACCGGATTGGTAGTTATGCGCCAAGATTACGGCATCTTTTTCCTGAGCCAGCTGGCGAATACGTTTTTGGAGGTCTTGAGTTTCTGTGGCGCTTCGAGTCATGGTGATAGCTTTCCTTCCTCAAGTTTCCCGGACGGCTTGCCTGACAAAGCTCGCGATAATTCGAGTCACTTTCGTATTAACACTGCTTCCGATTATAGAACCCTTTAAAACCGGCTTTTTCACCGGGGAGGTTGCCCGGAAAAGAACTGGCTTTGTCGCGCGGGCAAATTTATGGGAAAATCGGAACACCGCCACTTTAGCTCAGTTGGTAGAGCACCCGCCTTGTAAGCGGACGGTCAACAGTTCGAGTCTGTTAAGTGGCTCCACTCTGCCGGCCCCTCTGGGGTAACTCTCAGTGACACCTCAGACCAGGATGAAAGCTGCGGCCGCTAGCCCCAACAGCAGCATCCCCAGGATGAGACGGCGCAGCGGGGTGGGCAAGGTCGCCCGCAGCACTCTCCTGGCGCCAACCCGCAGCGGAGCGCTGAGCGGAATCCACCACGCCACCAGGAGCGCTACTCCGGACAGGACTTGTGCCATATACACCCTTTTTGGAACGATTGTTTCAAAGATGAGGATGGTGTCGGGCAGTTCGGTGGGCAGAGTAACCGTGTTCCCACGCAGGATTTCCCCCGCCAGAAACAGTGCCGCCGCTACGATGACAGCAGCTGGTAGGGTGCTGGCCAAACCTTTGATGAACGCTCCGGGCAAGGAAAGAATTTTCCGGGTCGAACGCCAATGCCAGCCCGCCACCGCCGCTACCCAAAAGCCAATCACCGCAATGATTCCCGATGCTGCCGGCTGCCACGGAACCCACGCCGTCCAGGCTAGTGCGCCGGCCAGCCCCAAGAAAGGCAGCATCCCCGGAACTGACTTAGCACCAGATTCATCCGCCACACCGCCGGCAGCGGCGTCTGGCTGGACAGCCGTTTGGGGATCCGGCAAAACCGCATCCCCCCAGGTGTCAGCCACACCCCCGGTTTCCTCCCCGGACCATTCCGGGGAGGATTCCACCCCGGCATCGGGATTCTCCACCCCCACCAGATTGTACCGACCATTCAACTCTTGGGGCATGAGCGCGGTGTATCCCGGTTCGTTCGGGATTGCCGGGGTCAGAAGGGCGGTCGCGGCGGTTTCCTCGTCGGTCGCGCCGGACTGGACGGCCTGGAGCAGTTCGGCAAAATCCGCGCTTCGCTGCGCCTGGGGAGCCAAAACCCGGCGAAAAACCTCGGCCAAGGGTGCCTCCAGGCCGGCCACATCCGGATTTCCGGCCAGCACCCGCGAGACAATCACGGTTGGCGAGCCGGTTCCGAAGGGGGGCCGTCCGGTCAGGGTGAACAGCAGCAGTGCCGCTAAAGCCCACCAGTCGTCAGCAAAATCCGCTTTCTGACCCTCGATGACCTCCGGTGAGATAAACCCTGGAGTTCCCACCACCAAGCCGGTTCGCGTCAGACCGCTGGTGTCTTCCAAAACGGAAGAAATCCCGAAATCAATCAAAACTGGACCATTCGGTCCAAGAATTACGTTGGCGGGTTTGATATCACGGTGGCAAATCCCGGACTCATGCACGGCTCGCAGGGTGGCGGCCAACATGGTCCCCAGTTCCAAAGCATCATCGCGCTGCCAAGCGCCGGAAACCCGCACGTCCTCAGCCAAGGTCGGACCAGGGACATATTCCGTAACGATAAAAGCATCGACCCCGTCGACTTCCAGATCCATCACGGCCGCGACCCCGGGGACATTGGCCCGTTTCAGAGCCAACGCCTCGGAGCGCAGACGCTCCCGGGCATCCCCATCACGCTGCCCCAGGTCAGCGCCGGGAGCCAGCAGTTTAAACGCGACCGGATTACCGGCGCCGTCATGAGCCAGATAGACGGTGGCGGAAGCACCCGTCCCGAGCCGGCGCTCCAAAACGTACCCGCCTATTTCGGCACCCAATAACTCGGCGTTTGCGCTCATGTAAACGAGTATAGCCAAACCCCGGCTTTGGCCCCCGATGCCGAATACCGGGGACGGGCCAGCGCACTTTCAACCTGCCAGCCCGCCCACCCACTCTTGTGCACAAAAACCTGAAAAGAGCGTGGAAATCTGGAATAATGGTCGGGTCAGCATCGTTGCTGACAAATTTCATATCCAGCCTTTACAACGGATCGTCCGGCGCGTACCTGCCGGTGAAGGGATTATTATTATGGCAACTGTCACTTTTGACAAAGCAACACGTATCTATCCGGGCAACACTACCCCATCGGTGGATGAGCTCAACTTGGAAATTGCCGACGGCGAATTCCTGGTTTTGGTCGGCCCCTCCGGCTGCGGTAAATCCACCTCGCTGCGGATGCTGGCAGGTTTGGAGGAAGTCAACTCCGGACGCATCCTGATTGGCGACAAAGACGTCACGGATGTACAGCCCAAAGACCGCGATATTGCGATGGTGTTCCAAAACTACGCTCTGTACCCGCATATGACAGTGCGGGACAATATGGGTTTTGCTCTGAAAATCGCGGGCACCCCGAAGGACGAAATCGCTAAGCGCGTAGAGGAGGCCGCCAAGGTTTTGGACTTGACCGAATACCTGGATCGTAAGCCGAAGGCTCTGTCCGGTGGTCAGCGTCAGCGCGTCGCGATGGGCCGAGCTATCGTGCGTAAACCCCAAGTGTTCCTGATGGACGAACCGCTGTCGAACTTGGATGCGAAACTGCGTGTGCAAACCCGCACCCAGATTGCCTCCCTGCAGCGCAAACTGGGGGTTACCACCTTGTACGTGACCCACGACCAAACCGAAGCCCTGACGATGGGCGACCGGATTGCCGTACTCAAGGACGGGATTTTGCAGCAGGTCGGTTCTCCAGATGAGCTCTATCAGCACCCCGAAAATGACTTCGTGGCTGGCTTCATCGGATCACCTTCCATGAACTTGCGCAAGTTTAAGGTGGAAGGCGACAAGGCGGTGCTTTACGGCGCTTCCCTGCCGATTTCCGCAGAGCAGCGCAGCGCCCTGACTGAAGCTGACGGTGGCGAGGTCACGATTGGGTTCCGTCCTGAAGATTTGGAAATCACCACCGATACCGGCGATGGCGTGATGCCCATTGTGGTGGACATCATCGAAGAACTCGGTTCGGACGGCTACGTGTACGGCCACCTCGATGGTGCGGAACAAGGGACTTCCGGTTCAGTCACGGAAGATCACCTGGTGGTGCGGGTACCTCCGCGTACTGCTCCGAAGCCGGGCAGCGTCATGAATGTGCGGATTACCCCAGGTCACCAGCACGTCTTTAGCGCCGCGACCGGCAAGCGCCTGCCCGACTAAGTAACCCGCCGGGTTGCCGGGTCTGTGCATCAGGCTTAGGTGGGCCGGTCAATGCAAAAGGCCGGGTTGCCGTGTCTGCGCCTCAGGCCGGGTCACGTTTCGGCGAATAACGCAAACTCATCTGGGTGGTTCCCGCTAACTGGGCGGGAACCACCCGTGTATTTCCGCCTGAAATCTTCGCGCCTACCCTGGCCCGATTCGGATTTTCCTAACGATTTACGCAACGGCCGGAAATGTTAAATTTAGTTGCCGTTTATGAGTGAAACATGTAAATTTGAAAATAGTTTTGCTGGTGGTTGGCAGTTTTCAGTGTCACCCCATCACAACTGTGAAAGCTATTTGAATAAACCCCCTCAACTGGCAGGTAATCAACACCACCAAAACCCAACCACCTGCCGGTTGAAACTGGGCGATTCTGGATTCCAGAATCGCCCAGTTTTTTCTGAACCATCAGTTGTCCCGGCCAGCTACGCCCCACCCAGAGCCCCGGATTCGCCAGCGGCCCGTTTGCCCCTCAGTCAGCGGCGTGTTTATCCAGGAATTCGTAGACCTCGCGATCGTCCACGCCGGGGAAAGTTCCCGGCGGGGTCGCCGCCAGCAAATGCGAGTGAACCTTGACGGAAGGCCAGGCGTAACGCGCCCATTTGGCCTGTAAATCTGCGGAAGGCTCCCGGCAGCAAGTCGCGGCGGGACAGCTGGATTGGAAACGCCGCGGGGTGTCCCGACCGCGAAAGAACTGGGCGTGTTCAAAGGGAGTGCCCACCGAAATCGAAAAGTCCCCTGCTCGGTAGTGTTCCAGCTTGGACACCGACCAATAGGTACCAGTAGGGGTGTCCGTGTATTGATAATACGGAGCTGCCGGGTCGATTTGTGCAAACAGCTGGCGAGCTCCGAATTTGCGGCACGCCAGCTGCCCTTCAATCGAACCATCATTATGCGTGGGAAACACTACACCATCGTTGGCATAGGCCTTATAGATAGTGCCGTCCGTGCCAACTCGCAAGAAGTGCGCCGTAATGCCCAAGTGCCGGGTCGCCAGGTTCGTGAACCGGTGGGCGGCGGTCTCATAGGTAACGGCGACCCGGTCCGACAGATCCAAGATGGACAAATCCCGACGCCGCTTGTCCTCCATCAGCTGGGCGACAGTGGCGGTTTCCGGCATCAGCACAGCCGAGGCGAAATAGTTAGCCTCGACCCGTTGGCGCAAGAACTCGTGGTAGGACGTGGGTTTGGGATGATTTAACGCCTGGTCCCCCAGGGCACGAAGAATCAGGTTGCGTTGGTCGCGATCGCGGGCTTCCAGGGAGTTCAGATAAATTCGCTGGTGTTTCAAGTCGGTGATGGAACGCGCCCCGCGCGGCAAGTCGGGTAGCTTAACTATGGAAAATCCCAGGTAGTTGGCGATTTCTTCGACTCCGGATTGCAACAGCGGCCCGCCGGTGAAACCGGTCGCCTCGGTGATTTCCGTGGCGAGCTGTTCAATATCAGCCAGGTAGTTGTCTTTGTGGTGCATCTCGATATGCAGCTGTTGATTGGCTTTCCGGGCCGCCTCGGGGGAATCCAGACTGATTTTCGTGATTTGCCGCAGTTTCCGGTGCGTTGCGACCAGCGCTTTCAACGCGTCGTGAGGCAGCCGCGGACCAATATGCACTTGGGGAATGCCCATTTTGACCGCCTCCGCACTGGTCTGGCACTCGTTCAGTTCCAGTTCTAGCGCGGCTCTCTCGTTGGGCGGACTGGGCTGCATCAACGTTTCGACACTGACCCCCAACGCCGCCGCAATGGCAGTGAGCAGGCTCAATCTCGGTTCGCGTTTGCCGTTCTCGATTTGGCTCAGAAGGGAGGTGGCGCGCTTGACCCGTTCCCCCAAGACGGTCAGGGTCATGCCTTGGCTGGTGCGAGCGTAGCGAATCCGGGCTCCCAAGGTCGCTAAATCGATATCGTGGTGGCGTTTACCCACTTCAGCCGGGGGCAAGGGGGCAGGGATTTCACCGCGTACGGGCTTTTTAGTGGTCATCAGCGCACCTCTAAATTCTTCCCCGCGAAGGGGACGCTCTTTCTCACTTATGTGAAAGTTTAGGATTTTTTCACATCCCAATTTTACGCATTAGGGGTCAAGTAAAGCATTTTTTTATCTTATTGTAAACATTTGTATTTTTTTACACTATTTTGCCTTGAAAACGCCGACAAACCAGCACCACAATAAAACTAATAAAAGTTTTCACTCAATGGCGAGCCTACAACCCCCGTAAGTTCACACCCTGAGTGCCCAACAAGTTAGGAACCGCAAAATGACCGAAACTGCTGAACAACGCATTGCCCGTGTAGGCGCCGAAATCGACAAAGACTGGAAGACCAACCCTCGCTGGAAAGGGGTCGTGCGCGATTACACCGGTGAACAGGTCGCTCGCCTCCAGGGCTCCCTCACTCAGGAACACACTTTAGCACGGCTGGGCGCTGAGAAACTCTGGAAGGCGCTGCACGAGAACGACTACGTGCACGCTTTGGGCGCCATTACCGGTAATCAGGCCGTAGAAATGGCCAAGGCCGGTTTGAAAGCTATCTACCTGTCCGGCTGGCAGGTCGCTGGCGACGGCAACTCTGCCTCTGAAACCTACCCCGACCAGTCCCTTTACCCCTACGATTCGGTGCCGAAGATGGTCAAGCGGATTAACAATGCCCTGGTGCGCGCCGATCAGGTGGATTACTCCGAAGGCAAGTCCGATGTGGACTACTTCCTGCCTATCGTGGCTGACGCGGAAGCTGGTTTCGGCGGCCCGCTGAATGCTTACGAACTGGCCAAGCATCTGATTGAGGCCGGTGCTTCCGGGATGCACTACGAGGATCAGCTGTCCTCGGCAAAGAAGTGCGGTCACTTGGGCGGCAAGGTGTTGATTCCGACCCAGCAGCACATCCAAAACTTGAAGGCGGCCCGTTTGGCGGCTGACGTGGAAGGCGTGCCGACCTTGCTGGTGGCTCGTACCGACTCCTTGGGCGCGAACCTCATCACCTCCGATGTGGACGAAACCGACAAGCCGTTCTTGACCGGCGAGCGTTCCCCCGAAGGCCACTACTACACCACGGCAGGCGTGGACGTGGTTATCGCGCGTTTACTCGCTTTTGCCCCCTACGCAGACTTGCTGTGGGTCGAGACGAACACCCCGGATCCCGACGTCGCCCGCAAGGTCGCCGAAGCGGTCAAGGGCAAGTACCCGGACAAGATGCTGGCCTACAACTGCTCGCCGTCCTTCAACTGGAAAGCCAACCTGTCCGACGATCAAATCGCTTCCTTCCAGAAGGACTTGGGCGCGATGGGTTACGCCTTCCAGTTCATCACTCTGGCGGGCTTCCACCAGATCAACTACGGCATGTTCGACCTGGCCTACGGCTACGCTCGCGAGGGCATGAGCGCCTACGTGAAGCTGCAACAGGCCGAGTTCGCCTCCGAATCTCGCGGCTACACCGCCACCAAGCACCAGCGTGAGGTTGGTGCGGGCTACTTCGACTTGGTGTCCACCACCGTGAACCCCGAATCCTCCACCTTGGCGCTGAAGGGTTCTACCGAAGAAGCCCAGTTCTAATATCGTTGCGAATTCAACCCCCAAACCGGGCGGCGTCCTCGATTACGAGACCGTCGACGCCGCCCGGTCACCCATCTATTGAGACATAGAAAAGAGACACACATGGAACTCCGTCCTGTGAAAGTGGTTCATCCGGTTGTCGACGGCACAGAAATTGTAGCTGAGCGCGAGGACGAAATCCTCACCCCGGAAGCCTTGACTTTCCTCAAAAAATTGCACGTGAATTTTTCCGGGCGTCGCGCCGAGTTGCTGCGTGACCGCCACGACCGCCGTCAGCAGCTGGTCAATGGGCGGCTGCCGCGCTTCTTGGTAGAGACCAAGGGCGTGCGCGAGGACGACTCGTGGAAAGTCGCCCCACTGGGTCCCGGCCTGGAGGATCGCCGGGTCGAGATGACCGGCCCGACCGACCGCAAGATGACTATTAACGCTCTAAATTCCGGGGCTGCCGCGTGGATGGCGGACTTCGAGGATGCCAACACGCCCCACTGGGAAAACGTCATTGGCGGCCAGGTCAACCTGCGTGACGCGATTGCGGGCACCATCACTTTTGATTCTCCGCAAGGCAAGCACTACGAACTAAAGGAACGCGACATCACCAAACTGCCGACCCTGCTGGTGCGTCCGCGCGGCTGGCACTTGGTAGAAAAGCACATTATGGCTGGTAGAGAGCCGATGGTGGGCGCCTTGGTGGACTTCGGTCTGTACTTTTTCCACAACGCCAAGACGTTGATTGAAAAGGGCCGCGGGCCGTACTTTTATCTGCCAAAGATGGAGTCTCACCGCGAGGCGCGCCTGTGGGCTGACGTGTTTGCTTACGCCGAAGAGTACGTGGGGATTCCTCACGGCACAATTCGTGCCACCTGCTTGATTGAGACCATCATGGCCGCTTTCGAGATGGAAGAAATCCTCTATGAACTGCGCGATTACAGCGCCGGGCTGAACGCCGGACGTTGGGACTACATTTTCTCAATCATTAAGAAGTTCCGCGATTCCGGCTCCAAGTACATTCTGCCGGATCGTGCTTTGGTCGGCATGACTGCCCCGATGATGCGCGCCTACACCGAGTTGTTGGTGAAAACGTGTCACAAGCGCGGGGCGTCGGCTATTGGCGGGATGTCCGCCTTTATCCCTTCGCGTGACGCGAGCGAAAACGCTGAGATTGAGCGGAAAGTCCGAGCTGATAAGTCCCGCGAGGCCGCCGATGGTTTTGACGGTTCATGGTGCGCTCACCCCGGCATGGTGCCCTACATTCGCGATGAGTTCGACAAGGTTTTGGGCACGAACCCGAACCAAATCTCGAAGCAGCGTCCCGAGGTGAACGTTACGGCAGAGGACCTGTTGAACGTGTCTGCTACCGAGGGTGCAGTGAGCGAAGCGGGTGTGCGCACCAACATTTCGGTTTCCTTGCGCTACCTGGAATCTTGGCTGGGCGGCAACGGCGCGGTCGGTATTTTCGGCCTGATGGAAGACGCCGCGACCGCCGAGATTTCCCGCGCCCAGATTTGGCAGTGGATTCACAACCGCGTCAAGCTCGATGACGGCCGCGAGGTTACCCGCGAACTGTGCCAGTCCCTCATGGATGAGGAATCCGCGAAGTTCAAGGCTGAAATCGGGGATGACCCGCAGCGTCAAGCCAACCTGACCCGCGCGGTCCAGATTTTCAGCGACATCTCGCTGCAGGATGAGTTCCCGACTTTCCTGACCGTTCCGGTTTACGCCAACTACGTGGCCTAACGCCGCGGACGACGCAAAAACCACAAAGAGCCGGTTTTGTACTGTTTGGTACAGAACCGGCTCTTTGCTATTTCGCACTAAACCCTGGATTAGCGCAGGGCGCTATAGATTTCACCACGTACTTTCTCAGTGACCGCGGCTTTCCCTCCGACCACGTCAACCTTGCGCACGCTGGCTCGATTCCGAGTCAGGAACTGGGTAGTGGGTTTGGTTAGGGTGTCCGTCCTGGTCAGCACCAGAGGTGAACCGGTCCGGGCGGTTAGGGAAGCCGCCAGGGTCGCATCGGGGAAGTCCTTGCCGGTCGCAACGGCAATTCGACCCGGATTCGGCGGGAAGTACGCCGAGGCGACCTTTTCCGCGGTTTCGTAACGGTCGACACCGACTTGCTTCTCATCGAGATGCACCGACCGCTCGGCAGCCGCTACTGCCGGCCCACCCACTGCAACAACCTTTGCCGCCTTGGCGGAGTTCATCCAGCCTTGGCTGGTTCCATCCACCGTCCGGCGCGGAGTGAGCAACACCACGCCAACATTCTTGATGGCCGCCGACGAAGCACTCAAAGCGTCCGGGTAGTCAACGCCGGTCGCCAGGTACACGTCGGATTTATCCTGGCCACGTGCCGCCAACAGGTGATCAGCGACGGCTCCCGCGGTACGATAGCGGTCCTGGCCACCCAGGCGCTGTACCTGGAATCCGGCATTTTGCAGCTGAGATGCCGCCCCGGCGCTGATGGCACCGGGATTACCGACCAAGATAACTTTCGTAAATCCGTGGGTCCGCAAAGCATCCACAACCCGACGCGGGACTTGTTTAGTCGGAGTCATCAGGATAGGCGCGTTGTAGTTAGCTGCCAAAGGACCGGCGACCAAAGCGTCAGGATAGTCGTCGTCGCGCACCAAGACCGCCGTATCTGACCACGGCAAGCTCACCTTGCCCGCGTAATCAGCGTAAGCCACCGTCAGGTTGTTCGCCTCGGTCGGGGTCGAGGACTTGGCGCTAAAGAAGTCCAGCACTGCCAGAGACGTGTCGATTCGGTCATTCCCTCCGTGACGGACCACCAAGGTGTCGAGGTCACGCACCGGATACGTGATGCCGGTAGACGGGCTGATGGGTGCCACACCGGGACGCGGTTCCGGAGTCGTGGTGGGAATGGGTGTGGGGTTAGTCGGCTCTGGCACAGGCTTTTCCTTCACCGTAAAGGTCACGTTACGGTAGAACGGGATGGCCACGCCCGGCAGGGTGACGCGAATCACGGCTGTATAGGTGCCAGGACGCGCCGTGTCCTTGAGTGTTACCACACCCGAGTTCGGGTCGAAGGTGAATAGGTGCTCGTTGCCGGGTGCTATGGTACCGGACAGTTCCGCCTTGCCGCTTCCGGTATAGACCGGTGAAGAGGAGGCGCTGGTGCCTTCCGTCACCTCCGGGACTTTGATGTCCGTGGTGACGGGGGCGGCGTGCAGGGGGATGTTGACCGTCTTGGTGACCTTGTAGAGGCAAATAGCCGGTCCCGGTTTGTTCTGGCCCGGGCCATTCGGATCCATGTTGCAAGCGGTCTTATCCCACACGGTGATGGTGACCGGGATGTTTCCGCCCGAGGCTTTCGCGAGGTCGTCTGCGGTGGGGGTCCACTTGAGTTTCACCTGGTTACCAGTGGTCACCAAGTCCATATCTCCGACCTTCGCCTTATTTTTCGGGTCAGAGGCATCGTCCACCGGATGCTTCGGATCCCACAGTTGGAACCAGTAGCTCCCCAAGCCGCCCTGAGCCAGGACCGGCTTGGAAATTTGGAGATAATCCAGTCCCACGACCGCCGGGTTCATCGGTTCCACGCTCAACGCCAGGTTGTAGGGCGGAATATGCAGGGTGTGGGAAATAATCTGGGTTTGACCGTTGGGCAGGGTGATTCGGTAGGACAACTGGTGATCCCCGGCAGCACTCGGAGTTGGGGTTCCCGAAACTGCAATAGAGCAACTGCGCGGGTCGCCGCTAGTGGCACAGTTCAAGCCCGTGACCCTGAGTCCGTCGATACTGGTGTCAGTAAAGTTAGCTCCATTAGGGCTATTAAGGCTGAACTTGCAGCTAGTCCCCGTACAGGGAGTGCCGTCCGAGTTCAGTTTCGTAACCGTAATAGGTTTGCTGGCGTTGTCTACCATATCGGCTGGAATGGTCGTTCCAATTAACGTTGCAGGGTTTGAGGTCGGAGCCAGTTCATTGCCAATCTTGGCATCAGTAGTGCCGCCGTTTCCACTGTCGATAGTTACGCGGCGCTTGTCGGTGACGTTCACACTGACCACAGCGGGTTTCGGGGCATTAACCCCATTGGGACCGACATACCACACGCAGAACTGCAGCGTTTGCCCTGCCGCGTCGACCGGAACTGCGGACACGCCACTGGCCAGGGAAATCGCCCCGTGGGCGTCGAGCGTCAACCAGGTCGGCATGGAACCCGTGACGGAACACCCACCCGGCGTGCCAAGTGCGCCGGTTGGCTTACCCGTAGAGAAGCCATGCTTACCGGCAGCGGTCTGCTGTCCTGATGGCAAACTGCCGATGTCAACCCGCGGGTTTTGCGGATCCTCTGCTACCAGCTGGGTGGACCCGCTCAACGAAGCCGCACCTACAGTCGTGTTAATGGTGAGGTCATAGACCTGCGGGGGACGCTGGTCGGCAATGTTCACCGTGATAGCGGCCTTCTTGGTGCGCGGGGTCGTGTCGGAGTCCGCGACCACGAAATTCCCTTCCGCGCTACCGCCAGGGATCGGAGTACCGTGGATGTTGCCTTCGGAGTCCAGCACCAGTCCGGTGGTGCCGATTGGGTAGCACGCGATCGGCTTGCTGGTCGTGCTTTTTACACCCACGGGGCAAGGTACGGGGGAAACCCGGTTTCCACCCTTGTCCTCGACGTAATAGGTGTATGGTTCTTCCCCTTTCCCTCCTGTAACTTCCAGTTTCGTACCGGTCAACTTGTTGCCGTCAGCAATGGTGTTTACCTCGATTTTTTGCGTGCCATCCGGGTTGGTTTCCACCTTGACGTTGGTGCTGTCTTTGAAAACCAGGTCAGTTTCGATTCGCAACGGCAGTGTATGTTCCACGCTCTGACCCGCGCCACCACTCACGGTGACTTTGACAGTGGCGTTGCCGTCATAAGTTTGGGTCGGGGCACCAGAAATCGTGACCGTACCTCCGGCGCAGGTGACCGCAAGTCCGGCTACCGGCGGGATGAGTTCACACTTCGCAGTAGTATTACCGGGACCGTCATAGGTACCGACATCAACCTTTGCACTACAAGTCCCATTGTTAGGCTTTTCTCCTGTGGTGGAGCCGTAACAGATGCCTTTCTTGCCGTCAGGCAGTTTGTTATTGGGCAGGGTCAGGGTCAGTTTCTTTTCCACCGTGATAGAGAAAGTCTTTTTGATTAGCTGGCCGGAGCCGTCAATGACCAAAACCTGAGCAGAATAGGTGTCAGCCGTGACATTATCAGGGATAGACCCGGAGAGTTTCCCATTAGAGAGCATAAACAGACCCTTGTAGTTTGCCGGCACCGGATTGTTCCAGGTATTAGCTGGAATATTGCCACTCAAGCCGGGAATGGGGAAACACTTCGGGCGAGTACCCTGCTTAATCTCACCCTGCGCTTTGCAATACACCGGGTCAATACCCTTGTAGCCGGTATAGCCGGGTCCGCCATTGAACTTGGCTTTCGCGTCAGCGTCCGCCGCGGTCCGAATGTTAGCATCTTTTGTGGCCAGGGAGGTGCTGAGGCTGCCGTCCCCACCCTTGGCCTCGGCATAGTAAGCCGGATAAGGCGCACCTGGCACCCCGACCGTATCCAACTTCACCGGGTCGTCCGCACTGTTGAACGGCGGGCCAGCCCATTCCAGCTTTTGCACCACCGGGATATTCACGGTGGCGCTGCGCACGATTCCGTGTCCGTCAGTAACTTTCAGTTCGACCGCCAGGGACGTGGTCCCCTCGGGGATAGCCCCAGTGTTCATGGATTTCAGCGTCAAGGTTTGTGCCATCTTGGACTGGTCTCCATTTGGCATCGCCGCAGCCGTAGCAGGTGTGGCCGTGAGAGTCAGACCGTGACTGGCTACCTCTGCATTCGAGCGGTCACGCTTGTATGCCGTGACCTTCACAATCTCGTACTTTGCCTTACTATCCAGGGCGTAGGTGCCGTCCCAGGCGCTAGGGTTGTTGATTAGGGCCGTTCCTGCTTGTGCCGTTGACGTAATGGTTCCGCGGTAGTCTACTGTGCCGACCGAGGAAGCGTATTTCCCACCATCGGCGCGAATCATGCCGGTAGGAGTGCTGGTGTTTAGCTGGAGCGGAGAAGCAAACACGCGCAGCGGTATCGACTTACTGGCGGTGAGGCCAGTCGAGTCGCCGTTGGGTTTCTTGGTGTTTGCCGTAATCGTGAGGGTAAAGTCCTGTACCCCGCTGAAATCTTGGGTGGCGTAGTCGACAATGGTGCAATCCGTTGGGGTGTCACACGTGTAAGCCCCGTTGGTGTCCTTGGCAGCTTCGCTGTTAACGGACATAACTTTGAACTGTTCGGGCAAGCCAGCAATCTTTACCGACTTGAGCGGTGCCGCCGTGGAGTCTTTGCTTGGGTCGACCAACCACGTCATCACCGGAATGCCCGGTTTAGAGTTATTGCCCAAAGTGACGTTGGTGAAGTCCAGGCCTTGCCAGGCGTAGCGTTCCCGTTCACTCGTATTGAACTTCGGCTGACGGCTATCGGTGACGATGAAAGTGAAATCTTTAGTCGTGGTTAAACCATTGTGGTCCGTGACTTTAACCTGGCAGGTCGTGGTTCCGCCCTCAGTAAAGGCGTCTGCGGACACCTTAATCGTGGCGCCGTCCGCCGTCACCTTGTCATTGTTCGGGTCGCAACTCGTTAGTTTGACCGTGTCAATCTTTCCAGACCCGCCGGTCACCCCAATACTGATGTCTGCCGCTTGCCCGACCTCGACAGTGGCACTGGGTACCGTAATAGCAGGCACGCGGGTATCTTTCACGGTGAAGGCAACCGTCTGAGGACCAATCTGGTCACCACCAGCATTATCCTGGAGCATAATCGGGTAGTTACCCAGGTTAAAAGTGCCGTTGGTGCCCTTTGTATCGGGCTTTCCGGGTTTGAGGGTGCCCACGAGTTTCCCGTCAGGGGTCAAAGCCAGGCCGGTATCGTCCAGCGGATAGTTCCCCTGCGAATCAGGCTGGACGTTCTCAATGGAGTACTTCCCGGTCGCCACTGTGTCCCCGTTAGCGTTCTTGATTTCCGGGACGGGCAACACCTGGTTGCTGTCGGTCTTAACCGTGCCGTTAGCGTCCAGATTTGGTGTGCTGGCATCAGATGGAACGTTAAAGCTGTTCGGTTTGGAAAATGCCGAAGCCACCCTAATCTGGAAATGCTTGGTAATCGGATTGCTGCCCGGCGCACTGGAAGCCACCGTCACAGTAACATCCTTGATTTTTACCGGCTCCGTCGGCGTACCGGAAATCTCTCCAGTCTGAGGATTAATGGACAACCCCGCGGGCAAACCAGACGCCGAATAGGTAAACTTGGCTTTCTGGCACACTCCAGACGTGTCCAGCCCATAGCAGCTGTCCCCGCTACCCTCTGTCGGAGTAAAGGCAATAATTTCACTACCAGCGTAGAAGCTATGGCTGTTCGGATTTGGCTCCTTTGCGGTGAACTTTTTATTCACCGGGATTTTCACTTCGACCTGTTTTTTCCCAGATTGCGGAGAGGAGCTATCCGTCAGGGTAAATTTGGCCGTAGCCACACGTTCAGCCCCATCCTCGGGCACACCCGAGAGGCACACATCGTTATTACTGACTTCCAGCTTCATACCATTAGGCACGTCTGAAATATTGCTAATTCTATATTCCGGTTTTCCACCGGAAACCCCCAAACATTGCGAGCCGTAAGCTTCGCCAATGGTGGCGGTGGGCATAATGGTCTTGGCTACCGACAATCCCTCGCCAATATGCAGGGTGCGGGTGAGGGTTCGTTCCACCCCGTACGCATCCTTGACGGTAATCGTCACAGTATTATCGCTGGGAACAGTCGGTACTGTACCGGTCAGTACAATATCTTCGCCATTAGCGGCAAGTTTATAGCCAAGGCCACTCGGCAAACCGGTCACACTAACCAGGTCGTAGGGCCCGGTCCCGCCGCTCACGGTCGCTATAGTGGCTGGTTCACCCTCATTTAGCTTCCGGTCTTTGCTCAGAGTCCCGGCATTAGCTTCCGTCACCGCCAAGTCAGACGCCGTCACGACCAGGTTTTTCACGATGGTGGTGGTTTTGCCGTTTTCAGCGGTGGCGATAATGGTGATGGGGTAGGTCCCAGATTGCCCAGAAGCAATCTTATTGGGCGAAAGCTTGCCGGTGGCGGGGTCGAAGGTTACCCCTTTGGGTAGTGGCCCCTCAACATTCCATTTTTTAATCTTTGGCCCGTATTTGGTCGTACCCTGAGGCAAATCTGTCCAGCCCTTGACATCCTGACCCTCCTTACCAGTCAAGTTTCCACTAGCAAGGCTACTCAAGTCCGGGATTCGGTTGTCCTTGACCGTGTACTTAATGGTGGCAGGCTCGCTGACGTTACCGTTCGCATCCGTCACCGTCACGCTAAACGTGCCGCCCTCCGCGCTCGTGACATGGCCAGGGCCGGGCGTTGCTGTAACGGTCAGTACATTATTTTCTAAGGCTAGTGTCATCCAGCCAGGCATGCCGGTGGGAGTCACGCTCGCATATTGCCCGGAGCCGTCGCTAACCGGTATAACCTGGCTCACTTCTTTGTCGACCTCGGCGTTTATCGTGGTCGCGGTAACCACAGGCTTACGGGTGTCAGCGATAGAAAACACCAGGTTGGATTTCTTGGTCTGAGCCGGAGAATCCGAATCGGTAACGCTCACCACCACGGCGGCGCTGGCACCGGGCTTCGGAATACCCACGAGCTGACCCGTGGACTTGTTTAGGAACAAACCAGTGTCCCCCAGGGCACAGTTGCCGGACGCATCGGTATTGTCGCAGGGTACAGTCAGATAAGTGTACAGACTGACTCCGCCCGTAACCAAAGACGGGAGCGTCAATGAGTTGCCGGTAACGGCGGATTTGTCCAAGTTAATCCCAATAGTGGGCAGATTATTGTCAATACTGTCCGAAACCTTATCCCAGGTCGTTTGGTCGATATTGTCAGGTTTCGCGTTACCGGAAGTTTGTTTCAGGGTCACGCCCCCAGGCACGCCCCTCGGATTATCGATAAATTTCAGGTCGGTGGCTACCGGGATAAAAGCTTCTACGGTGACGGTCCGTCCCGCCGCCCCAGTCACGTAAATGTTCAGGGAGGACCCGGGCGCCATCGTCTTGGGCCAGGTTCCGGTCAAACAGATGTCTTCACCCGCCTTGGTGGTCGGGGCGCCATCACACCAATCAGCTTTTAGTTGCTGGTCGGGATTGGTAACCCCGTCGTTATAGGCGTCCAGCCCTTTCACCCACAGATTGAGGTAAGGCGTAGCGCCGCCGGACACGGTGGCGATTTTAAGTTTGTTGCCCTCGCCGACTGACTGGTTCTTTTCACCCTTGCACACGTAGTTATCATGCTTATCGGGTCCGCTCGTGGGCTTCACGCACGTGGTAGCGAGCTGCAACAGCGGGTGAATGACCAGCGTTTTCTCTGCATCTGTGGGCAGGCCAGCTTTATGCTGGGCGCTGTCGGTGACCTCCAGTTTAGACAGGTCAATAGTGCCCGCCACCTTTGGAGTTCCGGTGACACGCCCGTCACGTTCCAGGCACAGCCCCGAATCCTTGTTGTCTGTGGTGTACAAGGCCCATCCGGTACAGCTGAGCGGAGCAGTAGCTTTCTGATGTTTAGAGTCTGCCGGGAAACTAAATCCGTAGCTACCACTACCTCCCGAGGCGGTAAACCGGAAGGTTGAGCCGTCCTGTTGCTGATACACCGCCCCTACAGCGGCGCTGGGCAGTTTTTTGTAGCTCGCAAACTCTAGTGGCGGATAAATCGCCGGGGTAAACACCCGGTCGATGCTGACCGCGGCATCGCCCGTTCCGGCGGTCACCCGCAGGGTATAGGTTTTGCCGTCGGTTAGCGCGCCAGGGGGGCAAGTAAGTTTCGGTTTGGAACCGTTGGTATTCACGTTACAGCCGTTGACTGGCTTACCGTCCGAGCCGATAACCTGGTATGTCTTGGTGAGGCCCTCGGCGCCGGTGGCGGGGTTAAAGGTCCACTCATAAGCCTGTTCGGTGGTGCCGCCCGGTGCTATGCCCGGCTCAAACACCAGGGTGGTGGGCGAGACGGTAATTTTCACGCTAAACTCAGCCGACCATTTTCCATTCACACCCAACGCTTTCAAGGGAACCTGGTGTTCCCCGACATCGCCCTTAACCGGGGTACCGGTAAGCGTCCCGTCCGGGTTCAGGGTGACCCCCTTCAGTCCGGGCAATGCTTGCGCCGTGGCGGGGCAGTTAGCCGAGGCGTAGTTTGCGGGCACAAAGCAATTGATTTTGGGGGAATGCTCGGCGTCAACCGCCCCGGTCACTTTCGTCGGGGCAGGACTGGAGGAAACCGGAATACCCTGTTCCAGGCTGATTTCGACAGTGTTATTCGCCTTAGGGGTGCGCTGATCCACCACGTGAATCAGCAACTTTACCTTAGCTTTCACCCCGTTGGCACCGGTGACGTCCAAGAACACAGAGCCACTATTGCCCGCCACAGCCTGATTGGGGGCTATCAGGGTGTACTTGCCGTCAGAGCCGACCGTGAGGGTGACACCATCCGGCAGCACTTTGGTGTCGATTTCATATTTTTGGGGCGTGCCCGAGGGGTCGTTTACCGGCAAGAACCCGGTGACGGTTTCCCCTACGTTTGCCGTGATGGAAGCACCCTCGACCACATTAGGACGCCGTTCATCGACCCGTTTCAGGTTCAAGCCGACGTTTATCGAACATCCACCTGTGCATGAAACCGTGTCAGCATCGGTCACTACCACCTGCAGCTGGGGGAAGTCGGCGGTGCCCATAGTTGCCCCCACCAGTTTGCCGTTGCTATCCAACAACAGGCCGGAAGGGCTATGGGTAGCGTCCGCATTGGGAACCTGGTAGCGACCCCCGGAAGTGGCAGCATCCTGCCAGCTAGCGTTTGCGCTATCGCGATACTGCAGTTTGTAACTGTAAGGCGAGACCCCGCCGGTAATGCCAGCCGCAGAACTCACGTCAAGCAGCGGATTGCTGGAAGTGTAGGTCGCTCCGCCCTGAGCAGTCGCAGACAGGGTATCTGTTGCCGCCTTGAGGTCAGTGTTGATGCGCAGCTGGAAAGTGACGGTAGTCGAGGAGCGCTCCGCCGTAGTGCCGTCTTTGCCCCGCAGGTAAACCTTGACGTCCACCCCACCTGGCGTGGTGGTTTCCAAAGGCTTGCCAGTGATTACACCATCGGCGTCCATGGTCAAACCGGCCGGCAAACCGGCAGCGCTGAAAGTGTAATTCGCGAAGTTCCCGGTACCGCCCGACAGATAGGACTTTACGTCCTGAGGTCCGTAGCTCAATCCTTTCGTACCATCGGGCAGGTCCGTGCTGATGCCCGCTCCGGGGTCGGTGTCAGCCGCGATTTGAGGCAGCAAAGTCATCTTTAGCCAGCCCTCCGACCCGGTCAGGGTGGTCAGGGCTTTCACTTGGGGCAGGGTGTATTTGGCGCCGTTCAAGGTGCGGCCATTTTTGTCGGTATATTTCACCTGCAGGTAATACGTCGTAGCCTTGGACACGTTCGGGGTTCCGGAACAGAGAATAAATTTCCCGCCGCCGGTAGCCGTGGAGGTTTGGGCTGAACAGTTCACCCCGCCAATAGCGTTTGCATGCACCTCGTGATTGTCGCCGTCATAGACCCCCAGAATTTCGGCATTAGCGTAGGTATTGCGAGGCAAAGTAGCACCGCTAACCGTCAATTCATTAGCCGAAGGTTCCCCACCGGAAACCCAAATCACAACGGGAGTTCCGTTCGCGTTCTGGTACTCACTGCCACCAGTGCCGGTGGGCAGCTGGGCGCGCTGCAAAATCAAGGGCGAGCCGGGGTAAATCTCATACTTCACGGCGGGAGTGACCCCACCGTCCTCGTCGGTGGCTTTCACCCAGAAAACGGCGGATTTACCCGCTTGGGTCGTGCCGGTGACTTGGCCGGTCTCCGGGTTGAACTTCAACTCGCTCTCAGTGTTGCCGTTACGCAGGCTCACCATCCCGTCCGTGCCGGGTTCTCGCGCGGCACTGTTGGCAACCGGTTCAGCGTCGAACACCTGATAGGTGAAGTGCCGGCCTTGCCAATCCGGGAAGGGCGAAACCAAACCGGAGTAGGGCACCCCGACGGCGGGGAACTTGTCCAACGGGGAGTACTTGCTCACCTCAGAATCCTGGGTCCCCGGCTCTATCTGCGGTTTTAGTTTCGGCACGACAGTCCAAGGCAGATACTGCACGATGGTGTGTGATTTGCCAGCTTTGTCGGTGAAGGTGAATTTGACCCACAACGAGTGAACCCCAGATTTTTCCGGCGTACCTGTCAACGTGCAGCCGTCACCCGTAGAGGTATCCCGCGTCAGGTTATAGGGTAGGGAATCTTTGGTGGCGGTGGTGTCAATGAGCTTGTCGGAAACGACTTCACACTTGGTGAGCTTGACACCTGTGCTCGCCTTCGGAGCCTGCTGAGTGATTTGGAAATTTCCATTTGTGTTTACCTCTCCGGAACTGATTGCAAGCTGGATAGGCTTGTACAGGAAACTTTGCGAAGCCAGCACCTGCCATTCGGGGTTATCAGTGATGTTTTCAGGAACGACATCGACCCAGTATTCCTTAAAAGTGTCATCAGTCAGTTTCGTGTCAAAGGTCACCGTCCCGCTGCCTTGATTGCCTTCTGGTGTAAATGGTTTGGACTCGATGGGGGTTCCCGAACCGTTATCGCTCAACGTTCCGGTGTACAGGCGCGCCACCAGCGGGGTGTTCAACGGCAACCGACTGTAATCCACTGTGACTGTGTCCCCGTAGAAGGATTGGGTGCCCGCGTCCGAACCCGAATTGGTGCCGTGGGGGTCCAGCTCCATCTGCAGGGGACGCAGCAATACCCGGACGTTATTTGACCAAGTACCCTGCGGTCCGGTCCAACCACGATTCGCACTGCCGAGGGTGGACTCCAGCGGGGTTCCCCAGCTGTCTACCGTGGTGGGGAAAGGGCTCCAATAGCCCATGCGCATTGGCAATCGTTCGAGTTTGACGTTTCCCTTCTCACATCTCCCTTTGAACACCTGGAACTTCATGTTCTTAACATCAACGTCTTGGTTAAAATTAATTTGCCAGTTGGGGGATTTTCCATCGTCATTTTGCACATCCGTAGTGGGGGCGCAGCGGGCTTCAACAACACCGTTTTTATCTTTTATGGCTGCGACCACTACGTAATCGACAACTGGGGTATTAACCGGATAGTCTTCGACGTTGGGACGCCCGACATAAGCGTTGCCACCTCCCCTGTTCAAGGTTTGGTTTTCCCAACGCACGTAACCCTGCAGAGTCTTTTTCTTCCGGGCCGCCGCAGTGGCTCCAGGTGGTGAGGAAAGGGAAGGCTCGATAGTTACCCTGTCTCCGAGATGCAAATCCGCTTGCGAATTTGCGACTTTAATGAGCCCGATATTCATCTGGGATACCTGGGTGGATTTACCGAACGGAGCATATCCCCACTGCATCATCTGGCTGGCAGTCCAGTTGAAATCTTTCCGGGTGGAGTAGCCCTGGATGACCCCGCCGGTTCGCTCCGAAAAAGTCAGACGGTATCCAGGAACCTGTTCGGGGTTAATCCACACCTGCAGACGCTGCGCTTTGCCTTCGCCGGGGCGGAATTGTCCCAGTTCTCCGTTGTAGTCAACGAAGTCGCGCATTTTGATGGCATAGTTCGAGGGCCTGTTAGTTTTCGAGGGGGATGTTGTAGCTGTGGTGGTGGTTTTAAAGATAGGCGACCACGCCCCGTTATTGGCCTGGTAGCGAGCAAATACATGGATATCAGGAATGGGTTCCTCGCCTGCGTCATCAGTCGAACCGGCGCGTTCCCCCGAGAGATAGGTAACGACTTTCCCGGTCACCACCCAGTTATCTTGCGGGGTAGCACCGGATTCAATCGGTTTGCGTCCCTTCATGATCCAAGTCGGCAGGTCAATCGCACCGGGGAACGCGGCACGTTCCTGCGCCACCGCCATAGTTGGAAAAACCAACCCCAACAGGGTCAAAGCCAACGCGGTGCCCGCGACAGTCAAACGACGCAAGATGCTCATCGTTCCCGCCCCCTTTTTCTTTAAAACTTAACTACTTCTCACACTTCAGTATTTATATCGGAACTGCGGGGCGAAATCTTAGGAAAAAGTTGAGTCGTTTTTGGACTGGCCAGGATTTATTCAAAATCCACGACCACCGGAGCGTGGTCGGAGGGCTGTTCCCCATCACGTTCCGCAGTATCGATGAATGCGCCGGTCACACGGGAAACCAGGCGCGGAGTAGCCAAGGCGAAGTCGATTTTCATGCCTTGGTTACGCCGCCAGCGGGCCCGCTGGTAATCCCAGTAGGTCCAGCCGGGAGCGAATTGCCGGGTAATTTCGGTCAGATTTCCGGGCAAACCCGCGATGAGGTCATCGTGGAGGGTGACCGCGTCACCGACCGTTTCGGGGTCCAGGAGCTTGGCAAACACTTGCCGCTCCGGTTCGGAAACATGGGTCGCCCCGGCAAAGTCCGCCATGTCCCACACGTCCTCGTCACAGGGAGCGACGTTGAAGTCCCCCAGGTAAAGCCCCAAACTCTCCGGATCAGTATCCAGAGTGCGAATCACGTGGGAACGCAGGGAATCGAGCCATTTCAACTTGTATTGGTAGTGGGGATGACCGACTTCGCGCCCATTGGGAACATAGAGCGACCAGCACTCCACCCCGGCCACGCGCACCCCCAACACTCGTGGTTCCAGCTGCGGAGGCTTGGGCGGGACAGAAAAGTACGGTTGGGCGATGGCACCGTAAAACTCGGTGCCCAGCAGGTGAGCGCTAATCCCCTGGCGCACCGCCACCGCAACCCCGTTCCACTGATTCAAACCGTTGACAAATACTTGGTAACCTGCGGTTTCAAAAGCGGCGGTAGGGAACTGATCGTTGCGGCACTTGATTTCCTGCATCGCCAGAACATCGATGTGCTCGCGTTCCAGGAACGCCGTCACTCGATTCAGGCGAGTGCGAATCGAGTTCACGTTCCAAGTCGCTATACGCACCGTTACCTCCCTAATAACCAGCCTTTCCAGTCTATCGAATTCCCATTTTCCCTGGGCAAGGATGACCGAATTCGGGCAATCGTCGCGGAAGCTTAGACTTGCGCCAAAATCTGAGCGTAAAAGGCTCAAACCGCGGGCTCACACCCTGGCGATAATGTCAGCAATCGAGTCCACGACTTCGTTAGGCCTATAAGAGAAGTTGGTGATTCCTTCGCGATTCGTGGAACCGGTCAGCACCAGGAATGTATGCAGACCGGACTCTACCCCCGCCAACATATCCGTATCCATCCGGTCGCCAATCATGGCGGTTTCCTCGGAGTGGGCGCCAATCTTGTTCAATCCGGTGCGGAACATGACCGGGTTGGGTTTGCCGATAAAGTATGGATTCTTGCCGGTGGCGGCCGTAATCATGGCGGCAATCGCGCCGGTGGCAGGAATGGGGCCGTCCTTGGTGGGGCCGGTCATGTCCGGATTAGTGGCGATAAACTTGGCGCCCTTGTTGATGAGTTGCACCGCCGTGGCAATCTGGTCGAAAGAATACGAGCGCGTCTCGCCCAACACCACGTATTCCGGATCCGTGGAAGTCATGACATAGCCCGCCTGGTACAGGGCAGTGGTCAAACCGGCTTCGCCCACCACATAGGCGCTGGATTTCGGGGACTGAGTTTTCAGGAAAGACGCGGTAGCCAGCGCGGAAGTCCAGATGCGTTCTTCGGGGACCTCCAGGCCGGAAGCCTCCAACCGCGCGGACAGGTCGCGAGGCGTAAAGATGGAGTTGTTGGTCAAAACCAGGTATTCCCGACCCTTGTCCCGCAGGGCTTGCAGGAACTCAGCCGCACCTGGAATCGCCTTGGTTTCATGCACCAGTACTCCGTCCATGTCGGTCAGCCAGTACTTGATAGGTTTCACGACCGGGGTGATTTCCTTTTCCCGGTCCTCTTTCGTGCCGAAAGTCGCGTCCATCATCGCTTCGAGTTTGTCAGCTGTTTGGCTTTTCAATGTGTTCCCCTCAATTTGCTTCGGTCCCCAGATTCTGGGGAGGCGACAGAACCCAAACGCCGGAACACCGGCAAAGACTGCCGGACGCGCCGGCTTTGGCAACTCAAACGTTCACTTATAAGGTTATGCAATAGAAGAATTTATTGCAATGATTAGGTGATTTTTGTGGCGAAATGGGCGCTGATTACGGGGGCTTCCAGCGGTTTAGGTGAGGAATTCGCCTGGCAATTAGCTGCCGAGCCGCTCAACGTCGTGCTGGTCGCCCGGCGTCAAGACCGTTTGGAGGCTTTGGCGCAGCGGATTCACACCACTCTAGGCGTCGAAACGGAAGTCTTGGTCGAAGATTTGTCCACCAAGGCCGGTCAGTACGCGGTCATTCGCCGCCTGCGCGACGACTCCCGCCCGGTCGCGGTGCTGGTCAACAACGCCGGTTTCGGTTTGGGGCAAACTTTTGTGGGCGGAAAGTGGGACCGCGAGGACGCAGCCCTAGAGGTGATGGTGCGGGCCTTGTGCCGGCTGACGTTTGAGGGAGCACAAGCGATGGGGTCACGTACCCATCGCCACGCACCCGGCAAAGCGGAACGGTTGTTACAAAAATTGACCGGCCAGCCCGCGCTGGGGAAAGCCTCGGGCGGCGGGGTCATCATCAATGTTTCCTCCGCTACCGCCTACACCGCTATGGGCACCTACGCGGCGATGAAGACGTGGGTGCGGTTCTTTAGCGAGGCTGTTTCTACCGAGCTGCGCGGCACCGGCGTATCCATCACCGCTGTGGCGCCGGGACTAATGAAAACCGAGTTCCACCAATCAGCCCAGATGAACGCCTCGGTCTGGCCCGAATACGGCTTTGTCGATCCCGAAACAGTCGTCAGAGCCACCATCGAAGCAGCTCGCCACCGCCGCGTCCTGGTCACCCCGACCGTTCGGTACAAAATCGCGATGGCGGGCGCGCGCCTGGCTCCCCGCTGGCTGATGCGCGCCCTGTTCAACTCTCGCCTATTCTCCCGAGCACTGAACCCCAACCCCGAACCGGAACGAAACGCCAACTAAAAAAACGGAGGGGAACCCGGGCGGGCTCCCCTCCGTAAGACAGACGCGGTTTACTTCATCTTGGTCCCGACCGAACCCAGACGCTCGCAAGCCTCGACGACGCGCGCGGCCATCCCGGCTTCTGCCGCCTTGCCCCAAGCACGCGGGTCGTACTGCTTCTTAATGCCGACTTCGCCGTCAACCTTTAGCACGCCCTCGTAGTTCTTCATCATGAAGTCCACAACCGGACGAGTGAATGCGTACTGGGTATCGGTGTCAACGTTCATCTTGATGACGCCGTTAGCCACAGCGGTGGCGATTTCCTCGGCCGAGGAGCCGGAGCCGCCGTGCATCACCAGGTCGAACGGACGGTTGCCGGCGTTGAAGTGCGCGCCGACTTCCTCCTGAATGGTGCCCAAGAGCTCGGGACGCAGCTTGACGTGACCCGGCTTGTACACGCCGTGGACGTTGCCGAAAGTCAAAGCAGTTAGGTACTGGCCGTTTTCGCCCAAGCCCAGCGCTTCGACAGTCTTAATGCCGTCCTCGGTGGTGGTATAGAGTTTTTCGTTGATTTCCCCAACAACGCCGTCTTCTTCGCCGCCGACGACGCCGATTTCCACCTCGAGGATGGTCTTGGCCGCGGCCGCCTTGGGCAGCAGACGCTTGGCAACTTCGAGGTTCTTTGCCAGAGGAATGGAAGAACCGTCAAACATGTGAGACTGATAGAACGGCAGACGACCGGCCTTCACTTCCTCGATTTCCAGGTCGATGAGCGCTTCGGTCCAGGAGGACAGCTTGTCCTCAGTACAGTGGTCGGTGTGAATCGCCACGTTAACCGGGTAATTCTGAGCAACTTCACGAATATAAGCCGCCATCGCCAGCGAACCCGCCACACGATCCTTAATCGTTGAGCCAGACCAGTATTCCGCACCGCCCACGGACACCTGAATGATGCCGTCAGATTCGGCTTCGGCGAAACCACGCAGGGCTGCGGTCAGCGTCTGCGAGGAAGTCACGTTGATGGCCGGGTAGGCGAACTTGTTATCCTTGGCGCGCTTGAGCATTTCCTTATAAACTTCGGGGGTTGCAAGAGCCACGATTATCTCCTTTTATATAGCGTCGGATTGTCTTATGACGTGTCCCATTCTTTCACTTTTGGGCACAGTTTTCGCGTCTTTCGCGGATTTCCCAGCTCGGTTTTATGGAAGAAAAGCTGGGTGACAAAGGTCATTTGGCCCTGGCACAAGGGAGGTTGCGGCGGCGCGGCCGGGCAGGCGGGTTGTCTCTAAAGAACGTTACGCCAGTCCCAAGTCCGCTAGACCCAGCGCCGCAAAATAAGGATAGCCAGCAGCTTCGATTTTCTCTCTCGCCCCGGTGGCGCGGTCGACCACCACGGCAACAGCAACGATTTCGGCACCCGCAGCCTTTAAGGCTTCGGCGGCTTGAAGGGGCGAACCGCCGGTGGTCGAGGTGTCCTCCAGGACGACGACACGCTTACCCGCCACTTCCGGGCCTTCAATCTGGCGTTTCATGCCGTGGTCTTTCGCTTCTTTACGCACCACGAAAGCGTCGAGGCTCAAGCCTCGGGCCGCCGCCGCGTGCAGCATCGCCGTGGCGACCGGGTCAGCACCCATCGTCAACCCGCCCACCGCGTCGATTTCCGAAACGGGGAACCCATTTTCTTCCAGCAAATCCAGCATGACATGGCCAATCAGCGGGGCGGCCTCGTGGTGCAAGGTAGCGCGGCGCATATCGACATAAAAGTCCGATTCTTTGCCCGATGCCAGGGTAACTTTCCCGTGGACCACGGAAAGGGTTTTCACAAGTTCAGCGAGTTTTGTCAGCTGCGGATCATTCTTTTTCACGCTTTAAGCATAAAGTGTAAAGCGTGGATGAGAGCAATAAACCGGTGGATAGTCCTGCAGACCCGGTAGATTTAGCGCCTGGGACAGTGGGGGTGGGTCCTTGGCCGACTGATGAGCCTCTGCCGGCAGGCTCCCAATATGACCCGGAGTTGCTGCGGGACGGCGACGCCCGCAATGTTCCTGACCACTACCGCTATTGGAGGCTGGATGCCATCAGGGACGATTTGGACCGATTGTTACAGCCTGGACCGGGGGAACCCACGCTAGAAATCGCGATTGAGAACGTGGGTCATGATTTCAATACCGGATCCATCATCCGCACCGCGAACGGCCTGGGAGTGCGCCACATCCACATCGTAGGCAGGCGGCGGTTTAACCGGCGCGGAGCGATGGTTACGGACCGCTACCTGCACCTGCACTACCACCCGGAGGTACGGGACCTGGTGGCATACGCCGCCCAGCAAGAACTCACGATAGTAGGGATGGATAATTTCCCCGGCGCCGAACCGCTGGAAACCGTCGTGTTACCTCCGCGCACCCTGATGGTTTTCGGCGAGGAATCACAGGGCCTGACCCCTGCCATGCAAAACGTTTTGGAACGATTAGTACAGATTACGCAGTATGGTTCGACCCGGTCACTAAACGTGGGCCACGCGGCCGCCATCAGTATCTGGGCTTGGCGGCGCACCTATCCGCCACGTCCCGCCAGCCTCGCAAACTCGTAATCCGCCAGGACGCACCCCGAAAATCCCGCACCTCACTGTTGCGCCAAGAGAGCAAGCTCGCGAATCTGGGCGTTAAGGTCGGGCCACAGCGCCTTGTGAACCGAACCAAACTTTTGTGCACCCAGGAATGCCCCGGCCGTTCCGGCCACTCGGTCCACCCAGATGAACGACCCCGACTGCCCGAAGTGGCCGATGACTTCCGGCGGAAAAGACACCGGCAGATAGTGTGGCGACTTCACGCCGTGCAACTCCACCCCGGTCGCCCAGAGATTGTCCTTCTGCGGTCCGTACCCCGGCAGCAGTCCACGCAGTCCAGGATGCTGCGGAACGCAAAACCCATCGAGGTCACGCTCGGTAAAGCCGAGAACCCCTGCCTCGGGGCTTAACAGTTCCCCCGCCAAGCGCGCCAAGTCACTCACCGGACCCGCCGCACCCCACGCCGGAGAGTGCGATAAAACTGTACCGTCCATTCCAAGTGGTTCCAAGACCGTTTCTCGCACCCAGTCCGTCCACGGTTTCCCCACGGCCTTTTCCGCTATCTCCCCGGCCAATTCGAAGTTGTAGTTCGAGTAGATTCGCTTGGTAAACGGCGCTATTGCGCGCGCATCAGGCCGAGCAATCCCGAACTTTACCCCCAGGCGAGGTCGGTCAGGAGCGGCCATCGGCGCATCAAAAGGCAGACCGGAACAGTGCGACAGCAAGTCCACCAGCTTCACTTCCGGAGCTGCCGGGGAACCGACCAAGGTGCGTAAAGACAGCGCGGGTGTGGCCAGGGATTGACGCCAAAATGCCACTGCGACCAAGAACTTGGTGACCGACATCCAGGGAAAAGACCGGTTGAGGTCCGCCGGGTCGGAAGCGGCCGTCCAGGCGTAGACATTCCCACTGGATTGACGCGACAAAACCGCTAAGGCATAAGGAAAGTTAAAACCCTGGCGTGCCGGCAGGTGCGCCGCCTCGAGAGACCCGAATGCTACACTCATCAGTTTTTGACCGACCGATACAAATTATTGAATCCAGCCGGACTCCCGGTAGTGTAGCAGCAGTTCTTCCTGATACTCAGGCAGGAACACCGAGAGGAAATAACGCGCCAGTTCCTCCGCAGCATCGAATTCCCGGTCATAAAGCCAATGAATCATGATGCCGTAATAAACAGCGGCTTGAATTTCCGCTAAATGAGTCGGATCCTCCGTGGCGGCGACTTTGCCGTCCTGCTGTAAGCGAGACCAAACCCGCTTTAAAACACTAAGCAAACGTTCGGAGCGGCGCATGTAATGATCATGGGCGGGATGAATCTCAGACGAGGCTTCCACCATCATCATGCATTCCACTTCGATAATCATGGGATTTTCGTTTAGCCGCGAGGTGACCTCTAACAGGGTGTCCAGCACCGGCAACGCGTCTAACTTTTCAAGGTTATCCAGGTCAAAACCAACCTGTGTTTCGTAGCGCTGCACCACGCTCATTAAGAGAGCCTCTTTGGAGGGAAAGTGGTAGATGACACCGGGATGCGAAATGCCCACGTGACGAGCGACGTCACGCAGAGACATGCCGTGATAGCCGACCTCAGCGAGTAAATCAACAGCCGCGTCCAGGATTGCTTCACGCCTTGCTAAGCCCGATTGATAGGGGCCGCGCTCCCGTTTTTCCGCAACCATAACCTCTCCCGCTGGTAAACCAACACTTTAAATCCCTATTCCCAGTAAAATGCCAGGGAACTCACAACTAATCCTAACTTACCACCCGGTAAACTTCCACGTTTCGAGACGCGGTCTCCAGGAAAAAATTACCTCAAGGCGGCGCAAAATCACATCTACACCGCCTTGAACAGGTAATTTATCGAATTATTGGGAGTTTTTCACCCGTAACTGCAGCCGATATTGATCTGACATTGGTCCTGTCAATTCACTCAAATCCCCAGATTTTATTAAATCAGTGGGACTGAAATCGGGCATATCCACGACCACTGTCGAAGCGGGCGTGATGTCGCCAGCCAGCAGCTTTTCAGCCAGCTGGTCGCCGATTTCACGCTGTATCAGACGGCGCAGCGGACGCGCTCCGTAAGCCGGGTCGTAACCCGTTACCGCCAGCCACGACCGTGCGGCCTCAGTGACTTCGAGGGTCAGCTGCGTTTCCGCCAAGCGCGTGGTCAGCTGGTGAATCTGAATGTCGACAATCTGTTCCAGGTCCTCGGTGGAAAGCGCCTCAAACATGATGGTTTCGTCCAAACGGTTGAGGAACTCCGGCTTGAAGGCAGCACGCACCAAGTCCAAGACCTGACGACGCGTCTCAGCGGGGTCAGCCGCACGGTCCATCAGGAACTGGGACCCCAGATTCGAGGTCAGCACCAGGATTACGTTACGGAAATCAACCGTGCGACCCTGGCCGTCAGTCAAACGACCATCGTCCAAGACCTGCAGCAAAATGTCGTAGACATCCGGGTGCGCTTTTTCGACCTCATCGAGCAGCACCACCCCGTAGGGACGCCGCCGCACGGCTTCGGTCAGCTGGCCGCCTTCCTCGTAACCGACATAGCCCGGAGGGGCTCCAATCAGGCGTGCAACCGAGTGCTTCTCACCATATTCACTCATATCAATACGGGTCAAAGCCTTTTCGTCGTCAAACAGGAAATCGGCCAGAGCTTTAGCCAGCTCGGTCTTGCCTACCCCGGTAGGGCCGAGGAACAGGAAAGAACCCGTGGGACGATTCGGATCGGACACTCCGGCGCGCGCCCGGCGCACCGCGTTCGCCACCGCCCTCACCGCGGCCTTTTGCCCGATGAGGCGCTGTCCCAGGTATTCCTCCATGTGCAGCAGCTTCTCGGATTCACCCCGCAGCAGCTTGCCGACCGGAATCCCCGTCCAAGCCGCAACCACTTCCGCAATTTCGGCAGCATCTACTTTCTCGGCAATCATGGGACCGTCCTCAGCCTCAACAGAACCCGCAGAACCCGGTTTTGTACTGTCCGTTCCAGAATTTGCGGAATCTGCAGGAGATTGTCCCTCCGAGCCCTCGCTCGGAGTGCCACCTTCCGCGGCCGCAATCTGGGCTTGAATCGCTGGAATTTCGCCATTTTGCAGGCGGCCTGCATCCTCCCAACGCCCCTCGCGCATGGCTTGTTCCAAAGCCGTATTCAGTTCGTCCAACTTCACACGCAGTTCACCGACCCGGTTGTGACCGGCCTTTTCGGCTTCCCACCGCAGATTCAGCCGATCCAGATGTGCCTGTTTTTCATCCAAGCTGGCCTGCAGTTGGGCCACCCGTCCCGCGGTCGCCGGATCGGAGCGATCTGGGTCGGAGGCGTTCAGATAGGACAGCTCCATATTTACCCGCTCGACTTCGCGGCGCAGGGAATCAATTTCCTCCGGGGAGGAATCCAGTTCCATCCGCAGCCTCGATGCCGCCTCGTCAATCAAGTCGATAGCCTTATCAGGCAGCTGACGCCCGGAAATATAGCGATTAGAAAGCTGCGCAGCCGCCACTAATGCCCCGTCCGAAATAGTCACCTTGTGATGGGCTTCATATTTCGGGGCAATGCCGCGCAAAATCGCGACGGTGTCCTCCACGCTAGGCTCACCCACGAACACGGTTTGGAACCGACGTTCCAAAGCCGGATCCTTTTCAATGTGTTCACGGTATTCATCCAAAGTCGTGGCCCCCACCAGGCGCAACTCACCGCGCGCCAACATGGGTTTCAGCATATTCGAGGCATCCATCGACCCCTCGCTGGCTCCCGCCCCAACCACGGTGTGAAGCTCATCAATGAAGGTCACCACTTCGCCCTCGGCGTTCTTAATTTCTTCCAGTACCGCCTTAAGGCGTTCCTCAAACTGTCCGCGGTATTGCGCCCCCGCCACCATCGCCGCCAAATCAAGGGCGATGAGGTGCTTGTGCTTTAAGGAATCCGGCACGTCTCCCGCCACGATACGCTGCGCTAGGCCTTCCACCACAGCGGTTTTACCCACGCCGGGTTCCCCGATGAGCACCGGGTTGTTCTTGGTGCGCCGGCTGAGTACCTGGATAACGCGCCGGATTTCGGCATCCCGCCCAATCACCGGGTCAAGTTTGCCGTCCATCGCCCGCTGAGTCAGGTCGTCGCCGTATTTTTCCAGCGCCTTAAACGTGGCTTCGGGGTTCGGGGAGGTCACTTTGGCGTCTCCGCGAACCTTTTTAATGGCTTGGCGCAGTTTTTTGTCGCTCGCTCCCGCATCGCGCAGAATCTTGCCGGCTTTGCCTTCGTTGTCCGCCAACCCCAACAGTAAGTGTTCGGTGGAAACGTAATCATCGCCCCGCTCTTGAGCTTTCGTGCCAGCCGCACTGATGACATTTAACATAGCCTGGGAAGGCTGCGGTTCCGCCACGGATTCGCCGGTTGCTCCCGGCAAAGACGCAAGTTCACGGCGCACTTCCCGGCCGATAGCGTCGGCATCGGCCACACTGCTGAGGACCTCGAAAGCAATCCCCTCGCGGTCCTCCAGTAACGCAGACAACAGGTGTATCGGTTCCAGCATGGCGTTGCCAGCCGCCCCCGCGGTACGCAGTGCCGTTGCCAGAGCCTCCTGAGACTTGGTTGTAAATTTTTGGTCCATAGATATCATTCCCTTTCGCCATTCGGCACTTATATAAACAGCATTTGCGGGCGGCGCATTCCGCGATAGAAAAGTAAAATCTGGGTTTTCACTCTCTGCGTAATTTGGTAAATTCCCTTCCGCACTCCGGTGAAGTCTGATAGAAAAGAATTACCAATTTCAATTTTTAAACAAGAAGGAGTTCTCATGGGTTTTGAAGATTTGACTGGTAAGGCTAAGGACTTGGGCGACAAGGCCAAGGGTATTGCCGAGGATTTGGGCGATAAGACAAAAGACGCCGCTAAGGATTTGGGCGATAAGGCCAAAGACGCGGTGGACGCCGCCAAGGACGCGGTGACTTCCGAGGAAAAGACCGACAAGGTTTTGGACGACATTGCCGGCGCTGCCAATAAGGCTACCGGCGGCAAGTTCGCGGACAAGATTGACGCTGCCCGCAATGCTGCTGACGACAAGTTGGGCGGCAAGTAAGGCCTCGAATGTTGGCTTCGTAATCCCTGATTAAGAGGATTATTCCGGGGGACGCTGGGGATACCGGCGCCCCCGCGGTTTTTAACCGAAAGTGCGGGATAACCAAGCAAAGCCATTCACTCCCACACCCCTATTGACCCCACACCACCAGGGCACCCGACTGGGAGGACATTTCCAGAGGGAAACCGAGTGATTGGGTTTTTTCGGGACGCTGCCCGCGGTTCAGTTTGGTGACTTCACCGCTGGAAGAGGCGGCAAAGACCCGGTTCTGCCGGTTGGCCGCCAGAGCGAGCGCCGCGTTTTCCGCTTCGAGTTCATCCACGCGCCGTTGCAGAGCCATGATGCGCCGAACCCCCTCCAGGTTCACACCCTCCCCTTGAGACAAGGTTTGCACCTGGTGCAGCCGAGCCAAGTCCCGCAGCGAGTAGCGCCGCCCGCCCCCGCCGGTGCGCCCCGGAACCACCAGACCCATCCGGTCGTATTGACGCAGGGTCTGCGGGTGGATACTCATCAGTTCGGCTGCCTGAGACACCCGAAATCGGGGTTTAACCCAAACCTGCTGAGCCTCCACCTCGCTGAGCCCCCCAGCGCCTCGAGCCCCACCGAATTCTTTGTGTAGAATCGTCTCGACCAGCCGCCGATTGTTGGAATACAGCAGCGACAGGGCCGCGTTCATCTCATCGATTAGGCTCATGACACCTCCTAAAGAGCGACCTTCCGATCCAACTCGGCACGCGGATCAGCGCTGCGAGTCGCCGCCGCGAAATCATCGACGGCTTTCTTGGCAGCTCGCGAGAGCTTTTGCGGCACAGCGACCTGCACCGTCAAGCGCAGATTCCCCCGCCCCTTCTTCGTGTGCAGGCCGTATCCGGGAATGCGGATTTCCTCACCAGATTGTGTACCGCTCGGTACATTAACTTTCACGGTCGTGCCATCTGGCAGCGGCACTTCAATGAGCGCCCCATTGACGGCCTCCGCAAAGGTAATCGGCAGGGTAAACAGCAAATCCTTGCCGTCCAACTGCAGGAAAGGATGCGGGGAAACATTGCAGGTCACCACCAGGTTGCCCGGTTCGCCGCCGTTAACGCCCGGCTTGCCCTTACCTTTCAGACGAATCTTTTGCCCGTCCCGAACCCCCGGAGGAATCCGCACACTAATTACCTCACCGTGCAGCTTGAGGCGAATGGTGG
Organism: uncultured Mobiluncus sp.; assembly: GCF_947087965.1. Lineage (GTDB taxonomy): Bacteria > Actinomycetota > Actinomycetes > Actinomycetales > Actinomycetaceae > Mobiluncus. The sequence goes on from NZ_CAMUES010000004.1 coordinate 91,711, forward strand.
CGCCGTTATAAGCCTGTTTAAAGGTCAGCTTCGTGGAAGCCGTGAGGTCGGCACCGTCTTGCGCACGGAAGGCGAACTTACGTGCCCCCGCATTGGGCGCCCCGGCACCATAACTAGGCTCAGCCGCGGGCCGGGCTCCTCCCGGATAACCGGAAAAACCCTGCCCAAAACCGGTGTAGGACGCACCCGGACCCGCTCCGTCAGCGCTATCCGCGTAGCGGGTGAACGTGTTGAGAATATCGCTCAAATCCGGTCCGGTTTTGCCGTAAGTGGTACTGCCCCCGCCGTAGCCGCCAGAAAACATCGCCGAAAACACGTCCTCGAAATCGGAGGCGGAACCGTGACGGGAACCCCCGGCCCGAAACCGGGGACCGCCAGAGGCCATGGCCCGCAAGGCATCGTACTTCTGACGCTGTTCAGGATCGGAGAGAACCGAGTATGCCTCACCGATTTCTTTGAATTTTTCCTCGGCGGCTTTATCGCCGGGATTCTGGTCTGGGTGATATTGACGCGCGAGCTTGCGATAGGCCTTTTTCAGGTCTTTATCCGTCACGCCCTTCGATACTCCCAGGACCGCGTAATAGTCCTTATCAATCCAATCATTGGTGCCCATCGCTTACCCCCTTTCCATTTGCTTGGTTCACGATTCACGCCTCAGAAGGTTGGTCGGCAGAGGAATTTTTCTCAACTCCCACCACCACCATGGCAGCGCGCAGAACCCGTTCGCCCATCAGGTAGCCCGGCTGCGCCACCGCGTCGATGACGTGTTCCCCATCGTCGTCTACACCCGGTGCCATTTGAATGGCCTGGTGCAGATTTGGATCGAAGGTGTCCCCGACCGCCCCGTAGCGCTTGACTTTAAACCGGGTCTGTAACGTGGATTCTAATTTCGTCGCCACCGCGCCAAACGGACCTTCCAGATCCCCGTGCTGGCGAGCCAAATCGATGTCATCCAACACGCCCATCAGGGCATTGACCACCGAGGCAACCCCGGCTTCCTGCTGTTGGGGAATCTCCGCCTTGGTGCGTTTGGCGTAGTTGCTGTACTCCTGCTGGAGGTTAAACAAATCCGCCCGTGCCCGCGCCAAATCGTCCTTGGCCTGATCCAGCTCCTGGTTCAGCGCCGCGATACGGTCCTCTTGAGCCTGAACCAGCTCGCTGGTCAGTTCATCAGCTTCGCCCGAGACGGGTTTGTCGCTCGCCTGAGCCGCCCCCCCGGCCTCGTGACCAGCAGAGCCACCGGAGGGAGCATGGCCTGGCGCGGGATGGCCCGCCGCAGATTTCGCCTTCTTGCCTTTCTTGGAGCCCGACTTGGGTTTGGCCTCAGTCTCCGCAGACTTCTGTGCTTCACTGGCCTTTTCGACTTCGTGTGCAGCGGCTTTATCGAAGTCCTTTTGAGCTTCGGCATACGCCTTGCGGGCTTCTTGACTGAGTTTATCTTCGCTCACTTGTTACCGCCCTCATCGTCTTCATCGATGACTTCAGCATCAATCACTTCGTCATCATCGTTGGAGGCGGTGTTGGTGTCAGCCGCGGCACCGTCCGCCGGCGCCGACTCGTTTTCCTGCGCGTGGGCGTAGAGAGCCTGACCGATGGCTTGGGCCTTTTCCTCCAGTTCGCTCATCGCCGCCTTGATAGCCTCGATGTCCTCACCTTCGTTAGCCTTTTTAAGGTGTTCCAAAGATTCCTTCACCGGCGCCACCACGTCCTCAGGAAGCTTTTCTGCGTTGTCCTTCAGCAGTTTCTCAATGCGATAAACGGCCTGTTCAGCACCATTACGCACCTCGGCCTCGTCACGGCGCTGCTTATCTTCGGCAGCGTGAGCTTCGGCTTCCTTAATCATGCGGTCGATTTCGTCCTTCGGCAGGGACGATCCGCCGGTGATGGTCATGGACTGTTCCTGACCGGTGCCGCGGTCCTTTGCTGAGACGTGAACGATACCGTTGGCGTCAATGTCGAAGGTCACTTCGATTTGCGGCAACCCACGCGGTGCCGGAGCAATCCCGGTCAGTTCAAAAGTACCCAGCGGCTTGTTGTCGCGGGCGAACTGACGTTCCCCTTGGTAGACCTGAATCAGCACAGAAGGCTGATTGTCCTCAGCGGTCGAAAAGACCTCGGAGTGCTTGGTCGGAATGGCGGTGTTGCGCTCAATCAGCGGAGTCATGATGCCGCCCTTGGTCTCGATACCCAAGCTCAAGGGGGTCACGTCAATGAGCAGAACGTCCTTGCGGTCGCCTTCAATCACGCCCGCCTGGAGAGCTGCCCCCACCGCCACGACCTCGTCGGGGTTCACACCCTTATTCGGCTCGCGGCCGCCGGTCAGCTCCTTGACCAACTCGGTTACGGCGGGCATCCGGGTGGAGCCGCCGACCATCACCACGTGGTCGATTTCGCTGAGTTTGATGCCCGCGTCTTTGACGACCGCGTTGAATGGGGTCTTGCAGCGATTGAGCAGGTCCTCGGTCATTTCCTCGAACTTGGCTCGCGTGAGCTTTTCGTCCAGGTGAATTGGGCCGTTTTCGCTCATAGACAGGTACTGCAGGTTTATGTTCGTACTCATCGCGCTGGACAGTTCCTTCTTGGCCTGTTCAGCGGCGTCACGCAGACGCTGCAACGCGATTTTATCCTTGGACAAATCCACGCCATCCTTGGTCTTAACCTGGTCAACCAGCCAATCTACGATGCGCTGATCCCAATCGTCACCACCGAGTTTGTTATCGCCGTTGGTGGCGCGCACCTGAATGGTGGAAAACCCATCGTCGTCCTTGCCGACTTCCAGCAAGGACACGTCGAAGGTGCCGCCGCCCAGGTCGAATACCAGGATTAGCTCGTCCTCCTGGCCCTTTTCCAGGCCGTAAGCCAGCGCCGCCGCGGTCGGTTCGTTGATGATACGCAGCACCTTCAGTCCCGCAATCTGACCAGCTTCCTGAGTCGCGGTACGCTGCGAGTCGTTGAAGTATGCCGGAACGGTAATAACCGCGGATTCTACGCTTTCACCTAGGTAGGCTTCGGCGTCCTGCTTTAGCTTGCTCAGGATACGAGCCGAAATCTCCTGCGGAGTGTATTCCTTGTCGTCGATGGCGACCTTCCAGTCAGTGCCCATATGGCGCTTCACCGAAGAAATGGTGCGGTCCACGTTCGTGACTGCCTGGCGCTTGGCGACTTCGCCCACCAGGACTTCACCCGTCTTTGAGAACGCCACCACGGAAGGCGTGGTACGCATCCCTTCTGCGTTGGCGATAATCGTGGGTTCACCACCTTCCAAAACTGCCAGAGCCGAGTTTGTGGTTCCCAAGTCGATGCCTACTGCTTTTGCCATTGTGTTTCTCCCCTTTTTCTTTGTGTGTGTTCGTATTCTTTACATTTCAAACCCAAGAACTAGGAATCTTGAGTTCTAACGACTCAATTTTAGCTCAGGTGATTTTCCTTGTCTACCTAAGACTGCAAAACTTGAGTCTATCTAACTCAACTTCTGAAAGAGCGGTTTTATTCCCGGAACACAATAAGGGACTGTGCCACCCAACTCAGAAAAAGCAAGGCGTCCGGAAAAAATCCCGGACGCCTTGCCCCGAAAGGAGAACATCATGAAGAAAAAAGAATGTTGTAAACCCCCGCAAACTAGGCAGCAAAGCCCTGGTTAGCCACCGTGCGGGAGCTGAGAATCCCCACGATTCCCGAAGCGGGAACGTTAAAGGGAGGACGACCCACCAGCCTGTTTACCGCTTCAGCAAGCGTGCCAGATTTGAAAGCCCGCGCCTCGCCATCCGCCCGATTCACGTTGCTGGGAGCGACAACCTTGGGAAAAACGGGGACATTATCATAGGCACTGCGACCAGCTGTGGAAGCCACAGCTACCGCAAACATCTGCGGCGTCTGCAGCTTGTCTGTACCGCTGAGTTGCTCGCTCATTTTCATCCCATCCTTGGATTGCCATAGTCCCTGACCCAGTGACGCCGTCGCCGGCGACCTTGGTGACAACCGTAACTATCGGCTGGTTTTGGACTTCATTAGGTTCTTTACGGATTTCTGTGCCTAAACGGGTCTTAGGTAAGCCCACAGTGTCCACAACGGGCGACTTTGTCATGACAAAGGACCGCACAGGAGCGGTCCATCACCTCGCTATCGCAGCAACAAAAATTCCTCAAATCCCGCCAAATTCCTGCCAGAAAACCAACTGAAAGACTTGAAACAGGTAAACTTTGAGGGTGGCTGAAAAGGAAAAATCCTCGGGAACATTGGTAATCGGCTTGGGCCGTTTCGGATCCGCGGTCGCGATGACGCTGAATTCTCTGGATCGCGAAATTCTGGCAGTCGAAAGCGACCCGGCTCTAGTCGAGCGTTTTTCCCCGCTCATTCCCGTGGTGGAAGCGGACGCGACCCGCCTGGACGCGATGGAACAGTTGGGTGCCAAAGATTTTTCGTCCACCGTAGTGGGGGTTGGCGCTCTGGAAGCCTCGGTGCTGATTACGGCCAACCTGGTCGATTTGGGGATGGAACAAATCTGGGCCAAAGCCATCAGCCGAGAACAGGGCAAAATCCTGCGCCGTATTGGCGCCCACCACGTCATTTACCCCGAATTTGATGCCGGAAGGCGTACCGCGCACCTGGTTGACGGCAGGATGCTGGACTACGTAGAGATGGATCGGGAAGGCTTCTCGATTGTTAAGATGCGCCCGCCGGCAGAAATCCAGGGATTTACCCTGTTAGAATCCGATGTGCGCCGCCGCTACGGGGTCAATATCCTTGGCGTTATCTCGCCAGGACAACACTTTGAATATGCCGGCCCGGACACGGTAGTGGCAGCCAACGACCTGATTATCGTGTCAGGGGACGGAAAACTGCTCGAAGATTTCGCGAATCGCCCCTGAAGGGAACTTTAGAGGTTCAGCCAATAGGTCGAACCCGGCACCACCCGATACATGACCGCGGTGAGGCGTGCCCCCGAACACGATTCCGCCAGCTCCCCCAGCTCACTCGCCTCGATGTCCACGCCCACATCAGCGCAGTCCAAAACCGCCGTGAACCCGAAAAACACCACGTCATAATCCCGGCGAACCCGCTCCCAATCGACCCCCAGGAACACCGCGTCTTTGCCGCTCAAGCGTTGGAACTCCTGGCGCACCTCCAGGTTGGTGAACTCCATCGGATAGCGTCTTACCAGTTCACGCCAGTTTTCCAGGGTATTCACTTGGTAGACCCGGTTAAAGCTGAGGGGTGGAATCTGATCAAAGTGGAACGGAATCTCGCGCGCCTGTTCCGGACTGGCCGCCCACACCGGGTCAAACAGGTCACGCGTACAGGCGAACTGGAGCAGCGGTGCTTGTGGGAAGTGCAAGCCGGAAGTCGGATCGGGGATGGGGGGAACCGGACCGATGAAGCTCGTCACGTAAGGAAAAGTGTGGGGATTCGTTCCCCCGTGAGGCTCCCCATAACGCGGCAGATGCCCGGCAGTCCGCTGCACGGAGCTGGAATCGGAAGGCTGGCGCAGCGTCACGGCATCCAAAGAATCAAACCGCAAATGATGCGCCCGCGGGTGAAAACGCTGTTTGAGGTACTTTAACAGGGGAAACTCCAGCCACTGCTGCGCCAGGTTATCCGCGTCATTTCGGCCGCTCGGCCCGATGACTCGGTCCGCGATTCGCGGCTGCATATCCTCGCAAAATGTGTAGTCACACACGGCTGCGGAGAGCCGCTCGACCAGCAGCGGAAGCTTTTGCTCTGACAGACCCTGAGCATTTTCCTGGCTGAGTTCATCAAACCGGGTTTTAAACGCTTCAATCGCCTTGTCAGCACCGGGAATATCGCGCACATCAGTACCGTTTTGCAATGCCTTGAGGGCGTGCCTTTCATTGCGAGCCCGCGCTCGAATATAGGAGTCCAGCAGTTTGCGATGCAGAGGGTCGTCGGCCATCCCCAAACAAAACGATTCCAGGGTCGAACCCGCGAAAATTTCCCGATACAGATTGGGGAAAGCCACCAGCACCACCCAGTACCGACGCCACGCCCCCGGTTTCGCCTCCAGATTGGGGAAGGCCCAATTCGTTACCGCCATTTCGTCGAACTCCCGCTATGATCTATCCGATATTGGGGGCTTCTTCGGGGAAGCGTATCACCCGGCGGCGGTTTCGCATGGCAAGGGCGGCACCGAAAGTCATGGAGCCCACCCGGCCGGTAAACATCAACAGGGAGAGTAAAAACTTTCCTGAATCCGGTAAGGAACCGGTGATGCCGGTAGACAGACCTACGGTCCCGAATGCACTGTTGACTTCAAAAAGGGCTTCTGACAACGGCAAGTCCGTCAACAGCAGCAGTCCGGCGGTGGACAAACCTATGACCAGAGAACTCATGGCGACAACCGCCACCGCTAGACGCACAGTAGAGGGACCGATACGTCTCCCGAATGCCTCTATGTCACGATTGCCGCGCACTTCCGCCACAATCGCCAGAACCATGACCGCGAAAGTCGTAACCTTGATGCCTCCGGCAGTGGAAGCCGAACCACCTCCGATGAACATCATGATGGAGGAAACGAACCAGGACGCCTCGTGCATAGAACCCACATCGACCGTGGAAACCCCTAATGACCTGGTATTAAACGCCCCCAGTAGGGCTGCCAGTAGCTTGCCCGGCAAGTCCAAAGCCCCCAGAGTCCGCGGATTATCCCACTCGATAGCCCCGGTGATGCCGCCGCCGACCACGGCCAGCGCCAGGTAGGTGGTGATGGTCAGTTTCGAGTGCAAACTCAAGTGCTTCGGCCGCCGCCAGTTGCGGGCTAAGTCCAAGGAAACCGGGAAACCGATGGCTCCGATGAAAACTCCCAGACACATCGGGCCGATGATGCCGAAGTCGCTAACGAACTGTTCCACTCCGCCCGGCACTATGACGAAACCTGCGTTGTTGAACACACTGACCGCCATGAACACCGCATACCAGGCCGACATGCCGACACCGTAGTCTTGCCGGATGAACTCGGGGAAAAGCATCAGGGCAATGACCGATTCGACCGAAACCGACACCAAGAGCGCCATTTTCCCCAACGAACCGACCTCCCCAAGGGAGGATTTCTTTTCCCCCGCAGCCAGGAGGCGGGCGGTCAGGCCGATGTGGCGCGAAACAGCCAGGGACAGCATGGAGGCCAGGGTCATGACCCCGAGTCCCCCAATTTCTACGCCTAGCATGATGACCACCAGACCGAACGGCGACCAGTAGGTATCGGTAGGCACCACCGTCAAACCGGTCACGCACACTGCTGAAGTACTGGTGAACAGCGCGTCAACGAAGCGGGCGCGACCCGGATCGCGGGTGGAAATCGGCAGGCACAGGATGGCGGTGTGAACGACGATGATGGAGAGGAACACCGCCAGAGTCAGGCGAGCGGGGGCGCGGCGGGCTAGTTCATCAAACCACTTCCCGCTTTTCTCGCGCAGGTTCGCAAAAAACTTCAAGGTCGCCCGTTCCTTATTTCCCGACAGAGATGTTCCGGCTGTTTTTCTGGCGGAGCCTTCGCCGCCCCGGTGGAATCCTGGCGGAAACCACGTGAGGAAAACTCGGTTACAACGTTACCCTCTGGCAGGCTAAAACCGGAATACTAGCCCCTCAAAAAGGAGGAATTTCGGCGAAATTCGGGGTTTGAGAGAAAATAGAGAGCCGAGAACTAACACTTTTATGCAAATTACCGCTATATTTCTGTATGTAACGCGTGTTAAGTGTGAGACTAAAGTGGCTCCAGTAGCGCGTCTAGGCAAATTTAGGATGACGGGAATGACTCAGAACCAGGCACCACGGTTCCTCACCGTAGCGGAAGTTGCGGATTTGTTGAGGGTCTCAAAGATGACTGTTTATCGTATGGTTCATGCTGGCGACCTTCCCGCCGTTCGTGTCAAGCGTTCGTTTCGAGTGCCTTTGAAAGCTGTCGAAGAGCTTTCCGCGTCAAACCTGGAAAACTGGATGGTTGGCAACGACGACGAAGCCGTCGCGCAATAGTTTGTGACGTTGCCACGGACGAAGTTCTCTCATTTTGGCTAGGTTGTCTGAAAAAGGTAAACTTGTGTGGTTATTTGCTGCATGTTAGGCGGCAGCAGTTATTTTAGGAGGTCGGCGTGGGTTCCGTTATTAAGAAGCGTCGCAAGCGGATGGCGAAAAAGAAGCACCGCAAGTTGCTTCGTAAGACGCGTCATCAGCGTCGCAACAAGAAGTAGACGTCAGCGGGCTCGGGTTGTATCCGGGCCCGCGCACGTTTTTCTGGGCGTCTCAACAACACTTCAGTAAGATTGATTCGTGTCGAAAATCGCAGCTTTCTTTGATGTCGACGGCACCTTGATTCGCGGTGCCTCGACCTGGTATCTGGCGCGGGACTTGTATTCCCGCGGCTATTTTGGGCTGGATTTTTTTGTTTTTGCGGCTCGCCAGGCCTTGCTTTATGTCATTTTCGGGGAAAACATCCACCGCGTGGAGCAGGTGAAGAAACGGTCCCTGCAGATTATCGAAGGCAAACTGGAATCGGATCTGGTGCTGGTCGGAGAGGAACTCTACGACCGGTTCCTGCAGGAACGGCTCTTTCCGGGAGCTTTGGACATTATCCAAAAGCACCTCGATGCCGGTCACGATGTCTGGCTGGTGTCCGCCACCCCGCGAGAAATCGCCCAATCTATGGCGCACCGCTTGGGCTTGACCGGGGCTTTAGGCACGGTGGTGGAAGTCGATGAGTGGGGACGCTACACCGGAAAGATGCCGCAGTCTTTGATGCACGGCACGATGAAAGCCAAAGCGGTGCTGGAACTGTCTTGGGAACACGACTACGACCTGAAACAGTGCTATGCCTATTCCGATTCTATGTCCGACGAAAAACTCCTTAACCTGGTCGGACACCCCTGCGTGGTCAATCCAGAACCGAAGTTACGCCGGATTGCCAAACGGCGGCACTGGCCGGTTTATGATTTCGCGCACCGCCGCCTGGATATTGCTATCAAGGTGCGCAGCCAATACCTGCCCGCCATCATGGTAGGTTTCCTGTGGACTGTGCGGGTTCTCTGGAGATACGTAATTCGCCGAATTTTGCGCAACCTGGGACGGGCATGGCATTTCCTGTTTCCCGGGCGCCGCTAACGGCCTAAGATCTGATAATCGCTGACCGTCAACCCTGAAAAGTGAGGAACCATGGCTCTGACCACCGTCCACCTGATGCGCCACGGCGAAGTCGATAATCCCGAAGGGGTGCTGTACGAACGGCTTGACGGCTTTGGACTGACCGAACGGGGACGGGAAATGACGGCTCTGACGGCTCGCTGGCTGGCCACAGAAAACCGCGATATTGCCATGATTATGTCCTCTCCGCTGCAGCGCGCCCAGGAAAGCGCCGCCCCCGCGGCCGAAATTTTCCAGCTGCCCATATTCACCGATTCGCGCCTGACCGAGGCGGGCAATAAGCTGCGCGGGCAAAAGATTCACCGTTCCCCGTTGACCTTGGCCAGCCCGCGATACTGGCCGCTGTATGTGGCGCCCTGGCTGCCGTCCTGGGGGGAACATTACCGAGACATCGCCCAGCGGATGTTTCGCGCGGTCGCTCACGCCAGAGCCTTGACTCCCCCAGGCCGGGAATCGCTGGTAGTTTCCCATCAGCTGCCGATTTGGACCCTGCGGCGTTTCGTGGAGGGAAAGTCCTTAGTGCATGACCCGCGGAAACGCGAGTGCGCCCTGGCCTCCGTAACCTCGTTTTATTTCGACAACGCCACCTTGATTGGCTTGGACTACGCCTCACCAGCGGAATCACTGGTCGCTCAGTCTCAGGACGTGACGCCGGGCAGTTCCAGTGCCGCGGTCAATACCGGTCGCTGATTCGCGAGATTGGTCGATTTCTGAAGTGCGGGTCCCCACCGGGCCGCACCGCTCACGCCTGCTTAAACTGGCTGTGATACAGCTGGTAGTAAGCGCCGCGTTGGGCCAGCAATTGTTCATGATTGCCAGATTCCACCAAGCGCCCCTCGTCAATGACCAGGATAATGTCCGCGCCGCGAATCGTGGAGAGCCGATGTGCGATGGTGAAGGTCGTTTTCCCGCGTCCCAGCCGCGACATTGCTTTGGCCAGCTGCAGTTCAGTGCGGGTATCAACCGCGGAAGTTGCTTCGTCCAGAATCAGGATAGACCGGTCGGCGTAAAACGCTCGCGCTATGGTGAGGAGCTGCTTTTCCCCGGCTGACAGCGCCGTGGAATCGTTGCCAATCAACGTGTCGTATCCGGCGGGCAGGGCTTTCACCAGGGAGTCCAGTCCGGATTGAGTCGCTGCTAGTTCCACCGCGGCCGGGTCCGGCAGGGGTTCACCAAAAGCAATGTTGGCGCGAATCGTGTCGTCTATGAGCCAGGGGTCTTGCGCCACCATGCCGATTTCGGCTCGCAGCCGTTCAATAGGAATCCGGCGGATATCGAGGCCGCCCATAGTGATGGTGCCGCTATCAGGGTCAACGTAGCGTTCCAACAGGTTGACCAGGGTGGTTTTGCCCGCTCCGGTGGGGCCCACGATGGCAATGGATTGGCCCTTTTCTACGGTCAAGTTCAGGTCTCGGATGACGGGTTTGCCAGGCACATAAGAGAACGTTACGTTGTCGAACACGATGCGACCGTCCTGTAGCGCCGCGCCGCAGTCGGATGTTCCCTCGTCCTGGTCAGAAGCGGGGTCGGGCCCGCAGATGAGTTGGGCCGCCCGGTCGGTTTCGATTTCGGAATCAGTTTCGTCAATGAATCTGAACAGGCGCTCGGCGCTGGCCAGAGCACTTTGCATCAGGTTCAAAATCTGCATGACTGCAGCCAGCGGCATAGAAAAGTTGCGCGAGTATTGGATAAACGCCTGGACTCCCCCGATGGTCATCATGCCGGATAGCACGAACCAGGCACCGATTACCGCCACCAAAACGAAGGACAGATTAGACACCAAAATCAGCATCGGCTGCATCAGCATGGAGATGAACTGCGCTTTGAAACTGGCTTGGGTAAAAGTCTCATTTTCCCTCGCGAAACGTTGGGAATAAGTCGGTGCCAAACCGTGCAAAGTGAGGATTTGTTGTCCGGAGAAGGATTCCTCGACTAGGGTCGAGACCACCCCGGTTTGGTCCCATTGCTGTTTAAAGTAGGGCTGGGACTTTTTCATGATGAACCCGGCTCCCGCCCCGACGACCGGCAAAATCAGCAAGGTCAGCAACGCCAGCCACGGGGAGATTACGAACATCATTACCGTGACCGCCACAATGGAAATGAGCGAGTCCAGGGCTCGCCCCAGAACCTGTTGCAGGGTCTGGGTGATGTTATCGACATCATTAGTGGTGCGAGACACCAGGTCGCCCGTGTCTTGTGACTCCAGGTACGACACCGACAGCCGGTTGACCTTATCGCTGGCGACATTTCGCAGCCGATATCCCAAACGCTGTACCACCAGCCGGTTAATCCGCTGCCCCAGGTAGCCCAGGACTACGGCGACGATGCTGAGGCCCAATGCCACCACGAGGTTTTGTACCAGACGGTCCACTTTTCCGGCCAGAATATTATCGGTGGCGAAACCGAGAACCGCAGGAACCAAGCTCATCGAGACGGTTCCCGCCAGAATCATAAAGAATTCAAGCCCGATTAATCCCAGGAATGGCTTGAGCTCAACGAACAGCCGGCGCCAAGCCGCGCGGGCATTGCGAGGCTTATCGTGCGGGTTGGGCTCCCCGTGCGGGCCACGCCGGGCAGAGCTCCTCTGATTTGGAGGCATTATTGCACCTCCTCCAAGGACAGCTGGGACTCCACGATTTCTTGGTAGGCTTCGCAGTCATCCAGCAGCTGCTCATGAGTCCCCAGACCCACCATCCGGCTCTCATCGAGCACCATAATCTGATCCGCGTGGCGCACCGAAGCGATACGCTGCGCCACAAAAATGAGGCTGACCGGCCCCTCCAAACTGTTGAGCTCCCCGCGCAGCTTCGCCTCGGTAGCAAAATCCAAAGCCGAAAACGGGTCATCGAGAAACACCAGCGCCGAGCCTCGGAACAGGGCTCGTGCCACCGCAAGCCGCTGACGTTGCCCACCGGAAAAATTCTTGCCCCCCGCACTGACCTCAGCGTCCACGCCACCGCCCAAGGCGGACACAAAATCCCCGGCTTGTGCCTGACGCAACGCCGCCCAAACCTTTTCACGTATCCCATCCGTGATTTGTGCCGGCTCCATCCCGGAAACGGTGGAAGCAATAGTCCCCGAGAACAAGTAGCTGTTTTGGGGAACGTAAGCGATGTGGCGATGCCACTGGTCAAGGTCGAGGTTCCGCAAGTCCACTCCGTTGACCGTAATTTGTCCCGCGGTGGGGTCCAAGGAGCGCATCATCAGGCGCAAAAGAGAGGTTTTGCCGCTACCAGTGGAGCCGATGATGGCGGTGCTCTGGCCCGGTTCGATACGGAAGTTCAGGTCCTGCAGCAACGGCCGGCTGGCTCCCGCGAAGCCCACCGAAACTCCCTTGAAACTCAAAGTCAACGGCCCTGCGGGGAAAGCCACAGGAGTGCGGGGCGAGCTGATTTCGGGCGAAGTTGAGATGACTGCAGACAAACGTTTGGCACACACCTCGGCACGAGGCACCATCACAAACATGAACGAAGCCATCATGACCGCTCCGAGCAGCTGCATCAGGTAAGTCAGAAAAGCGACAATATCCCCGATTTCCATCTGACCAGAGAAATAGCGTCCCGCCCCGAACCAGATGACCCCAATCGAGGAGAGCATGACGATGAGCTGCACCGCCGGAATCATCAGCGCGAACAGATTGCCCAGGCGCAAAGCGACATCACGCAAATCCCGGTTAGCGGTATCAAAACGCTCGTTCATGAACTGTTTGCGGCCAAAAGCCCGCACGATACGCACCCCGGAGAGCGCCCCGCGAATCCGCGCCGCCACCGCATCTATACGTTCCTGCTGAACTTTGAACAAAGGCGACATGAAGTGCATCAAGATGCCCACCACCACCAGCAGCACCGGCACCGCCACCAGGAATAGCAAGGACAGCGGGGCATCCAGGGACACCGCCATGATGACCGCACCCACGCCCATTATGGGGGCTTGAATCATGATGATGAAAGTCATCAGAATCACGCTTTGCACCTGGTTGATGTCGTTGGTGGCGCGGGTAATCAGCGAGGCGGAACCGAAGCAGTGCATTTGAGACGAACTGAAAGTCAACACTTGGTCATAGACCTTTTGGCGCACATCGCGACCAATCCACATGGCAATCCGACCGCTGAAATAGGCCGAGACGACCATGCCAAGGGTCTGAATGATGGTCGCGACCAGCATGATGCCACCGAGTTTCCAAATCAGGGCGAGGTTTTGGCCAACGATTCCATCGTTGATGATGTCTGCGTTCAGAGTCGGCAGCCACAGGCTGGCTAAACATTGCACGACCTGGGCAATAATCACAATCACCAGGAAGGCCCAACGCCGCGGCATGTGCTCTCGCCACAGCTTTAACAGCATCAGGACCTCCGGGATTAGTTAAATAATTTAAAAACCAGTAGTCAGTTTGGCACAAATTCACGGGGGACGCACAACTTCGCTTTTTCGCTGAAACTGGCATACATTTCCCGAGGCTTCGGGCAAGAGCACCCCCGGACGGTTAGAATGAAAAGGTCACGTCACCGGGAGAGACCCCGAGAAGCGATTGAATAGGATTTTATGAGCGAGAACGCCACATACGAACAAATGCTGGCCCAGATTAACCCCAGAATCGGGGTGGAGTACGTGTTCGCCAGCGTCACCGAGCTGCCACCGGACGTGGAGCCGGTCGCGTTGATTCGCGAACCAGAAGGTATCACTATCGGGGTGACTTTGGAAGAAGCCACCCGCGCCGGTCTCAGCACTGACGACCCCTACACGATTATTACCCTGTCAGCACCCGGATCCCTGGACGTGGTGGGGTTGAACTCGGGGATTGCTCAAGTGTTGTCCTCCCGCTCCATCCCGGCAAACATTTTTTCAGGCATCTATCACACCCATATTTTTGTGCCGTCCAAGCTGGCGGCCGAGGCCAAAGCCGTACTCGAAGATGTGTCCGGCCAAGCCAAAGCCTGGCTCAATATGTAAGCTCAGGCACCAACCCCAAAGGAATACTGTTCATAATGAAGGATAAAAACCCTCTCCTATTGAATCCTGATCCGATGGATCGGATGGCAGACGGCACCATCAAACAGCGCAATCCCTTGACCGGGACTCAAGTGTGGACCGTGACGAGCCGCGGGAAACGACCTCACTCCCACCGGCGCGTTCTCCTCGACCGGCCACGGCTGCTGCTTCCCTCCGAGTTCACCAACACCTGCGCCTTTTGCTCGGATCGCTACTTTGACACCCCGCCGGAAAAATCCCGGTTGGTGAAAGGCTTGGACTCCAAGTTCCACATCATCGAGGGCCTGCCCGCCGCCTCCATGCACGACATGGTGGCGGAGTTTCGTCGGATTCCCAACCTTTTTGAGATTGTTTCCTACGACTACTGGCACGAAAACCACAACCACTACCCCACCGAGGCCCAGAATCGGCGCATGGCTGACTACCTGGCTTCCGCCGCGGGGTATGACCACGTTTTGCACGTGGTGAAAATGCGCCTGGAAGCTTCCGGTGAGGACCACTTAGAAACGATCCCCGATGATGCTTTGCTACAATACGCCAACGGCCTGTTTGCTGGAGGGCATGACGTTATCGTGGCACGGCGTCACTACGTGGACGGGGCGACCCGGACGGATCAAAACGCTTCGGCCGGGACCTTGAGCGTTGCGGAACACCGTGCCTACATCGGCTACACCATCGCCGCTCTGAAAGATTTATACAACTTGAATCCCGCCGTGAAATACGTCACCGCTTTCCAAAATTGGTTGAAGCCAGCCGGAGCGTCGTTTGACCACCTGCATAAACAGCTGGTGGCGGTGGACGAATACGGGGTCCAGATTGAAGCCGAAGCGGCGCGCGTGGCAGCAAACCCAGCCATCTACCGGCAAATCCTGCACTATGTGGCTCACCGGCAAATGATGATTTTGGGCAACGACTACGCGGTAGGGTTCGCCGACTTCGGTCACCGCTATCAGACCATCGCGGTCTGGCCGTTGGGACCGGCGCTACTGCCGTGGGAATACACTCGCGAACAGGTTGATGGGATTTCTGACGTGTTGCACGCGCTGCACTGTGCGGTCGGGCCCGCGGTGCCCACCAACGAAGAGTGGTATCACCGACCTGTTGACCTCGATGTCCCCATGCGGTTCCGCATCCTGTTAAAGCAGCGCACCTCGACCCTGGCAGGTTTTGAAGGCTCCACCCGGATTTACCTCAACTCGGTCGACCCGTGGACGTTGCGTGACGAAATGGTGGAACTGCTTGAGAAAAAACGCGAACAAGGTCTCATCGCGCCCTCGCTGCGGCTGGGCAACGAATATCGCCTGCCAAAAAATCCCTTAGGGGAATAGACCGTTCCACCCACGCCGCCGCACCGGCAAAACCCGCGGCGGTACTCTCGACCGAACCGAGGCCTGACCCGATAACATGGAGGAGACGCTGTTGTTTGGCGTAAACCTGACAAGGATTTAAGGAGAAAACGTGGACATCGGACAAAAAGTTGTGAATGTGGCGGCTGTGGCCGCGGCCGGTCTGGTCAGCGACAACATCGTCAGGTTGGGATGGAAGATGGCCACCGGAGCCAATCCTCCCAAGGACGATGACATCGAGGTCGGATTGGCTCAAGCCATCGTCTTCGCGGTTCTTTCCGGGGTTTTGTTAGCCATTATCAGGCGTTTCACCGTGCGTACCGCCAGTCAGTGGTGGATTAATAAACACGGCGAAGCCGGCATCGAACGCGTCTAAGGGCGTCAAAGTTCGGGTTCAGACTCAGAGGGAAACGACAAAATCGTCCTGGTCAATGACGACCCCGTTAGTCGCTTCGGCTAGTTCCCTGGCTACGGCTTCGATGACGTCAATGACGGTCAGCCGGTCTAGGCGCATCGCACGCTTTAGCTTGTTTTCCTCGGTGATGGTGATTTCCGGGGCTATCCAGGAAATGGCATAGCTCACGCAGCCGTCTTCAGCGTGTCCCAAGGCCGGAGGGATAGCGGTTTCTCCCTGCACCACTATGTGAACGGATGATTTCTGGGTCACGTCAGCAGCAATCGCGTAAGCGTCAACCATCATAGGCATGGACATAGCGGCCTCATCGTAGGCTTCCGCTTCCGCGTGTAGCCACGCCCGTTCGTCCGGGCTGACTCCGGCTTGAATGCGGGAGCGCAAACCGTCGGGGTCGTAGTTAGCGCGCTCCTCGGGGGTAGTCAGCCGAGGTGCTTTAGGCCCCGAGCGGCGCTGTGTCTGTTCAGTTTCATTTCCCATCAGCAGGGTTGCGATAGGCAAAGCTCGCTGCACCACCTGGAGGCAAGCCGCGGGTTCCAACCAAATTTCTGACAAAACCCGCAGATTCACGGCGGAATCTGGATCTGGGACAATGATGGGACCAGTCGAGAACCGCAAGGCGCCAGCCAAACGCCGCGCTATACGCCGTAGCCCTTGCAAAACTTCCAGTTCCAGCCCTTCCGGGCCGCCTTCGCGAAACGCATCCCACAAGGGGTCACTGCCCTGTAGCCACTGCGGCACCGGTTTCCCACGCAAGGCGGGAACCCCCGCCAAATACGCGAACTTCAGGCGGCTGGGCAGCCCCAAACCCACAATAGCCTCGGGCGTCAAATCCCAAGGACCGGTCAGATACGCCTCTTTTTTCAGCTCTAAAAGCCCTGGCCCCAGGCGCGAACACTCGGTCCAGATTTGGCCTGCCAGAATGTCGATCTCTTCGGGCTGCACGTCATCGGCTACCGCCAGCAAATGAAAAGGCTCAGCGTCTGACAAATCCAAGGAATCGTGGCGATTGGCCGGTGACAACATGGTTTTCTTCCTTCCAAAGAGTGGTCTGCGGGGTCGTTACCGGCAACGCTGCCGGGGCGGCACGTCTGGGTCGCAGAGGGGCAAGCACGGCAGTGTTTCGCGGCGTTTGTACGCCGCGCCCGCAACGGGGAAAACGATTCACAGTTCCGTGTCGGGGTGTGGTACAGCCACAATCCCGCGCCCTTCCGGAACCTCCACCCGGCTGAAGTTCAGGTATGAACGCGAGGCGGTAGGGCCGCGCTGACCCTGGTAGCGAGAGCCTTTCGCGCCGGAGCCATAGGGAGCCTCGGCCGCGGAGGACATCTGGAAGAAACACAGCTGGCCGATTTTCATCCCCGGGTACAGGGCAATCGGCATGGTCGCCGTGTTGGACAGCTCTAGGGTGATATGCCCGGTAAAGCCCGGATCGATAAATCCCGCAGTCGAGTGGGTCAGCAGGCCCAAGCGTCCCAGCGAGGATTTGCCCTCCAAGCGCGCCGCAACGTTATCAGGCAAGGTCACGTGTTCAAAAGTGGAACCCAACACGAACTCTCCCGGGTGCAAGATGAACGGTTTTTCGCCGGTATCCACCAGGCGAGTCAGCTCAGTTTGCTCTTTCGACGGATCAATCAAACCATATTTGTGGTTATCGAACAGGCGAAAGTACCGGTCCAGACGAATGTCCACCGAGGCAGGCTGGACGGCATCAGGATCCCAAGGATCCAGCACGACTTTGCCTTGGGCTACCAGAGCGCGTATATCACGGTCAGAAATCAGCATGACACCATGCTATCGCCTCTAAGAAGCGGGTTGGGCGTCAACGATTTCCACATAAAAAGCCAAAGGCGAGTTTGGCGGAATCGCCGGCGGACGGCCTTCCTGACCATAAGCCATTTCGGAAGGGATACCGAGGATAACTTTCGCCCCGACCTTTTGCCCGGCTAACCCCTGAGTCCAGCCGGGAATGACCTGCTGCAAGCTGAAAGATGCGGCTTCCCCGCGGGCAAAGGAAGAATCGAAGATGTCCCCCTGGCCCCATACTTGACCCACGTAGTTAGCGGTGACGGTGTCGGTTTCACTGACCACCGCACCCGTGCCCTCTTGGACGACCCACGCCGTGTTCTGGTCCGGGGCGGGCATATCCTTGGGGAACCCTACCGCGGTGTCAGCCCCGGAACCGACCACCTGGGGACGGTCGCCCTCGACGACGGCAGCAGGGGTGGACTTGGGTTCTTCAGGAGTGGAGGTGGCAGAGTTGGACGCGGCCGGGCTCTGGCTGGCAGCCTGTTCTTTGGCCTGAGTGGAGCAGGCGCTCAAGCTCAGGGTCAACGCCGCGGCGCCAGTGAGGAGGAACAGTTTAGGAACAATTTTCAAAGTCATGGTTACACCCTACCCGACCCACAGCTGTTGGTCGAAAAGTAGCTATTTCTCTGCCGGATTCGTGGCGCGGGCATGACCTGGGGTTTCGTCAAGTTCATTGACCAGTTCCGTCATCCGGTTGAGGGTGTCCCGATATTCCTCACGAGCCACGCCGTGCAGGATTTCCAGCATACGGCGCAGTTGCTCGGGAACGATGACCGCTCCCGCTCCCCACACCGCAATCTCAGTGACCGCTAGTTCCACCAGCTCATCGGCGGTTTGCGGACGGTAAACTAGGCGGATTTTACCCGCTTTGTCAGTCACGTAAGGTACCGGAGTCTGCCGGGTTACCGCCCGAATCAAGATGGTGTGCAGGGCGTTGATGGCTTCCACCGCGGTTAGGGGGTCGTTGATGCCCGGAGACAGGGCTCGGCTGGCAATGTCTACAAGTTGGCGGATGCCAAAACCGATGTCTTGACGCAAGGAACGTTGCGGGGAGAGAATCAGGCCTTTTTGGATTTTTGTCAGGGCAGACTCATCAACTTCGGCGTAAACCACGCCGACCTGGGTGCCCGCTCCGATATAGGAGCCAACTTGCGTGGTTAGTTCAATAGTGGTGTCAAGCGTTTCTGCCAGTTTCACCAGGTAAGGGTAGTCGATGTCGCTGAGACGGTCGTCAGCCTGGTCCAACACAATCGAGGTGACGGCACCGTCGCGCGGGGGGTTCCATTCCTGATCTCCCTGGCGAGGCTGGATTGTTGAGCCTTCCGGAATCATGCAGTCCATGGTGTCAATAGTGCGTCGCGACAGGTCCCGGATTACGTTTGTGACCCGGATGGAGGTGGTGATGTGGTGAATAAAAGCGAGAAAAAATCCCACGCTGAGAATAACCAACAGGAAAGCCAAGCTGGTGGCAATCTGGGGAACGAACCCGGCATCTGCGTCAGTTTCACTATGCACACAGCGCAACACCGTCAGCGCATAAAGAAACGTTCCGGCAAAGACCCCGAGAGTAATCTGTGTAATCCGTTCTTCCAGGAAAGATTCCAGAATACGCGGGGTGAACTGATTGGATGCGAGTTGCAACACCACCATAGTTACAGAAAACACCAGGCCAGTAACCGAAATCATGGCGCTGCTGATAGTGGTGAGCACGCTACGAGCCCCATCGGGACCGCCTTCGAACAGGAACGGTAGGGACTGACCCACCGCCCGATCGATTTGGGGAATGACCAAACCAGCCACTACTGCCGCAACGCTCAGAGCCAGGGGAATCGCCCAAAATCGCGCCCAAAATTGTTTCCACCAGTTCCAGCGAGGGACTTCTGGCAACCAGTGGCCATAGACTACGGGTTCATCTTCCGTCTCATTTTTGGATATTTCGGCGTCACTCACGATTCCACCCTATCGCAGTATCCGAGTCGAAAGTGAGCTCACTTACAGGCTGGAATACCCATCGGTGCAGCCCTAACGGTTTCAATCTGCCCTGACGAAAGCGTAGAGCTATTAAAATTTTTGACTGCAGATTGATTCCCAACCAGGAGGTTATATGTCTACCCCTCATATTGCTGCCGAACCCGGGGATTTTGCTCCCGCCGTATTGATGCCCGGCGACCCGAAGCGAGCCGAAAAAATCGCCCACACTCTGATGAGTGACGCCAAAATGGTCACCGACGTGCGTTCCATGCTGGGCTTTACCGGCACCTATCAAGGCAAGCCGCTGTCGGTCATGGGGTCGGGCATGGGGCAACCCTCCCTGACTATCTATGCCACAGAACTGTTCAAGTTCTTTGGTGTTGAGCGCATTATTCGGGTGGGGACCTGCGGTTCTATCTCTCCCCTGGCGGGGGTCGGGGACACGGTGGTGGCCATGAGTGCCCACACTGATTCTCACATCAACGTGGCGCGTTTCCCCGAGATTGCCTTTGCTCCGTGTGCTTCGTGGTCCTTGCTTTCAGCCGCCATGAAGGCGGTTGACGAACTGCCCGAGGCTGACCGCGACCGGGTTCACGTCGGGACCGTGTTCTCTGAGGACCATTTCTATTTCAAGGTTCCGGGTTTGCTGGAACGCTTGCGCGCCTACGGCACCCTCGCTCTCGAGATGGAAACCGCCGCTCTCTATGGAGTCGCTGCCGAATTCGGTCGTGAGGCCCTGACGGTGCTGACCGTCTCGGATAGTCTGCTCGACCATTCTCAGGACATGACCCCGCAGGAGCGCGAAACAAAGTTCGCTAACGCCCTGACTCTAGCCACCGCGGCCGCCCTGTGCTAAAGACCCCGCCGCACTAACGGCCTTCTGAACTGGCGGAACTTTCTAAAACTAACGGAACACCCTAGTCAATCCGGTCAATAATCAAAGGCCCCGCCCCGGCAAAGGTGTCCGCGATTTCCCAGCCGCCCTTTAGCGCTGCCAGCGCCCGCTCAAAACGCTGCGGCTCGTCAGCGTGCAGGGTAAACAGGGTTTGACCTGCTTGTACCCGGTCGCCCGGCTTGGCGTGCAGGGTTATTCCCGCCCCCAAGGACACCGCCTCGCCCGGACGAGCTCTCCCGGCACCGGTACGCCACGAAGCCACCCCGACCGCCAGCGCGTCCAGGCGGCTCAGCACCCCGCTGCGCTCCGCTTTCACTTCACAATGTTCCCGAGCCGAAGCTAGGGGCGCATCGGGGTCCCCGCCCTGGGACCGAATCATTTCCCGCCAAGTGTCCATCGCGGCTCCCGAAGCCAAAGCCGCGCCCGGATCGGCATCGGGCTGACCCGCGGCCGTCAACATTTCCCGCGCCAAAGCGACTGTGAGCTCCACCACGTCGGCGGGACCCCCGCCTGCCAGGACTTCCACCGCTTCGGAGACTTCCCCCGCATTGCCGACTTCCCGGCCTAGTGGAGTCGACATATCGGTGAGCAGGGCCACCGTGTGAGTGCCGGCATCTTTACCCAAAGCCACCATGGTTTGCGCCAGCTCGCGGGCTTGAGACAGCTCTTTCATAAAAGCCCCGGAACCGACCTTGACGTCCAACACCAGGGCGGCAGCGCCTTCCGCAATCTTCTTTGACATAATCGAGGAAGCGATGAGCGGGACACAATCAACAGTGCTGGTCACGTCCCGCAACGCATAAAGTTTCCGGTCGGCGGGAGCCAGCCCTGCCCCGGCCGCACATATGACCGCTCCGCACCCGGTTGCCAGAATCTCGGTAATCCGCTCATTGCTCAGCTCGGCCTGCCAGCCGGGAATGGCCTCCAGCTTGTCCAAAGTGCCGCCCGTGTGTCCCAAGCCACGCCCGGAAAGCTGCGGTACGGCCACGCCGAAACTTGCCACCAGTGGCGCTAGCGGCAAGGTAATCTTGTCCCCTACCCCGCCGGTGGAATGTTTATCTGCGGTGGGACGCGGCAGGGAGCCAAAATCCAGGCGTTGCCCGGAGTCAATCATCGCTTGGGTCCAGTCGAAAATCTCGCGCTGATTCATGCCCTTGAGGAACACCGCCATCGCCAAGGCCGCCATCTGTTCACCGGTAACCCAGCCGCGGGTGAAAGCATCGATGACCCACTGAATCTGGGCGGTAGACAGCTCCTGACCATCGCGTTTGGTCCGAATCACATCGACAGCGTCAAAGGGTTCCACCATGATTTTCCTTTCCGGGGCTTTAGCTCAAGATTTCCAGCCCAAAAGATTCCATCCAAGTTTTCCTGAACACGCCCCCAATGACCGAGTATGAACAGCGTCAGCTGCCCAGACCAGCCAGATTCACCGGCTAGTAATTTACCCAGATTCCGGCGTTTTCGGAGGTGTTTCGCAGGGCGGATTCTGTTCCTCGACCGGTTTGAGCGAAAATGTGCCACGGGTTAATTTCTGCATTCCGGGGATATTCTTAGATTTCAGAACATAACATGGGAAAAACATTCGCTTGGAGGGGAACCGGCAGATGCATCAAGACTGGTTGGAAAATGACCCCGATTCCCGCGACCGGGAAGCCCTGCAACGCCTGCTCGACACGGATAGTTCCGCGGCGAAAGCTGAGCTTGCCGCAGCGTTTGAATCTGAAATCGCGTTCGGAACTGCCGGTCTGCGCGGGGAAATGGGTCCCGGACCAGCCCGGATGAACACGGCGGTGATTCGCCGCGCCACTTGGGGGCTGGCCGCTACCCTGCGAGCAGCTGTCGGGAATAACTTCCTGGTGGTGATAGGTTTCGACGCCCGGCACCGTTCCGCCGACTTCGCCCACACGACGGCGGGAGTGATTACAGCAGCCGGCGGAAAAGCCCTGCTGATGCCCCATATTTGCCCCACCCCCCTGCTGGCCTACGCGATGGGCCAGTATCATGCTGACGCTGGGGTGATGGTGACGGCTTCGCACAATCCTGCGAAAGACAACGGTTACAAGGTGTACCTGGGCGGGCGGGTCGTCACCGGTTCGGGTTGTCGGGCACAACTCGTTTCCCCTTGGGATTCGAGGATTTTTGACCAGATTCAGGCTGCCCCGCCGGCACGTGACGTGCCTTGCGCCGAAACGGGTTGGGATTTCATTGACGAGGATTTGTTTACCCGCTACATTCAGCGCACGGCGGGCCTGGTTAGCGCCGATTCCCCGCGGGATTTGCGGCTGGTGCTGACTTCGATGCACGGGGTCGGGGCTGAAGTTTGCGAAGCCGTGTTAGCTCAGGCCGGATTTAGCGAAGTGTTTCCTGTCGCCTCGCAGCGTGAGCCAGACCCGGACTTTCCGACCATTCCGTTCCCCAACCCGGAGGAAGCCGGGGCTCTCGATATGGCTATGGCGTTGGCTCGCGAAAAACACGCGGATTTGATTGTTGCCAATGACCCGGACGCGGACCGTTGCGCGGCAGCGATTCCTGACCCGAACGCACCAGGGGGTTGGCGCCAGTTGAGCGGGGACGAAACGGGGGTTTTGCTGGGATACTACCAGTGTCAAGGCCGCCGGGATTCGTCAGCCACGGTGGCTCGTTCCCTCGTCTCTGGGGAACTGCTAGACCGGGTGGCCGCGGCCGCCGGGGTCACTCCGATGGTGTCCCTGACGGGTTTTAAGTGGATTGCCCGCACCCCGGGGCTGATTTTTGGCTATGAGGAAGCCATCGGCAATTGCTGCGATCCCGACAGTGTTCGCGACAAGGACGGTATCAGCGCCACGGTGAAACTGTGCGAAATCGCAGCCGTTTTGAAAGCGCAGGGTCAAACCATTGACGATAAGCTCAACGAAATCTACCTCGCTCACGGGCTTTATGTCACGACACCGCTAACCTTCCGGGTAGCGGATGTGAGCTTGATTAGTGAGGGAATGCGTCGCCTGCGGGCTCGCGGTTTGACGGATTTCGGTGGGGAACCCATCGTGTTTAGCCATGACCTGTCCACCAATTCGATGCCTGATGAGCTGCACACCTCCGTGCCGTCAGGGTGGGATTATCTGCAGGAGTTGCCGCCTACGGACGCGCTGTTCTTTGGCACTGCTTCCGGATCGCGCGTGGTGGTGCGCCCCTCCGGGACCGAACCAAAGTTAAAGTGCTACCTGCAAGTGGTGATACCAGCAGTCACCGCCCAGACCCTTGTGACAGCAAAAGCCCAGGCCCACCAACGTTTGGCGGCCATCAAAACGGATTTGCGCGAAGTCCTAGGGTTTGACGCGCCCTGAGCCGCGGGTTCGCGGGTCCGACTAGGGCGGTTTCAAAAGGTTTTATGGTCGCTTTAGAGCGTTTCCAGGACTTTGCGGGTCCCCGACAGCCCCAGGCGCGAGGCTCCGGCCTCAACCATCGCGAGGGCTTCGGCTCCCGTGTGGATTCCTCCCGACGCTTTCACTCCCATCGTGTCTGACACGGTTTGGCGCATCAGCGCTACCGCATGGGTGGATGCCCCGCCAGCGGGGTGGAAGCCGGTGGAGGTTTTCACAAAGTCAGCTCCGGCTGCCTGAGCAGCCTGGCAGCATTTCACAATTTCCTCCTCAGTCAGTGCCGCGGACTCGATAATGACTTTCAACAGTTTCGGGGCGGGCACTTCTTTCTTTACCGCCGCGATGTCGGAGCGCACCAGGTCCCAGCGCCCGTCCTTCACCCAGGACAGATTGACGACCATGTCGACTTCATCTACACCTGCTGCCACAGCTTCACGAGCCTCTACCGCCTTGGTAGTTGTCGCATGAGCTCCGGAGGGGAAACCACAAACCACGCACAGTTTGAGGGACTCGGGGACCTGGAGAGGCACCTGGCTGGGGGAAACGCACACGGAATATGTCCCTAACTCAACGGCTTCCGCCACCAGCGCTTCGACTTGGGCACGGGTTGCCTCCGGCTTTAACAAAGTGTGATCAACCATGGCCGCTAACTGCGCTTTTTCCATTGAATCCTCCAAATTCCCGAAATCGCGTTCCAGCGATTATACGCCAAGGCCGTCCCAAACACTCGCCCTGGAGCATTGTACGGGTTGAGCTTTTGGTAAAATTTGGGGCGGGAAGGAGCACCCATGAAACACTTTATTTTCGCGGTAATCTTGCTGTTAAGCGTGGGTCTGCTGGGAGCATGCACCGGTAGTGGAGATGTCACGACGTCCACGGAGGTTACGAAAGCCACAGATATGCCTACCAACACTGCGGACACCCCCGGCGCTTTGCCACCGCTGGTTCAGGTTCGGGGCGACGTTTATAAAGACACCGGCTACGTCAATAGCGGGGTGACGTGCGGAACTGCTGACGGCACGATTCGTACCAGTGTAGACGTGACGAAAACCCCCAGCACAGATGATGAATCAAACTTCGGGACGGGATTTGAATATCAAACTTGGGAACCCGGCTACCTGAACGTAAAGAGGGGCGAACGCTGGATTCTTTTCCAAGACATCGCCATGAACTCGACGCTTATGCCCAAAGGTGTCGCCAACTTCCGCGCTGAAGTCAAGGAAAGCGACACGGATAGGCTCATGGTGCAGATAACTCAAGTGCCACCGGAATATGCCTGGATCTTTACAAAGGGACAAAAGCAGCCCGAGTTAGACGTGAACAGTCTCAAGCCGATTGCTTTGCCGGTCGATAACTTGGATTACACGAAAGACGGGACAACCGTAGACGGCACGGGCCTCACGGGGAAAACCGTCACGGTCTGGTTTGACGGCACCATCAGCGGCACCGAACCCGAAATGTCCTACCCGGCTAAGCTTGGTCAGGTTTACAAAATCGAAGTCAGAGAGGATACCCAAAAGGGTGCGTAGTCGCTCTTTTCGATTCCAATCTTGGTGAGGCCTTTTGCGTTGAGCCTGCGCATCAGGCCGTCGTAAGCAATCATCAGCACGCACCCTCTCTACCTTTACTTATTATCGTTATTTTCCCCAATAAGTAAAGGTAAATTTAGCGCAAGTAAAGGTAACCCCGCCGCGACCACACTTGTGCGATAGTCCTCGCAGAATCCCGAACCGCCCCCCTTGAGCTATAGAAATCGAAATGGGAAAATGCCACTTGTGAAAGAATTAGCCAATCAGCATAGTAAGGTGTCGCGGTTCGCGACGCTAGCAATCATTGTCATTCTCGGTATTGCCACGTCGGCTGTTCTATTTAAGGTTCTGGGAGAGCCGGTCATCCCTCGGTGGTGGGCGATCTTTTCTCTCGTAATACTGATAATGGCAAGCGCCCTGGCAGGGAAACAAACCGCGAACATAAAACGACCATGGGTTTACTTAGTTGACGTGCTGGTTGCTATGCTTCTCGGAATCGCATTTTTGACATCTCAAGAGAACGAGCCTCTTTCCGGCTTAGCCGCGTTTGCGTGGAATGTTTTCAGCCTGCTCGTCATCGCTTCCTGTGCCGCACACTACCTAGACAAACGCCACCCGAAAGCTCCAAACGATTCCGTGGCTTCCCCCGACCCCGAGGCACCTAGCGAAAACTAGCACCCCCAGGGGACTGGCTTTCAGGGCGCACCGGCTGGCTCGCGCTTAGTGTTCCTGTTTGTATCCCAGGTAGCCCACAATTCCGTAATCGTCTCCCGAAGAAGTGGCATAAATCCGATGCTGATATTCGATGAAATAAGGGATGTCTTTATATTCCTGGCTCCACAGTTTCACGAATTCTCCATCCCTCCAGGCAAAGGATGTGAGCTTTATTTCCGCATTTTCCTCTTCGTAATTGCAAGTCTCGAGAATGAAACCATTATCGGTACGGTGGACGTCTTGGACATTTCTAAGATCTCCCATCGGCACGGATTTGCCGGTATTGGTATCAAGCAACAGCCCCTTGTTACCCTCCGGGGCTCCGCCACCGCCGCAGAGGAAGTTCCACCCCCAAATGAACTGTTTATCCGCTCCTAAGGCACAGCCAATTCCGGCATCCTCATTGGTCCACAGTTCCTGACCGTTAGCAGGATCCAGACGCGTGGACTTCTTCAATTTGTAGTCGTCTGTAAACTCGTAGGAAACCGCCAATACCACCCGTTCATCGTCTGTAATCGTGAAAAATGCGTTGTCATAAGTCTGGGAAAGCGGCGTGCCTTGTGCGTCCACTATAACCGCATGTTCCACAGAGGTGTCCCCGCCTGTTTCTGTGTAGTACTCAACGGCAAAGTTGCCTTTTGCTAACGGCGTGAATGAATAGGAATCTTCCTCCAAGTCCTCAATCGAATCGATGAAAGCTTGTGCAAATGGAGGCTGCGAACCGTCCTGCAGGTTAAACAGCTGACCCCAGTCTTCACCCTCCCATGTCATCCTGAGCCACCCGGAATCATATTCCCGAACACCGTACCCACAGTCCTCCACCGACTGACTCCACCGTTTCTTTTCGGTGCGAGCCACCCCGTCGTAACGGGTAAGCTCGCTGTTCTCGCAGGTCACAAGGCTGCCATCCTTCAGTATCTCCATGAAAGAACTGACTTCATCGGAATTCAGTTCTTTCTTGGTAACAACTTTGCCGTCCTTGGCAGAAATCACGGCATAGTGGGTTGTTGTATCGGAAGAGCAGCTCATTAGTGCCAAGTTGGAATTTGATTCAGCCTGGTAGGCGAACAAAGCATCATACTCTGAGTCACAATTCAGTGCCTTGATAGCGTCATCACTGCGCCAGACCTCTTTCTGGGACTTGAGACTAAACGCCCAGACCTCATCTCCGTCCGTAGCCAGCAGTGTGTCCCCAATAAAGGCGTAAAATTTGCCGGGATCATTGCCCATGTCTATGAGTTCCGGTTCTTTCTCGGATTGGGTCAGACCGGAAATAACATCGTCTGGGGGCGCGCTCGCAGACCCGCCCGCCGCCTTAGAGCCACCGGGCAAGGAAAGAACCCCAGTGAACAACAGGATAAAAAGCACCACCGCCAACACCAGAACCAGCGAGACAGCCAAAATACCAATTACCAGCCCTCGGCGCGACTTAGTCACCGGGGCAGCCGCCAGCTGCCCATTCGCAACCGCGTATCCCGGAGGTGCCTGATAGACCGGCCCATTTGGCGCTGCCGGCTGATTCTGGGGTGCCGCCGGCTGGTTTGAGAAAGCGTAGGGCACCGGTACAGGAGCCTGTGGCGGAACGCCGTTTGGCGTTTGTGGCGGTACCCCGTTGGGGACGCCGTTGGGAGGAAAACCGGGGTACTGCTCAGAAGTCATTGCCGTGTCTTTCTTATTTTCTATCTTTTCGCGTCTTTGACGATTCACCCTCACGGGGATTTGAGAGCCCAAAAAGCCAGCGAGCCCTGCGTGTTCCTCATAGAACCACACAGCTACAATAAAACAGTTTAATGCATCAGCACAGATGATTTCGGGACTACCACTGCCCAAGTTCAAAGCAAAAGCACCCCGAACATATCCAGCCAACAACCACCTTTCTTCGCCGCGCCCGTAACGACAAACGCGACCAAACCACCCTTGTGACAGGGACGCCAGCACCTAGAAAAAACAGTAGCTGACGTGAAAGCAGTGAGCTAAAATTGGGGTTGGCCCTTCGCCCACCCTTTCTATCGAGGAGATATCTTCCGATGACCAAGTAATCTCTGCTCAGCCCGGCTGAGACGCTTCCCGTTAAATTCTTGCGTCCTGGAGATTACTATGCCTGTCATCAACCTCGTTAATATTTCTTTTTCCTATGCAACTGTCCCGGTGCTCAATGATGTCACTTTGCACGTCAGCGATGGTGAGCGCGCCTGCCTGGTCGGACCCAACGGGTGCGGCAAGACTACGCTGCTGCGTATCGCTTCGGGCGACCTACCGGCACAGCGGGGCAAAGTCGAGGGAACCGAAAGGGAGCGCTTCGGGGTACCCAACGTCGAACAGTTTGATGGTAGCGTCAGCGACTACCTTGACGTCGCGCTGCGTCCACTTCGAGCCGTAGCCGACCAGTTTGCGGAGGTAACTTCGCGAATCGGCGAGGGCGGCGCACTTGGCAAGTGGGAACAAGAATATGATCAGCTGCTGGCTCAGATGACGGGTTTTGATATTTGGTCGCTCGACGCTCGGGTGGCCGAAGTGCTGGCAGGGCTCGACTTGATGTCTTTCACAAGGTCGGGGCGGAACCGGGAGCTGTCCCGATTGTCTCCCGGTCAACGCGGCAGGCTGCAATTAGCGGCGACCCTCATCTTGAAACCGGTAGTGTTGATCTTGGATGAACCTACCAACCATCTCGATGCTCAGGCGCTCAGTTTTCTGACGCAAACGGTCAATAACTGGGGCGGTCCGGTCCTGATGGCCAGCCATGATCGGGCCTTCATCGAGGACACCGCCACAGTGATTTACGATATGGACGTGGAGGTGTTCAATGCTTTGGCAAAGGCCGAAGGGGTGGGCGAAACCGCAGGTCTTTACCGTTGCGCGGGGGCTTACTCCGACTATCTGGTTGAAAAAGCCCGTGCCCGCACCAAGTACGTGGAACTGCACGCTGCCCAACAAGCCGAAACGCGTAAAGTGCGTCGACATCGGCAGGCGGCGGGAAAAATCTCTCGCGGAGGTGTGAGGCTCGCCAACGCTGAAGGCAAAGCAAAGAAGTTTTTTGCCGACCGTGCCGCCGCGACAGCCACACGTCGGATACGAAACGACGACCAGCGCTTAGACACCTTAGCGACGCGAGAAGTGCGCAAACCCCGTAACTATGAATTGTCCTTCGCGTTTGCCCAGCCTGCCAAGCGCGCCGGGGTGGCAGTATCTGCAAGGCAGGCAAGCGTGGAACAGCGCCTCGCGCCACTCAGTTTTGATGTCGTTTATGGCGAGCACCTGCTGGTCACTGGCGCTAACGGGTCGGGGAAATCCACACTCTTGAACTGGATAAGTTCTGGACATCCCCCCCACGGCGCCTCGGCAAGCGGAACCATCACGCGCGACAAAGCAGTTAGTCTGGTGCCCCAACATTTACCGAGAATCCGCGATTTTGGATTCACCACCGACGTCTGGAGAGGGGGAATCGGCAAAGCTGGGAAAGGAATCTTGCACCCCGCAATGTGGGCAACCCCAATCCCCGAACTGTCTGCGGGCAACCAGCGACGCGCACAGATTGCGATAGCTCTGGCCTCAGCCCCTACCATTCTCATCATCGATGAGCCGACCAACTTCCTCGACCTCGACAGTATGCAGGCCTTGGAAGATGCGCTGAGCGAGTGGAAAGGTACGCTGATTATTGCCAGTCACGACCGCTGGCTCATCGACCATTGGCAAGGCTCATTACTAACAACCAGATAGTTTCTTCCACTTCCTGATTTTGGTGCGAAACGTAGTAAACGGCGCGACTGTGTTGATATGTATCCACTTCCACACCGGCCACGCCGACGGGGTAGAGGACGCCCACGCCCGCTTCCCTGACTCGAACAACTCCGCTTCGCTCAGACCGTTAACCAGTTGAACTACTTCACCCAGCAGGACTCCAAATCGATCAATCAGATCATCAACGGCGATAGTTCCCCAAGTCTGATAAAACGACTCATACAGACCTCCCAGCTGATTCCATTTAAATCCCGGCGCTGGAGTTACCACCGTAGCGCCAGCCTGTTCCTCACGCTCCCAGCTCAGCAACAGTTCCATCCAACCGAGCTGATAAGCAATCATCTGACGGGGCGTGCAATCCACCCCATCAACCAGCTGATCCCAACCTTCCTCTGGTACTTCAGCAAACTCACGGATAAATAAACCACCGCGCTTAGCAATCTCAGCCGCCAACGCAGCACCCGACTCGTAGGTCCTCACCACACCCCCCTCTCACAGAGCAGCCTAGCTCACAATCTATCAAGGTATTCTAACTCGAACACCAGTGTGACCAGGAGTAACACGAGTTCTAACCCGGTTTCAAGGAAACAGTATACACGTTAGTTGATAATGATTATCGTTTTCATTTATAGTAGCCCTTATGAAACTAATGAAGATTGTTGCAATTGCGTCAGTAATGACTGTGGCCCTGGCTGGCTGCGGAACCCAATCCGGCGATTACGACCCTAAAGGTCAAAAACACGACGACCACGGCGTGAGTTCCACAGGAACAGAAACCTCGGAAGCAATGCCACGCGTTATAGTGGCAACTGAGAGCGGAGTAAGCATCTTTGATGAGAACCTTAAGAAAGTTACGGATTTTGAGCTCACCTCACGCCCATCGTTGACAACGGCACATGACGGCCGTCACGTAGTGGCTAACCGTCAACACGACAACGAATCATCCATCATCGATGCGGGTGCATGGAAGCAGGAGCACGGCGATCACTTCCACTTCTATACTGGAAAGCCAGCACTGCTGAAAGAGGTTGTTAAGGGTAATAAGCCTGTTCACGTGGTGCCGAATCCGAAAGCCGGGGCGACCGGGATTTTCGCTGATGATGATGGCGCCGCTTCCCTGGTCACCACCAAGAATTTAGAGACAGGGCAGCTTGATGGTCTCACTCGTGTCAAAGCCAACTTGCCGCATCACGGCGTAGTGGTTCCCATGCCTGAAGGTCACTACCTCGTGAGCGCCACAGCACAGGAAGGCACCGCATTGCCCGACACTATTGAACTGCGCCACGGAGAGACTGAAGTGGAGAAAACCTTCACCTGTATGCGCATGCACGGCGAAGTTGCTCGCGGCACCAACGCCGCCTTCGGTTGCGCTGACTCTGTACTAGTTATCAAGAACGGCGAGGGTGTCAACATTCCTACTCCTGACCTTGGCGAGGATCGCGTGGGTACTTTTGTAGCTAATGCGGACTTTTCTACATTGGTCGGTAAAGCTGGCGATAAGCTCGTCTTCGTTGGTGACAATACCACCAAGACTGTCGGGGTGGACGAGGGCGTGAATATCTCGAATCTCGCTATCACACCTGACGGTCATGTGATTACACTCGGAACCAACGGCAAGCTCTATGTCTTTGATGAGACCGGCAGCCTTGAACACACCATGCAGGTGACCGGTGAATGGGAAAAGCCCAGCGGTCACGGCGGCATTGCCCCCGGAGTTGCTGCTGGCAACTACGCCAACGCTAACACTGTGTGGGTCTCTGACCCTCTCGCTGGAAAAGTGCACATGATTGACCTCTCTACGATGACCGAGACTGCCACTGCGGAGGTTGCGGGTCAGCCGACATCGCTGGCGGTCACGAATGTGAGCTAGCCACTCGTTGCTCGCTATGCATGTTTCCCTAACGAACAGTGTGCCCCCTCTAGACAGTTGAGGGGGCACACTTTCACGTATAGTCCAAGGGGTAGGAGTTTTCTGGGTACTGAAGCGTGCTCAAAATATATGAGGCACCACATCACCTTCGCGCTCAAAATACATAAGGTACGCCGCGAGCTGGCATTTTTTGCAGATCTGAGTTAGAATCGTTGTAACAAGACCGGTTCCGCTGCCCGCTTCGGTGGGAGTCCAGGGCCGGTCCTTTTTTCAGATGGGAGGTGCAAAGGCGGATCAAGTGAAACCTTTCCTATCATACAAGCAGCAGATAGAACTGCTCGCCCGGCGTGGCATGAGTGTTAAAAACTTTGATCAGGCCGCTCATCAACTTGAATTATTAAATTACTATCGCCTGTCTGGCTACTGGCATTCCATGCGAGCCCTTGATCGCGAAACTGGTCGAAGCCTTGATGTTTTCCGTCCAGGTGCCTCTTTTGAACTGGTTCTCGATCTTTACCACTTTGATGAGCAGTTACGGGACAGTGTTTTTACTGTTCTTGGACGTATCGAGCTAGCGATGCGAGCGTTAATCGGGCATCAGCTAGGAGCTATCAATCCGCTTATCCATCTTGATGCTGCACGCATGGGTGCCCCAGCCTGTCAGCGTTATCACAATAGTAGCGGGAACGCTCACGAGGTGTGGTTGACGAAATATGACACTGCTCTTCAGGCATCGAGAGAAGAGTTTGTTGAGCATCACCGCCGCCAATATGCAGGCAAACTTCCTATCTGGGCGGCCGTGGAAGTAATGGATTGGGGAATGCTTTCGCACCTGTACCGGATGGCACCTAACCGGGCACGCAATGAAATAGCTGCAAAATGTCGTCTTCGTGCTCCTCAGCTTGAATCATGGCTAAAGTGCCTCAATATTGTGCGTAACTATTCAGCCCATCATGCTCGCATGTTCAACAGGGTATTCGATATCAAACCCAAACTGCCGAAAGACCCGCGTCTTACAGCGGTGAGCCGGTGCTCTAACCGTGCTTTTGGGCAACTCACTCTTGCCCAATACCTGTTGCATGAACTGCAGCTGTCAGGAACCGAGACGCTACCTAGCGTCTTGAAGAAATTCCCTCATAACAATCTTGTGCCCTTCAGCAGGCTCGGCGCACCAGAAAACTGGCAAGAAAATCCTCTCTGGGCAACCAAAACCGTCTAGTCTCTGCGGTAGTAGGCGCACTCATACCCATCAGCGGTCAAGGGCAACCGGTCGCCCAAGCTGGTAGGCGCGACATCAGCCGGCAAGCCTATTCGACGGTAAAATCGGAGGTAAAGGACAAACAACACCATGAAGATAGAGCGGGCGACGGAGGTTTTTTAGGGCGTTCCGGCTAAAACGGCACACCAGTGCCGTTTTTTAACGCCTCCACCATTTTACTCAGCGGCTTATGCGACTGCGTCGCTGCCGCTGAGCGAACTTGTTCGATTCCCGTCGTAGCCCCCCAGATTGACTAAAAGCCGGGCTAAAGCCCGGCTTTTAGTCAATGGAGCGGGCGACGGGAATCGAACCCGCCTTTACAGCTTGGGAAGCTGTCGTTCTACCGATGAACTACGCCCGCGGTTCAAACTACAACAGTATGCCACATTCTAGCAGCAACAGCCAGGAGCTCTGTTTCTCCATTGCAGAGGGGTAAAAATTGCTGATACCCCCCGCCCACGCTCCTCATCTTCACTTAGCGATAGCCTTCACGAAATACGAAGTGCCCACAAAACCAGCATATTACCACATGAAATCAGGAATCTCCCCGGGATATTCCTCCCAATACGCCTCCGCCTCGCTTGCCAAAACAGCCGACTCGCCCCGGCTGGCATCATCGGCGATTCCCACCGTGTGGAACCCGGCCGCGTTCGCCACCCGGACCGCATAAACCGCGTCCTCAAACACCCAGGCATCCTCCGGCACGCTGCCCATCGCCCCCGCCGCCTGCAGAAACATAGTCGGCTCGCGCTTGTGCATTCCCGTCTCCGAAGAAGCGAAATACTGCGTGAACATGTCCTCAATCCCCAGACGCCGAAAAGCCGGGCGAATCAGACCCTCGGATCCGGAACTCACCACTGTCATCGGCACCCCCGCCTCAGCCAGTGCCTCCAGGAAACCCCTGGCACCGGGCTTGAGCTGCACCTCCTCGAGATAGCCGGTATAGACCGCATCTTTGATGCCGTTCACGACCTCGCTGACCGTTACGTCCAACCCGAAGCGCTGGTGTACCAAGTGCGCCGACTCAGGCAAAGTCATCTCGAAAAATTGCGCACCCAAATCTTTATCAACCTCTATCCCCAAGGTCGTCAAGTATTTTCCGGCTGCCTCCCGCCACAGCGGCATAGTGTCGAGCAGCGTCCCGTCACAATCGAAAATCGCGCCTTTAATCATGTCCTCAGGATACCTTCCCAACTTCCCTCCCGACGCGCATCCTTTCCGGCCTGCACCACTAAACCGTGAAATAACGCCAGTTCCGCCACCGTAAATCCCTCCGAGCGCCACGCCGCATCGCAGGCCTGTCGCGCTTGTCGATAGGTCCGAAACTCGCCCAAACCAGCTGCTGCCAGCAATCGGCGCGCATAGGCGTCGAAAATAAAAACCGGGCGGTCATAGGCATAAAGCAGGATGTCGTCGGCAGTTTCTTCCCCCACTCCCGGAACTCGCAAAAGAGAGTTGCGCAGCGTTGGGGTGTCAATCTCACCAGCCCGGGCAACAGTTTTTATGTACCAATCGGTCAAGTTTTTCAGGTATCGTGCTTTCGCACGCATGAAGCCGCTGGGGCGAATGAGTGTCTCGAGTTCGCACGATTCCACCCCCGTCAGCCGCATGGGGTCGAGAAGTCCTTCCTTCCGCAGGTTCTCTAGGGACTTTTCCACGCTGGTCCAGGTCGTGTTTTGGGTAAGCACGCTGCCCACCAGAATCTCAAACTTCGTTTCCGCCGGCCACCACTTTCCCGCATCTCTCACATTGCGTTGCAAAATCTCGAACAGCTCACGAAAACCCGAAACCCGCCCTACCATGCTTGTCATGAAGAACCGCCCGGAGAGACTATTGACCCGAAATCTGCAAGTCTCGTGACGAGACCATCAGCAGTCTGCCGCTAGTGAAAGAAACGATGGCGCACTGTGCGGTGATTTCGTTGGAAACCCCGCGTGTTGAGCCGCGAACCAGAGTAAAGTCCTCGACCAGGTAGCGCGTCCCCGTCAGGGTGAGGCCCTCAACATCGCCGTCAAAAGGAATCAAGCCGAAATAGTGGTAGTTGTTGCGGGGCACCATATGGGTTCCCGGTCCTACCAGGGACACCATGTTGTAGCCGTCTATCCAGCGCAGCCGGGCGGGAGTGTGGGCGAATTTCGCCAAAATGCCGAGGTTTCCCAAAGTATGGTCCAAGCGTCCCCCCAAACCGCCAATGACATCTATGTGCCGGTAACCGCGAGAATACGCCAAATCGACCGCCGCTTCAGAATCCGTAACTTCCTTGGCCGCGGGGAGAACTATCACTTCCGCGCCATCGCGGGGAACAGCGACGCTGGGAGGGTCGACGGGTACTGCCGCCAAAGCCTCGGGGGAGCGAGTGCGCCCGTCCGCGAACTCAGCCTGACCTGCCGGACGCGGTGAAGAATCAAAGTCGCCGATATAGACGTCGGGGACAATCCCCAAAGTTCGCGCCACGTCTTGACCCGAATCGCCACAAATTACCAACTCGTAGACCGAAAAATCCCAGTCGTCAGCGCACAGCGCACGCAGACCTTGCACCCCTCCGACCACCACCAGGCAGCGCGAATCAGCCGACACAGCGCCATCTTTAGCCGAATCGTCGCGGTTTTCGCACATCTTGGTCATGGAGTCATTCTAATCTGGCCCCCGCGAAGCCCGGAAAACATGACAGATGTCATCTAATTTTTGTGATTGCGCACACTACCGGCCCAAACGCTGGGGAGCAAGACTTAGATACATGAACACAACCACTACAGCTGCTCTGCAGCTCACTCATTTGCATAAGCACTTCGGGAAAGTCCACGCAGTGGAAGGCATCGAACTTAATGTACCGACTGGTACAGTTATGGCTCTGCTGGGGCCGAACGGGGCGGGGAAAACCACCACTCTGGATATGGTTCTGGGGCTGAGCGCACCAACCTCCGGGGAAGTGCAGGTTTTGGGCGAAAGCCCGAAAACCGCGATTTCCCGCGGTCAGATTGCTGCCGTCCTGCAAACGGGTGGCCTACTCAAAGACATGTATGTCTCCGAAGTCGTCCGCTGGATTGCCGCAGCTTACGGCCGGGATGTTGATACCCCGGAAAACCGGGAGCGGGTGATACGCGCGGCAAACCTGGAGCCGATTCGCAAACGTAAGATTGGGAAATGCTCCGGCGGGGAACAACAGCGGATTAAATTCGCGCTAGCTCTGTTACCAAACCCGGATTTATTGATACTCGACGAACCGACCGCGGGAATGGACGCCAACGCGCGCCGCGACTTTTGGGAAGTGATGCACGGTCAGGCGCAAAACGGCAAGACCATCGTCTTTGCCACCCACTACCTGCAGGAGGCCTCGGATTATGCTGATCGCATCGTGGTGATGAATCACGGAAAAATTATCGCGGATGCCAGCCCAGCAGAAATTACTGCCCAGAGAACGCGCAACGTGTCTTTCCAGGTTGACGCCTCTCACCTCAATACGCTCACCGCTCAAATACAGCAACATTGGCCCCAAGAATCTGTCGATATCAAAGACCATAGAATGTACCTATCGGTACAAGAATCGGATGATTTCGCGCGTTTCATCCTCTCTCAACCAGGCGTGAGCCATTTGGAAATCGTGCCTCCCTCCATGGAGGACACTTTCTTTACCCTGACCAGCAACTAAGGAAATCTCATCATGAACACGAAAATATTTGCTCTGGATTTAAAGCGAATTCTGCGCTCACCCGAAGTACCCATGTTTGTCATTGGACTTCCGGTGGTGATTTACCTGATTTTTGGGGTCGCCGCAACCTACGCCAAGGAAATGGTCGCCGACACGACTGTCAATTGGGCCTGGGTCATTATGGTCAATATCGCCGCCTACGGAGCCATTATCTCCACCGCCAGCTTTGCTGCTGGCACCTCCGTGGAAAAGATTCAAGGTTGGGGACGCCAAATCGCACTGACTCCCCTGAGTAACGGGAGGTACCTGGGTACCAAAATCGCCTTGGGAGCGCTGCTGGCGGCTTTGCCCGTGGCGGTCATCTTCCTGTTGGGTGGTCTGACTCAAGCCAAAGCGGAGCCCTCTGCCTGGATTATCTCTGTCTTGGTGATTCTGGGCGGATCACTCACTTTCACCCTCTATGGTCTGGCTTTCGGACTGTTGCTGCATTCCGATACAGCCGTCTCTATCGCCTCGGGACTGACCACCCTGTTTGCTTTCATAGCGAATTTTTTCATGCCCCTGGGCGGATGGCTGCTGGATTTCGCGAAATTCATGCCGGGCTACGGTTACGGAATTCTCGCCAGATATGCCGGCACTAACGGAAATCAGATTACTATGGACGGAAAGCCGTACACCGAAAACCTAGGAATTGGCATCGTGAACTTTGTAGTGTGGATCTTGATTTTTGCTCTTCTGGCACTGTGGGGCTATCAACGTTCACGGAGGCACGCATGAACCTGAAATCTTCCCCTGCCCTTACCGCGGACGGTCGCAGTCTCACCAGTTCTCCTTCGAACTCCTACATTTTCACGAGCACCTTCATGAGTCTCGTATGGCTGGGGTTCCTGTACTTTCCGATTAGTCGAGCCCTGACCTTACCCCTGGGACCGAAGATAATTTCCCTGATATTGACCACCGCATTCGCTCTGGCTTACGTAGCTGCTTTTTCACTCTCGTGGCGCAAACCAATCATGGGAGAGCGTAACTTCCGCTACTTCGACGGCCGGCACCGCCTACGCAAGAGCGACGCCATAGCCTTTGCAGTACTTGTGATGACTACATTGCTACAGGTGGCAGTGTTAGGACCGCTGAAATCCTTGACTTTCCTGCCGTTTATCGCTGCTGCCGCGCCTTTCACCCTGCCCCAGGCGGCTGGCTACATTACCGGAGCCTTGACGGTTTTAGCCTCCTTCCTCATCCCCCGTTTTGTACCGAATGGTCAAGAATACTTTGGCCTTGCCATCACCACCTCAGCCGTGTTTATGTTCGTGGCGGGAATAACTTTCTTTATCGGTTCCAGTATTGAAAGCCAGCGCCAAGCCAGAACACGAGCGATTTTGGAAGAACGCGAACGGGTAGCCAGGGATGTACACGATGTCCTGGGTCACACCCTTACGGTCATTGCCCTCAAGTCCGAACTGGCCGGAAAACTGCTGGAACGCGATCCCGGGCGTGCCCAGGCGGAACTGCACGAGATTACAAACCTGGCGCGGGAATCAATCGAAGAGGTTAGGCAGACTGTGGCGGGGCTCAAAGTGCAGAGTTTGTTCGAAGAAATCGCCGCCGCGTCTCAGGCATTGGAGAGTGCCAGTATAGACTTGCAGCGGGAGGGTAGCGCCTGGCCAGACCTCGACTCCATACCCGCAGTGAACCAAGCGATTTTTGCCTGGGTGATTAGGGAGGCGACTACTAATATCATTCGTCATGCGGCGGCTCACCGAGTCACTATCGAGATGAACCGGAGCAGTCTAACTATCACCGATAATGGGGTGGGAATCTCCCCCGATGCTACCGGACACGGTCTGGAGGGGCTCAAGGCTCGCGTGGAACAGGTCGGCGGGACTCTCAGTATAGTTGGGATACGTGAGGTCACGAGTGCCGCAAGTGCCGAGAGCGAACGGCAAAACGTTCCGGAGACCGGCACCGTAGTGGAGGTAAAGCTGTGATTAGCGTGGTACTGGCCGATGATCAAGCCCTAGTGCGCGGAGCAATTGCGGCACTGCTGGAACTCGAAGGCGACATTGAGGTTGTCGCCCAGGCCAGCAATGGTCGCGAACTCCTCGATGCTGTCCAAACCCACCACCCCCAGGTTGCGGTGGTGGACATCGAGATGCCCGACCTTGACGGAATCGCTGCCACCAAAGCCATCACCGAAACCACCGCCGACACCAAAACGCTGATTTTGACGACTTTTGGGCGTCCCGGCTACTTGAAACGCGCTCTGAGCGCCGGCGCCAAAGGCTTCATGGTCAAGGAAACTCCCGCCGAAGAACTCGCCGCCGCGGTACGAACTATCGCCGACGGAGGCACGGCTGTGGACCAAAAACTGGCCACCGAATCCCTTTTCGAGGGCGATAATCCCTTGACTGAACGCGAGATTGAAGTCCTGAAAATCGCCGAAAAAGGCTTGAGAGTCCAAGAAATCGCGTCTCGGGTGTACCTCTCACCCGGTACGGTACGCAACTACCTCTCCAATGCAATCAGCAAAACTCACACGGATACCTCGGCGGGCGCAGCTCGAAGAGCCCGTGAACTCGGATGGCTCTAGACACGCCGCCTGTGCCTCGGAGCACCCAGACTACCTAGGATAGGTAAGGCTTACCTAATCTTATTCTGATAGACTGGGAACATGAATGATGACTGCAATCTCCCGCAAAGCGCCCGCGCAACTAAAATCGCAGCCGGATATTGGGTACTAGCGCGTGCCGGAAAACGGGTGCTGCGGACACTGTAGACTGAGGGCATGCCGCAGCGCCGTGAATACTGGGACTCCCGTCCTCTGTCCACTCCGTTGGGTTGGATGTATCTGGCGGCCAGCGAGCAGGGGTTGACGCGGTGTGTGTTAGATGAAAATCCGACTAAAACGCACGCTCCAGGCGATAGTCTCCATACAAATTCCGCACATCAGGCGCCTGAACTTAACGGACGCATCGCGACTGAATGCCCTATTCCCGGGATGCCAACTGCTGCTCGCAATCTTTGCAATCTGACAAGAAGCCAGCTTGAGGAATACTTTGCCGGCACCCGCCGCAGCTTCAGGATTCCGCTCGACCTGTCCGGCAGTGAGTTTCGCCGTCGTATCTGGCAGACCTGCGCCGCTATTTCCTACGGTCATACCCGCACCTATTCTCAGTTGGCGGTGGAGGCTGGCAGTCCTGGCGCGGCGCGTGCTGTAGGCCAGGCTATGCATAGCAACCCAGTGGTAATCATCGTACCGTGCCACCGAGTCGTGGCGGCTCGTGGTCTGGGAGGATACGGGCCCGGGATTGAGATTAAACAATGGCTTTTGGACTGGGAGAGACAGCACGGACGCTAAAAACCTTGGCGGTTTCCCAGATGACCACTTCCGCAGAGGTCTCGGCACGCCGGCGGGCGCAGCCCGAAAAGCCCGTGAACTCGGATGGCTCTAAACCCACCGCCTGTACGTCCGAGCACCCAGACTACCTAGAATAGGTAAGGCTTACCTAATCTTATTCTGATAGACTGGGAACATGAATGATGACTGCAATCTTCCACAAAGTACTCGTGCCACTAAAATCGCAGCCGGACATTGGGTACTAGCGCGTGCCGGAAAACGGGTGCTACGTCCCGGAGGACTCAAACTTACCAACCGGATGCTCCAAGCAGCTGATATAACAGGAAAGAGAGTTGTAGAGTTTGCGCCCGGATTAGGCAAAACAGCCAAAATTATTATTGATGCGCCGGTCGAGTCCTATACAGGGGTAGATCAAGACCCGGATGCAGCCCAGCGGGTGCGAAACATCGTTGCAGACAGCGGCGGCAGAGTGGTGCAAGCAGATGCCCAGGATACCGGTTTGGAGTCGCAATCGGCTCAGGTAGTGGTGGGTGAGGCGATGCTCACTATGCAAAGCGAGAAAAATAAAGAAAAAATTGTTTCAGAAGCATACCGGATACTGGAGCCAGGCGGATGCTACGCGATTCACGAACTCGGATTAACTCCTAACGATATAGACATGCAGCTAGCGGATCAATTACGTAAGCGTCTTGCACAAGCGATTCGCGTGAATGCTCGTCCCCTCACCGAAAATGAATGGCGCAAGGTACTGGAAAATGCTGGTTTTATTATTGAATGGGTCGGTTTTGAACCCATGGCTCTGCTGTCGCCACGGCGTAACCTAGCTGATGAAGGTCTCAAGGGAGTGTTGCGGATACTCAGTAATGTTCTACGCGATCGAGAGTTACGGGCGAGAATTTTAGAAATGCGAGCCACGTTCAAACACCACCGTAAGAATCTGACAGGGATAGCTATAATAGCGCGTAAACCCGGTAATGGTAATGAAGGTCAGAGGTGATTCATATATGGATTCAAAAGAAGAATTGGTTACTGCCGGTCTAGGATATATAGATAAACTTGCGGAACGAATTGAGTATTCCCCGAACTCTACTGTTTCTAAAACCCTAATGCGTGCAGAAGGGGTAAATGTTGTGCTATTTTCCTTCGACAGCGGCGAAGAACTATCAGAGCACACCGCTGCTATGCCGGTAATTGTGCAAACCTTGGAAGGGGAAATTGAAATCACCGCCGACGGCAAAACTGTGAAACTGCTTCCCGGCGGGATGGTGCACTTTTCTACCCGTTTACCACACGCAGTTAAAGCTTTGACTCCTGCAAAAATG
The DNA here is from genome assembly GCF_947087965.1 of uncultured Mobiluncus sp. Taxonomy (GTDB): domain Bacteria; phylum Actinomycetota; class Actinomycetes; order Actinomycetales; family Actinomycetaceae; genus Mobiluncus. Next base: position 133,077 of record NZ_CAMUES010000004.1, read on the forward strand.
GTTCTCTATATGCTCAGCGAGCAGGGTAAATAGCACCCTTTAGGTATCCGACGATACGAAGGCACTAAAATCAAGAAACTACAGCGTCACTATTGCGCCGTTTGCTTTTGATCCGCGGCACGAGTGGCGGTGAACAGCGAGTTGCGCAGCTCCTCCATCGCGTTATTGACGCCACCGGGGTTGGACGGCAGCATCAGCGTCTGGGTGTTAGAGGCTTTCGCGACTTCCTGCAACGTATCGAAGTACTGGGTCAACAGCAGCATCTCTTGGGCTTCTGAACCAATCCCGGCGTCGCGCAGGGATTCATACTGGCTGACCAGACCGTCCACGATAGCCTTGCGCTGAGCGGCGATGCCTTCACCTTGCAGGCGCTTGTATTCCGCGTCGGCCTCAGCCTGTTTCACAATCTTGATTTTCTCGGCCTCAGCCAGGCTCACCGCTGCCTCACGTTCCCGCTGGGCGGCGTTGATTGAGTTCATGGACGCGCGCACCGTCGGATCCGGGTTGATGTCTGTCACCAGTGTGTTGATGATGGCGAAACCATAGGCGTTCATAGCCGTAGCCAAGGTCGTCTCGACGTCTTGGGCAATTTGGTCCTTGGAAGAAAACGCCTCATCAAGATCCAGTTTGGCCAGGGAGGTACGCACCCGGTCGTAGACGTAGGACTGAATCTGACGCTCCGGATTGGCCAAACGATAGTAGGAATCAACCACGTTTTGGACTTGGTACTGCACCGAAACCGGAATGGTTACGAACACATTGTCTTTCGTTTTGGTTTCCACTACGGAATCCAGCTGCATGATGCGAAGCGGAACCTTTTTCGCAATCTGATCCACGAACGGAATCTTGACCCGCAAGCCGGGCAGAGCGACCTTGTGAAACTTACCGAAACGCTCAATCACGTAGTTCGTCTGTTGCTTCACCACAAAGAACATCCCGCCCATGATGAGCAACACCAAGATAATGAGGGCGATAATCGACATCCCAAAGAGACCCCCGACAAAAGCCAAAAATGATTCCATTTTCAAACCCTTTCAAACAACAAAAACCTAACCTTACAACCAACTTTAGCGTCTCACTTGCGTGAGGGAAACTCGAAAATCCTGGTACCGACCCAGAATTGGACGAACATCATCACCACCATCAAACCGATTGTGGCAGCGAATGCCCAGGGTCCCAGAAAGAGGGTCATGGCGTAGGTGATTCCCCCGTAAGCCACCAGAGCGGCAGCGGCGAGGGTGTCGGCTACGTTCAGAGCTGCGGAAACCTCACCGTGGCGTTGGGGCGGGGTCAAGGAGAGGGCGTGGACAGTGGCCAGCGGGAAAATCAGGCCTTGACCCGAACCGGCGATGGCCCATCCCACCAGCACAAACCAGGGGCTGAAACTGGGAACGACCGCCAGGAGCACCACCAGGGTGCCCGAAATTTGGATGATGGGACCGATGATGATCAGCCAGCGGCGGTGCGCCGGATTCACGATCCGTCCCTGAATCCACGAGCTAAAAGCCCAGGTCATTGACGAAACCGTCATTGATAGGCCGGCCATGGTCGGTCCCCAACCGTGAATTTCTTTCAGCAGCAGGGGTAGGTAGAGGTCTACGGTGACGAAAGTGCCGTTCAACAGTCCGCGCATCGCCACGGTGGCGGGGACGCCACGCACCGCCAGGAAAGTGCCGGAAGGCAGAATGGGGCGCGCCGCAAAAAACAGCGCCAGAGTCAGGATGAGAGCGGAAATAATGAGCAGCGGAGAGACCGTTTCACGTTCCACCCCGGAGATGACTTGCAGGGCACCAATCAAGATGCCGCTAAAGATGGAACCCCAAAGCAGACTGGGAGAGGGACGAAACGGCACCGGGTCATGCAGCGGAGGAAATTGGCGAAATTTTGGCCACAACACTGGAAAGAACACCAGAAACATGATTGGGCAGATTCCGAAAACAAAACGCCAATGCACATAATCCACCAGGAACCCCGCCACCAGCGGGCCGACCAGGGAAGGCACCACCCAGGCGATGGCAAAGACCGCAAAAAAAGCCGGCTGCTTGTGCGGTAAGACGTAGGAGCCCACCATCACGTAGAGAGGCACAATCAACAAACCTCCGCCGAGGCCCTGAATCGCGCGTCCCACCACGACAAACCAGATGTTGGGGGCGAAACTCGCCACCAGCAGTCCCCCGGTGAAAGCCACGATGCCCGTGTAAATTACCGGTTTCGGGCCTCTGGTATCGACCCAAGCTCCGGCCAGGGCGGTGGTGATTAACTGGGTGGACATGGAGATTCCGGCCGCCAGCGCAAACAAATTTTTGCCGTCCAGGCGATCCACGATGAAGGGCATGGCCGTGTTTACCGCGATAGCTTCAAAAGCAACCAAGGTAATCATCCCGGTAGCGATGATTTTAAACCAGGCCGCTAGATAACCGCTGAGATAGTTATTCCCCTTGTCCTCGGATGCTTTCTGGTTGCGTCCCGATGCTTCCACGCCGTCCACGGATTTACTCACTCCCTCATCAATCAAAAAAATCTCCCTGCCGGAACCCTATGTTAAGGCCCCGACAGGGAGTTGGCAAAAATTATTCAGTCTCCCCAGATTACAGATCAGAGGCCTTCAAGTAAGGCTGGTAGCGGTGGCATTGCACCGGAATCTGCCAAGACAAACGATCCTCTTGCAGCTCATTCAGCACCAGCTGCAGCGCCACATCACTATAGGTCATGTTTTGGTGTCGATGCGTATCTGCCGGGCACACGTCTTGGAGCACCACGTTATTGACGTTGCTGCCTTCCAGGAATTCGCTGGTGTAGGGGGTAACAACCGTGTCCAACTTGGTGGTAATCACGGTGTAGTCGATGTTCGGGTAAACCTCAATACCGTCATTGAGCTGGTTAAAGAACTCCGAACCGACCAGCTGCTGCATTAAACCTGTCTGGTTAGAGCTGTGGAACACTTTGTCGTCAAGGGTCGGAATTTCCTGACGCAGCCAGTTAACTAGGTTCAGCATTCCTCCCAAGGTCGTACCGTGGTTGTTCGGGGTCAGGCCAATGAGCTGGTCAACTTTCTGGTCTCCGCCGTACCACTTGATGTACGCCCGCGGCAGCGCTCCACCGCCCTGGGAATGCCCCACCAAGTCAACCTTCGTGGCACCGGTAGCCGCCAAGACCCGATCCACAAAACCGGCCATAAACGCGGCGCTTTGCTTGATATCTCCGCTGAAGGCTTTTGAGTCGTTGATGATGGTTTCGCCCTTAGAGTTCTTTGAGGTCGCAGGGTTGTAGTTAAACGTAAATACGCAGTACCCGGCCTGCTTCAAGCGTGGAGACATGTAGGACCAGGCTCCAAAGGCATCATTGCTGGTACCCGGAATCAAGACGACCGGTTCCGTGCCTGGGGCCGGCCGGCAGTTGAAATCATTAGCACCCAAAGGCGTCATCCCCGGATGCAAAGCGGCTTGGCCCAAACCCACCATCGCCGTGTGGTAATCAGGGCCGTATCCATTGGCGGGAATTCCTCCCGGGGAACTTGGGGCTTCAATGCCACCAATATTGTCAATAGTGGGATCCGCAGGAGCCGGAAGAGCCAGAGCCGCATTGGCGCTCAGACCCAACCCTAGAAATGCTGCCCCAGCTGCCGCCGCGATACGAGTTAGCTTCTTCAACTCAGTCTCCTTCTTGGTTTGGATTGTCACAAGTTTCCAGGAGCTGTTTTTCGTGCTGAGGCTGTTCTTCGCCACGCCTACTCCGTCAGTTCCTTGAATAAATCCTAAAAGGATTCTGAAAGAAAAACAATTGTTTGTCCCTGACAAACAAGGGACGTTTTTCCTAGTCAGGACCGCTTCAAAAGCGCGGCCGGGAGATTGTACACCGTCTCGCGCCGCTCACGCACTCACTTTCCGCCGTCGTGAGTGGGTTTCCAATGAGAACCGACCGTCCGGGTGTCCCCCGTGACAATGGTGAGGTCGTTACGAATGTTAGAACCTGTTAGCATACCGCGGGCAATCGGGATGAGTTTATGCGCCACCGCAATCCGCACCAGGGGCACAATTAGCTCTGCCGCGTGAAGGGGTACTCGTCCGATATACGTTTTCTTGTCGAGATAGGCGCCCAAGCCGCCGTCGTCCTCCCGCATCCACAGAGCCACCGGCACCGTCTTGCCAGTAGAAATATACGGATGGAGCGGAGCAATGTGGTCATCGTAATCCTCCAAAGGGATTTCTTCCCCAGGAGGCAAAATTGTAAAGGCTTTTCTCGGGAACATATTGACCGGACCCACCCCACCGACAGGAGGTAAGCTCAAGGTCACGCGGTTTGCCAACCTAGATTTGGTACGTTGCGCCCACAGGTGGCAAGGCACTACCAGGTTGAGTTCTTGGGCATCCAGACCATTGAGTTCCACCACATATTTGCCGGCGGTAGCGTGATCCAAATAGCCCACGAAGTGGCCTTGCACCCACACGCAGACCGCCGCGTAATCATCAGGATTGTTGCGGTCACGCACCAGGTAAGCCCAGTCATCTATTTCCGCGCCATGAATATCGTCCACGTTGTGTCCGGCAAACAGCGCCGCAAAATCATCTTGTAGCTCAAGCGAATCCTCGACGGTGGCAAACGTAGAAGGTTCTTCCCACCCGGCAAAACTTTTCAGGTAGGGGCGAACCGGACCGCTGGTATCGGGTCTACCCTTAGAAAACAACCCCACGCCGTTCCCCTTTCACGAGTTTTACCTGCACTCTCTACATTCTCAGGCTACGAAACTATTTTCAAGCATAGCCAAAATCATTGCTCGATAAGTCCGGTTGGTCGCCTTCCAACGGTTTTTTTGAGAATTCAACAGGGCAATCGCCAGCCTCGTGGTGTACTCAGTCAATTTCCTGACAGTTTTTCGGTGCCGACGGATAGGGTCCCAAATCACCGTCACTGAGGTTATCCTTAGCGAGGGCACCCTGGAACTGTTCCCCCAACAGGACGTTAATCTCTGTACCGCGATTCAAATCAATCCTGACATCAGCTTCCGGCAGGGCTCGAGCCAACGAAAATGCTTTCGCCACATTTTTCTTGCTGGTGTTAATGCGAGCCGTACCGGCATAGGAATCGGGCGAATTCCCAACCACGTTCACCTTGACACCGAAACCTTTCAGTCGCTGTGCGGTTTGCGTGGCCAGACCGTTTTGGGAAGATCCATTGAATATGTTTACCGTCACTCCGTGTATGGAAACCGGCTTTCCCTTCGGAGCGCATGGCGGCACTTTTGCCTTTGCCTCCTCGGACAAAACGAAAGAATTACCGAAAGGCAGAGAAACCAAACCCATAGCAAAAGGCAGGGAAACCACCAAAACCGCAGCCATCGCCAGCACAATCCAGCCGAAAATCACGGTTTGGCGAGCCAGGGTGCGACGTCTCCGTTTGGCGCGTATCTCTTGGGAATCACCCTGGCCGAGCAGGTCCTTTGCTTCAATTCTGGGCATCGTTTTGGCCTTGCGTGGCTCGGAGTTCTTGATCCGCGTGACGCTTAGCATAGGCTTCGGAATGCAATTCCGTTCCGGCCGGAGCGGAAGCCGGGGAGGCCTGCTCCAGCTTAGTGCCGCGAACGTTAGAAATCGCCCGCATGAAGTGGTACATGATGATGGCACCGAAGGAACCCATCGCGATACCCTCGAACTTCACGTCGCCGATGACCAAGGTGTAGTTCGCGATAGCCATCACCATCGCCACCGCGGCCGTATTCAGGTTCACCGGGTCAGCAAAATCCACCTGGTTCTGGACCCAGATACGCACTCCGAGCATCCCAATCATGCCGTACAGAATCGTCGCTGCTCCACCCAGAACCCCGGGCGGAATGGTGGCGATAATCTCGCCGAACTTGGGTAGCAAGGACAGGGCCAGAGCCCCGATGGCGGCAATGATGTAAGCCACGGTGGAGTAGACCCGAGTCGCGGCCATCACGCCGATGTTTTCCGCATAGGTGGTTGTACCGGAACCGCCGCCACTACCGGCAATCATGGTGGACAAACCGTCCGCAATCAAAGCCCGGCCCGTTAGGTCGTCGAGATTCTGACCGGTCATAGCGGATACGGACTTTACGTGTCCCACGTTTTCGGCAATGAGAACCAACACTACCGGAAGGAACAAGCCTAACAGGGCGGGGCTAAACGCCGGAGCGTGGAAGGAAGGAAGGCCCACCCAGTCGGCTTTGCTGATAGCTTCAAAATTGACTTCGTGGCGAATGACCGCGGTCGCATAGCCGATAAGCACCCCGATGAGAATCGACAATCGCCCGATGATGCCCTTGAACAGGACGGTAATCAGCAGGACGGACACGATGGTCACGGTGGCCGTCACGGGAGCCTGCTGGACGTTATTCCATGCCGAAGGAGCCAGGTTGAAACCAATCAGGGAAACGATAGCCCCCGTCACAATCGGTGGCATAATCCGGTCAATCCAGGTCGCACCCGCGAAGTGAACTAACACACCGACCAACAGCAGCAGGGCGCCGGCGGAAATCACCCCGCCTTGTGCCAAAGCCATCTTGTCCGAGTCGATGGGAGCTCCACCCCCGGAAACGTAACCGGTGACCGCACCGATGGGCGCAATCAACGCAAAAGATGAACCCAAATACGAAGGCAAACGTCCGGAGGTGATGAGAATAAACAGGATGGTTCCCACACCCGTAAAGAACAGGGTGGTTGCGGGAGAAAACCCGGTCAGCAACGGAACCAGGAAGGTCGCGCCGAACATAGCGACAATATGTTGAGCCCCGATACCGATGGTTCGCGGCCACGTTAGACGCTCGTTGGGCTGTACTACCTCACCGGTAGTAATGTGCTTGCCGTCCCCATGCAATTTCCACTTGAAATTACCGGTTTTCGTTTCTGACATATTTCGTCCTTCCTTGCAGACTCCCGAATTTGTCCCTCCCATCCTAATACGGCCTCCGTCGCGCAAAAAAACGCCTGTTGCGCTAGGCTAAACACGTGAGCGATGCCTATGTTTCGGATTTTCCCGGCCTGGAAAAGGTCAATCCACAAGAGGTTTTTTCTCGCCCCGGGTACACTGACTCCACACAAAAAATCCCCGGCATCGTCATTACGTTGTTCGTGATTACTCTGGTCAGTTTCGTGGTGCCGATGATTTTCTCAATAGCTGCCATCGTTGTGGCGGTGCTGGCTGGCGGGATGCTGCGGGCGCGCGCCCTCTCTTCCGAATGCCAACCCGGAGACGGGCTGCTGCGAGCTACTTTCGGCCTGTCTTTCCTGTCTATAGGCTGGGGCACAGTGTGGTTCCTGGCTTGGGTAATCACCAAAGTGACTGTGACAGTCATCCCGTTTTAGCCTCTGTTAGCTACAGCGTCCCGGTTTCGATGTGGCGGAATCTCTAATCCAAGTCGACCAGTTATTCATCCAAAGGCTCATCGGGAATCTCAGAGGAGAGCAGACGGCGCACCTGGAACTTTTGAATCCAAGTCGTCCAGACGATACCGCAAATCGTGGTGATGACAAAAGCAATAAAAGCCAGCCAAGGCTGCCCCACCATTGAACGCGCCACGATAATGGCAGACAGCAAGCCGATGGGCATAAAAGACCCCAACCAAATGACCTTGTACCCGGTCGGATCATAGAAACGTCCCGAACCGATACGGCTGGCGAAAGCGTAGGTGAAGAGCAACACAATCGCCATCAACACGGTAAGGGCAATCAAGGAAAGGAAGGCGTTCAAAGCTGATACGGCTGCCCCGCACACGCCGCCGAACAAGGAAATTACCCAGCGAATCCATCGCGGAATAGCGACGATACGGGCCAGCACCTGGCGGGCATGCTCGGGATCGCGAATGGACTCCATAATCAGGCTGATTTCGTAGCCGGTGTAATACGACGGGTGTTCGCGAGCAATGTAAGGAATTTCGTAGCGGGCATCCACCTCGGGTACTTCACCCACAGCCAAACCTACGGCTCGCATCTGCAGTCCGTCAGAATCTTCGATTTCTTTGGGGCTTAGAATTGTCGCCGCAGCCATATTTGACACGGGCTGACCCAACAGTTCCTTTAGGGATGGGCCCGCATTCGGGTCTCCGGGAAGGGTGAGATTCCCCAGCATGCCTTCGGATTTGTTTTCCCTCTGGCTGGCGTCACGCTTTTTGCGCCGAGAGGCTCGACCGACCACGGCAGACTGATCGGAACCCAAAGTCGGCATGTTAAAGGGCACCCGTGTGCGGATGTCTTGCAAATCAGGGTGTTGTTCCTCGGTGAGTTGTGCCACCTGTCGAGGATCCATGGGCTGGGGTTCGTATCTGGCAGCGGGCACTCCCATCGGGGGATATCCGGCAGGTTGCTGGGGCGAGGTTCCCAGCTGACCGGGGACACTCGGCGGGTTTTGCGCAGGGTATCCTGAATAATCTGGATATCCAGCAGGATTGGAAACAGGCATCTGACCGCCGGAGAAAGGCGGCTGAGCTATGTTGGGATTCCCATAGCCGTAATCAGCATATGCATTCGGACTCGGGGACTGGCTGTTCGGGTTGTACGCCGGCATCCCCATTGGCGCAGCTGGTGGCATTCCCATCACGCCGTCCATGCCGCTATAATCCCCACGGAGAGGCACCGACCCATCGTTGTATGGCGTAGCGGCGTTGAGAGGCATCGCACCTCCCATTGTCCCATCTAAGGAAACCAAATTACCGTTGTTGGGCGCGCTATCGTAGTTTTGGGGAGGAACAGCTTCCGGGTTCAAAGGAACGGCAACCTGATTAAGCGGAACCGCTCCAGAGGGGGTACCACCCAAGGAAACCAGGTTTGGGTTGGCATTTGCAGGTTTAGGCGCAGGTCTGCCTCCCTGACCGTTGCCGGGCACATTTACGCCAGTCATAAACCTGTAATCCTCCTCGAACATACATATACCTGGACACCATTGTACAAGGTTGAAACAGGTGGGGGCACATGATTATGTAAAGAAGAATTAAACTTTCCCCGCTTTTTCAAACAAGCACCCGCTCAAGGTTGCGAGCTAGCCCCTCGCGAGACAACTTACCCAGATAAAATCTCAATTGAGTTGAACTTTTCCTCACCAACTCCCCAAGAAATAATTGACCTCTGCGTCCTCCTTACCCTGCCAACCACTCCCGACAAACCCTAAAATTTGCCGAACTGACATAGTTTAGGTATCTTTTTATGGCGTTGTTTTTGTGAACAACCGCACACGCGCGAGTGGCGGAATTGGTAGACGCGCACGGTTCAGGTCCGTGTCCCAGTGATGGGGTAGGGGTTCAACTCCCCTTTCGCGCACGTTTCGGGGTTTCCGGTTTGGCACAGCATCCGGTTTCACGGTCTGTTTTGCCGGTTTTTTCTTATTTTCTTGAATCTTTACTATCCTTTCATTGTTAACATGAACTCGAGGGAAAGGGACATCATGAACAAATTTTTGACTCGTGCCGCCGCAGTTTTGGGCGCTGGCGTTCTGGCTATTTCTTTGACTGCTTGCGGCGGAGGCGGCACCGGTGACGCAAATGTTGTGACCGTTGGCGCTTCCCCCACCCCGCACGCCAAGATTCTGCAGTACCTACAGGATTCCGGTGCCGCTGAAAAGGCTGGCATCACCATTAAAGTTCAGGAATTCTCTGATTACATCCAACCCAACGAGGCTTTGAAGTCTGGGGACATCGATGCCAACTATTACCAAACCGTACCCTATCTCGAGGAACAATCAGCCTCTCGCGGCTACAAATTCACTGCCGGCAAGGGTATTCACCTGGAGCCGATGGGCATTTATTCCAGTAAAATCAAGAGTCTCGATGAGCTCAAAGATGGTGCCAAGATTGTCATCATTAACGACCCATCGAACCAGGCACGCCAACTCAAACTGCTAGAGAGCCATGATTTGCTGCAGTTGAAGGGCATGAAAGACATCTCGGTCGTAAACGTTAAGGCTAATCCGGACGCTAATCCGCACGGTTTCCAGTTCACCGAAGTTGATGGAGCCACAGAGCCATCCCTGCTACCTGACGTGGACATCGCCGTTATCAACGGCAACTACGCTCAGGGCGGGGGCTTGAATCCCGCTGATGCTTTGTCTTTGGAAGACCCGAAAGGTAACCCTGCCGTGAACGTCCTGGTGTGGCGCGCCGACGAAATGAACAAGCTTGAAGCCATTAAGAAGCTCGATGAGCTGCTGCATTCTGACGTGACCAAAAAATACATTGAGGACACCTGGCCGGATCAGTCGGTCATCCCGGCGTTCTGATTCGCGAGCTAAAACTATTGGCGGTCAAGGAAAAACCTTGACCGCCAATAGTTTTAATGAAATCGCTGTTCAGACCAGCCCGTAGAGACGGTCTCCGGCATCGCCCAAACCGGGCACAATGTAGGCATCCTCGTTCAGATGGTCATCCACCCCAGCCACGACAACCGTCACTTCTGCCCGGTCGCCCACCGCGTCGGTCACGGCCTTGATCCCCTCAGGAGCAGCCAGAATACACGTACAGGTGACATCTCGAGCACCGCGTTCCAACACGTAGTTGATAGCCGCCACCAAGGTCCCGCCGGTTGCCAGCATCGGGTCAACGATAAAACACTGACGCCCGGACAGATCGCTGGGCAACCGGTTAGCGTAGGTTTCAATCGCGAGGGTTTGTTCATCGCGTTTCATCCCCAAAAATCCGACTTCCGCGGTCGGCAACAAGCGAGTCATGCCTTCCAGCATCCCCAAACCGGCCCGCAAAATCGGAATCACGATAGGACGCGGGTCTGCCATAACCTGGCCTTGTGTCTTGGTGATAGGGGTTTCTACGTCAATCGTCTCTACCCGAACGTTGCGGGTTGATTCATAGGCCAGCAAGGTCATCAACTCGTCCACGAGCTGGCGAAACATCGGCGACGGCGTGTTTTTGTCGCGCAACAGGGTCAATTTATGGTTAATCAGCGGATGATCCGCAACATATAAGTGCATGGTTTTAACTTACCGCGAAAGCACCCCGCCTCGCGTGAAGTTCACTCGGGTCGGTTAGAGTTACTCTATGGTTTCCTCCGGTATCCCCTCTGTTCCCAAGCTTTCCGTCGATTCCTCCGGAGATTCACCAGGCAGGGGCGCGGCTTACGGTTTGTCTCCGGCAGAAGTGCGGGCGTTGGATACCGCGTTTCACTTAGCCCAGAAGGCGGGACAGAACGGAGACGTCCCGGTCGGTGCCGTCGTGTTAACCCCGGAGGGGATTGTGGCAGGATTGGGGCTGAACCAACGCGAGTGTCCGCCCTACGATCCCAGCGCTCACGCGGAAATTGTGGCGCTACGGGAAGCTGCGGGCCGGCTGGAACGTTGGAATCTCAAGGGTTGCACCTTGGTCGTGACGCTGGAGCCTTGCACGATGTGTGCCGGAGCCATCGTGAACGCACGGATTTCGCGGCTTATTTTCGGCGCTTGGGATGCGAAAGCCGGTGCCTGCGGGTCGGTACGCGATGTGGTACGCGATAGCCGGCTTAACCATCAGGTGGAGGTCAAAGGCGGAGTGGACGAACTTCGGGCAAAAGCTCTGTTGAGAGAGTTCTTTGGGGAGCGCAGGTAGGCTTTGGCGCGATTCGGGTCAAATCGTGAGTTTCTCGACTACCTGTCGCAAGGAATTTTCGTCCCCCACGTTGCCCGGAAAAATCACGTAAGGAATACCCACCCCAGGACCGTCTGAGGCACTCCAAAGCGACACCAACCCCTCCAGCATGGAGCCGCGCACCCAGGCACGACGCATCTCCAGGCCTTTCGCCGCCACATCGGAGGATGTAATGCCCCCTTTCGCGACCACAAACCGCGGTTTGACCGTGGCGATAACTCCCTGTACGACACACACCACCGCCTGCGAAACCAGGCGGGCAATACGCAGCGAGTCCGCCCGATCCCGGCCTTTTACCAGGTTACGGGAGGTGTAAACCACCACTGAACCGCTCTCTAAAGCCTGACAGACTTCACTCACGACCTGCTGAATAAATGCGCCTGGCTTATCCTGGCTAATAACCGCTGCCACCTCGATTTCGACTTGCTTCAGGGGTATACATGACTCTAATCGAGCCAGTTGCCGGGTCGTCAGACCCACGTGGGAACCCACCACGATGAGACCGCCGGGAACGGAGGTCCTGTCGGAATCGGAATCGGGAATCCGCGTCGGAGCAATATCCGGGGTCTGTAGCGGACGGGGAATGTCTTGCCCCAGGCGAGCCCGCACGAAAGCAGGACCGGTGCGATAGATAAATCGTTTCCCCTGTGCTTCGGCCTGAATGACCGCTAGAGCTAAGAGCCGCAGGTCATCCTCGGTGACGGCATCACAGATGAGCGGTTGGCGGTTTGCGGCGGACAATAGCTTACGCAGTGCCTCCTCCCCCGCGTCCCGGTGACGCAAATCCTGCAAATCAATCCGGATAACCGCTTCGGCCCGGTATTGGCCCGCCGATTTTTCCTCGACCCACTGCGCCAAATCCGATTGTTTATACCCAAAGGTCGCGTCCTTAGCGAACTCTGATTGACCTACTGGAATGAAACCTTGACGCGGCGAACCGGCATAGTGAACCCCACCGACAGTGATACGTCCAGCCTCAGGGAACGCCGGCACGATAATGACCCCGTCAACAGTTTGGCCACGCTTTTCTAACTCGGTGCCAATCGTATTGGGTTCCAGGGGGAAATGTCCGCGCAAGGTGGAATCAGACCGTGAAATAAACGCGACTTCCCGCCCCAGTGCTGCGCCCGCACGGGTTGCCGCGTCCACGATTTCCTGGTTGACCCGGCGGGCAGAATCCGGATTCAGAGAGCGAGTATTGGTCACCACGTAAACGGCTGGCGCGGCGGTGCCGAGAGCCCAGAGAAAATCCGTCTCTTCCCAGTTCATCAGCACCGGTAAGTCGCAGACTGATTGGGTGCCGGTAGGGTCATCGTCGAGTACCACAAAGAAGGAACCGGGATGGTTCGCCCGGGCTTGGCGCACCTGAGCCGCAGTTATGGCGAGAAGTGCCGGCCAGTCTTTCGTCAGCTCCTCCACGTTCACCGGGACTGCCGGCGTCTCGCTAGGTTTAGCCATAAAGCCTCCCAAATTTGCGGTAGAGGTGGGATTTGAACCCACGGTGGGTTGCCCCACACAGCATTTCGAGTGCTGCACCTTCGGCCGCTCGGACACTCTACCTAGTCGCGCTTTTCAGCACGAGCCATGATTTTACCATGAAGCTAAGGGGGAAATCTTCCGGCGGTTCCACGTGTACGCAGCGAGGGTGTCTCCGTGGCCTTCTGCTGGGGTGTTTAATCTTATTTTTTGTTGCGAGCAATGCAGTTATCGGCACTGTTGGTCTTATTTCTATGCTTTAGCTATGTCACCAGGTTAAGCCTGGAAAAACCGAAACCAGCAGGACAGTCCAAATATGCTCTACAATTTTGTTTCGAGATTTCCTGGAAATGACCCATTCGCTACTCAGTCACACGAAAGGCTCGATATGTCAGTTGACCGCGACCTGAATCTTCCCCTGCCCCCGGCTCGCATTCCGGTTCTGGCCATCATTACCGCCGCGATGGAGGACGAAGCGGCGCCCCTGTGGGACCTGGCTAAGGGCGGAGGGAATCTGGTGCGTTTGGGTGCGAAAGGCAGCTTGCAACTGCTCCAGATTGAGGACGCCACGATTGCCCTGTTGACTACCGGAATCGGGCTGGTCAACGCTGCCAGTTCGCTGGCTGCAGCCCTGACCTATGTTTCCCCACGCTACATTTTTAGCTGCGGTTCAGCTGGCGGTTTGGATGCGAATTCACAAGTCCGGGACGTAGTCGCGGCTTCGTCTTGCCGGTTTTCCACCGCCGATGCCCGCGAATTTGGTTACGCCCTGGGTCAGATTCCGGGAATGCCCGAACGTTATTTAGCTGACGGAGACCTGTTGGGTCGTTTTCAGGCTCTGCCCGAACAGCTAGCTGGGTCACGCACCCGCAGCGGGGAGTTTCTCTCTGCTGACCAATTCGTAGGCACCGAGACTGCTTTGCAGCTGAGGGAACGCTATCCCGAGGCGACCACGGTCGATATGGAGTCAGCGGCTTTGGCCCAGGTTGCTTACGGGGTCGAGGTCCCCTTCCTAGCAATCCGGGGTATCAGTGATTTGTGCGGGCCCGAAGCGGCGGCGGAAAACTACTCCCGAGCCGGGGACGTGGCTCGCCTGAGTTTCCTGGTGACACTGTGCCTGTTGGGGCTGCGCGAACCTGAGGAAATCAAGTAGTCTCTCCCCGACATAGACGAAGATTTGGTTTTAGTGGGAATAGATACGGCCCCACTCTTCTCGGTGATCCAGCATCTTTTGCGCCGCGGCTTGCGCTCCTGCCAAGCTGTGGCTCTGGCCCCAACCACATTGGACTTCATTCGCCGCCGGCACCTCAGTCATGTTAACCACGTCAACAAGGGTTGCTTCCAATATAGACATAAATTCTTCCGGCTGGAGGCCTAAGGTCATCGCATAAAAGCCTGTCTGGCATCCCATCGGCGAGAAATCTAGCAGTTTGTCCGTGTGGTCACGCATGTGTTCCGCCATGCTGTGCTCCAAAGAGTGCACCACCGGCATATCTAGATGCTCCACGTTGGGCTGGCAAAACCGCACATCGTACTTGATGAACTCATCCCCACCAGGCAAGGTTTCTTGGTGTGCCACCCGCACGAATGGAGCCTTGACTTTGGTGTGATCAAGCTGAAAAGATTCCACGTTAGTTTTCTCGATTTCCATAGTCAAAATTCTATAGCTTCCCCAAAATTCTGGCGACACGCCGAAGCTGTCATTTTTCTAAAAATTACTTTTTGCACAAACTGTGGATAACTACACCCATGTAACTTAGCCCTATTACGTGGGCTGACACAGCTATACACAACCTCGTCCACAGCTGAAATCGGACTTGTCCACAGGTGGCAGGGAGAAAAAACCGACCACTATATGTAGTGGTGGTAGACACACCTGCCCACAAGGTGTAGTGTTTTGAACTCGACAGGACTTTTCAGTGCTGGTAGAATAACAACGTTGTAGTTTTCGCTTCGCGGTCCACGAAATTGCCGCAGGAAAACCACACACTGGGAGATATTGCGGAGGAAGCCTAGAGATGAGTATCACTCTTTACACGAAACCTAACTGTGTTCAGTGCAACGCAACGAAGCGCGCTCTGGACAAACAGGGTCTGGACTACGAAACCGTCGACCTGACCGAGGACGTGAACGCTCTCGATCACATCAAGAGCCTGGGATTCCAACAGGCTCCCGTCGTTTTTGCCGGCGATGATTCCTGGTCCGGGTTCCGTCCCGATAAAATCAAGGCTCTCGCCATCGCGGCACTCACCGCTGCCGCTATTTAACCGCGACATCCCGGTTCGTCCACTGCGCGCCACCGGCTCGGAGTTGAGTGCGTGCCACGCCGCCGCACCCCGTCAGTGCGACCGGAAAACCTTGTGAATCAGCTAGAAAAACCGCATTGAAGTAAGGCAAAACCGTGGGGTTATTGGTTTATTTTTCCTCCGCAACTGAGAACACCAAACGATTCGTGGAACGTGTCGGTGTTCCGGCGTTGCGTATCCCGTTGCACCCCGGTTCTGAACCTTTGTTGGTCGATGAGGAATATGTGCTCATGGTGCCCTCATACGGCGGCGGGGACACCAGTAAAGCAGTTCCCAAACAAGTCATCAAGTTTTTGAACATCGAACACAACCGCAACTTATGTCGCGGCGTAATTTCCAGCGGAAATATCAATTTCGGCGAGGCCTATTGCATCGCCGGCAAAGTACTTTCTCGCAAACTCAAGGTTCCCTTCCTGTACAAATTTGAACTATTGGGAACCCCGGAAGATGTAACTGCAGTCAGAAAAGGATTGGAAGAATTTTGGGCGAACCTACACTCTCAACAAGCGGAATCGGACTCCCCGGCGTCTCCGGAGTCATGACTGACACACTCGAAGACGAATTCCTCGACCCCGAACACGATTACCACTCGCTAAACGCGAAACTGAACCTCTACGGTGAGGATGGGAAAATCCAGTTCGATGCGGACCAGGAAGCTGCTCGCCAGTACTTCTTACAGCATGTGAACAAGAACACGGTGTTCTTCCACGATTTGAAAGAGAAGCTCGACTACCTAGTCGAGGAAGGCTACTACGAGGCGGAAACTCTCAAACAATACAGTTTTGAGTTCATCAAGTCCCTGTACGAAAAGGCCTACAGTCACAAGTTCCGGTTCCCGACTTTCCTGGGTGCGTTCAAATACTACACTTCCTACACGCTCAAGACGTTCGACGGCAAGCGTTACCTGGAACGTTTCGAGGATCGCGTATGCATGGTGGCGTTGTACCTGGCGCGCGGCGATGAACAGCTGGCCGTGGACATCATGGAAGAAATTATTTCGGGACGCTACCAGCCCGCCACCCCCACTTTCCTCAACGCCGGAAAGAAAGCTCGTGGAGAGATGGTTTCGTGCTTCCTGGTGCGCCTGGAGGACAATATGGAGTCCATCGCCCGGGGCATCAACTCCGCCCTGCAGCTGTCCAAGCGCGGGGGCGGCGTCGCTTTGCTGCTGACGAATCTGCGCGAGGCGGGCGCTCCGATTAAAAAGATTCAAAACCAGTCCTCCGGCGTGGTTCCGGTGATGAAACTGCTGGAAGATTCATTTTCGTACGCAAACCAGCTGGGAGCTCGCCAGGGCGCGGGAGCGGTCTACATCAGCGCGTTCCACCCTGACATCATGTCTTTCCTGGACACCAAGCGTGAGAACGCAGACGAAAAGATTCGTATCAAGACCCTGTCCCTGGGGGTGATGGTTCCCGACATCATTTTCGAGCTGGCACGCAACAAAGAACCCATGTACCTGTTTAGTCCCTACGATGTCGAGCAGGTTTACGGGGTGCCTTTCAGCGATATTTCCGTCACGGAAAAGTACCGCGAGATGGTTGACAACCCTAACATCCGCAAGAAAAAGATTGACGCCCGCAAGTTTTTCCAAACCCTGGCGGAAATCCAATTCGAGTCCGGCTATCCCTATATCGTTTTCGAGGACACCGTGAACCGGGCAAACCCGATTGACGGACGCATCATCATGTCAAACCTGTGCTCCGAGATTCTCCAGGTCTCCGAGCCCTCCGTATTGAATGAGGACCTGTCGTACGCGAAAGTCGGCAAAGACATTTCTTGCAACCTTGGTTCCATGAACATCGCCAAAACCTTGGAATCCCCCGATTTTGCGAAATCTATCAACGTAGCGATTCGCGCTTTGACGGCGGTGTCAGATTTGACGAACGTGGAGTGCGTGCCGACTATCCAACGCGGCAACTCGATGTCTCACGCCATCGGTTTGGGAGCGATGAACCTGCACGGCTGTCTGGCGAAAAACCGGATCTTCTACGGTTCGGACGAAGGTCTGGACTTTACGAATATGTACTTTTACGCCACGGCGTTCTATGCCCTCAAAGCGTCTCACGCTTTGGCAGTAGAGCGTGGGGTCACTTTTGAGGGCTTCGAACGTTCCCAGTACGCCAGTGGAGAATACTTTGAAAAGTATCTTCAGGGGGACTGGACTCCCAAGACCGCCAAGGTTCGCGAGCTGTTCGAAAAATCCTCGATTCACCTGCCGACCCCGGAAGATTGGCGAGCCCTAGCCGTGGACATCAAGCGTGACGGCATGTACAACCAAAATTTGCAGGCCATTCCGCCCACCGGTTCGATTTCTTACATCAATAACTCGACCTCGTCGATTCATCCCATCGCCTCCAAGATTGAAATCCGCAAGGAAGGCAAAATTGGCCGCGTGTACTATCCGGCACCCTATATGACTAACGACAACCTTGATTACTACCAGGATGCCTATGAAATCGGGTATGAAAAGATTATCGACACCTACGCTGAGGCCACGAAGCACGTGGATCAGGGGCTGAGCCTGACTCTGTTCTTCCCGGACACGATTACGACTCGTGACGTGAATAAAGCCCAGATTTATGCCTGGCGCAAAGGCATCAAGTCGCTGTACTACATCCGTCTGCGCCAAGCCGCCTTGGAAGGCACCGAGGTGCAAGGCTGCGTCAGCTGTATGCTCTAAGTCTTTCTGACTGCTTATATACGAGACATCCCCGGTTGAAGTGTGAATCACGTCAACTGGGGATGTCTTTCTAAGAGGGATGAACTGGGTATCTTACTTGGGTTGGAGGGCTTCTGAAACCAGGTATTGCAGCAGCACCATCGGAGTGCGAGCTCGCGGGTTGACCTCCCCGCGAGAGTTCAAACAACCTGCTGAAAACAGGAAATTATTGAATACCTCCACAGCTTCACCTACCGCCTCTGGGGTGGCATCTTGTCCCATCTCATGCAGCAGGTCGACCGCCACCGTCCGCGGGTCGTCTGACTCTGCCCAGTCACAATAGTCGAAAGCCTGTGCGAGTGCCCCAATAATGAGACGCAGGAAAAACTCATCTTCATCGCTATCGCTCAAGGCGAAGGCCACCATCGGCAAGATAGGCTGCGGCGAACGCAACTGACGAATCCCCATCAGCGAAAGCATGACTTGGGGACCGGCTAAGTTAATGAGCTTCGACTTCACCGCCATGAGGAAATAGGCTTGCAAGGAATTCGACAAGGAAATCACAAAGTCATCGGGAAGGTGATTCACGTCCATTGGGGAATCCGGATGGACGGCTTTTATCTGTACTAGGTTGTCATCGCCGTACCGGACAGAGCACGAGGAAACCGCGGAGGGAATATATTGCCCAGCAGCCAAATCGCTACCATCGGAGCAGTCTGCGAGAGGGGTGTGGCTAGGCAGTACAAAATCCAATAAATCCGGACCGGGATGCTGCATCAAATCCATGAAGTCCTGCATGTCCAAACCCGCGCAGCCATCCCGCAGCTGGGACAAAATCCAAGCTAGCGGTCGATTCAATGCCCGTTCCGCGACCTCCACCATCGCGGGAGTAATCGGCTGGTTAGACAGCTCGAGCAGATATAAACCCAGCTTGGATCCGGGTTGCAGATGTAGCAACCGGTCTCCCAGCTGCGAAACCGGCTGCTGGGTTGCCAAGCGAATCAAGTCCAAGTCTTCCACTGTTTCTTGCCTTCAAACACCTTTTACTCTGTTTGCACATCCTCATCGTTGAGTTAGTTCATTTCTGTTCCTACCCTATCCGCACCGCGGTTTTTTTGTATCCCAAATTGAAACCTGGGTCTCACGGGATAGACTGGGAAAGTCAGTTTCGCGCGATATTTCCTGCTTTGCGCAAACCCAAAAATACTATTGAATTCAAGGAGAAACTCGTGGTCATTGGGATTCCAAAAACCGTGCAAGCCATTAACTGGAATGACATCGAAGATGACAAAGATTTGGAGGTGTGGGATCGTCTGACCGGGAATTTCTGGCTTCCGGAAAAGATTCCACTCTCTAACGATATTCCCTCATGGAAAACCTTGAACGAAGACGAAAAGAACATGACGAACCGCGTGTTCACCGGTCTGACCCTGCTGGACACCATCCAGGGCACGGTGGGCGCGGTTTCGTTGATTCCGGATTCCCGGACTCCCCACGAAGAAGCGGTTTACACCAACATCGCATTCATGGAATCGGTGCACGCCAAGTCCTATTCCTCGGTATTCTCGACCCTGCTGTCCACCGAGGAAATCAACGAGTCTTTCCGCTGGTCCGAGGAAAACGAATACCTCCAAAAGAAAGCCCATATCGTGCTGGACTATTACCACGGCAATGACCCGGAAAAGCGCAAGGTCGCCTCAACCATGCTGGAATCTTTCCTGTTCTACAGTGGTTTTTACGCACCGATGTACTGGTCGGCTCACGCGAAACTGACTAACACCGCTGACCTTATCCGCCTCATCATCCGCGATGAGGCAGTTCACGGCTACTACATCGGCTACAAGTATCAATTGGCTATCCGCGAATCTTCCGAGTCCCGGCGCCAAGAGATGAAGGATTACACGTTCTCCTTGCTGATGGACCTCTACGACAACGAAGAACTGTACACCGAGACCCTCTACGACCCGCTGGGCTTGACGGAAGATGTCAAGAAGTTCCTCAAGTACAACGCGAATAAGGCTTTGATGAACCTGGGTTACGAAGCCCTCTTCACAGCTGACCAGGTTGACGTCAATCCCGCGATTTTGGCAGCTTTGTCGCCCGCAGCCGATGAAAACCATGACTTCTTCTCCGGTTCGGGTTCCTCCTACGCCATTGGCACTGCCGAGGAAACCGAGGACGCCGACTGGGAGTTCTAGACTTCTTCAAGATTGAATCCAACCGTTAGTCCACGCTACTTCCCGGTTGGGAGTATTCTTGTTAGCAGTAGGCCGTTTCCGTACTGTCGCGGATACGGTGTGCATTTACTTTGTGAATGTTCTTCTACGTCTAGCGTTCAAATTTGATAGAATGCAGTGTTTAATATCAACGTAATCGAGGTGTAATACTTGTCTCGCCAAATTATCTTGTCCCAAGAGGCCGTGGAAGCCGGTCTGTGGTATGTGCTTTCTCTGCGTTATCAGGACGAAATCGATCGCGAGCTGAAACAGTTTCCAGCCGACATGATTGATTACTGGGCGGCCAAGCTAAAGATTAACTCTCAAATGAAGACTGAACTGGCTGAGGTTCTGGCCGAGGAATGCGAGGTCGTTAAGACCCAGCAGGCGGCCGACAAGGAACTCGGCGCGGAAAAGGAAAACTACATTTTTCCGTCCATTGATGAGGTCTGGCCGCGTATCGTGCTGGCCAAGAAGCGTGCGCATGACCATCAGGAAACCACCATCCCCGCTGCAGTCTATGAGCGGCTGCGTACCCAAGACATCACCAGTCGAGGGGTGCATTCTTCACAGGGCATGGTGCGCTGGCCGCCGACTTGCCAAACCATCACCAAGCGGTGCGGAGGCTCGTGGAACGAAGCACTGCACAACATGGGACTGATGACCTCCAAACGAGGTCGCTCTCGGGGCTCTTTAAAGTTCACCGATGAGATTTACCTGCGCGCCGGTGCCGAATTTTTGATGCACTGCAACGAAATCGGTAAGGGCTCCACCGTGGCCTACTACTGTCAGTGGGTAGCGCGGGAACGTCGAGCTGGACGGGTCTGGCCATCTGCCGCGGCGCAGCGTCAGTTGCGCGGCACCTGGAATCATGTCATGGAACTGGCAAACCAAATGGTGAAATCTAAGAGCTTTTCCTGAGTTTTTTCACATCAGGCGATATCCTGAATGTCGCGAGTCTGATTTTCGATTCCACTGGGAGGAAAAGTGAACACACTTCACGGCGAACGACATCTTTTTCGTCATTTGGGGGGTACTTGCCTGGCGGTTTTCTCGCTGGCAGGTTTGGCTCTCACTGGTTTCAGTCTGAGCCCGGCTTACGGGCAAGACTCGGATTCCACCCCCGCGGTCCAATCCGAGTTCACCTCTGCGGTCGTAGGGTTTAAACCCGGAATGATTATTTCCGATGAGGTTTTTTACAACCCCAACACCATGGACGCCAACGCTATTCAGCAGTTCTTGAACGCGAAAGGACGAGCTTGCCAGCCAGGTGTAGACACGATTACCATCCCGGCTCCCCAAGATCAGCCAGATGCTCAGCCCACCACGCAAGAAATCACCATTCCTTGCCTCAAAGACTACGTCTTGGACACCCCGGATCGTCCGGCTGATGCCTATTGCCGTGGTGCCTATCAAGGAGCCGAAGGCGAGAGCGCCGCGCAAATCATCTGGAAAGTCAGCCAGGCTTGCCAGATCAACCCCCAGGTATTACTGGTAACTCTACAAAAAGAACAGAGCCTGATTACCGCTTCGGATAAGGCTTTGAAACTGTCGCGATACCAGAAGGCTATGGGGTACGGCTGCCCGGATACGGCCCCGTGCGACACCCAGTACTACGGATTCTTTAACCAGGTTTATCAAGCTGCACACCGTTTCCAGTACTACCAAAAGCATCCGACAAAATTCCGTCATCGTGCCGGGCGAGTCAATGACCTGCTGTATCACCCGTCTCGGAATCAGGATGGCTCCTACAAGTGCGGAACTGCTCCAATTTTCATTGAAAACCAAGCGACCGCGGGGCTGTACAACTACACTCCTTACACACCGAATGAGGCGGCCCTAGCCGCCGGAGGTGGCCTGGGAGACAAGTGCTCCAGCTACGGAAACCGCAACTTTTATCGGTTCTTTACGTCCTGGTTTGGTTCTGCCGGTACGTCTAATGCGATTCCCTCGCTGCGGATTTCGGGCGCTAGTCGAATTGAGACCGCTGCGGGAATCTCAGCTCGGGCTTTTCCCGGTGGTTCGCAACGGGTTTATTTAGCTCGTGCAGATATGCCCATTGATGCTTTAGCGGGCGGGATTCTGCCTGATGGTCCGGTGTTGCTGGTTCCCATCAACGGTCCCATTCCCTCTGCAGTTACTCGGGAAATCAACCGGCTGCAAGCCACTACCGTGGTGGCTCTAGGCGGGCCGGGAGCAATTCCTGATGCGGTTCTGGCAAACGCGGCGCAAGGGCGTCAAACTTCGCGAATCTTCGGTCCAGATCGATACGCCACAGCTATCGCGATTTCACATCACGCGTTCCCACAGGGCGCCAAGCGGATTTATATTGCCGATGGCGTGGGGGCTAACGGTGCGGGTTCTCCCGATGCGGTCGTTGGGGGAACTCTGAGCGATGGTCCGGTTTTGATAGTCAACCCACGCAGTCCTGAGACGTGGAAGTACGTCGCTTCTGAAGTTTCTGACCTACATGTTTCCGAAGTCGTTGGTTTGGGTGGGTCCGGTATCCTCCCGCAGGAGGCCCTCACTACGATTGCGGCTCAATCGGGAGCGAACGTCTCCCGTCTGGCTGGGGCGGATCGTTACGGTACCGCGGCTGCTATCTCAGCTCATGCCTATCCCGCGATAGCGCGGCTAGATGAGACCGGTGCGCCAACCGTGAGCGATTATGTCGCTTACATTGCTCGCGGCGATAACTTTGCGGATGCATTGGTGGCTGGAGCTTTGCGAGACGGTCCGGTGCTGCTGGTACCTTCCCGTACCAACCAAGCCCCCGCTCCGGTGGCGAACTATCTGGGCAGCTTACATCCCAACACGATTATTGCTCTGGGCGGTTTAGGAGCGGTGCATCCCGACACCGTTGAAGCTGTGGTAGCTGCGACCAAGTCGGGTTTACAATAACAATTTCAACCGTAACCGGTTAACCTGGTTCACTTACGCAGGCAGGTTCCAAATGCGGTCTGCCCGCGCTCGAGAACTCTGGACCAGCAGCCGGTTCGGTTCGTCAACCCGCTGCACCCAAGCGAGCGCCTGTTCCGGGGTTCTGCCGTGATGCGTGTGGCGAGCGACTAGGCGAGCCTGCGTTACCTCCGGCGAAGCCTCCAGGTAAATCAACAGGTCGATTGCCTCGCGAACCAGGGACCAGGCCCCGTCTTGCAGTGCCAGGTAGTTGCCTTCCGTAAGTACCACGCCTTCTCGTTCGACTTTGTAACGTGCCGCGATAGCTTGACCAAGCTGACGGTCGTATCCGGGAGCGTACACCACCGTTTTGGCATCGTGGGCCCGATCCAAAGCCATCAGGTAGCCCACCACATCAAAAGTGTCCGGACGTCCTTTATAGTCGCTGAGACACTCGGCTTGTAGGACTTCGTTTGACTTGTGGAAGCCATCCATCGGAATGATGCCGGCTAACAGCGGCTGTGTCCCTAAAACAGCTCCGTCCAGCAACTTCCCCAGCCTGGCTACTGCCTCAGATTTACCCACTCCGGGGGCACCGGTAAAGCCAACCACGCGCAAGACGCGTCCGTTGTCAGCCAGTTCCTTTAGCTCCGTGGCCAAATCGCTCAGCAGTTCATCAAGGGTACCTGAGAATGTCTGGACCATATTTATCCTCGGTTCGCTTTGGTTGAAATGAGTTCGCTATCTCTCAGTCTAACAGCCCGAGCGTCCCTCCTGGGAGGTAGGTTACGATGGTGAGGTGTCCTCAAGAATGCCCCAGCGTCCCTCCCGGGGAGCCTACCCGTCAGCGGGCGCTTCCGTACGAGTGAAGCGACGCAAGGGTGGGTTTTTTCGTGCCCTCCTGGTGATTTTGGGTCTAGCCATGGTCGCACTAGGTTTGGGCGCGGCTTTGGCTGCGGCGGGGATTCATTTTTTGGCCAATACTGAGGAACCGGCTTCTCCAACGGCGACCCGTCCCGCGGCTCCCGCCCTTGACTTGTCTGGATTCGACCCCGGAAACATTATTTCTGACGCGGTTTTCTACGATTACCAATCCATGAGCCAAGCGGATATAGAGAACTTTATTCGCGACAAGAACGCGGGGTGCGTGAGTCTTTCCACCCCCTGTTTGGCTGACTACACCGAGGACACTATTGACGTTCCCGCTTCGCCGCGCTGTGAGGGCTACCCAGGGGCACCGGGAGAATCCGCGGGAACCATCATCTATAAAACCGCCCAATCGTGCAAGATTAATCCTCAGGTCCTGCTGGTGTTGCTGCAGAAGGAACAGGGTCTGCTCACGGCCTCTGATTACAACCTGTCCCCTAGCCGCTATGAGGTCGCAGCGGGGTTTGCTTGCCCTGATGGGGGGAATTGTGACCCACAATACTTTGGTTTTGGAACCCAGGTTTACTATGCTGCGGCTCAGTTTCAGCGCTATCGGCAAAACCCTGCGCAGTTCCCTTTCCGCACCGGGATAGCCAACAATATCCCCTATTCCCCCCTGGCCAGCTGCGGTTCGGCTCCGGTGGTTTTGGCTAACCAGGCTACCACGGCGCTTTACAACTACACGCCTTATCAGCCGGATTCTGCTTTGCTGAGCGGGACGCCCGGCGAATGCTCCAGTTACGGAAACGCGAATTTTTACGGGATTTTTAAGGCCTGGTTCGGAGATTCACGTCGATAAATATGCTCATTGATGCAGCTAGTAAGCATTTATGAGGATTTTTAAAGCACCTTATTTGGGCACGGGTTAACCAGGTAGATTTCCTTATTTGAGCGCCGAGATTTGCTTATTTATCCGTTTGGCAGACACCTTTTCAATCGTGCCGAGTTGCTGGGCAAAGGTCTGTACCCGGTACTCCTCCAGCAGCCAACGTAACTCCTGTAAACGGTGATGGGTCTCGGCGTTAAAGGGGCGCGCCTCCGCCGCCCTCACCGCTGCCTCAAAGGCCGTCGCAACTTCCGCGAAACGTGCAGCTAACTGGGCATCACCAGCAGAGTTACGCCGGGCCTTGTCCAATCGTAGGGCGTCTGCCCGCAGGTAACGGGCCAGCTGAGCCAGCCATTTGGCCGACGTCCTCGCCAGGAAGTCGCCGCCTACCAATTGGTTTACATGGTTTACAATATCTGCTTTTGTGGCGGCTAGGGCAGAGCCGGTGGCCCCTCGCAATTGCTGCTCGAGCTTCCCTTGCGCCTGCATCGCGGCAGCAACGTCTTGCAGGATTCTATAGACCCGGTCCTCGTAGCGGTCAATAGCCCATTCTTGCAGTTCAGCCAGGTCCATATCGTCTGTGAGGGAATGTCCCTCCGCCAGGTATTCCGCCACCAAAGCCCGGCCCGCCGCGCTTTGTGCCGCATCTATCAGCGCTGAAGTGGAGGGATAGGGGGACGCGGCCAAAGCCGCCGCTTCCGCTCCTCGCCACCGGGTCGACACTCGTGTCTCCGTGAGGCTTAGGGCTTGACTGAGTTGCTGGGCAAAATCTCTGGGCCGCTCAACTTTAGCTTTTTCGGCTTCCTGTTGCGCCCAGACTTTGCCTTGTTCCTGGGTGGTTTTCACAATCAGGCGGTCACGCAGAGCCTGGAAGTCGTCTCCCAAACCCAGAACTTTCCCGCCGCGTCCCACAATCGCGAAGTGATTTCGCTGGCTTTCTTCCAAAGCCGCATGCATGGCGGTTAAGTCCGTCTCGGTCAGGTCGACTTGGCGAACCGCGGCTACGCTCTGGGTAAAGATTTCGTCAAAGTCGGGACGCTGTTGGGGAGATTCGTTTACAAAACGCTCAAACCGGGGCAGGATCTCGTCAACGAAGTTTGCCGCGGGCACCACGTACTTCCGCACGGATTTCGGCAGGGCTTTGACGCAAGCCAGCAGGTAATCGCGCAGCGCTCCGGGAATCGGCCAATCGAAGCCCCGAGAATCTAGAGACTCTAAGATTGCCTCATCGATGATGATGGTGACCCCTTCTGAAAGGTCAACCGTGTCAATCTCACGTTCCTTGGTTTTCTTAGATTTTTTCCCTTTATTGTGTGGTAAGTCACGCTGATTCGCCGCTTCGGGGGTCGGTCCGCGCTTACCTGAAAATGTGTAGGCCAGCGGTAGCAGGTACTCGCCCGCCGGCCAAAAATCGGGGAATTGGTCGGCATTTTCTCCGCTATCTGGCACCAATAAATCCCAGGGGTATTCCAACCAATCCGGGTGCTCGAGACGCTGATTTTTCCACCACGCCTCGAAGGCGGCTCCTGAGGTAACGACGGGGTCAATACGCGTTTCCAGCCATTTTTCCAAGGCATAGGGATCGACTTCACCGGGAATTTGGCGCCGCCGCCGCGCTTCGGCAGCCATCTCTAACCGGCGCTGATTGTCTTCCATAAAGGGATAGACCGAACGCCATTCGCCGCGCACAATTCCGTGACGAATGAACAATTCTCGCGCCAGGCTCCGGGCCGGCGCCCCTTCCACCACCGTATCCCGCAGGGAAGCCAACGGGACGGAGCGATCCGCGCTGAGAACCATCCCGAACAGACTGACCCGCTCGTGAATCATGGCGCACCCGAAACGTGTGGACCAGTACGGATCGAAATAAGTCCGCGTCAACAGGTAACGTCCCGCCTGTTCAATCCATTCGGGTTCAACCCGTGCCACCGTCCGGGCAAACAGTCGCGATGTTTCCACCAACTCAGCAGCCATAACCCAGTCGTAGTGCTTGCGGCTCAGCCCCGAGCCCGGCCACACCACAAATCGAGTCCCGTGTGCCCCGTGATATTCCCTTTTCGTCTCTGACCAGAACCCAATCTGGGTGAGCATCCCGCTTAAGATGGCTTGGTGTAGACTTTCAACGTCAACCTGGTCAAGGTCTACTACCTTGATTTCCCTAGTTTTTATCCCAACTTCACGGCACATTCCGCGAAGTTCTGCCACCAGGTCAATCCACTCCCTCACCCGGAGGAAATGCAAAAACTCCCGGCCGCACAACCGCCGAAATGCGCTGGAGGACAGAGTTTCAATCCTGTCTTGCAGGTAACTCCACAATTTCAGATAGCTTAAGAAATCCGAACGCTCGTTTTCAAAACGAGCATGGGCAAGGTCGGCTTCTGCCCGGCGTTCGCTGGGTCGTTCCCGCACGTCTTGCATCGCCAACGCGGCCACGACCACGACCGCGGGGTCGATGACTCCGAGGCGGTCCGCTTCGACAAGGATACGGGCCAAGCGCGGGTCGAGAGGAAACCGGGAAAGTTTGCGTCCCAGGCGGGTCAGTCGCGCGGGTTTCTTTCGGGTATCTAACGCTCCCAGCTGGCTCAGTTCCGTCACCCCATCCGTAACGGAGCGGGGCGAGGGTGGATCCAGGAACGGAAATTCTGCCACTTCACCCAAACCCAGGGCTGCCATCTGCAAAATCACGGCAGACAGCGAAGTGCGTTGAATTTCAGGCTCGGTGTAAGCAGGGCGAGACAAAAAATCCGCTTCAGAATACAGGCGAATGCACACCCCCGGAGACACCCGCCCGCAGCGACCTTTTCGTTGGTTGGCAGAGGCTTGCGAGATGGGTTCGATAGGGAGGCGCTGCACGCGAGTCTTATTTGAATATCGGGAAATTCGCGCCACTCCAGGGTCAATCACATAAACGATGCCCGGAACGGTCAAGGACGTTTCGGCGACATTCGTAGCGAGGACTACCCGCCGGTAAGGATGCGGGGCAAACACGCGCTTTTGTTCCGCCTCGCTGAGCCGGGAATACAGCGGTAAGACTTCCACCGCCCCCGGAACTGAGGTCCGCTGACCGGGAGCCACGTAACGGCGCCCCAGATGTCCCTGCAGAGCCTGAGCCGTATCGCGAATATCGCGCTCGCCAGCCAGAAAAACCAAAATGTCTCCGGGCCCTTCCCGGCATAGTTCATCCACCGCCCGCAAAATACCGGTGACCTGGTCAATCTCACCGGTTTCCGCCCTTGAGAGGTCCTCCCCGGTGTCTTCGGACGTGAGCACGCCAGAACTACCGTCATCCACGTCAACCAATGGGCGATATCTGACTTCTACCGGATACGTTCGGCCCGCGACTTCGATAATGGGGGTATCTGGTCCAAAAGCCGTGGCAAAACGTTCGGAATCAATGGTGGCAGAAGTAATAATCACCAGCAGGTCAGGGCGTTTCACTACCAAACGTTGCAAATAGCCCAGGATAAAGTCAATGTTCAAAGACCTTTCGTGAGCCTCGTCAATAATCAATGCATCGTATTGTTTCAGCAGTGGATCGTGGCTGATTTCGGCCAGCAAAATCCCATCGGTCATCAGTTTGATTTGCGTGTCGGGGCCCAAGGTTTGGCGAAACCGCACCTGGTAACCAACCGTGGAACCGAGTGATTGGCCCAATTCGGAGGCAATTCGCGAAGCAACGGTTCGGGCTGCCAGGCGGCGCGGCTGGGTATGGCCAATCATGCCCCGCGTACCCCGGCCTACTTCCAGGCACATTTTCGGCAGCTGGGTGGTCTTTCCGCTTCCGGTGGCTCCACTGATAACAACGACTTGATGCTCACGCAAGGCAGCGAGAATCTGCGGTCTTGCCGCGCTGAGGGGCAAATCGGAAGGGTAGGACAACTCTAGGGACATAACCCACCTATTTTAGGCAAGGATGGCGCAAACTTCACCTGACCGCGGGCAAAACCCGCCGGGATGCTCCCGTCAGCCCGTGGATGCGAGAGAATAGGAACGTGAGTAACCCCACGCCGAACCTTCCCCCGGAGCCGCCCGGTGCCGCCGGTTTGCCCTCAACTCCCTTCGTACCATCGGACTTTTCCCAGTTCCTCCCGGTGCAAGTGCCTATTTTGCCGTGGAAAAACGCGAAACTCTTGAGTCAAGCTCTGGGCGATACGGTCTATGTCAGCTCCGCTTTTGCCACGGCCCTGCGCTTGGAGCTACAGCTCGGCGTGCCCGCCCAGCGCGGAGAAATCGGAGTGAGGATTCCGCTTGATAATCCAGCTTCCTGGTCTGAATTGTTTTGTCTGGATGACACGGCGCCCCAGCTGGTCCGGGCTCTGCGCGCCGAAGTCAGCGCTCGGGAGGTGCTGGCAAATCCCCAAGCTAGCGCCAAACTGCTGTCACGCTTAGCGGAGAATAATTGGTATGGCTTAGAAATTGAGGTTCCGGGAGAAAACCTTGATCCGCAATTGATACAGGTTGCCCGGCGTGCCGCCGACGCTGGCCTGCATCCGGCATTAAGTGTCTTGCCCGGAGCCCTACATTCTCAAAATCAAGGGATTATGAGCGCGTTTGAAACCATATCTCTGAACCTTCTCAATGGCTACCAACCTCGGCGTGAACAGCTGAAGTATCTGGCAACTCAGCGCGTGGTCGGCAAAATTATTGATGCCAAGGACAGCGAGAGAACTAACTTGGAAGCCGCTTTAGAAACCCTGGTGTTGATGCGAGCCAAATTAGGCAGTCAATCAGAAGTTGCAGTGGGAATCGCAGGGCATTTCGGTTTAGAATCCCTCACACTACCGCTGCGCGAGGACTTGGATTTCGTTGCCAGAACTCGCTTGGCGGGGGCTCGAGAAAAGATTTTTGAAGCCCTGGATTTAGCTAACGCGCTGACCCAGGGCAAGACTACGGCGGCTTCCGCTTTCGTGGCTGACGTGTTGTCCCGAGCGGGAACGGCCACTTCCCTTCCCGTCTAGCTTTGGCGCAAAAGGGCGATAAACAGTAGAATTGCCGCGCAGAGTTTTTCGGAGGTGTGGGCAATGTCTGAAGGCAAGTGGCTGTTTCTGGCTGGTTTGGGGGCTGGAGCCGCATTGGCCTTGCGAATGAGTGAAAAGCAAATTAGCAGCGTAAAAGGTTTTGCAGCAAAAATTGCTAACTCGGAAAGTATCACGGATGCACGCAGGGTAGCCACAGAAAAAATGGACGATGTCTTGCGCACACAGGGAGCTAAGCTCATTGACAAGTTGGCAGAGAACCTAAAGACCCAGCTAAACGCAGGGGGTAGTGCCGCTTGGGCGGGCTTCGCCAACGCCGGGAAAACCGGGGACACTCCTCCGGACGCGTCAACCACATCAACCGATAAAGACGGTGTTACCCGTGACAAAGACGGCCACATCATTATTGATGGAAAAATCGTTGCCTAACCTAAACCGGTGGAGAGGCTGCCACAGTAAATGAACTCACAGAACCTCCCCGAACCCACTCCGGAACAAATTAAGCGCTGGCGGCGCTATCTCGCCGAGGAACGTGACGAAGCGAAAATCTACCGCGCTATCGCTAAAAAACGCCAGGGCATGAATCGCGAGATTCTGTTGGAACTGGCGGATGCCGAAAAGCGTCACGAGGATTACTGGCTGGCGCACCTCGGCACTCACGCCGAACCGACCCCACACAGCCCCTGGTATATCCGGCTACTGCAGGGTCTGGCCATCAAGATAGGCTCTATTTTTGTTTTGGCGATGATGCAACGCTCCGAAGAACGTGGCACTTACGATGTTGATGCAGATGCCACCCCCCAGATGGCGGCCGATGAGCACTTGCATTCTGAAGTGGTTCGCGCTTTGGCGGCCCGCTCCCGAGCCCGTTTTTCCGGACGTGCCCGCGCCATGGTTTTCGGAATCAATGATGGCTTGGTTTCCAATCTCGCTCTGGTGGCGGGCATTGCCGGTACAGGCGTGCCGGTGTCGATAATCCTGGTCACGGGGCTGACCGGGTTAGTAGCAGGAGCCCTGTCGATGGCGGCGGGAGAATACATTTCCATCACGTCTCAACGCGAACTCTTGGAATCTTCACGACCGAACCCCGATGTGAAACAACGCCTGCCCATGCTGGACCGCGCCGCTAATGAGCTGAAACTCCTGTTCATGGCTCGAGGTGACAAACCTGAGGAGGCAGCTGCACACGCAGTTTTGGCCTTGGAAACCATTGATGCACAGTTGCAGTCACGCACGCTGTCAAAAACGGCTACTCCAGATGCCTTGGAAGGCACCAGCCAGAGCGAATCCATGGACGAAGCGGCCGCTGTAGACGACGACACCCCCACCCCTTCTACGTCAAGAATGTCAACTGAAGAATTCAAAGAAACAGAGGACTATCCCCTCGCCTTAGCCTTTGAGGAAGCCCCCTCTGGGGAACTGGAGGCGATTGGCTCCGGACCTCAGGCGGCCCTGTCCTCTTTTTTGGCTTTCACCTTGGGAGCATTCATTCCCCTGATTCCCTTCCTCCTAGGATTCAGCGGAATTCCTTCTATTAGCGCCGCGGTTGTACTGGTCGGACTCATTTTGCTGATGATTGGCGGAACAATCGGCATTCTATCTGGTAAACCACCATTTTTTCGAGCCTTGCGACAGGCTGCTATCGGTATCGGTGCTGCAGTTGTCACTTACCTTTTGGGTCTCGCCGCCGGAGGCGCTTTTTCACTGTAGCCACCGTTCGGCGCCCGACTTACCAGCACCCCGGAGCTCCGCTGAACAAAACGAGCAATGAAAGACCTCACTAGAGAATCTGCTGCCGATTTTGGAGGAAAGTTTCCTCTCGTCTCAGGTACAATGCTCACGTGCTGAGTGCTATATTCTCTTTCGATGCCGGCCTGTTTCCCACAACTATCTCGGCAACAGCACCAGTTTCTTTCAATGACCTTTTACCCGAAGTGTTTCGAGTTCTCGACATTACCGGCGTTTTTCTCAACGGCATCCTCGGCGGCCAGCTGGCTCGTCAAAAGCGTTTTGACCTGGTTGGTTTCGGAATTTTGGCAGTGGTTTCCGCTTTGGGCGGCGGCATCATCCGCGACATTATGCTGAACAATGCCCCTCCTGTGGCCCTGACTGACAGATTTTATTTGACCATGGCTTTGGCTGGGGCGGTGGTCGCCGGGTTATGGAAGTTTGATGGCAAATGGTCTCGGCGAACCCTCATTTTATTCGATGCTCTGGTTCTGGGAATCTGGGCTGGCACGGGGACCCAAAAGGCTCTGAGCTTGGGCTTCGACGTGATTCCGGCCATATTGATGGGTGTAATCACCGCTATCGGTGGAGGGATGGTGCGTGATATCGCCGCGGGCAACGTACCGATGGTGTTCGGAGGAAACAGGCTCTACGCCATTCCGGCTATCCTCGCTTCGTGTGCAGATGCCTCTTTCTATAAACTTGGATATCCCCTGACCGGGATGGTAGCCGCGGCTCTGATTGGTTCGACCCTCACCCTCTTGGCTTCCTGGCGCCGCTGGATTCTACCCGAAACTCACGATTGGACGATTTCGATGACTCGCCAACAGTGGAAATCGGCACAGCGAGCCCGTCGAATCGCCCGTGGAGACTATCCAGATGCTAAGACAAAGAAGCTGTGGAAAAACCAGTTTTCCACAGGTAAAACTGATGAAGATGGCGAAAGCAGCGACTCCGGTACCACACTTGAGAAGTGAGCGGTTTCTCTAACTTCGATTCATCTACGCCGGTGCGCCGAGCCAGTATCGGCGACGTCGTGTTGGTTAGCTGCGCAGCACTGGTTTGGTGGACACTATGGCCTGGAGCTGGTCCGAATCTGGCGAATTTTCCCACCCCTGGTTTACGTTGCCCCGCCAGTTCCGCCAGTGCTACTATCGGTGGTTCTCTGCGTGAACTATGCGCTCTAACGGTCCGTAAAGACGCTGGACCCGGTGGGTATCAGCGCGACATGTTCGGAGCGGGGTGGATGGATCGCGACGGGAATGGGTGCGATACTAGGGCGGACATTTTGGCTCGGGACTTTCAATCTCCGCGTTTCGCGGACAGCACCAAGCCGTGCCGACTGACCGGGGGAACCTTTCACGATCCTTACACCGGTAAAACCCTGCAATTTGAAACGGCACCGGGCCGCAAAGTCCAGATTGACCACGTGGTGGCACTGGGCAACGCGTGGAAGTCCGGGGCTTGGGCCTGGACGAAAGCACAGCGGGAGGCTTACGCAAACGACCCGAGCGTGCTGCTGGCAGCAGACGGACCGGCTAACCAACAGAAATCCGATGCCTCCGCCGATGCCTGGATGCCTCCGAACCGCAATTTCCGTTGCGCCTACGCCCGCCAGCAAATCGACATCAAGTATCGGTGGAATCTGACAGTCACCGTTGCGGAAAAAGCCGCGTTGCTCTCTGCCCTGGCGAAATGCTAGGCCAGCATGGTGAAACGAGCCTTATTTTGCCAGAGCCTGGGCCACCACCTGTTTTGCTTCTTCCTGAATAGTCTGAAGATGCTCGGGACCCTTAAAGGATTCGGCATAAATCTTATAAATATCTTCGGTGCCGGAGGGACGAGCGGCAAACCAGGCGTTCTTGGTAGTGACTTTCAGTCCTCCGATAGCCGCGTGGTTGCCCGGTGCCTGCACCAAGCGGTCGACAATCGGCTCCCCGCCCAAAGTCGAGGCCGCAACGTCTTCGGGTGCCAAAGCCGCGAGTTTGGCTTTTTCTGCCTTGGTCGCGGGGGCGTCCACCCGTTCGTAAGCGGAAGCACCAAACCGAGCCACCTGTTCCTCGTGCAGAGTACTGGGGGTTTTCCCGGTCACTGCGAGGATTTCGGATGCCAGCAAAGCCGCAATCAACCCGTCCTTGTCAGTGGTCCACACGGTACCGTCTTTGCGTAGGAAAGACGCACCGGCGGATTCCTCGCCGCCAAAGCCTACAGACCCATCCAGCAATCCCGGCACAAAATGCTTGAAACCAACGGGAACCTCGACGAGTTTGCGTCCCATATCGGCTACTACCCGGTCGATTAAGGCTGAGGACACCAGGGTTTTACCGACGGAGCAGCCTTGCGACCAGTGCGGACGGTGGGTGAATAGGTATTCGATTGCCACCGCCAGATAGTGATTCGGATTCATCAGGCCATCGGCAGTGACGATGCCGTGACGGTCTGAATCAGCATCGTTTCCGGTCGCAATGTCGTAGGGGGCCGAACCGCCCTCCATCACCTGACGCAGAGAAGCCATCGCGTAGGGCGAGGAGCAGTCCATCCGAATCTTGCCGTCCCAGTCCAAAGTCATGAAAGACCAGCGCGGATCGACCTTTTCGTTCACCACCGTCAAGTTCAACCCATAACGCTCGGCGATGGCCGCCCAGTAGTCTACCGAAGCACCGCCCAAGGGGTCAGCCCCGATGCGGACACCGGCGGACCGAATTGCCTCAACGTCAACTACGTCAATTAGCGAGTCTACGTATGACGGTAGAAAATCTGTTTTCCCGATGAAATCCGATTGCTCGGGATGCGGGTTTCTCGGCACGGAACGCCAACCCTGGCGCAAGATCTCATTAGCACGATTAGCAATCCAGGAAGTCGCGTCCGAATCGGCGGGACCCCCACTGGGCGGGTTGTATTTAAAGCCGCCGTCACGAGGCGGGTTATGCGAAGGGGTAACAACGATACCGTCAGCCAAACCCGCTCCGCTCAGCCGCACGCCTCCCGGCGTGCCCGCCCCGTTAGCCTTGAGAATGGCGTGAGATACGGAGGGTGTCGGGGTGAAGGAGTCGCGCGCGTCTGTCAGAGTGCGCACTTCCATGCCCGCGAGGACCTCCAAGGCGGTACGCCACGCCGGCTCGGACAGGGCGTGCGTATCGCGCCCGATGAACAGGGGGCCGTCGTAACCTTGTGATTGACGATACTCCACAATCGCGGCCGTGGTGGCGACGATATGAGCCTCGTTAAAGGCGCGGTCCAGAGATGAACCGCGATGACCCGAAGTCCCAAACGAAACTGCCTGTGCAGGCTCATTCACATCGGGTTCCAGGTCATAGTAG
Source organism: uncultured Mobiluncus sp. (assembly GCF_947087965.1). Taxonomy (GTDB): domain Bacteria; phylum Actinomycetota; class Actinomycetes; order Actinomycetales; family Actinomycetaceae; genus Mobiluncus. Next base: position 167,987 of record NZ_CAMUES010000004.1, read on the forward strand.
GCGCTAATGACTTCATCAACGTTGATGAGGTCTTCCGGTTTGGCAAGTTGTCCAGCTCGTTCATGCATAGCCTCATTGTTTCACCAATTTCTGTACCGGCGCGGGCGTTTAGATGACAAAAACCCGGAAACTTCTGGTGTTGAAAGCTCGCATTTGGCTAGATAGGGCTTTAAAATTGCACACATGCCTGAAACTGACAAGGAAAACAGCCAAAATTCTGCCCCAGTCGTTCCTGATCCGAACCAGAAAGTTGCGGTCATCATTCCCGCCAAGGACGAAGGCGATTCGATTGGGGCGACAATTCGTGCCTCCAAGGCTTTGCCCCGGGCGGATTTATTCGTGGTGATTGATGATGGGTCTAGTGACAATACGGGTGAAGCCGCGCGCAGTGCCGGTGCCGTGGTGGTACGCCATTCCGTCAACCGCGGTAAGGCTAGTGCTATGGAAACAGGGGCAAAAGTCGCGGCGATGCGCGACCCCGAGGACGGACCTCGCCGTCTCATTTTGTTCCTAGACGCGGACTTGGGAGATTCCGCCGCCCAGACTTTCCCGCTGGTGGAGGCGGTAATGCAGGGACGCACGGACTGTGCCATAGCTGCCCTGCCGCGCCAAGCCGGTGCCGGCGGTCACGGTTTTGTGACGCGTTTATCGCGCCGGGCTATTCGCTGGGCGACCGGGTGGGAACCGCTCCAACCGCTGTCCGGCCAGCGCTGCCTGAGTGCAGAAGCCTTTTTCGATTGCTTGCCCCTGGCGCATAAGTGGGGGGTGGAAACCGGTATGACTATCGACCTGCTGGTTAAGGGGTACTCAGTGCAGGAAGTTCCTTGCGACCTGACACACCGGGCTACTGGCAACGATATGGCTGGATACCGTCACCGTCTGAGCCAATTCCGGGATGTATTTCTGGCCTCCGCCACACGCTTTGTGCGTCACGTTCGAGCTCCCCTTCGGTTGCGCCTGTCCGCTGCGATTAAACAGGAGCCCGGTGAGGTTTACTGCCTGAAATAAGGCTGCGCAGAACGGTCATCGCCGGGGGATTCGATTAGGAACTTGTGACAACCTTGAGCCAAGATGGCCGGAAACATGACGGCGGCTCCCGCCAGACCCAGTAGGATTCCCGAATCATTGAGCAACATGCCCACCACCATAGTAGTAATCCAGGCGGCAAATAAGGCTCTTTCCGCGTGATTCCAGGTAATTCCTTCGGGACGAAGTTTTGCGCCGGCGCTACCCCACAGCCAACCGTAGTCACGGCGGTAGGGGTTTCGCATATTGGCGAATAACGGAGCCAAAATAATCGCTATCGCCAGCAAAATAGCCAAAATAACACTAATAATGAGCCACGCCGGCCAGCCGGAGTTCCAAACCATCGTGGATTTATTAATCAGTACCGGCAACACCCGGCCTTGAGTGAGCGTATCGATAAAGTTACCCAAATGGGTCCGTTCCGCAGCGGGACGCAACCAATCAATATAAGCAAATAGCGCTGCTACAGCTAGCGTTAATAAAACTATCAGTGCAGATGATAGGACTGTTAGAGGTTTTCGGTTGAATTTTAAGAACAGAATGGCAAAGCCGGGAATCAAAGCCATCGTGCCGCCAAAATCCGCCCCCAAGCTGGGGGCAGAATCGAGGAAAATTACCGCACTAGCCATAACAATCAGCACCATTATCAAGGATTTTTCTGTGGTTGTAGACTGTTTGCGTTCCGCTACCAACCCATAGACAACCGTAGCGAGAATCAGTGCTCCGGTAGCGAGTACCGCAAACATGACATTGTCGATGCCAAAGAAACGCCCCCCGACTGTTGATTGCAGTCCCATAATGGCATCCAACACCATCGGGGAGCCAATTAAGGGGTCTAGTACCCCTACTATCAGTGACGATATGCTTATTATGAACAACGGGCCGAGGAGGGAATTAAGTCCCAAAGCACTCCAGACAATAGCCACGAGGGCGCTCAGGATTACCGGGAGCAGACATCCTAGCCACAAATAGCTAGCGGCGGCAACGTCTGTGTCGGCCGGTCCGAGTTCCCACCACGGTACTAAGTTCATGAAATACGCCATGGCCGGGATGAGAGCGGCAAAGGTAGCTACCATTCGCCAAAATCCCAACAGCGCCCGGGGCTGGTCCCAATCCTCACCCAACCGGGGGTGTGTACGGCGGTTCAGCGTCCATACTGCCGCAATCAACAGCAAAGCCACTCCCACACCCAAGCCGGGAAGGAATCGAACCTGGACATTGCGAATCATCGCGGCGCGGCGCGCTGCCGACGCGAGAGACTCCACAGTAACCATATTTCCCGTAGTGATTGCGGAGCCTTGCAACCACGGTGGTTTTTCAGCTCCGACGTAATCCAAGATGGTAGCGGTCAAGTCGGCGGTTTGCACCCATCCCGGTCGATGGGTAGAAGCCGAGGTCGCGCCCCCATTGCCGAACTGGGGGCCGCGCGCCGCAAAGACTTGCAGTCTGGGATCTCCCGGTGGAACAATCGCCTTTTCGGGGGCAGAGTTGTCAATTAGGTAAACATCTGATTCTCGATTTGTCACCGGTTTATCGTCAGCTATTGAGGCAATAATAGTATTCCACCCCAAATCGTCACCGCGCTGCCAGGCTGTGCGCAAAATTTGGGGCTGCAAATGGCGGGGAAACACCCGCATATCCACCACAACTACCGCTCCGGGGGTCATGACCTGGCTGAGCAGGTCGGCAAACACTTCCGGACTGGCACCACGGTAGCTGTAGGCCGGTGAAAAACTCAGGGACTTGGGAAGGTTGGCGCCGGGTGCGTCGGGATGCACGAAACCCATTCCCGCCGCGGCTCCATCGCCAAACAAACGCAAGTTCACACCCGAGTCCAGCACCGCCTGGCCCAGGATCCATCCGTTCTCGCTCGACCCCGTACGGTTTCCCGTCGCCAAAGCGCGAAATCCGGCAGCGGGAAGAGTGGTGTTCGCTTTGGTGCGCACCACCGAATTGGCGCGGGTAGAACTTTCCAGGAGCTGACGTAAATCCGGGTCTGTCAGGGAATCATCATCCCAACACCATTGGATACCTAACAAAACTAACAGAGGCGTGCGGCTCACCTGGGCAGACATGCCTACCGAACCGAAGCCACCACCCAGACTGGGAACCGATGAATACGCACCGGTGGTTATGCTTTTGGGACCGCGGCCTCGTGAACCCGGTCAACTCGTGAATCCTTAGAAATAGGACCCATAGCCACTGGCGGCGCCCCGTCAGGAGCTTCCGAAGCGGTCGGCTCTTGAGGCGCTCCTGGAACTTCAAAAGTCTGGACGACAGTGGAGGACGGGTTCTCCTCTTGAGCCGGCGACTCAGTCGCAGTTGCCTCGGGAGTTTTCTCAGGTTTTGTCTGCTTCTTAGTTTCTGTGGGAGTTGACGCCGTCTTAGGTTTTATTGCCTCCGAGGTACGACGCCCCGCCTCGCTGAGGGAGCCCACATCCACACCGGCAATCTCGTGATGTTCGAATGGATCCCAGTGCATTTCTTGGGAAGGATCCCAAGGCTTCACGTCAAAAGTATTGGTTGAGCTCATCGCCCCGGCGATTAAGCCCATGCTGACAATAATTGCGGTCAAACCGGCAACCAGGTAACGCGTAGTAGGTAGCGGTTTATAAGAACGCTTAATCGGTTTGCGTGGACCGCTTCCCGGTCGCCCAGACATCGCACGCGAGGGCGCAATAGGAGGCTTGACTTTTGTCTGCATGGTTAAAATCATACCGAGTTTTGTCGAAATTGCGCTGCTTCGCGATAATTATTTTGAGGAGTACTGCCCATGAATACCGCATTAACAAACTCGGCATCATCAATTTCGACTGGAGCCTCACTTCCCGGACCGGAGGTGAGAGGTCCTTTACGAGTTTCCTTTCTGGGACCTTTCGGGACTTTTAGCGAGCAGGCTACCCGAGAAATCACACCCCGGGACGCAACCTTGCTACCCGCCCCCGGTGTCGAATCTGCCCTGCACCTGGTCCGTACCGGCGAGGCCGATCGTGCAGTGGTTCCGATTGAAAACTCGGTGGAAGGCGGAGTTAACGCCACTTTGGACGCTTTAGCTCACGGTCAGCCCTTGACGATTGTGGGCGAAGTTTTAGTACCGATTGCCTTTGCGTTGATGGTGCGGGCAGATTCCGGGCTGGAGTTGGGTCAGATTAAGCGGATTGGCACTCATCCACATGCCTGGGCGCAAACTCGCTGTTGGGTGGAACAGCACATCGGCGAAGTAACTCATATTCCCACCACCTCCACTGCCGCGGCCGCCAAACTGCTGATGGAGGATGCCTCGTGCGGCTATGACGCGGCTCTTTGCTCCACAGTATCCGCTTCGGCCTATGGCGGAAAAACTCTCGCGGAGGGGATTGCGGATGACGACAACGCCCAAACCCGATTCGTCCTGGTTTCCCCTCCCGGAGCTATCCCTCCCCCCACGGGGGCAGACAAAACCACAGTTCAAGTTACGTTACCGGACAATGAATCCGGTGCGCTGCTGACCATGCTGGAACAGTTTTCGGCACGGGGGGTAAATCTTTCGCGCATTGAATCACGCCCGGTCGGAGGGCACTTTGACCGCTACGCCTTTTCCATTGACATCGAGGGTCATATTTCTGAAGAGCGTGTCAAAGATGCTTTGATGGGGCTGCACCGGACCTGCCCGGATGTGCGGTTTTTAGGTTCGTATCCGCGGGCGGATCGGATGCGTGCCCAGATCGTGCGGGGGACGGCGAATCTGGATTTCGCCACGGCACAAGCCTGGATGGAACAGGTCATCTCCGGTCGTGCGGTGTGAGTTCGCTAGCGAGCCGCACTATCTAAAGATGAGGCGCAAAACGGTTATGCTTTAAGCATGATTGATTTGCGTGCGATGAAAGACAATCCAGAACCGATGCGGGCCTCTCAGGTGGCTCGCGGTAACGACCCCGCAACTGTAGACCAGGCCTTAGCCGCTGACGAACGCCGCCGGGCGGCGCTGACCGCTTTTGAAACCGCGCGTGCCGAGCAAAAGGCCTTTTCCAAGAAAATCGGCAGTGCCTCGAAAGAGGAACGCCCTGTCCTGCTGGAGCAGGCCAAGAAGCTGAGTGAAAACGTCAAGGCTTTGGAAGATGCCTCCAACCAGGCTGCTGAGGAAGCCAAGCGGGCCGCGATGGTGCTGGAAAACCTGATTTTGGACGGGGTGCCTTCCGGCGGTGAGGACGACTACGAAGTCTTGGGTCAGGAGGGTGTGGCGATTCGTGACTTTGAGGCGGAAGGCTTCACCCCCAAGGATCATCTCGACCTGGGTATCGGTTTGGATGCCATCGACACCGACCGTGGTGCGAAGGTGTCGGGAGCGCGTTTTTATTATCTGAAAGGCGTTGGCGCTCGTCTGGAGCTAGCAATCCTCAATGCTGCTTTCGATACCGCCATGGCTCACGGGTTCACCCCTATGATTACACCGTGCATGGTTTCCCCTGAGACTATGAGCGGAACGGGATTCTTAGGTGAGCACTCGGACGAGATTTACTATCTGCCTGCCGATGAACTCTATTTGACCGGCACCTCCGAGGTCGCTCTGGCGGGCTATCACACGAATGAAATCATCGATTTATCTGCCGGCCCCAAGCGCTATACCGGCTGGTCAGCTTGTTTTAGGCGCGAGGCGGGTTCCTATGGCAAGGACACGCGCGGCATTATTCGCGTCCACCAGTTCCACAAGGTCGAGATGTTTTCCTATTGCAAACCGGAAGAGGCTCTGGCGGAGCACCAGAAGTTGCTCAATATGGAACGCGAGATGCTCGCCAAGGTGGAGCTGCCCTACCGGGTCATCAATACCGCAGCCGGGGATCTCGGTTCTAGCGCGGCGCAAAAGTTTGACTGTGAAGCCTGGCTTCCCACCCAGAAGCGCTTTATGGAGGTGACATCCACTTCAAACTGCACGACTTTCCAAGCGCGCCGCCTGGGGATTCGCTACCGTGATGCGAAAGGAAAACCACAGGTCTGCGCCACTTTGAACGGAACGTTGGGAACTACACGCTGGATTGTAGCTATTTTAGAAAACCACCAGCAGGCCGACGGCTCGGTACGGGTTCCCGCCGGTTTGCGCCCCTATCTGGGCGGGTTGGAAGTTCTGGAACCAGTTAGTCAATCAGGTAAATAACTTGAATAGCTTTTCATCAGGATATTAACCCGTTTCCGGAGGTTTTTTTGGGCGAGTATTCCGCACAAGTCACGCGCCACGCTATCGCGTTGGGACTAATGGACTTGCCCAAAAATCCTCGTGACGTGTTGGTCTCCCTGGACATTGACGGCACCATAGTCACCCCTGAACAGCAGATTTATCCCAAAGTAAAGGAATATGCCGATCGACTCCGTATTGGTGGAGTGCATATCTGCATCACCACGGGGCGTTCCGTTCCGGCCACACTGCCGGTGGTGGAGGGGCTAGAACTGGAAAGTGCCTGGATTGCCAGCGCCAACGGCTCCTTGGTTGGTCGTTATACGCAGGCTGACGGTTACGCCCTCACCAATCAATACACTTTCGATCCTCGCCCCATCGTGGCTCGCGTGCTGCAGGTTCTTCCCGAAGCCTGCATTGGAGTGGAAGACAATCCCCTCGGTTTCCGGGTTTCCAAACCCTTCCCTCCCGGAGAATTGCGCGAAACCCTGGAGGTTCAAGACCTCGATACACTTTTGGCGACCCCGGTTTCCCGAGTGGTCATTCGTGAACCCCAGTTGCATAACGAGGATTTCCATCGTGCGGTTAATCGCATTGATTTTACCGGGGTGGAACACGCCATCGGGTGGCGTTCCTGGCTGGATATTAATCCCCCGGGCACTTCAAAAGGACACGGTCTTGCTACTGTTTGCAAGAATTTAGGGGTTGACTTGGGTCACACCATTGCCATTGGAGACGGAGGTAACGATATCCCCTTGCTGCAGACCGCTGGTTACGGTGTCGCCATGGGAAATGCTCGCCCCGAAGTCAAGGCAGCCGCTACCGCCACCACCCTGCCGGACACGAAACAAGGCGCGGGTGCGGTCTTGGAAGCTCTCACCCAAGTAATGGGACTTTGAAGTACCCGAAACCTCCCGGATGAATCGGTTACCATGTAGCAATCTGCCGACCGCACCGCGAAACTTACTCTCTCAAGCAATTTATAAGTGTTGAGAACTCAACCGAAATCCAAAAAAACTTAGGAATCAACGGGTAAAATTTTCGTATCGATGGCTGGTGAGGAGGGAACAACAATGCCGAGATTCGATTCCACAGAACATGTTCGTTGGCTAGGAAATCACCTGCAAACGGTGCTGGAGTACGGCCAGCATGCATACATTCACGGCGGTTTTGGATACATTCGTAGTGATGGGAGCGTCGATGCAGCAAAACCTGTGGAGCTCGATTTGACGGCTCGCTCGACCTACATTTATGCCGTAGCTTCGTTATTGGGAATCCCCGGTTCTCTGCGACGGTGCGAACACGGAGTCCAAGCCATCACATATGCATTCAAAGATCCAGACTACGACGGCTGGTTTTCTTTGATTGAGCCAATTCAAGAACGCCAAAAGTTAGCAAATACGCCTGGCATACCTGCGGGGACAGAGGGGAATCGGAAAAGCTCACGGGCTATGTCCTATCTTTTAGAGGCAGCTGCCGCAGCTTCATTAACCCCTGTCAGTAGTGCTAAAGATTTACTGAAACAAGCCATCAAGGTCGAAGAAAAATACTTTTGGGACGAAGAACTTGGCCGTGTAAACGAAACCTTCGAACGGGATTTTTCCGAGATGGAAAGCTATCACGGCATGAGCTCAAATCTGCACGCCGTGTCGGCTTTCCTAGCTGTAGCCGACGCCACTGAAGACAAAAAGTGGATTGAACGAGCCTCGCGGATTGTCTCGTTTGCCATGGAGCAGGCTCGAAACAACGATTGGCGAGTTCCGGAACACTTCGATGGAAATTGGAATCTAGATCGAAACTACAATGTCGGCACCCCAGCTGACCCGCGCCGGCCTTATGGAATCAACGTTGGACATAATTTTGGCTGGTCACGGAAAATTGTCCAAGTTGCCGCCGCTTCCGAAAAACACGGTCTCGAGCCACCGAAAGATTACCTGCACGTGGCACGGGAAATCTTTACTCGAACGGCCTCAGATTCGTGGTGTAAAGACGGCCACAGCGGTATTTTCTTTACCGTGGACTATCAAGGTAAACCTTTGATGCGTCAACGGTTTACCTGGGTCCTCACGGAAGCCATTCAGGCTGTAGTGGCCCTGGTTTTTGCGTTGCGCGAACAAGGTGCCTCAGTGGAAGAATTGGAGCCTTACCTCGAGCTTTACTATCAATGGTGGGACTATTTGGAGGGATACGTAATCCAAACTGATGGCTACTGGGTCGGCGAGCTGAGCGCAAACAACCTACCTGATGACACCGTATGGCCCGGAGCTCCCGATATTTTTCATTCGGTGAGAGCACTGCTGTCTCCGCGTTTGCCGAACGCCCTCTCCACCCCGGCCGCGATTGCCCAAGGCTACCTGGATCACCCTCATAGCGCCGAATGACACGACGGTCTGTAGGTACAGTCGCTCCCGATTGGGCCACCGTGGCTGATACCCGGGTTCTGGAACAACGCCCTAGTCGTCACGACTGAGCCCGGTAGCCCTTTCTCGCGCCCTGCTAGTCGTCAACCGCGTCAACGAATGAAATCAGACATCGCTGTAGGAACCTACCCGGTGCAACCGAATCGAGTTGGTGTTTCCTTCTTGCCCTGGGGGAAGACCTCCCACAAACACGGCAACCTGGTCTCGTTGGGCAATACCGCGTTCCAGCAAGATATCTTCCGCCTCATGAATCATCAGATAGAGTCGCTGCGCCATTTTGATGGGATAGGTTTGAATACCCCATTCCAGAGCCAATTGGCGACGGACATTTTCGTGGTAGCAGAACACATACAGAGGTATCGTGGAACGCAACCGTGCCAACCGGTGAGCTGTAGCTCCGGAATTTGTGAAAGCCGCCACGAACTTAGAATTGGTTGACTTCGCAATCAAAACCGAATGACGCGCGATGATGGATTCCCAATCAAGGTCGCCGTCCTTGAGTTTCGCGAAGTGGCGCGTTCCTAGCTCTTCAGCAGCTTCGATGATTTTGGCCATCGTTTCTACGGCTTGAATCGGATAGCTGCCCACAGCCGTCTCACCTGAAAGCATGACCGCGCTAGCGCCGTCCCACACCGCATTGGCGCAGTCTGAGGCTTCTGCTCTGGTGGGACGCGCGTTGCAAATCATGGATTCCAGTACTTGGGTAGCCACTATGACTGGTTTTGCCTCAGCGCGGCACAATTCGATGGCTCTCTTTTGCACGGTAGGAATTTCCTCCAGCGGCATTTCTACCCCGAGATCACCGCGAGCCACCATGATGGCGTCAAAAGCGCGAATAATTTCTTGCAAATGATTCACAGCCTGGGGTTTTTCAATTTTGGCAATGACCGGGAGGCGATGTCCGACTTCGTCCATTATCCGATGCACGTCATCCAGGTCATCTGCCCGACGCACAAATGACAAGGCAATGTAGTCAACATCTTGGGTCAGCGCCCAGCGTAAGTCGTCTTTATCTTTTTCGGAAAGCGCCGGTACGGAAACAGCCACGCCTGGTAGGTTCAACCCTTTATGATTCGATACTGTTCCGGGGACCTCGACTTTTGTCACCACGTCCTCGCCTTCGATGCGAGTGACCCTAACTTGCACGTTACCGTCATCAATCAAAAGCACGTCACCAGGATGACAGTCGCCTGGCAGTCCCTTGAAAGTCGTGGAGACGATGCTGGCATCTCCCGGTACATCACGGGTCGTAATGGTGAAATCCTGCCCCAGAAGGAGATCTTCAACACCTTTTACAAACGTTCCTAGGCGAATCTTGGGACCTTGTAAGTCAACCAGGACAGCCACGGGATGTTCAAATTCTTTCTCAACTCGACGTACCAAGTCGATTTGCTCAGCCGCCTCAGCTTGAGTGCCGTGGGAACGATTGATACGCACCACATTCATTCCGGCTTGCATTAAGGAACGAATCTTGTCCTCTGAATTCGTGGCGGGGCCGAGGGTACAGACTATTTTGGAACGACGCATAGTACAAGACTATCTCGAATAACGGGCAAAACTGAAAGGAATTATCTCTATATGTCGTGGGTCATATGCCGCGCGATTGATAACTTGGGTCTGCCTGTAAGCATAAAAATTCCCGCGTCACTACAGGTGACGCGGGATTGCGGAGACGACAGGATTTGAACCTGCGAGGGGCGAGGCCCCTAACACCTTAGCAGGGTGCCGCTTTCGGCCGCTCAGCCACGTCTCCAAGGGTTTTAACTCTAGCGAAATTCCTGCAGATTTTCCAAAAGTCGGCAGCTCGGCTTTCACCTGATAGAATCTGTATCACGCTTTTCGCGCATGGAGGGCTGACAGAGCGGCCGAATGTGACGGTCTTGAAAACCGTTGTGGGGAAACTCACCGGGGGTTCGAATCCCTCGCCCTCCGCGAGGGATTCGAACCCCCGGTTCACCGGCGCGGTCGGCAGCAAGCAACGCTTGCATGAGCCGCCGCGAAAAAGGTGAAGCCGTTAAGAAACGACCACAATTGGTCGTTTCAGGCGAAACACCACAAAACAACCCCCTCGCCCTCATAGTAAATACATCTATGCAGGTTCAAGCGCTTTTAGTATGCTAAATGTGGGCATTACTATCTATATGTATCAAACAGATGTAATTATACGCAGCACATACGTTCTCGGTCTACTATAACTAAAACACATTTGTTCTCACTAAATATGCGTATCGTAGCTTATCCAGGGCTGCTTTTAGCATCAATATTTCTTTCACATAGGAACACACTTGATTGGGGTAAACATCATGTACTATGTCTTACCAATGCGTGAAACCTTGAATTTATCTTAACACACCTAAAAGATAGTGACAGTGCTATATATCCCTGAATATTTGGGTTAGGAATAAAGATATTCTTCTTTCTTTATTTACGGTATTTCAACTAGAACGTAACAAATATTGGCTAACTTTATGAAATCTCTTTGATAAGGTAAACGCATCTAAATAGTCCTAATGTATGCAAAAATAGGAGACACCCTATGTCCTACTTATCAATGCTTTATTTTACAGTATAATACGTGTCGAAATCTAGGACTTATATAACATATGTATCTATACTATATTAATGCAAATAGGCTATAGCGTATGAAGCTACTAGGATGCAAATTGATACTTCTGAAAGTCTACATATATCAAGAAATAAATCTTTACCGTAGGATAATAGTTCTAAAATGCTAGACATTCTAATAATCTAGCTAAACATGCTAAACACATCAAAGCACCCCTAATAGTCTAGAACTCAATAACTCTCTTAAAGAATATGGAAGTATGCCAAACCCATGAATATGCGGGGAGCCAGGAGCTACAACGTACAGAGTAGCATACCGCGGTGAACAGTCACCCCGTGGGCGCACATGTCCTCGCCAGGTAAAATCGAGTTTGCTCACGGTCTATTCCGCCTCAGAAGTCATAAAATGGACACTGAGGCTCTGGTCCCCACACTGCAGCGTTGACTCAGAGACGTGCCTGACAAGATTGTCATGCAAACTACCCAGTTGGCGACTGCTCACGACACTCAGGAGGAATCATGATGGATATGGATGCGGTTATCAAGAAAAATCCCCTCATCCCGGTGGTAGTTCTGGACGACGCGAAAGATGCCGTGGCATTGGCTGAAGCTCTGCTTGCGGGAGGCATCACCACAGCTGAGGTTACTTTCCGCACCGATGCGGCAGCGGCGGCGATTGCACAAATGTCCCAGCACAGCGATATTTTGGTGGGGGCGGGCACTGTCACAAATCTGGAACAGGCTCGGACCGCCATAGATTCGGGGGCAAAGTACCTGGTCATGCCCGGTTACGATCAAGGCCTAGTGGATTACTGCCTAACCAACCAAGTGCCCGTTTTGCCCGGTGTTACCGATGCTTCTTGGCTGATGAAAGCCGTCAATTCGGGCCTGAAATACGTCAAGTTCTTTCCCGCACAAGCCTCTGGCGGGCTACCCGTGATTTCCGCGCTTTCCGGTCCTTTCCCGCAGATACAGTTTGTCCCGACCGGCGGTATCTCAAAGGAAAATCTGGCTCAGTATCTGGCTCACCCACAGGTTCCTGCCTGTGGTGGTTCTTGGATTGCCACCCGACAGTTAATCGCCCAGGGTGATTTCAGCGAAATTACCTCCCGGGCTGCCGATGCTCTAAAGATTGCGGCAACTCGCTGAAAACGACACCAGGCTGAGCGTGGCGCTCCCCTATCGGGTGAACCACGTTAACTTTAAATTACCGCTAAGAAAGCGATATTTCCTGACGTTGTGCGTTCTCCCATCGGGTATGGAAACTTCCCTCGCAGTCCCTCCGGCGATAGGTATGAGCCCCGAAGAAGTCTCTTTGGGCCTGTACCAGAGCCGTTGGCAGAGCTGGGCAACGCAAGGAATCCAGATATGCCAAGCCTGCGCTGAGAGCGGGCAGAGCTATCCCAGCTTTGATGGTGTCGCTAACCACCGCGCGCCACGCGGGCAGGGCGTCTTTAATGACCGCGCTGATGGCAGGCTTGAGCAACAGCGGGGTGTCAAAGTCGCCATCCTGGTAGGTCTTCATGATGTCTTGCAGAAGCTGCGCCTGGATGATGCAGCCGGCACGCCAAATGGCCGCCAGCTTGGCTAGGTCAACTGTCCAACCGTATTCCTTACAGGCGGCTCGAATCTGCGACAACCCTTGAGAATACGCCACAATTTTTGCCCCATAGACGGCTTTTTCTAGGTTATCCAGCAAATCTGATCCGCCGGAAACAGTGTCAGGAACCCCTTCCCCTAAGACCTCACGAGCCAAGGTTCGGTGAACACTTTGCGAGGACACTGCCCTTGCGAAAGTAGCCGCCGCAATGATGGTGGAGCCGGCCCCAAGGGTCAACGCGTTTTGCACAGTCCACGAACCCGTACCCTTTTGACCGGCCTGGTCACAAATAATGTCGATGAAAGGCTGGTGAGTTTTTTCATCGGTATGCTGCAAAATATCGGCGGATATTTCCAACAGATAGGAATGCAGCGGTCCCTCATTCCAGCGCGAAAACACCTCGCTGATTTCCTTGGGGCTCATTCCGTTTCGGTAACGTAACAGCTGGTAAGCCTCACTGAGTAGCTCCATATCGGCATACTCAATCCCGTTATGCACCATTTTCACGTAGTGTCCCGCCCCGCCCGGGCCTACCCAGGTACAGCATGGTTCACCTTGATAATGGGCCGAAATGGATTCCAGTAGGGGCCCCAGCCTGTCGTAGGCTTTTTGCGCACCACCAGGCATGATGGCGGGCCCGTTGAGAGCCCCGGATTCCCCTCCTGAGATGCCACAGCCGACAAAGTGCAGGCCGCGCTGCGTAACCAGCTTCTCCCGGCGTTCCGTATCAAGGTAGAAAGAGTTGCCCATATCTACGATGATGTCCCCAGCGGAGAAAACTTCACAGAGCATATCGATGGCCTTGTCAGTCGGTTCACCCGCTGGCACCAGCAAAATTGCTACCCGAGGAGTTGACATCGACTCGGCCAGCTTCACCGGGTCCTGGGCGGGGATAAAGGCTCCCTCGGCACTGTGCTCTTGCGCTACCTGAGCAGCCCGTCCGGGAGCAACATCAAACAGGGCAACGGTATGTCCGTGACGTGCAAAGTTGCGCGCCAAAGAACGTCCCATTACCCCGGTACCGATTACTGCTACATCTGCTTTCTCTGTCATTAGTTTTCACTCCTCAAACCACAGGTTAACTATTACCTTGCCGGACGCAGCACTGTCTTTAGCTGTGTGGAAGGCCTTTTCGGCTTCGTCGGCGTTGAACTCGTGCGTAATGACGGATTCTAACTGTGGGGCGTTAGCCAAAATCTCTAATGCCTGGTCGATTTCGTCCAGGAACCGGAACGTTCCTAAGTAGGTGATTTCTTTGGAAATCAAGGGTGCTAAATTGACCGGCCCATCAACCGCAGGAACCATTCCCACTTGAACCACCGTGCCGCGAGGACGGCAAATCTGGAAGGCTTGGGAAATAGCTGGAAACACGCCCGCACATTCCAAAACCGCGTCAAATGCAGAAGCCTCCAGCTCGGTCTTTGTCGAGTTATACACATGGTCAACTCCCAGGGCTTGAGCTCGCTGCAGAGGTGCATCCTGCACATCAATACAGCTGACTTCGGCTCCCAGGCTCTGAGCCGCGCCGGCCGCCAGCAGCCCAATCGGGCCCGCCCCGATTACCGCCACGTTCCGACCCGCCAAATTCTGCCATCCTGTGGCTGCCTGGAGACGATGCAGAGCGTGTAATCCCACACACAGAGGTTCGGTCAGCACCCCCCGCTTTAGCGGCAAATCCGGTGGCAAAGCGTGGATTTGGTCAAGCCGCAAGAGGATGTATTCGCTCATCCCCCCCTGGGTGTGGGGCCAGGTGGAGGCCGATCCGAGATAGGCTCCACCCGGCCACAAATGCGGTGAATCACTGTAGGCGGCCTGAGGCTGACCGAAGGTAGCCGGATGAGGGGTAACCGGCGTTCCTGGTGCGTAGGTCCCAGATGGGTCTTTGGCGACGATACCGACTATCTCATGACCCGGTACCAGCGGTTCGCGCAGTTTGAAGGCGCCAACCTGTCCGTCAAAGAAGTAGTGCAAATCCGAGCCGCAGATACCGGCCCAGGCCACTCTCACCAGTACCTGTCCTTTACCGGGTTCGGGGCAAGGCACGCGGTTAGAACCCATTTCTTCCTTGGCGTTGATACACACCTGTTTCATGTCAGTCATTCATTCCTCCCTACAGTTTTCGACCGACTGGCTTAGACCACGCTGGTCATACCTCCGTCAACTAAAATATTTTGTCCGGTGACAAAATTTGACGCTTCCGAGGACAGATAGATGAGTGTCCCCATCAGCTCGTCAAACTTTCCCCATCGTCCCGCCGGAGTACGGGCTTTCAGCCAAGCATCGAATTCCGGGTCTTGCCACAAATCCGTGTTCATCTCGGTAGCAAAGTATCCGGGAGACAACGTGTTGACTTGGATGTTGTAGCGTGATAGATCCGCCGCGAGGCCTTGGGCAAACATGGCTACGCCGCCTTTAGAGGCGCAGTACGGGGCAATGGTTTGCCGCGCTAGCCGAGACTGCACGGAACCGACCATTACGACTTTGCCGCTGCCGCGTTCCACCATGCGCTGCGCGACCGGTTTCGTCACGTAGAACACGGAAGAGAGATTCGTGCTGATGACCGCGTCCCACTCTTCGGTAGGGAACTCGGTGATGGGGTGACGACGCTGGATACCTGCGTTGTTGACCAGGATGTCCGGCGTGCCTTGGCTATCCATAAAGTCATTGAGGGCACGCCCGGCCTCCTGGGCATCGGTGACATCAAAAACCAGGTGTTCGACTGGGACCCCCAGTGACTCAGATAACTGCTGGGCTGCTTGGGATACTTTCTCGGCATCCCGGCCTTGCAGAGTGACGCGCGCCCCAGCTTTTGCTAAACCAGTGGCCAGAGCCAGCCCCAGTCCCCGGTTGGATCCGGTTACTAGGGCAGCTCGACCAGAAATATCGAACCAATTACACATAATCTCGTGGACTTCGCTCTCTAGGCAAAGATGAATAGCAGCGCCGCGATTGCGAAACCGATGACTGATTCGAGAAGCTGCTGCATGGTCCACACCTTCAGAGTGGTCTTTACGTCCATGCCCGTCAATCGACCGACCAGCCAGAAACCAGAATCGTTGACGTGTGAAGCAAACACCGAACCTGCGGAGGCAGCCATAGTGATACAGACTACACCCCACGGCGAAAGCTGACCGGCAGAAACTGCCTGTTCGACCGCCGGAGCCAGCAGTGAAGCGGCCGTGACCAGCGCTACTGTGGCCGACCCTTGTGCCAGACGCAGCGCCACCGCAATCAGATAGGCAGCCAGCAGGAGCGGAATACCCAAATCTTCCATAGATTTAGCCAACGCGTCACCGATTCCCGAAGCGCGCAAAATCCCGCCGAACATACCGCCAGCGCCGGTGATGAGCACCACGGAACAGATTGGTCCCAGAGCGGAATCAACCACCTTTTCCAAGACGGTTTTGTCCTTAGTGATCTTGCCGCCAAGCACCGCAATCGAAACCAGAGTCGAAATCAGCAGCGCTATAGGAGTATCACCCAGAGTGATGAGGAACTTCACCCAGCTGACGTCACCGCTGATAACTCCGACCTTGGACAGGGTCGAGAACCCGGTATTCATGAAAATCAACAGTACGGGGAGCAGCAGCAACGCGATGATTGTACCGACTGAAGGGGGATTATCGGGAAGTTCATCATCCGACACGTTACCGAACACATGGGAAGCCTCCACCTTGACGCGGGGAGCAATGAATTTAGCCCACAGATAACCAGAGAGAATAAAAGCCGGAATAACGATAATGAAACCTTGCAGCATCAACAAACCCATGTTGGCGTGGAAGTAGTCGGCTGCGGCAACAGGGCCGGGGTGGGGCGGGAGGAAAACGTGCATGACCGAGAAAGCGGCCGCAGTAGGAATCGCGTAGAGAACGATGGAACCCTTTAGACGCTTCGCCACTGCGAAAACAATCGGTAGCATCACAATCAAACCCGCATCAAAGAAGATGGGGAAGCCCAGAATCAGGGATGCCACACCCAAAGCTAGAGGGGCACGCTTCTCACCGAAGAGATTAATCATGGCATCTGCCAGCACCTTCGCGCCCCCGGATTGCTCGACCATCTTGCCGAGCATGGCACCTAAGCCAACTAGCAGCGCGACCGAGGCGAGAGTGCCTCCAAAGCCATCTTTCATCGCCCCCACGATTGATCCAATGGGCAAACCAGTGGCTAAGGCCGTGAGGAAACTGACCAATACCAAGGTCAGAAAAGCATGGAGCCTGAATACAATGACCAGGACCAGAATCAGGGCTATTGCAGCTACCGCAATGCCGAGCAGCGGTAATGTCCCCATAGTCTGGGTCCATCCCTCTATCTCAAATGGTTGCATCTAAACTCTCCTTTGAACATAGAGCAAACTCTCACTTGTATGTTGGCCGCTGAAACACTCCAAAAGTCCTCATCAAGAACCCAGTTGGCCAGAGCTCAGCGGTCGATATGTACCCAAAGTCTACTGGAACGCGACGCGGTTTTGGTTGGAATAGCTGTGCAGATACAGATAATGGGATTATTAGACGATTCGCCCAGAGAGGTTGCGCGGACCAGCCACAAAGAACGATATGGAACTAGGATGGTTTTGGACACCGCCCGGGACTGGGCTATTGACTCGCCACGGAGAACACCATGAATACAGATTCGCAAAAAATATTAGTGACGCCGACCTCTTTTGCCTCTGCGGAGCTGGAGTTTGCCCGCGATCTCTTGCAAGACAGCGGCTACGAGGTTGCTTATAACCAGTCAGGCAAGCCCTTAGACGCCGATTCGTTAGTCGCAGCCGCTCGCGGTTGCGTGGGGATTTTGGCGGGTTTGGACGATTTTTCAGCTACGGTTTTGCATCAGCTCCCTGACCTGCGGGTCATTTCGCGTTACGGCGTGGGGGTGGATCGGGTCGATTTGCAGACTGCTGGCCACAATGGAGTCGTGGTAACCAACACTCCGGGAGCGAATTCCATCGCCGTCGCCGAAATGGCCTTGACCAGTATGTTTGCCCTGGCGCGCCACGTCGCCTGGTTGAATGAAACGACTCGGCAGGGACAATGGTTGCGCGTGGTGGGCACCGAGTTGTCGCTAGCCACTTTGGGGATTGTGGGATACGGCTCAATCGGGCGAGCTCTGCGGCGGCTGGTCACGGGTCTGGAAATGAAAGTGCTGGTTTACGACCCATTTTTCGACCCCGATACCGACCCGACGGTTCAGGGCGTAGACCTGCCTGACCTGGTGCGAGAGAGCAATTTCATCTCTTTGCATCTGCCGCTCACGCCGGAGACCGCACACTTATTTGATGCCTCGATGTTCCGTCTCATGTCTCCCGGCACGTTTTTGATTAATACTTCACGAGGGGGGATTATCGATGAGTCCGCTGCCGCCGCGGCCCTGGACACGGGTCAGCTCGCCGGTCTCGCTTTGGACGCCTACGAGCAAGAACCGCCCTCGCCCGACCACGAACTTTTCCGTTTCCCCAATGTCATCGCCACCCCGCACAGCGGCGCCCAAACTGTCCAAAGCCGCATCCGCATGGCAAAGGGTGCGGTAGACAATCTGTTGCGCGCCCTGGCGGGCGAACCGGTAACGAATATGGCTTCTGACCCAGCAGCTTGAATCTGAACACCGCGCAAGTCACTGCAGATATACTGAAATCAGCCGTGACCTTTAGGAGTGCGCGATGAATGTTTTAGTTATCGAATCATCAACCAGTTCAGCCAAAGCGATGATTTATGACACAGTCAAGAACAATTTTACGGTTGAAAATGCTTTCTATCCGCCCATGGGTAATGATTTGACCCAGCATGATCCCATGGTCGTTTACGAAGCGAGTTTGGCGGCGGCCAAGACACTGTTGCGAGGTCGAAAAAACATCGACATCATCGTCCTTTCCGGGGTATGGCATTCCATCGGATTGTTCAACCCTAACTTCGATCCGGTGACCCCCATCATGCAGTGGTCCAATACCAAGGCTTCCGACCAAGCTGAGGCTTTCCGCAGCAAACCCCAGTTGACCAGGGAATACTATAACCTCACAGGTGGTTATCCCAACGCTATCTATCCTTTCTTTAAACTTGCCTTCCTCAAAGAGGAGGGATACAACATTTCTTCCTACAGCGCCATGGGGCAGGCAACTTACAACTTTTATCGCTTGACCGGGAACATCAAAGTTTCTCGCTGTATGGCATCCGGTTCCGGATTGGTGAATATCACCACCGGCGAATACGACCCCAAACTGTTAGAGGTGATTAATCTCGAACCTTCCCAGCTTCCGGAAATTGTCGATAATGACTATCAGGCGCCGCTTTCCGCCCAGGCTGCAGCCAGTTTGGGATTACCGGCCGGAATCCCCGTGGTTCCCGCCATGTCCGATGGGTCACTCAATCAGCTCGGCTCGGGTGCCTTGCGTGAAGGGCAAATGACACTTTCGGTAGGTACGTCCGGGGCTTTGCGGGTCACGTCCCCGCAGCCGCAGTTCCACCCGGATATGTCTACTTGGTGCTACATCGGACCCAAGAGTTGGATTTCCGGGGCTGCAACGGCGGGTGCCTGCAATACGGTGGATTGGTTTAAAGGTTTGTCGCTGCGCCCCACCACTTACGATGAACTCGAAGCGGGGATGGATTACGCTGCTGATACACCGGTCTTTCTGCCTTTCATTTTTGGGGAACGTAACCCCGGCTGGGGCGACAAGCGTAAGGGCGGTTTCTTAGGTCTGACCTCGAAACACGATTTCAAGCTGACTTACCAGGCCGTATTGGAAGGGGTTTTGTTCAACCTTAAACAGTGTTATGACGCCGTAACCAAACTGAACGGAGAGCCCGATCGCATCCTCATTTCAGGGGGAATCCTCCACACCAGCATCTGGTCCCAGTTGGCGGCTAACGTGTTTGGACACACCTTGACTCCCTGTCTGGTGAAACAAAATTCCATGATGGGAGCCGCCCTGTGGGGAGCGTATCTGCTGGATAGCACTCTATCCTTAGAGGATTACGAACCGCCGGTAGGTGAGGAAATCGTTCCGCAGGAAGAATACGCCGAAATCACGGCCCAGAAATATCAACGCTACCTGGAGGCCTATCACGATAACGCCAACCGGTGACGCTAGGCCGGTCCCGACTGGGTTCCACACCCTGATAACTGTGTGATTTTGCGCAATCCATCGCGCTAACGACTCGCTTTCACACAGTTAGGTAACGCATTCCATGCTGGGAGCCGCGCGGCGAGGCGATATAGTGAAGTAATGGAATTGGTCCTCTTGACTGCAATCGTCTTGCTGGGCACCTGCGTGCAAGGCTTGGCTGGAATGGGTTTCGGCATGATTGCCGTCCCGGTCTTGGTAGTGGCAGCCGGGGCTCACTACGGGATTCTGTGGGGAAACATTTGCGGCGGTTTAGTCACGTTACTGCTGTTCGTGACCGGTTTTCGCGATATTAACTGGTATCGTTTCCGCTTGCTGATGCTCAGCGCCTTGCCGGCATTGTTCGCCACCGTTGTGGCACTGCGATTTGTGCCGGACCGTGTATTTTCCATTTTTGTGGGAATCATTATGTTGGCCATGGTGTTCTTTTCCATTTTTGCTCCCCGTTTTCGGGCGGTACCGGTTTTTTCGGGGTCTCTGATCTTTGGTTTCCTCGGGGGCATGATGAGCGCCCTGGTGGCTCAGTCCGGCCCGGTCATGGCGGCCTACTCCCAAACTACCCGGTGGTCCCAGCGCGAGTTTGCGGCCACTTTGCAGCCACTGTTCCTGTGTTTCAACATTATTGTGGTGACCAGCAAAGTCTGGTTCGGCGGTCAAAACGCCGTGCTCACCTCCCTGCCCACCCCCACGATTGCCGCCATCTTGGGGGCTATCCTGGTCGGCACCGTCATTTCGCGATTGCTAAAGAAATATGTCAAGCCTCAGTGGGCCCGCAACTTGGCTCTGGCCCTAGCCACGTTTGGGGCTTTGCGAGTCATCATCAGCGTGTTCCTCCCCGGCCTGCCCTAAAGTCACAAGCCCGGTTCGTCTCGTTTTCGGTTCTGTGGGTGCTCTACACTGTGGATAGGGGATTGTTTACCACGACAGCCTCACAAGCTATCTGCCAATCACAAAGGAGTTCTGGTGAGTTTAACTGAAAAAGAAAAAATGCTGAACCAGATGCTCTATAACGCAGACCGAGATCCCACCCTTTGCGGCGAAAGAGACCACGCCAAAGACTTGTGTCTTGAATACAACCAAATCCGACCTTCTGACCACGCCGCCCAGCACCGCCTCATGCAGGAACTGTTGGGCAAAACCGGGCAAAATTTCACCATCATCGCCCCGTTTTGGTGCGACTACGGCTACAACATTGAAATCGGGGAAAATTTTTACGCCAACCACAACACGGTGATGTTGGATTGCGCCCGGATTACTTTCGGCAATAATGTTTTCATTGCTCCGAACTGCGGATTTCACACGGCGGGCCACCCGATTGACTTTGAGCGGCGAAACCAAGGTTTGGAGTACGGCCACAGCATCACCGTGGGCAACAACGTGTGGATCGGTGCCGCTGTGCAAGTCATGCCGGGGGTGAGCATCGGCAGCAACGTGGTCATTGGTTCGGGCAGTATCGTCGTCAAAGACATCCCCGATAACTGCGTGGCCATCGGCAACCCCTGCCGGGTACTGCGGGAAATCACCGAGGCCGACAAACTGACCTCTTGGAATCGCTTTGAATAAAGCCATATTTCTCTAGATTTTCTTGCCTGGAGAGTGCCGATTTGGGGAATCGTGCAGGTTAGGGCTAGACTTAATGACCTCAGCGCTCGTAGCTCAATGGATAGAGCATCTGACTACGGATCAGAAGGTTGGGGGTTCGAGTCCCTTCGGGCGCGCTGTTCCCCGGAATCCGCTGCGATCCAGCGGACCGGGGAAAACTCATTTAACGCCCACAATTTGTTCCGCAAGCCTCGGGCTGGCTGGCCGGGCTGCCGCTAACCAGCCCCGGACGGATGCTATTGCGGGGATTACAACAAAATCCGGTAAGGTATAAGGCGATGAAAACAAGCGAGCCGATGATTACCCTGAGCGGGGTTAGCAAAATCTATCACGTGAAGTCCGCGGCGGGCGGAACCGTACACGCCTTGGACAACATTGACCTGACGATAGCCAAAGGTTCGATTCACGGTATCGTGGGACAATCCGGGGCCGGGAAATCCACCTTAATTCGTTGCTTGACGGCGTTGGAAAAACCCACCACCGGCTCCATCACCCTTGACGATCAAGAAATGACCACCTTGAGCGAGGCGGAATTGCGCCAGGCGAGACGCAAAATCGGGATGGTGTTCCAGGCCGCGAACCTGCTGGATTCACGCACCGCGGCCGGAAACGTCGCCTATCCCCTCTATCTGGCTGGCGTACCGCACGGTAACCGCAAGGAAAAAGTCATGGAGTTGCTGCGGCTGGTAGGTTTACAGGATCGTGCCTCGTCCTATCCTTCGCAGCTTTCCGGGGGTCAGAAGCAGCGGGTTGGCATTGCTCGGGGTCTGGCCACCAGTCCTCAGGTCCTGTTGTGTGACGAACCAACTTCAGCGCTGGATCAGGAAACCACCAATCAGGTCCTGCACCTGATTCGGGACCTTTCCGAAAGTTTGGGGGTCACCGTGGTGATTATTACGCACGAGATGGCGGTAGTGCGTGAAATTTGTGATTCCGTCACCCTGCTGGAACACGGCAAGATTATCCAAACCGGCACGGTTGAGGACATATTAACCGAGCCAGAAAGCCGTTTAGCGCTTGACCTGGTTCCCCGTCCACAAGTGAAGAGCAAGCCGGTGCTGAACGGCAAACCGGCCGCGCTGGTGGACATTGCTTTCAACTCGAATCCGGGCAAGCCTACCGGTTCTGCCGTGATGTCAATGGTCGCCGCCGCGGGGGCGGATATTGCGGCCGGAACATTTGAGACTGTAGGAAACACCCAGGTCGGACGGCTTGCTTTGGCGGTTTCGGCTGAAAACATGAACGGTCTGATTGCGGCGATGCGCTCCAAAGGTGTGTATGCAACTGTCAGACCTCTGGAGGCTTTGAACTTGGAGGAGGAAAACTAACATGCTGGAACTCCTGCCCACCCTACTGTCACAAAACGCAGATTTAGTAAACCAGGTGAACTCGATTGCTACGTCAGTACAATCCATTCTGCCCGCTGGACCTGGCGATCCGACTTGGTTTGACAACCCCGCCATCACGCGAGAGATGCTTCCTGCCACCCTGGAGACCTTAGCGATGACAGCCGTCTCGACTCTGTTCACCGTACTGTTTGGTCTACCGGTGGGGTTGTTCCTGGTTTCCACGGCGAAAACTGGCTTGATGCCCAACGCGGCGGTGAATCGGATTTTGGGATTCATCGTGAACCTTGGACGTTCCCTGCCGTTCTTGATTTTGGCAGTATTTATCCTCCCGTTCACGCGCCTGGTCGTGGGAACCACCATCGGCTGGCAACCGGCCTGCGTCCCACTTATTGTTGGGGCCACGCCATTCTTTGCTCGTCTGGTCGAATCCAACATTATGGGTGTAGATTCCGGCAAGATTGAAGCGGCGCAAATGATGGGTGCCAGTCGCAGCCAAATCATGTGGGGCGTGCAAGTCCGCGAGGCGCTTCCCGCCCTGATTCAATCCACGACCGTGCTGGTCATCACCATCATTGGCTATTCCGCGATTACCGGGGCTTTTGGCGGGGGCGGCTTAGGTTCTTTGGCCATTAACTACGGCTACTCGCGCTACCAAGCCGATACCCTGCTGGTTTCGCTAATTGTTATT
The DNA here is from genome assembly GCF_947087965.1 of uncultured Mobiluncus sp. Classification (GTDB taxonomy): domain Bacteria; phylum Actinomycetota; class Actinomycetes; order Actinomycetales; family Actinomycetaceae; genus Mobiluncus. The sequence goes on from NZ_CAMUES010000004.1 coordinate 191,506, forward strand.
GGCATCATCGTCATTGTCTTGCAGGCCATCGGGGACTTCTTTACCCGAGTTGCGGATCACCGCTAAAACCCCTGGTCCCATAGTTCAATAACGAATTACACGAGTTATGCCGTTAGAATTGCCCCAGACTGTCTCAACTGTTGGCGATTCTCGGAAGGAGGGGTTTTGGAGTTCTTTGACCGCATGAAATCCAAGGTGTATCGTTCCGGTCCTGACAAGCCTATAGATGTGACTCAGGCTATCCGCCAAGCCATGGATCGGGGCGCCACTCCGATGTCCCGTGAACGCACCGTGGCACCCAATCATTTTGAGATTTCCGTTTCTCCTGAAACCGATGCTGCGTTCGAACAGTGGGGTAAAGAAGCCTTGCTGCAAGAGTTCGTGCGTGACGCCAACGCTTACGCAAACGAGCAAAATTATTCTTTGACCGGTTCGGTTTACGTTGAGTTTACCCCGCTCAATCCCGAACAGCGCCGCCTGGAAGTTAAGGCTCGTTCCGTTTCCGGAGCTCGTCCGGTGTCTGGGAGTGAACCCGGTATCCCAGCCGAGCCCGTGCTTTCACCCTCCCAATCAAAACCGCACCCAGCGCCTGCACCGACTCCCGCCGGTGAGAATTTGGAATGGAAGCCTGTGGAATCCGCGGCTCCGGACGTCCTGGCAAACCCCGACACAACGAACCCGCAGGAATCCGAACTTTTAGCGAAGCACGAACAAAAACCTCTGTTGGAAGTGGTCGGGGGACAGACTTACCTGCTGGTGGGAGAACGTACTGTGGTAGGACGGGGACGCAACGTGGACATCGCTTTGAGCGATTCCGGGGTGTCCCATCAGCATTTTGAAATTGTCCAGGTCGGCACCAACTACGTGCTGCGCGATTTAGGTTCTACGAACGGAACGTTTGTGGAAGGCAACCGCGTCAACGAAGCTACTCTCTTAGATCGCAACGTGGTGACGGCAGGCCGTATCAAGATGATTTTCTGGCGTCAAGCCGCTCCACCCCAAGAATCGTGAGGCGAGGGGCTAACTGTTGAACGAACTGAGTTTTTCCTTACTGCGCCTGGGATATCTGGTGTTGCTGTGGCTCCTGGTGGGAGGGTCCATCCTGGTTTTGAGCCGCGACATCTACGGTACGGTCGTTACCCGGCGCGACCAGGCCAAATCTTCGAAGCCCTCAAAAGGCCGTAAACAGAGGAAACGTGACGCCGCGGTGTCCACGCTATTGGTTACCGAAGGGCCTTTGACGGGGTCTTCCCTGCAGCTCACCGATAGGCCGGTCATCGTGGGCCGCGCTCCGACCTCAACTTTGGTGCTGGATGACGACTACGCTTCGGCTCAACACGCCCGGATTTTTCCGCGAGACGGCCAGTGGTTCGTGGAGGATCTGGGTTCAACGAACGGGACTGTTGTGGGAGGAGTCCGGATTACTTCTCCGACTCCACTCAGCGCACACACCCCGGTTCGCTTCGGACAAACCATAGTGGAGCTGCGCTGATGTCTATCCAACTGCGTTATGCGGCTCGTTCCCATGTCGGCTTGGTTCGCAAAAACAACCAGGATTCCGGCTATGCCGGGCCGCATCTGTTGGTGCTGGCTGACGGAATGGGCGGTCCCGCCGGGGGCGACATTGCTTCCTCGGTGGCAGTGGCGCATTTGGCGCCGCTGGACGCAGATTCCCACGCTGCTGACGACTTGTTGAACTTGTTGCGTGACGCCATTGGGGAGGCCCATCGAGATCTGGTGGAGCTGTCGGGCAGTCACGAGGAGCTGCAGGGCCTGGGTACCACTTGTGTGGCGATTTTACGTTCGGGAAACAAGATGGCGATGGTTCACGTGGGTGACTCACGAGCCTACCTGTTGCGGGACGGTGAGTTGACCCAGGTGACGAAAGACCATTCTTTTGTGCAGTACCTGGTGGAATCTGGGGAATTGACCCCGGAGGAGGCGGCGCACCACCCGAAACGTTCCGTGTTGCTACGGGTGTTGGGGGATTCCGAAGGCGATGTAACTTTGGACGAGTCCGTGCGTGCGGCTGTGGTGGGGGATCGCTGGCTGCTGTGTTCGGATGGGTTGAGCGGAGTGGTTTCCGCTGAGACCATCGCCACCGTTCTGGCCGAAGGTGAGACGCCGGAAAGTTGCTGTGAAGATTTGGTCGGTTTAGCGCTGAAGAGCGGTGCCCCTGACAACGTGACCTGCGTGATTGCTGACGTGGTGGATTCCGATGAGGAACTGACCGCTACCGCTCCCCAGATTGTGGGAGCCGCTTCCATTCGCCCCGCTGGAGCCAGTATCAGCGAAGCGACTCCCGCTGAGAAAGCCGCGATGCTGCGCCGCGGGAAGCCTTTGGAGCAGGACGAATTTGCCATGCGCACCCCGAAAGATCCCCGCAAGTTATCCCGGCGGGGTTGGTTCATCGGCATCTTTTTGACGCTGCTGGTTCTGGCGGCCTTGGGTCTCGGAGCGTGGTTTTCCTATGGCTGGACCCAAAAGCAGTACTTCTTGGGCGTGAATCAGGGCGAAGTGACCCTGTTTAGGGGGATTGATCAGTCCATTGGCTCGTGGGATTTGTATCACCCTGTCGAAGGTATGGGGGTGCGCAATTCCGATTTGGCGCCCGTCATCCAGCAGCGCCTGGAAAAGAGCATTTCCCTGCGTAATCGTGAGGAAGCCCAGGAGTTGATTGCATCGTGGCGGGACACCGGAATGGTGAAGGAAGCGAACAAACCCGCACCATCCCTTGTGACCCCGAGCCCAACCACATCTGAGACAACTGCGTCAACCGAAGAATCCTCAAATACCGCGGGAGGTAACCAGTAATGGCTACCATCGTGCAGTATCCTGCCAGATCTGGGCGTCGCTCCGAACTGGTCTTGCTCATTCTGGCAATCCTGGTCGGGGTCGGAGCCTACCTTTCCATCATGGTTTCCCACCCGGAGGCTCCCCAGGTTTGGTACTGGTATTGCGCCGCAATCGCCGTGGGGGGAATCGCGCTACACGTGGCGATGCGGTTTTTGGCTCCCTACGCCGATCCGGTCATTATGCCGGTGGCTTTGGCGTTAAACGGGATTGGTTTGGCGATGATTTCCCGCCTGGACCTGTACTATCAGCAACGCGCCGATACCACCGGTTCCACTGCGGTGCGTAACGCTATGTTGACCCAGGTCAACAACGAACGCCAAGTCATTTTCATGGTCGGTTCCATCGCGGTGGTAATCCTGACCTTACTGGTGTTTCGGGATCATCGTAGCCTGCGAAAGTTTGCCTGGCCCTCCCTGGTCGTGGCCATTTTGCTGATGCTTTCCACCAAGATTCCAGGACTGGGTCAAACCGTCAACGGTGCCGATATTTCCTTGCGGATTTTGGGATTCACGATTCAGCCCAATGAATTTGCCAAGATTTTGCTGGCAATTTTCTTTGCCGGCTATCTGGAATACCGCCGGGATTCCCTGGCCATTGCCGGGAAAAAGCTCGGTTTCATTCAACTGCCCCGGTGGCGCGACCTGCTGCCGATTCTGGTCGTGTGGGCAGCGGTGATGGGCCTGTTGGTACTGCAAAAGGACCTGGGGGTGGCGCTACTGCTGTTCGCTATCTTTGTTGCCGTGCTCTATGTCGCAACGGACCGCCCCTCCTGGATTATTTTCGGCGGGGTGTTGATGATACCGATGGCTGTCGTGGCCTATCTGTCCTTTTCCCACGTGCAAGACCGGGTGACGAACTGGCTGCACGCTTTGGATCTGGAGGTCGCGAACCCGGACCGGGTCGGCGGTTCTTGGCAGCTAGTCAATGCCCTGTTCGGGATGGCCTACGGCGGTTTGACCGGAACCGGATGGGGGTTGGGCAGGCCGGGTCAAACCCCTCTGGCAAACTCGGATTTCATTGTGTCCTCCGTCGCTGAGGAAATCGGTTTGACCGGCATGTTGGCCGTAATGCTGCTGTACTTAATCCTGGTACTGCGCGGATTGCGAGCCGCGATGGGGGTGCGTGACGGTTTCGGGAAACTGCTGGCCACCGCTTTGGCTTTCGGCATCGGGGCGCAGCTGTTTATCGTGGCGGGAGGCGTGACCCGCCTCATTCCCTCCACCGGTTTGACCGCCCCGTTCCTGGCCGCGGGGGGTGTTTCTTCTGTCGCCAACTGGTTAGCGGTAGCGATTCTGCTGCGGATTTCCGATTCGGCACGTCGACCAGTTCCTTCCAATGGAACCGGTGGTTTTAGGTTGACGTCTGGAGGTTCCGGAAACTCGGGAGATTCTGCGGGTGCCGCAGGAGGAGCTCTCGATTACGCCGCCACCGAAAGGGTGGTGATGCCTCAATGAACGCTCAGATTCGCCGTTTAGCGGTTGCCCTGATTGTCATGATTGTGGCATTAATGGGGGCGTTGACGTATCAGCAGTTCTTTTTCGCCCCGACACTGAACGCACACCCCCTGAACCGGCGCGTCACCGATGCCTACTGGAACCAGGAGCGCGGCAAAATCGTGACCGGGGACGGTGCCCTGGTACTGGCTCAGTCCCTGCCCGTAGGAAACGGGCCGGAAGTCACCTACGCCCGGAATTATCCTCAGGGCGCGAAATACGCCCATATTACGGGATATTTCCCGGCGGCGATTCGCGGCCAGATGACAGATTTGGAAAAGGCCGCTGAACCGATTTTGTCTGGCAAGGCGGATTCCCAATGGATGCAGCGCCTCCAAGACCTGTTTACCGGCGCCCAGCCGCAGGCCGGGAATGTGTCACTAACCATCAATCCGGCAGTCCAGGACGCGATGACCGCGGTGTTGTCCGGGAAAACCGGCGCCGCCGTGGCGCTGAACCCGAAAACGGGAGAAATCCTGGGAATGGCGTCCTCCCCGGCTTTTGACCCCAACGCCTTGAGCGGCCCGGACGGCAACGCCCTGCAAAATACCTACAACGCTTTGGTCGCCGACCCGCAAAAACCCCTTCTGAACAGGACAATCAGCGAACTGTATCCCCCCGGTTCGACGTTTAAGATAGTGACCACCGCGGCTCTGCTGTCTCACGGGACAGTTGCCGCGGATTCGATTGTGGATGCGCCCGATACGCTAGATTTGCCGGGCACCGATGTGAAACTCCGAAACTTTGCCGGAGAATCTTGCGGAAACGGCAAGGTGCCGTTGCATCAAGCCTTTGCCCTGTCCTGTAACACCCCGTTTGCGGCATTGGGAATGCAGTTGGGCGGCGAGCCTTTACAGGCCCAAGCCAAAGCCTTTGGTTTCGGCACCGTCCCGAACGTGCCGCTGACCGGGGTAGCTTCCCAATTCCCTCTCCCGGAAGCGCCGTCTTTCCTGGCCAACGCCGCGATCGGGCAGCAGTCCGTGCGGGTGACGCCCTTGCAGATGGCCATGGTGGCCAGCGCTATCGCTAATGACGGAAAAACCATGACTCCCTACCTGATTAATCAGGAGCTCTCCTCCGATTTCCAGGTCCTCAAACAGTATGCTCCTCAGGTCTTAGGCCAGGCGGTGTCGCCGGAAATTGCCGCCAGTATCCGCCAGATGATGGTGGAAGTTGTCCAGTCCGGAACCGGCAAGGCTGCCGGCATTCCCGGCTTGAACGTGGCAGGGAAAACCGGAACTGCCGAAACGGGGGTGGGGCACGGCCTTGACCATTGGTTTGTAGGGTTTGCCCCGGCGGAAAACCCACGTATTGCCGTGGCAATCGTGGTGGAGGATCCGCAGGGTATACGCGGCACCGGCGGAACCGTGGCTGCCCCATTGGCACGCAGCATTTTGCAGGCAGGAGTGAGCCAATGATTGGGGCAAATACGGTACTGAACGACCGCTATCGCCTGGTGTCCATCCTGGCGACCGGAGGAATGGGCGTGATTTGGCGCGGTTGGGACAAACGCAGCCAAAATGTCGTCGCGGTGAAAGTGCTGAAAGAGGAGCTCATCGGTCAGGCGACTTTCCTGGCCCGTTTGCGTGCAGAAGCCACCAACGCTGCCCGCCTGCATCATCCCAACCTCGCCGCCGTTTTTGACTGGGGCGAAACAGATGGTCAAGGCTGGATCGTGATGGAGCTGGTGGAGGGACGTCCCCTGTCGGACATTCTGGCAGGAGGCCAGATTTTGACTTGGGAACAGCTCGCTCCCATCCTCATCCAAATCGCTCACGGCCTGCAGGCTTCCCACGAAGGACACGTCATTCACCGTGATGTGAAGCCTTCAAATATTCTGGTTTCCGACAAGGGCGTGGCGAAACTGACGGACTTCGGGATTTCGTTGGCTCCGCGCGCCGAAGCCCTGACCGCGGCCGGAATGGTGATGGGTACCGCCCAGTACCTGCCTCCCGAACAGGCGATGGGTGAAACCGCGACCGCCTTGGGCGATATTTATGCGCTGGGGGTCATCGCCTATGAAGCCTTGGCTGGAAAACGTCCGTTTACGGGACCGACCCAGGTCGACATCGCGATGTCGCACGTGAAAGACCCGGTTCCGCCCCTTCCTGAAACCGTAAATTCCCAGGTGGCGGCGTTGATTTACCAGATGTTGGAAAAAGACCCGCGGCTGCGCCCACAATCGGCGAAACAGCTCGCTGAAGCGGTTCAGGCGCTGTGGCACGGCACGGTGCCGCTGTCGTTTACTCCGCGCATGAGTTTTTCACGCAATCTGGCCGACGCTCCCCCGACCGCCCAGATGCCCGTGGCGCAGGTCGAAGAAAAGCCGGAAGATACTTCACCGCAGTCCCCCGCCGCAAACACGCGCGCCGTATCTGCCTCTCCGGCCAAACCTGCGGCATCCCCGTCCCCTGACACCCCCGCACAATCATCTGCTGCGCCGGTAAGCCCGGCATCACTATCCCCTCACGCGGCCCCGGCCAAACTTGACGCGACTGCCTCCGCAGCCGGGCTGCACCAGGCCGGCTCAACACCGCCCGCCTCAGCGAACCCGGAGACATCCGCCCCACCCTTGCGACCCGATTTTCAGCGGGTAAAACCGGCCCAACCTGCTGCTATACCGGTGGGTTCCCAGGCAATACCACCGCAGCGTCACGAGGAAATGATGCGCTACCTGGAAGCCAAACCGCTGCCCCAACCGGAGACGGGTTCGAAACGGAAACTTGTTATTGCATTAGTCATCACCGCTGTGGTGTTGATAGCGTTGATTTTTGGGTTGGCAACCACCCTGCGCACCGGGGCCTCAACCGGTAACCTTGAATCGGGATTGACCGTCACTTCGGTTGCAGCCCCAGCCAGCTCGCCAGTAGAGGAGGAAAACCTTGAGTCAGTCTGACCGGATTATCGGCGGGCGCTACGAAATTAGCCAGCTCATCGGACGCGGCGGTATGGCTGAAGTCCATATCGGTACTGACACGCGCTTGAACCGGATTGTAGCGATTAAAATTTTGCGCCAGGACTTGGCCCGCGACCCAGTTTTTCAGGCACGTTTTCGCCGTGAAGCCCAATCAGCCGCCAACTTGAACCATCCCTCTATCGTGGCTGTTTACGACACGGGTGAAGAAACCATCACCGCTTCGGATGGTGCGGAAATTAAGGTGCCTTACATCGTCATGGAGTACGTGGAAGGCCACACGGTGCGGGAGCTGTTGACGGACGGCAATCCGGTTCCGCTGGAAGAAGCGGTCGAAATCGTTTCCGGTGTCCTGGACGCGTTGGAGTATGCCCATCATCAGAACTTGGTACACCGCGACATTAAGCCCGGCAATGTGATGATTACCACGACCGGGAAAATCAAGGTGATGGACTTTGGGATTGCCCGCGCTCTGTCCGACTCGCAAGCCACCATGACGCAAACCGATGCGGTGGTGGGTACCGCCCAGTATCTTTCTCCCGAACAGGCTCGCGGCGAACAGGTTGATGCCCGTTCTGACCTGTATTCCGCAGGGTGTTTGCTGTTTGAGTTGCTGACCGGCCAGCCCCCGTTTAAGGGCGATTCAGCTGTGGCGGTCGCGTTCCAGCATGTTTCCCAGCTGCCGCCTCTGCCTTCCTCGATTGCCCCGGACATTCCGGAATCATTGGACCGCGTGGTGATGAAAGCGTTGGCGAAAGACCGTGAAGAACGCTATCCCGATGCCGCTCATATGCGTGCTGACCTGCAGGCTTCCCTGCGTGGAGGAAGCGTGGTGGCTCCCGCCACCTCAACTTGGACGGCCCCTCTAGCCGGTGATGCCACCGGTGCCGCAACCACGGTACTCCCGCCGGTGAACCAGGGGTACGCCGGTAACAACGGAGCCCCCCGGTTTAATGCAGTGGATCCCGCGAGTCACAACCAGCTCACCCAGACTTTGGACACCACGGATTCGACCCAGGAGCATCGCGGTAAACCCAACAAGAAGCCGCTGATTATTGTCGTTGTACTGTTGGCGGTATTGGCAGCTTTGGGCCTCGGATTTTGGCTGGTTTTCAACCAAGACAAGCCCACCGACGAGATGGTCGAGATTCCTTCTCTGGACGGTATGAATCAGGAAGAAGCCTCCACCACGATTACCGATGCGGGACTCGTGTTCCGCCTGGGTCGCGGGGTCAGTTCCGAGGAAATTCCGGAGGGTATTTTTGTTAAATCCGACCCGGCGGTGGGGACGAAGGTGGCCAAAGGTTCCAAGGTGTTCGTCTCGCTTTCCACCGGTCCGGGCGATGCTAGTGTGCCCTCGCTGGCCGGGCTGACCCAGGAACAGGCTCGGAAGGCTTTGGAGGCGGAAGGCTTAGAGGTTGGCAGCATCACGACCGCTGATTCGGGCACGATAGATAAAGACAAAGTCATTAAATCCAACCCCGCCGAGGGTGAAGCGGTTAAGAAAGGCGACTCGGTCGATCTGGAGGTCGCCTCCGGTAACTTCCGTATCCCCCAAGACCTGGTGGGAGGCACCAAAGAGGCTCTGCAGCAGTTTGCGGATGCGAACCGGGTGCGCTTGACGATTACCGAAAAGGAAGATTCCTCGGTCGAACCGGGTACCGTATTGTCTTTGGACAAGGCGGGCCAGTTGGTCGGACTGGATACGTCCATGACCGCAGTGGTGGCGATTGCTCCGCAGGAACCTACGCCATCGGATACTTCGACTGACTCTCCGAGCTCACCTCCGGAGACCTCCTCGCACTCCCCTGAAGCACCCTCTGTCTAGTCGTCGCCGGGATTGGGATTGATGATTCTCTGGGGAGTACCAGGGATAAGTGCCGAGGTTATTCCGTGGGTTCTCCAACCCAGGTTGTTTGGCCTTTTCCGGTAGCGGGGTCCAAAACGTTGCGGCAATAGAACTTGTTACCGTTGGCATCAACGGTCATCTGACCGACCTCGCAGGTCGCGCCGTCTTGCTGCTCCCGCCGTTCCTGCTCCATCTGCTGTTGCTGACGGAGAAGTTGCTCCTCAGATTCTTTCCGAGCCTTTTCTAAGCGTTGGTCATCGATAGCTTTCGTGACCGCGGTGATGTCCTCATCCAGACGTTCCACAGAGGCACGCATCGATTCGTTGAGACCATCGACTTTATCGTCTGACACGGTTGACAGGGAGTTGACCTGGTTCAAAAGGCGTTTCGCGTCCTCAATTTGGGCAGCTAGAGCCGCTCTGGGCTCGGTATTGGCTTCTGCGGCCGCAGCGGTTTGTGCCAGCTTTTCCGCCTGGGCAATCTTATCTTCCAAGGCTTTCTTGGCTACCGTCAAACCATTGAGATTTTCCGCTTCCTGAATGTGTCGTAGCACCGCCTCCAGCTCGGTTTGCTGCTTTTTTAAAGATTCAGCCTGAGCCATCATGATGGAAGTTTTTTTGGCGACATCCTTTCCGGTACATTCCAGAGGTTTGATTTCTTTGCTGGCCTGCTGCGCTTTGGCCTGAAGGTCATCGAGCATGGCGGGGTCTGCAACTTGAGTGGAATCAGTCGTGGCCAAAGTATTTTCTGCATCGGACACTACCTGCTGCAGCGAAGTGTACTGTTTGGTTAAATCCTGACTGGCTTTCGCGCAAGCCGAACGCGCCCCCTGGGAATCGCTACCCATCACCCACATCACGACCAGGCCGATAACGAGCGCCGCCAAAATGACAGCAGCCACGATGGTAGCGATGGTCCAGCGGCGGCGCGCTTTGACGATTTGTTCCGCGGTCTGCTTCTGAGGATTAGGGCGCGCCTGACTAGTGGGACGACCCCGCTGCGGAACGGGTCTTTGTGTAGTATTGCCCACCATCACTCACCTCTCGCCACCAAAACTCGCTTCCCCTAGTCTAACCCTGGAAGTGTCTGGAATAATATCGCACCCCCATAACCGGAATCGATCGTCAATAATTATCCCGGTTATCAGGCTGGAAAACCCGGCACACACCCGCACACCAGGCATCGCCAGAATTCCTGGGGTGGTTTGATTACCGGAGTGTTCAGGATTCAGAACCTTTGCATGAACAAACCTGAAGGTTACCTTGGAAAATGCTAGGAATATGGATATAATAGGAGGTACTGTCCAATTTTATACGTTGAAACTGATGCACTGATGGAAGATTTAACCCAGGAACAACTTGAAGCTATCAACCCAGATACCCCGCTGGATCGTTTGCAAACTATTGCACAAGACGCTCCGAAGTTGCGCCCCTTACTAGCTTTGAACCCCTCAACCTATCCTGACCTCTTGGATTGGCTAGCAGAACTGCAGGATACGCAGGTCAATGACGCTCTCGCGAAACGTGCTGAACTGGCGCAACGAGGTGAACTGGAAAACTACGCGATGGCTTATCTGTCCCCGGACTCAACCGTCTCAGAACCTCAGGCGACTCTGCCGAGCGAACCACCACTTGATTCCCAGCCCGAAACTTTCCAACCGGACGCCCTGTCTGTACCCGAGGCTTCTCAGCCCTCCCTTCTGCCCGAATCACCTGTTCTGGAGGAACCGGATTCTGAGCCTATTGAATTGGAGCTCCATGAGGACGATTTCTCGTCCGCTGCCGTAGCCGCGGCCGAAATGGCGGCGGTGAACCAGGCTAACCAGGCCGCAAGACCGGACTTTACTTCAGATTTCGCCAGTCCCGCAGCTCCAGAATATGCGACGACCGGAAGGCTCGGCTCCCGGTTTTCTCGCTCCAAATCGACATTAAAAAGTCGATACAATCGGTTTTGGCTGTGGATGATTTTTGGGTTATTGATTTGGCTGGTCGTGATTGTGCTGGTTGTCTGGGGGCTGGCCAACCAAGCTGATAAACCGGTTCCGGTCAGTGCTAACGCGGCAGAACCCACCCCGAGTGTGAGTGCCACTCCCCAAGAGTTGGTACAAAATGGCTTGCCAGAAGGGTACACCGGCCCCACCAAGACGATTGAAGTTCCCGGAGCCAAGCCTGGCGAGACTATCAAGCGGGTTGTTCCTGATGAGAGCGCCAGTGCCTCACCCACATCCACCCCCACGCCCACACCCACGGATCCGTTGGCCGCCCCGGCTAATGCCAAGAAGCTCAACAGTTTTACCACTGCTGACGGTAATGTTCGTTGCATCTTCAGCGGGTCACAAGTACAGTGTTTCGCTAACTCTACGGATCCTTACTACTGTTCTGCGCAAGCCCCTAATACTGGATACAGTGATGTGCTTTACGCCTCGCATAACCGCCGCCACGAGTATGCGTGTATCGAACCCATCGACACTGCCACGGAAGGGACTTTGGGTGCCAACGAAACGGTATCTAACGGCATTTTCGCATGTCAGGCCAGTAAGTCCGGCAACCGCGTGGTGTGCTGGAACACCACCGCGGGCGATGGCATCGTGGTAGGTAGCGATATGGCGGCACGCTTCGGAAAAGGCCAATATGTCCCTCCGCAGTGGGATAAGTAAGCTACGTCTGGCGAATTGTGTCCCGACGTTTCGTCTGGCGGTAGATATACGTCACCCCCGGCGGAACCGGGGGTAAAGTGCGAGTTTTATAGGGACTATTGCACTCCCCCGTGCCCGGCTGCGACTTGGGCCATATCTAAGTTCCGAACCTGGTGGAGCAGTTCGTCCAGCTGAGTGCCTTGGAGCAGGCCGGCCTCACGGAACACCAGGATTGACTGCCGGAAAATCATTAGTGTCGGGATGGAAACAATACCCGCCGCGTTCACCAGCGGTTTTTGTTCTTCGGTGTTGACGGTGCCAAAGTAAACGTCCTGGTTACGCAGGGAAGCCTGTTCAAAAACCGGGGTAAAAAGGCGGCACGGACTGCACCATGGAGCCCAGAATTCGAGCACCACAATATCGTTCTCACTCATAGCCTGAGCCATGTTATCTTGAGTGACAATATTCACTGCCATGAGTCGGTGCTCCTTTCTGCAATGAGTTTAGCACAGAGAAACATGACAACACGCTGAATTAGTTACATTTATTTAACATTTTAAAGTTCCGCTGCCACCAGTTCCGCTAGTTGCACCGCATTGAGTGCCGCCCCCTTGCGCAGGTTGTCTCCGCAGACCACCATAATTAGGCCACGATTATCGTCAACTGCCTGGTCTTGACGGATGCGGCCGACCAGGGAGGGGTCGATACCGGCAGCATCCAGCGGTGTCGGTACGTCTTGCAGCGCCACCCCAGGAGCGCCGTCTAATGCCTGTTTGGCCTGTTCAACAGTAATGGGGCGGGAAAATTCGGTATGAATAGTGAGGGTGTGAGAGGTCAGCACCGGGACGCGCACGCAAGTTCCCGACACGCGCAGGTCAGGTATCCCCAGGATACGGCGCGACTCATTGCGCAACTTCTGTTCCTCATCGGTTTCCAGACTACCGTCATCTACGTATTTTCCGGCGAACGGCACCACGTTGAAACCGATGGGAGCCACGTAGGTTTCCGGAGTAGGCCAGGCGATGGCTTTGCCATCGAGGACGAGTTTGTCTAGGTTGGAGACATCCCCCACGGCTTCGACCATACGTTCCAGTTCACGCACCCCTTTCAGTCCCGAGCCGGACACTGCCTGGTAGCTCGAAATCGTCAGCCGGGTCAACCCAGCAAGGTTGTGTAGCACTTTCAAAGGGGGCATGGCCGCCATAGTGGTACAATTCGGGTTGGCGATAATGCCTTTCGGGCGGTTTTTCAAGTCTTGGGGGTTGACCTCGCTGACAACTAGGGGGCAGTCCGGGTCTTTGCGCCAGGCGCTCGAATTGTCAACCACGACAGCTCCAGCCTCCACAAATTTCGGGGCGAATTCGCGAGAGGCGGCGGCACCGGCACTAAAGATAGCGATATCGACCCCGGAAAAGTCTGCTGTCGCGGTATCCTCCACCACGACCTGCTGACCCCGAAAGTCAACCACGGTACCCGCAGAGCGGGATGAAGAAAAGAAACGAAAACGGGAGGCGGGAAAATTCCGTTCCGTGAGCAAAGTCCGCATGACCCGGCCGACCTGACCGGTCGCACCCACCACGGCTACACAAAGATTGTCCTGACTCATCGTCCCGTACCTCCATAAACCACGGCTTCGACCTGTTCAGCATCGAGACCGAACGCGCTGTGAACCGCACGCACGGCTTCGTCCAGCTGATCCTCGCTGACCAGGACACTCAAACGGATTTCCGAAGTGGAAATCATGTCAATGTTGATTCCCGCTTTGGAAAGAGTCCCAAAAAGTTTTGCAGAAACACCCGGATTGGTTCGCATTCCGGCGCCCACGAGCGACAACTTTCCCACGTTGCCGGTGTGGACGACCTTTAGAAAACCTCCTTCCGCTTTCGCGCCTTCTAACGCCTTTACTGTGTCCGCAGCATCGGCATGGGGCAGAGTGATTGTCAAGTCGGTAGCGCCTGGTTGTACCGTCGACACGTTTTGCACAATCATGTCGATATTGGCACCGGCCCTCGCAATAATCTCAAAAATGTGGGCAGCTCGACCCGGTTCGTCGGGCACTCCCACCAAGGTAATTTTGTCCTCGCTACGATCGTGGGCGAGTCCGGAAACAATCGGTTCTTCCACTGGGGTCTCCTTCATGAGCTGGGCTTCAGGGTCAAATGTTAAAGCACTGTCGGGCACCAAGCCCTTTAGCTCGGGATGAGCCGGACCGTCGGAAATCCAGGTGCCTGATTTGTCCGAAAAGGAAGAACGCACGTGGAGAGGTACGTGGTAGCGCCGCGCAAACTCAACCGCACGAAGGTGCAGGATTTTTGCGCCGTGGGCAGCCATTTCCAAGGTTTCTTCGAAAGTCGTGGCTGAAATTTGTTTTGCCTTAGGGACCAGACGCGGATCTGCCGTGAACATGCCATCCACATCGGTATAGATTTCACACACATCGGCGTGAAGGGAAGCCGCTAACGCCACCGCGGTGGTGTCTGAACCGCCACGTCCCAGTGTGGTCACGTCTTTACGTTCGTTCACGCCCTGGAAGCCTGCCACAATCGCAATGTTGCCATCATGAATAGAGCGGGCAACCCGTTCAGGCACCATCGAAACGATATGTGCCTTGCCATAGTGGTTATCGGTCTGTACCCCGGCTTGCTGGCCTGTATAGGAAATGGCGGTTTCGCCGAGTTCATTCACGGCCATCGCCAACAAGGACATCGAAATCCGTTCCCCGGCAGACAGCAGCATATCCATTTCCCGCTGGGGAGCTTTTTGCGTGACAGAAGCGGCCAAATCCAGCAGGTCATCAGTGGTGTCTCCCATCGCGGAAACCACCACCACAACGTTGTGACCAGCTCGTTTGGTGGCAACAATACGCTTGGCGACGCGCTTCATGGCCGCTGCGTCCGATACGGAAGAGCCGCCGTACTTTTGCACAACTAGCGCCATGAAAACCTCCCTTAAGCCGACACGCGGCAGTGAGGGCCGCGGCACCTTTACTGCTGACGTCTTGATTATAGCGATTATGCCAGAAACTCGTGAAATTGCCGCCGGTAGAGAACCGGGTTTGCTCGGCGGTGATTTGGAGCGGGTGGTGTTACGCCGGGTGATTGGGGGTGGGCAGTTTTAACGCGGTCGTTTTGGGTAGCCAGTTTGAGGCAAACCGAGTTTTCTACAGCCGGCGCCGGCCTTCCAGAGCGCGCCCCAGCGTCACTTCGTCGGCATATTCCAAGTCGCCTCCCACCGGCAGACCGGAGGCCAAGCGCGAGGCCGGAATTCCGATGGTAGCGAGCATTCGCGCCAGGTAAGCCGCGGTCGCTTCGCCTTCCGTATTGGGGTCGGTGGCGATGATGACTTCCTTGATGGCGGAATCCTGCAGGCGCGTCATCAGCCCGGCAATCCGCAGCTGATCGGGGCCAATCCCGTTGATGGGATCCAGGGCGCCGCCCAGAACGTGATAAAGCCCGCGATACATCCGGGTGCGTTCCAGGGAAACAATATCGGTGGCCTGTTCCACCACGCAGATAAGCGACTGATCCCGGCGGGAATCCTGGCAAATCGCACATACCGGGTGTTCGGTGATATTGCCGCAAACTTCGCAAAAGTGGACCTTTTCCTTAACGCTGGTCAGCGCCTCGGTGAGTCTCTTAATGTCGGCTTCATCCGCGCTGAGCACCCAAAATGCGATGCGTTGGGCGGATTTTGGCCCTACGCCGGGCATTTTTCCCAGCGCGTCGATGAGGTCTTGCAGGGCATCGGTGAAAATTTGGCTCATCACCGGCCTGCCTTTGCAAACGGGGAACCCGGCATGGTTTTCGGATCGATGATGGTTCCGCCCAACATGGCTTGAGCAGTCTGGATTCCCGCTTTCATTTCCCCTGAAACTTGCGGGTCAGGCTGTTTACGTGGCTCACCTGATTGGTTCGATTCACGGGGTGTGGTCGAGGTTACAGGCGTGGGTTCCTCCGGGGGAACAGCGGCAGAGGGGGATTTCGGTGTGACTGCAGACGGCTCCGGTACGGGGGCGGGCGGCTCCTGCTCAGCAACTGGCACAGTTGCGGGTTCTGCGGGTCGATACTGGTTTTGAACAGGAGGTTCGGGCAGGTCCTGCGGTACCTCTGGTTCAAAATAGGACGGTTCAGACGGCGGAGGGAAATCCTCCGGTGGAATGGGTGGCTCCGATTCCTGTGCCGCAAATCCATACTGTTGCTCGGCAGATACGGGCGGCTCCGATGCGGGGGCGGGCTTCGCAGCGGGCGCCCCGAAACCGGCCACCACTCCGCGCACTTCCACGTTTAGGCCGGTAAATCCCTGAATGACCGCGGCTAGGGCGGAAGTGTGGCGTTCCCCGAAAGCTCGCACCAATCCAGGGTTCGGGAAGGCGATTTCCACCGCCGAGCCGCGCATTCCCTGTAGCTGGCCGTGGGTTTCCAACAGATTCCCAGTCGCGGCGTGATTTTGTTTCAAACGAGCCATGATTTTGCCCCAGTTGGAGCGGATTTTTTCATAGTCTCCGTCTGCGCCAGTGCCGGACTGGGCCGGCTGTGTACCCCGGGCGGGAGCCGGGGCAGGAACCCGAGGGGGGTCAGGAGCCGGGTTGGGAACGGGAACCGAGGTGGGGGCAGAAGTCTGCGCGGGAGCGGGAGCGGGGGCAGGTTGGTCCGCCGGATGAATCCGCCGGGCAGACTTTTGGCCAGACGGGGTGTTCGGGACGCGACTATCCGTACTAGCCGTGTCTTCACCGGGAATGTCCCACGGAGTCGGCTTAAACTCCCATTTTTCCTCACGTGGCGCCATAGTTGGCTCGGGTTGGGAAACGGTGTCCTTTCCGCGCTGTGGTGCGGAAACCGACGCTGGTTGAGGCGCGGAAGGGTCCGGGTCCGCAGAAGTACCTGGACGCGCTGCAGGACCAGCCGAGTCCACAACGGTGCTGGTGGAGTCCTCTTGTGAAGGAGTCTCAGCGCGCGCGGGCGCCACCGAAGGAACGGGACCATCACTGTCCTGAGAGCCCGACCCGGTAGCTTTCGTCGCCTCCTGTGGGGTTGACCCCGAACCCTCCGTGGAGGTCGCCAACAGCAGTTTCGCCACCAACAGTTCCAATGCCAGACGCGGGGAAGTCGCCCCCACCATCTCGGTTAGCCCCTCGTCAACGAGTTCGGCGCAGCGCGTCAGGGTCCGCGGGCTAAGGGCCGCCACTTGGGGACGCATCGCCGCCAGTTCGGCCTCGGGCAAATCCCCCAAAACAGCCCCGGCCCCCGCCCCAGCCAGCTTCATCACCACCAGGTCACGCAGATATTGCAGCAGGTCCTCGACAAAACGCCGCGGTTCATGCCCGGTTTGAATCATCCGGTCCACCACCGTGTAGGCCTCGGCACCGGAGCCGGACACCAAAGCGTCCACCATCCCGCTCAACAGCGCGGAATCGGTGTAGCCCAGCAGGGATACGGCCCGGTCATAGTGCAACTTCGGCTCAGCCTCGCCAGCAATGAGCTGATCGAGGATGGACAAAGAATCTCGCACGGACCCGCCTCCGGCCCGCACCACCAGACCCAGCACCCCATCCTCGGCAGTGACTCCTTCGGAACGGCATAAATCCGCCATGTAGTCGCGCAATACCTCCGGGGCAACCAGCCGGAACGGGTAGTGATGGGTGCGGGAGCGAATGGTGGAAATGACCTTTTCGGGATTCGTGGTCGCAAAAATGAATTTAATGTGGTCCGGAGGCTCCTCTACCAGCTTTAACAGGGCGTTGAAGCCTTCCTTGGACACGTTGTGTGCCTCATCAATGATGAAAATCTTAAACCGATCCCGCGCCGGGGCATAGGCCGCCCGGTCGCGCAGTTCCCGGGTGTCGTCCACACCGCCGTGAGAGGCCGCATCAATCTCGATGACGTCCAGAGAACCCGGCCCGCCCGTCGCCAAATCCCGGCAGGAATCACAAGTCCCGCACGGGGTAGCGGTCGGTCCCTGGGCACAGTTCAGGCAGCGCGCCAAAATCCGGGCGCTGGTCGTCTTGCCGCAGCCCCGCGGCCCCGAAAACAGGTAAGCATGGTTGACCCGCCCGTTCGCCAAAGCCGCCTGCAGCGCCTTAGTTACGTGTTCTTGACCGATTACGTCCTCGAAAGTGTCGGGACGGTAGCGGCGATACAGGGCAGTCATCATGTCTATACTCTACCCGAGCCCCGGTGGCGAAAATTTTCATGTTCCGCACAGTTATTTCGGCCGAATCAACCCCAGCGCCAAACCTGCCCCCGTGATGCTGGCCAAAAGCGCCCGTTCTGGCGGTCTTCGCTCGCCCCTGCGGGCTTGGTGGCACCATTTTCTGAGCCTGCAATAGTATTTCTAGGTTACGCTGTCTGAGATTCAGCAGAAGTGCCGCTGGGTTGTTTGGTGTGACCAGACTGGTTCTTGTGGGGTGTGAGCTTGTTAGAACCCTGAGGAGAGCCTGTCGCCTCACCAGCCTGTTTCACCGGAACGTCGTTAATCCGGTAGCCGTACTTGACATGGTTGTATTCCTTGGAAGCGTCGATGGTGATGGTCTTGGTGTTAACCGGCGGGTACAGAACCGGAACAGTCCACTTTTCACCTGATTTCAACAGCGGAATGGCGCCTAGGCTTCCGCCCGTCACCACCCCGTGTATATTTTTCCCGTCAACACCGATACGCGGATATTCCAACGGCACAGTGCGCGCCGAACCTAGCAAAATATCAGGCCCGTAAAAGACAGAGCTGATTTCAGTAGTCATCTCTTCCGGGCGATGAAAGCCGCCCAGGTTCAAAGACATAGAGCCAACCTGGTCAACGGCTTCCACCGTGAATGTCACCAGGGTGTAGTTAGGGTAGGCCACGGCCTCGGAGGTGGAGACTTGCACATACTGGGGCTGACTGGCTTCACTGCGGCTGACATTGTAAAGCACTGCCTTGGGCCAATCAGATTCCTGGGCATACGGGGCAGGCATTTGTGCGCTGGTCGCCTGCAGTTCGAGGATTTCCTTTTTAACCGGAGTGTTAATGGAAACTTGCACCCGTCGGTTCTTTGCCCGCGAAGCATCGTCAGTGTTCGGCACGGCCGGTTGCGTCTCGCCTTTGCCCGAAGCACTGAAAGTGAACCCGGACAACTCCGATTTCCCTTCCAGAACGGCTTTCACCGCGTTCGCTCGCTTCTCACTCAAGGCCTGGTTCCCAATAGTCGGCTCAGGCACGTTATCGGTGTGACCCACGATAGTTACCTCACCCGGCTCGTGCGTCGCCAACGTTTTCGCCAAGTCACCCAAGGTCGCCTGGGCTTCGGGCTTAATGTCCCATTTGCCGGAATCAAAGAACACATCGGCCGCCAAAGTCACATCCAGGCTCTTTGAGCTGGAAGCCACGTCCATGCCCGGAACTATGGTGAAAGCCGAGTACTCCCCGTGGTTATCTTTCGCGGCCTGGTCGGGCAGGCTATCCAAAGCTTTTTGCAACGACTTCGGGGCTTTTGCCGCGTCCTGGACCGGAACATCGTAGGCGAAACCGATGAGGCCCAAATCCACCCCAACCGTGCCCGGATTATCACCGATGTCCCCGAAGGGTACCAGGACGCTTTCGGAAATCGGGTCTCCGTCTTTGCCGCTGAAACTGCTGTTCTTGGTGTCGGTCCCATCCTGTTTGACGTAGGGAACGTGTTCTTGGTCGTCACGCCAGGGTTCAAAAACCTCAGTGTCCGTCAACAGATACATCCCCGAATATTCCCTTTGCGCAGGATAATCCGGGGTGGTGAGAGCCGTTCCGACACTGGTTTTCACCATGGCGGAGTTCACATCATCGATGCCCACTGTGAGCACCAGCGCCGAATTGCCGTTATCCAGCCGATACAGCGGACCTACCTGAGCCCACATAGAACCGGCTTCGAAGTCGGCTTTCAGGTCGACTGCGTCCGCCTGTTGCTTCGCCGCCATCGACTTCGTTGCACTTGGTTTGGCCTTAACTGGCTCGTCTTTCGCGCTGTTCGTACACCCCGTCAAGGCTAAGGCCGCCACAAACCCCAACGCCACTAGCGTACTCAAACCACGTTTCACCATGAATCGCCAGCTTTCCGTAGTAGTCACACTTCGTTGACAGGTTAACAAGCTAAAGTATAACCCCAGTTTTCGCCCGGTTAATTTCTTGTAAAAGTATCCGCGGATGCCGGAAAATAAACGTTCCCCGCGCACCCGACAGGGAGCCCTTATCCTTGCTGTCTTCCGACCCTGGGGAGGTTCAGACTATGCCGTCACGCGGGGAACGAGACTATTCTACTTGGCGGCAGCCAGAATTAGGAATTCTCCAGCCACAATCATTCCGGGGCGGGGACGCCCCGCAATGTCGCCTTCAGCCACGCACACGCTGAGGGGGAATCCCGCCGCCACTTCCAAAACCCAGAAGTTTTGTCCCGTCAGGGTGTTGGAATGCATCTCGGCAGCGGAAATTTTTCCAGACAGCACGGCTCCGGCGTGCGCACCCTGCTTTTGCAGGACAGAAACAGCTCCGGTCGAGATGAAGGTCGGCAGGGTGTCTTCCGGGGCACGCTGGGGGCCGTCCAGAGCCGCGCCAAAAATTTTGGCGGTCTGGCTCGCCGCGTAATTCCCCACGTTTTCATACAGTTCGACCCGTTGCGCCAGGGCGGAAATCCCCAGTTTCCCGGCATCGGCACGTCCGGGCTCGTGCCCCAGTCCGGCCCGCATCGCCACGCAAGCCTTACCCACAGAACGCTCCGTCCCCCCTTGTGCGTCAACTATGTCAACCAGGGCAAAACGGTCCGCCATCTCGACCCACCGCGCGTCAACCACGGCGGTAGCGTTGAAATCCTGGTGAATATCCGCGATTTTCTCTGCAACCACGTCAAACACGGCGACCGCTCCGGAACGGTCCACGTACTGGAAAGTCCCGTTTTCCATGTCCCCTACCACCGGGGTGCATTGGTCAGCAGCCTGAGCCAGGATTTCGTCGGCTCGTTGCTCGGTGGTCATTTCAAAGCCTACAGCCCGCCAGGTCGGTCCGATGGTAAAGACTTTCGTGCCGTCCTCGTCATTGGACAAGCCCAAAGCGTTTTCACCCGCCACACTCATGGTTCGCTCCTCATCAGCTGTTCAAGGTTTTCCCCGGTTTACCTTCGGGATTCTCTGAATTTCAAGTCTAAACCACAAGCGGGGGCGAAGCCGGTAATTCCACCCCGGATTTTCAAGCTATAATAAGCCTTGGTCGTGCAGTGTTGGACGTCCCGTTCCGGCGCGAATTTCCCGCCGCTCAACGATTTCCTGAGGCACTGCTTAAGAACCGCAACAGATTAAGGAAGTTGTAGCTATGGCAAGAGTTGTCGTCTTAGGTGCGGGTATTTCCGGTCATACCGCCGCCATGCACTTGCGTCGCAAGTTGTCGCGACGCAATCACGAAGTCGTGGTCATTTCCCCGCGTGCCAACTGGAACTGGGTTCCCTCCAACATTTGGGTGGGCACCGGCAAGATGAAGAAGAAGGAAGTAGTGTTTCCCCTCGCCCCGCTCTATAAGCGCAAGGGGGTCATTTTTCATCAGGCGGCCGCGAAGGTCATTTATCCCGAGGGACGCGGCGATGATGCGCAACCCCAGGTCGAGATCGAGTTTACGGGAGGCAAGAACAAAGGTCGGCGGGCTTTGGTGCATTATGACTACCTCATCAACGCGACTGGCCCGAAGCTGAACTTTGCCGCTACGCCGGGTTTGGGCCCGGCTTGCGGCAACACGTATTCGGTTTGCACTCCTGACCACGCCGAACAGGCCGGAGTCGAGTTTCAAAAAATCGTCCAAGAGATTAAAGAAACTGGGACGCCTAAGCGGTTCGTGATTGGGACCGGCAATGGTGGATGCACCTGCCAAGGCGCCGCTTTTGAGTACTGTTTCAACACTGAATATGACCTGCGTCAGGCGGGGATTCGGGACCAGACCGAGGTCGTTTACCTCACCAATGAGGAAAAGCTCGGCGACTTTGGCATGGCCGGCATGAGGTTTAAGGACAACGGCTACTCTACCGACTCCCAATTGTGGACAGAATCGCTGTTTCGGGAACGCGGGGTGAAAGCCATCACCGGCGCGGGGGTTCGCGAAGTGCGCCCTAACTCTCTGACTTACGAGGATTATGACGGCAATATGCACGAGCTGTCCTTTGATTTCGCCATGCTGCTCCCCCCGTTTACCGGGGTGGCGCTGGAGGCCAAAAAACCTGACGGAACGTTGATTCCCGAAATGTTCAACCCGGCTGGGTTCATGAAGGTGGACGCGGACTATTCGAAAAAGAGTTCCGCGCAGTGGTCCCACGAGGATTGGCCCAAGACCTACCAATCCCCGCTGTATAAAAACATTTTTGCCGCCGGGATTGCTTTTGCGCCCCCGCACGGGATTTCGAAACCTCACCAGACTCCCAACGGCACCAACATCACCCCGGCGCCGCCACGTACCGGGATGCCTTCGGGCTCAATTGGCAAGGAAGTAGCCATGAGCATAGTTGACCTGATTAACCAAGGACCCGAGGCGAAACTGCACGAAGCCTCCATGGCGGTTTTAGGAGCAGCTTGCGTAGCCTCCACCGGCACCGGCATTAAGAATGGCTCCGCGGCTGCCATGGTGATGTTCCCCATCGTGCCCAACTACGACAAGTACCCGGATAATGCCGGACGCCACCCCAAACTGAGTTTCGGACGCATTGGCCTGTTCGGGCATTGGACCAAGTTCCTGCTCCACGTGGGCTTTATCTATAAGGCGAAGTGGAAGCCGTTTTGGTGGATTATCCCCGAGTAGCCCAACCCAACGTAGAGAGGATTTTCATAATGACTGACTTTAGCGCGTCTCCCACGATTGAGGAGCTGAGCCCGGCCACCGCCGAACGGATTGCGGCGGCCCCGAACCCTTCCCCGGCGACTTTGCGTCACCGCCAAAACCCGTTCCTCCAGTTGTTTTCCTTCGTGAACTTTAACTGGCGGATTTTGCGCCTGGTGACTATCGCCAAGTTCGGTCCCAAGGACTGAGAGATACCTCCAAGTTCTTCCCTGAAACAACACGATTTAACCGGGCGGCCGGACCATACGTCACCCATGTCAACCATACCACCTGAGTCAGCCACGTAACCCGAGCATCCCGGGTATCTGAGCGCAAAAACACGTTAGCCGGCGTAGCCGTTCGGGTTCTGCGACTGCCAATTCCACGAATCTCGGCACATATCGTCCAAATCCAGGCGTGCCTCCCAGCCCAGCAGTTCCCGTGCCAAACTGGCGTCTGCGTAAACCGTGTCAATGTCTCCTGACCGGCGCCCGTCAATGACGTAAGGAATGGGTTTGCCGCAGGCTCGCTCCATCGCGTGCAGGAGCTCTAGCACCGAGTATCCCTGAGAAGTACCCAGGTTAATGGCTTTCGCGCCCCGATGTTTCAGCCCGTAGTCAATGGCGGCCACGTGCCCGCGGCCCAGGTCCATGACGTGAATGTAGTCGCGCACCCCGGTTCCGTCCGGAGTGTCGTAGTCGTCACCGAACACATGCAGTTTTTCGAGCTTGCCGACTGCGACCTGGGTTATGTAGGGCATGACATTGTTCGGGATGCCCTTGGGATCCTCGCCAATCCGGCCGGAGGGATGCGCCCCAATGGGGTTAAAATAGCGCAGCAACACGGCGGAAAACTCGGGATCGGCGGAGCACACGTCGCGCAACATGATTTCGTTCATCAGCTTGGACCAGCCGTAAGGGTTGGTAGCGGTGCCGGTCGGCATGGTTTCTTTCAGGGGGGACACCCCGTCAGCTCCGTACACGGTAGCGGAGGAGGAAAAAATCATCAGGTGACAATCGTGGTCTCGCATGGCTCGCACCAGGGAGAGGGTCGCGTTGAGGTTGTTGTCGTAGTATTCCACCGGCTTGGCTACCGATTCGCCCACGGCCTTAAAACCAGCAAAATTAATCACCGCGTCAATCTGGTGAACCGCAAATACCCGCTGTAGAGCGTCAAGGTCGCGCACATCCTGCTG
Organism: uncultured Mobiluncus sp.; assembly: GCF_947087965.1. GTDB lineage: Bacteria > Actinomycetota > Actinomycetes > Actinomycetales > Actinomycetaceae > Mobiluncus. The sequence continues at coordinate 215,239 of NZ_CAMUES010000004.1, forward strand.
ATAAAACGGGATTGTCTCCCCCACGATTTCTGAGACGCGTGTCATCGCTTCCGCGCTGGAGTTGTACAGGTTATCCACGCAGACCGCACGGTAGCCCGCCTCATAGAGGCAAATCAGCGTGTGCGTGCCAATATATCCGGCACCCCCCGCCACCAGAATGGTTTTATTGGTCATTTTGTTCCTTTCTTCATTTCACAAGGGTTCCCGTTGGGTTGGCGGGTTGAGATGCTAGTTCACGGTGTTCGGGTTGAGGTTGAAAGTCTCCACCGCCCAGGGGAATCCCCACTGGAACAGCGCCGCCACTACGGCCAGCATCAAAATCGCCATCTCTATGCAGCGCAGCCATTTCGGGCCGGGCATCACAGCAAACAGCCATTTGTACATTCTGGTTTCCTTTCTGTTTACCCGGCCAAGCCCTCAGCCGGCGCGGAGCTGGCAGCGCCGGATGGGGCAATCGCGTTCGGGTCGCTCGCGGGTGCATCGGTTCCATCCTGCGGACCCTCCGGCGGGGTACCCTGACCAGCCTGTTTCATCGCGTCCAGCCCTTTGAGCGCGAAAGGCCGGCCTTGTGTGCGCGGCACCCAGTAAGAAAACTTGGAGTACACGATGAATCGCTGCGTGTTGCCGTATTCGGGGTGGCAGGTCGTTAGGGTCATGAGCCGTTCATGCGGGACGGTGTCTTTCGCTTCGTGCGGTACCGGGTAAATCACGTCTCCTTGTGACGGTAGGACTATCTCGGTTGACGTGACCTGGTAAACCAGCCAGGCTTGGGAGGTTTCGACCACCAGAGGGTCACCGGTCTGTAGCTCGTGAACACGGCGGAAAGAGTTTCCGTACGAGCGCCGGTGGGCAGCCAGCACAAAGTTGCCCAGCTCTCCCGGCCCTTGGGTGTCAACGTAGTGTCCGGCATATCCCGTGTCCAGCACGGCTTCGTTCGTGCCCTGCATGATGGGGATGACCATCGAGTCCCAGCGCGGCACATGCAAGGTGGCGAAGGTCTGTCCCACCGCGGGAATGGTGACGCTGGGAGGCGGGTCGGTGCGCTGCACTTCGGTCGTGGCGGTCGCATCGTTTGCGGTGGAGCTTTGGAAAGACTGCACCGCGGCCGCCGTCGCGCCCTGTACCTGCCAAGTCGTCACATACAGCTGCCACACGACGAACAGGCCCAGGACGACACCGACCGTCAGCATGGTTTGCCCAATTCCGCTCATGACCAGGACCGATACGGGGGTGCGCCGGCGCTTTGGTGAGGCGGTCGTTTCGTCTGGGTCAGTCGAGGCAGTGGGTCGTTCAGAAGGGCGGGTCGCGGCTCTAGGCGAGGATTGTGAGTTTGCCTGGGGTTCACCAGGGACGGGCGCGGGGCTTGCGGGTCGTGTCGAGGCTGCCGGGGGGCGGGAAGGAACCGGGGCAAAAGCGGGGACTGCCGGGTTTGCCGTGCCGGGGACTTGATGACTCGCTGGGCCCGACATGGGGAAGTGTGGCGTGCCAGGGACCGGGGGGTTCGCCGCATTGGGGACCGGGGGGTTCGCCGCGGTGCGTGCCGGTACGGCGGGGGGAACCGGATGATTTGGCTGGGTGGTTGCAGGGCGCGCCGCGCCGGAAGGCTCGGCAAGTGATTGGAAACCTGCCGGTGGAACCGCACTTGTGACCCCTTGTGCGACCAACTGAGGCGGGAGAGCGGACTGCTGCGGCACGCGAGGCTGCGGCACGCGAGGCTGCGGCACGCGAGGCTGCGGCAC
>NZ_CAMUES010000005.1 GCF_947087965.1 uncultured Mobiluncus sp.
GCACGCGAGGCTGCGGCACGCGAGGCTGCGGCACGCGAGGCTGCGGCACGCGAGGCTGCGGCACGCGAGGTGAGGCCGCCCCGTAAGGCTGAGCCCCGGGAGACTGCGCTACGGGAGGTTGCGTCCCACGAGACTGCCCCGGCGCGGGCGACAGCGGTGCGACAGGCGGTTCCTGCTGTTCGCGACGTTGCCGGCGCGAGGGAAACCGCTGTGGTACAGGACGCTGCTCACTCATTCCAACCCCTTGACGCGCGGATACACCAACGTCAAAATTTTACCAATTTCCAAAGGATTTAGCTTACGGTTATCATTAACCTGTTAAGCAAACTTTTGTAACAAGGAGTTGTTGTGCCCGAATCCAAAAAGCGCAAGCGCGCCTCGAAAGTGGTTAAGTCTGACAGCGAGTTGCGTCCCTCGTGGACTGAGGATATGAAGCACTCCCCCAGCTGGTACGCTCCGGCTGCCCTGATAATCATGGGCGTGGGTCTGCTGTGGATTGTGCTGCACTATATCCTGGCGCAAACCGCGGGGATTAACCTGCTGGGACTGGGCAACTGGAACATTGCGGTGGGATTTGGCGTCATCATGGTCGGTTTCATCATGCTGATGTGGTGGAAATAGGGCTTTTTTCTTCTTAATTTTTATTGCTCGTCAACTCGGGGAGATCCGCACGATACCTAGGGGGGTCACGGAACCCCCTCACTTTTTGATACCTTTGCAACGAAAAGCACACCCCTAGTCTCGCACTCGGGTTCCGCCCCTTCGTTTTCCGAGCAATAACAGTGACAGCGAAAGCAAAGCCGGGGAGTGCTAAAAAGACCGACCGGCAACATCAGCCGCCGGTCGGTCTTTTGAAGTTTGTTTTTACTTGTCGTCGGCGACAACGACCAAGTCATCGTCGTCGATATCTTCCCAGGATTCCTCGGCCCAGGGATCTTCGACCGGACGGGTGCGGCTATACAAGATAAACCCAGCCACCGCGGCGACTCCGGTCAACAGGATAGTCGTCAACCAGGGATGACGAATTGGGCACTTCTTTTTGGGGTTCATAGCTGACTTGACTCCTTCACTCGCTTTGGAAACTTTTTCAGCGATGGTACCGTCGCCGGTAACCGCCTTTGACACTGCCTCGTTTACGGCTTGCGCCCGCGGCAGGAGGTCTGTTTTCACTTTAGTGCCAAAGTCCCCGACGGCTCCGCGAGCCTTCCCAGCAACCTCAGCAGCATTCAGTGCCATGTCTTCTCCGGCTCGTTTCATGCAGTCCATATCGATGCATTTTGACAAGTTATCCAGCATTGGATCCTTCTTTCACTCACACCGAGCCGAATGGACACGGTTGGTACTATTTTGCCCCTTATTTTGAATTTTTGCAGGAAATAGGCCTGTACATTTTTCCTGATTGCCCCAAAACGGGGCCTCGCCGACAGCGGAAAGACAGCCGCAAAATTGCTTTGCGCCCGGGCCGCGCGCATGAAAAGATGGAACTATGCAAGCAACAATTCACACTTCTGCAGGCGACATCAGCCTGGAACTTTTTCCGCAATCCGCGCCAATCACGGTTAAGAACTTCACCGACCTGGCGACCGGTACGCGTCAATGGACTCACCCCATTACCGGGGAAACCTCAACTGAGCCTCTCTACAGCGGCACGGTATTTCACCGGGTCATCTCTGGTTTCATGATTCAAGGCGGGGATCCCATCGGCACCGGCACCGGCGGCCCGGGCTACGTCTTTGACGACGAAATCGACCCGGCCTTGGGCTTCACCGAACCTTACCTGTTGGCGATGGCTAACGCCGGGACACGCGGCGGCCAAGGCACTAACGGTTCCCAGTTCTTTATCACGGTCGCCCCGACCACTTGGCTCAACGGCAAGCACACGATTTTTGGCCGCGTCCTGGACGATGCGTCCCGCGCTGTCGTGGACAAAATCGCCGCGACCCAAACTGACCGCTCGGATCGTCCCCTGGAGGACGTCATGATTGAGTCCATCGACATCACGGAGTAAACCCGTTTGACCCCCGGCACTCCGGCGGTTTTGAATGTACTGTTAAGTCATGAAAATCACCGCAAAAGCCCCTAAGCCCTACGTGACTTGGGGGCTTTGTATTGCCTTAATCCTCGTCTGGGTTGCCGAACTGTTTATCCCCGGAGTTATCCAGCACTTTGCTTTTTTGCCGTTGCTGGGCCTGTTTGAGCCCTGGCGTTTCATCACCGCGGCCTTCCTACACTCGGTGCCAACGCCTTTTCACCTCGCGTTTAACACCTGGGCTTTGCTGGTGGTCGGCAGGGCGCTGGAGCCGGTCGTGGGCCACGTGAAACTGGCCCTCGCGTTTGGTATCAGCGCTTTCGGGGCGCTCATGGCACAGTGCCTGACAGTTTTTGTCGACCCGAACGCCTGGATTACCCCCACGGTCGGTGCGTCCGGAGCAGTGTTTGGATTCTTTGGTATGGTCCTGGCGATTCAAAAGGTGCTGCGCTTGCCTTGGACCGAAATGGCGACCTTAATCGGGCTGAACTTTGTGATAGGGTTCATGGTTCCTAACGTCGCCTGGGTGGCCCATCTGGGTGGCTTAGTAGTGGGTCTGGTGCTAGGTGCCTACACCGGCTGGGTGCTGCGTCATTCGACCTATGAAGTAGTTCCAGGCGAGGGTGTGGGCGACACCGACTTTGCGGCCAACGTGCCCGAGCCACTGCAGAATCCGGACACCGCTGTCTTGGACGCGCCGGAAACTTCCGATGCCACGGCGCCAGACGGATCGAAAGTTCCTGACGGGGCGGATTCCCCAACCGTTCCGGCCTCTCCCGTGGTGCGCCGAGTCACCAATACGACCACACGGCTGCGTGACCTCGCGGTATACGGCGGGGTTTTTGCCGTGCTGCTGGTGAGCAACTGGGCTTTCTACCATTTCAACTACGCGACTATCTACAGTTTCTTTAAATAATTCCCCAGAAGCGGATTTATAAGGGGAGAATAGCCGGGTAGCTGCCATTATTGGCAGCTACCCGGCTATTCTCCACCTTTAGGAACACTCAAGAAGGTAGACGCAGCTAAGCCAGGGCGGGAAACTTTGCACCATTTAGCAAAAACCCAGGTCACAGGCCATCTGCAATACTTAGGGCACAGCCCGCTGAAATTCCGGGGCTAACGTAGGCTACCGCGGGCCATCATCAAAAGCTCAGATAAAAGCCGCACACAAGCCGAAACGGCGAGGTCGTGAGACCTCGCCGTTTCAGTATTACAGCCTAGGGCTTATGTCGCCTACTGCGCGTCAGACTGGCGCTTGCGCCGTGCTGCCAGCAAGCCAATCCCTGCACCTGCCGCAATCATCAGGATGGACAAGCCACCGAAGATTGCTGCTTGCGCACCGGTCCGAGCCAATGTTGGCGGAACCTTCGGGTGCATCGGAGGCAGGGTGGTTGCCGGGGCAACCGGGATGCTCGGCGGGTTACTCGGCGTAGTCGACGGCGGGTTCGTCGTCTCGGACTTCACCGGAGGCGGAGTCGTAGTCTTAGACTCTACCGGAGGCGTGCCAGGCGTGTACGGAGTTCCAGGCGTACCCGGCGTGTGCGGCGGCTGAGTCGGCTTCACCACGTTCACGGTCTGCGAAGCATCCTCGAGATCCTCGTGAGCCAGAATCGGGGTGTAGGTGCCAGCCGGAGCCGTACCAGCCTTCGGCAGGTTACCAACGTAGGCCTTCTCAAAGACCACCAGCTTCTCGCCGTCAGTCAAGCCTGCCGTATCCTTCGCGGTCAGCGGAATCGACATCTTCCAGCTGCCGGAACCGTCAGCCTCAGCCTTCAAGCCAGCCACAGTCACCGGCGAACCAACGATGGAGCCGTCGGACTTCTTGACCAAGGTTCCGACCAAGGTGTACTCGGCACCAGCCTTCAAGCCGCTGTAAGTCACCTTATCGTTCACGGTCGCGCCTTCACCAGCGGTAATCGCCTTAGCACCGGACAATTCCGCAGTGGTCTGGAGGTCCAGAGCCGGACGACGAGTGATGATCTGCTTTTCATCGCTGTTGTCGCGGTGTTCCACAATCGACTTGTCATCGGCCTTGGGCTGTTCGCCGTCCTTCGTCATCTCGTAGAGAGATTCGAAGAATACCACGTCAGCATCCGGGTTAGCGTCGGCAGGAACCACCATCGGGTTAGCCTTATCAACGACCCACTCGCTGTTATCGGTTTCAGCCTTGACCTTCGTCCACTTCACCAGCGGGTTGCCATCGGCACCCAGCACTGGCTGGTTGTCATTCGGGTCATCCGTGCCATCGACGTAAACCAGTTCGGTCTTGAGCCAGTAGTCGCGTCCTTCCACCAGGTTGGTGTAGGTGACGGTATCGACCACAGCCGTGTCCTCACTCGGCTTGAGCATCTTGCCATCATCAGCGGTCCGCGCCACGGTCGCCAAGGTCGGCTTGACCAAGCTGAACTCGTTGAGAGCGGTGACGCTCACAGTAGAGGCCGGGGTAATCTTGAAGGTCTTGGTGGCACCCTCGGTACCATCAGTCCAGCCTTCAGACTTCCATGTAACCTTCCACTTTGCCTGGGTCGGAATCTGCGCCTTGGCGTCGGTTTCCGTAATGGTTATGTCAGTACCCATCGGGAAGCCGTCGAACTTCTGGCTGATAGCCTTGGTCGGATCGTTCGGGTCAACCGTCAGGTTGAAGCTACCCTCCAGAGCGGTTCCTTCCTTGGCGGTCTTACCATCCGGCAATTTAGCCTCGTAGGTAAAGCTCCAAGTTGTCGGAATCTTGCTAACCACGTCCGCGGGCAGATCCGCAGCCGTCTTGACTACCTTGGTGACCTGGAATCCTCCGAAGTGGGTGGAAACCTCGAGCCACTGAGTGCCTTTACCCGAAGCGAGATTCTCTTCATGGTGGAAGGCAATCAAGCCTGCAGCAGTCTTGCCGGTCGGCAACTTGGACAACTGCGTCTCGAAAGCATCCCTATCCTGAGGCATCCGATACAGGTCTTCCCACAAGACGACCGTCTTATGTTCCTGAATCAGCTCGGTCGGAACCTTCACTTCGATGGTCCAAGTACCGCTGTGACCACCCACAGCGTAGCCGCCCTCAACAGTGACTTCGCGCGTCGTAGACGGTACGTAGTCAATCTTGTGAGCCTGGCCCGCCTTGTCGTATTCGACGAAGTAGGTGTGCAACAGGTACTTGCCACCCTGCAGGTTCTGGTACTTCACAAGGTCAGTAATCGTGTCGCCATTGCTGGCCTTCTTGCCGAACTTACCGGTGGTGTGCGTACCGATGGTGACTTCGTTAGTGAACACGTTTTCAGCGGTCACTGTCACGTTCGCAACGCGGTCTTTACCGTTCGGCGTGCCACCGACGATTACTGTACCCTTGCCGTTCTTCTTGGACTCAACGGTGACGCCGTTGGCCTCGGTGAACTTCACGGTGTCCTTCAGTCCGGCTTGCTCTTCAGCATTCTGGACATTCTCGGTGATGGTGCACTTGTCACCCACGGGAATACCGTCGATGGTCTGTGATTCACCTTCGTGCAGGGTAATCGTGTCAGTCGAACCCTTTTGGACGCACTTGACGGTGAACACGTACTTCGCGTTGGTGCGTTCGACATTCGCGGTGTTCTCATCCCAACCCGTGACAGCCTTGGTCAGGGTCAAGGACCCGAACTCAGGACGGTTCACGGTGATGGACTGAGAGTCGGCAGTGATGTCGTTGTGTACCGCCACCGGCTTGTTGCCACCCTTCGGGGTCACCTTGCCGCCGTCAGCACTTTCATACGTACCTACTGCCCACAGCTGCTCGAACACGACCAGCTTGTCGCCGTCGGTCGCAATATCCTTGGCCTTGACAGTGATGTCCATGCTGGTTTCGTAAACCTTGACATCCGCACCGTACTTGGCGATTTCGGCAGCATTCGGCTCCACAGCCATGCTCGCGGTGACCGTTACGGTCTTCGCGTTGGTGGCCAAGGCAGGAGTCTGCGCGTTCGCATCGTAGGCAATCTTGCTATATACCTGACCGCCCAGAGCGTAGGTCTTGCCCTCTTCGACGTTCGCCATGCGGATTACATCGTGAACCGTGTAGGTTTCGGGAGCCTTCTTGCCTTCCTGGTTGACGCCCTTCCAAACCGTCAGGTTCGTGTCAGCGCCAACACGAGCAATAGTACCCACGCCAGGATGCTTGACCTTCACCGTCTGATTCTCATCGTTCGGATCCTCGTGATCCGCCACGGGCTGACCCTTCAGCTGCAACGATTCGAAAGCAACCAACTTATCGTTAGCCTTCAAGACGCTCAACGGTACCGTGAACTCGACAGTAGCGGCTGTCCCGTCCTTGATAGTCCCGTTCACGCGAGTAGCGCCGTTAGTTGTCTTCGGGGTGGTGAACTTGCCTGTGCCAACCACACCGGTGTCGGTTTGCGTACCGTCGGCCGCGATACCCATGAGCTTACCGCTGAGGGTGTACTCGGTTGCGGGCAGCAGGTTGAAGAACTCAACGTGGTCAATCAGCTTGACGTTGTCGCCTTCCCAAACAACCTTCTGGCCTTCGTATTCCAGCTTGGTGCCAATTTGTGGCACGTCCACAACCGTCACGGTCTGGCGAGTATCGTCAGCCTTAGCGTGAGCAGTATCCCACGTGATAGTGCCAACGTTAGCCTTGATGGTTTCGTCATCACCTGTCGCGAGGGACTCGCGCGTCAGGTATTCGTACGCCACCAGCTTCAACTCGCTGCCAGCAGCCTTGGCCGCTTCCATCGGAGCCTTCAGCTTATCAGCCGTCACGTTGAACTTGATGTCCTTGGTCATGTCCACGCTGTCAGCGGTGAACCTCTCTAGGCCATCTGCCAAAACCGTCTCGTTAGGCTGACCGGCGTTGTACACCAGGCGGGAAACCAGCACGTACTTCTCACCCTTGATGAGACCCTTCATCTGCACCTTATCCTGCAGATCCAGCGCCGCATCGGTCGCGATGGTCTTAGCGCCACTCTGATCGAGGTCGGTTTCAATACTCGGGTTGTACTGGGTTTCTACCGTCTGGTCAGAATCCTTCGGATCCTCGTGCTTAAGCGGAGGTTCGTTCGGCTTGTCGGCGCGAATCAGCTGTTCGTAAGCCACGTACTTGTAGCCGGGCTTCAGCGTACCCGCCGGGATGGCATTGTAGCTAACCTGCTGAGTGCCACTGGACGCGGTCGGGGTGAAGGTGGCGGTGCCGGTGATACCGGTATTGCTGACCTTACCGTCCGGACCGATTTCCATCAGGGTCGCATTCAAGGTGTACTTGACACTCGGAGTCAAACCAACGTAGCTGACCGTATCAACCAGCTGCTTGGAGTCGACCGGGACGGTCGGAACCGCAGTACCAGCCGCACGGTTGCCATCCACGCTCAGCACCGTCTTAATGCCGGGCTTCACGCTGGAGCCAACAGTCTGGGCCGGGTCGTTCGGATCCCGGTGAGTAGACTCAGCCGGACCGTCTGCCTTCTCACCGAGGTACAGGGTCTCAAACACGACCAGCTCGTCGTTTTCCGCCACTTTACCGGCCGGAATCTCGAAGGTCATGAAGTCGTTCTCGGTCCAGGTTGCCTTTTCAGCCTTGAACGACTTAGAGGTGACCGTGATGCCGGTGGACTTGTTTTGAGTCTTGTTCCACAGTTCTCCAACGACCACGTAGGTTTCCCCAACCTTCATATTAGTGAAGGTCACGGTGTCCTTGACCGTCGACTTAGCGTCGGCAATGACCAGACCACGGTCGCCCTCAGCTCTGGCCTTAGTGGCGAGCTTCGGAGCCCAGACAGTCTGCGAGTCATCGTTGATGTCGTGGTGAATCAGGAATTCTTTACCATCCTGGTACACGGTCTCAAAGACCACGACCTGCTTGCCGAGGATAACCCCAGCCGGAACTTTGAACTGAATCTCAAAGAATCCAGCACCACTCGGATTGATGTCGTTGCCAGTACCCGGACCGACCTCGATGGTGGATTCCACCAACGAGCCGTCAGCCAACTTCACGGTGTTGCCGGTCGCCTTGTCCTTCAACTCACCCTTCAGGGTGTAGGTCTTGGCCGGATTCAGACCGGTGTAATCCACCCGGTCGGTGATGACCACATCGCCGGTGTTGTCCACTACCTGGTCGCCGTCAGCCGCATCAGTGGCGGTGGTGTCCAGAGAGCCGAGCGTCACGGTCTGTTCAGGTGAAGCGGGGTCTTCGTGGGTGGCAATAGGCTTGCCATCCTTACCAACCAGTTGCTCGTAAACCACGAAGGAGTGACCGGCCTTGTTGGCCGCGAGAATCTTGTCCGCCTTCAAGGTGAACTTCATCTCATTGTTGGTCCCGGAGAACTGACCCTTTTCAACCGTGATGGTCACGTCATTACCGGTCGCAACCGGGGTCTCGGAGACGAGCTTGCCATCCTTGACCTCCATCAACTGACCCTTGAGGGTGTAGGTGCCCGGAGCGGCCACCTTCCAGTCAACGGTATCGGTGATGGTGACATTGCCCTGCTTCTTTGCGTCAGGGTTGACCTGAATCATCTTGGCACCATCCGCAGTCTGCGCGACTGTGGTGATGGACGGCGGGTAGACAATCTGGTTGTCATCGTTGATATCGGTGTGGGTTGCCAGCGGGGTCTCGCCCTGCTTCAGGTCCTCAAAGACCACAACCGGAGCGGTAGCCAAACCGGCGCGCTGTACCGTGAACTTCACGATGGCCTGGAACGCGTCCGCATCGGTGCTGTTGGCCTTATTAGCCTTGAAGGTTACGGGCTCGGTCGTGACGTACTTGGCGTCAATCGGATCCCCGGCCTTGACCTGGGTGCCGTCAGCCAAAGTGGCGTCAGCCTGGTAGTGCAGAGTACCGGTAATCGTGTATTCCTTGCCGATTTCCAGACCCTTGTAGTCCACCAAGTCGTAAATCGTCACGCTGCCATCCTTGGCGGGTTCCAGGTTCTTATCCTTCGGATCCTTGGAAGTGCCGTCATAAGCGGTCGTGTCGATTTCAACCGGGTTGACCGTGATGGTCTGAGCCGCATCGTTCGGATCTTCGTGCGTAATCACCGGAGTACCGGTCGTATTCTTGCCGTCGAACAGCTTCTCGACAACCACCATGGACTGTCCAGCCTTGATGGACGAGGCCGGAACCTTGAATTCCATCTTTTGGTCAGCGATAGCACCGTCAGCACCAGCAGTTACGGGCTTCGGAGCCACAGTGACACCGGGCACCTTTTCACCCAAGGTCTTGGCACCATTGTCAATGGTGACGTAGTACAGCTCACCAACCAGGGTGTAGTTGTGCTTCGGCTCGAACTTGCCGGTGAACGTCACCGTATCGACGATGGTCGCGTCCTTTTGACCAGGAGTCATAGTCTGGTTCTCATCAGACTTATCGACTGCGCTGGTACCCATGGAACCGTTGTAGACCGTCTGGTCGCCATCGTTGATGTCATGGTGTACCGCGATGGTCTTGCCCTCGTGCTTGAGGTCCTCGAAGGCCACAATCGGTTTACCAATCAGACCCAAGTCAACGGCCTGCTGTGCGGTAACCGTAAAGGTCAGGACGGTTTTACCGTTGCCCTTGGCATCGGCGGTGATAGTGCCGGTCTGGGTAATACCCGTGGATTGACCTTCAGCGGAGCCATCCTTGACCTTCAGTTCGCCGGACACCTCATAGGTCTTGCCCGGAATCAAGCCAGAGGCCGTTACCTTATCGTTGATGGTGAAGTCCTTGGTGACATCCACGTACTTGTCGCCGGGTTTACCAGCGCCGTTGTATGCGTCAGTAGTGACACCGGGGACGTAAACGGTCTGAGCTTCATCCTTCGGATCGGCGTGTTCAGCAACCGCGGTAGCTCCGCTCTTCGGCTGCTTGGCCGTCTGGTCGAAGTCGTCCGCCTTGTAGAGTTTCTCGAACACTACGTACTTCTCACCGCTCACGACCTTCACACCTGGGAAGGTGAGTTCCATCTTGCCGCTGGCAGCGCCCTTGGCGACAGTCAGCGTCTGGTGCGCGGTCTGAACCGTAGTCGTGCTCTGGTTGTTAATCTTCGTGAGCTCGCCGTACATGACGTAGTTGCCCGGAGCGATGGAGTTGTAGGCGACCTCATCGGTCACAACCACATCGGAGAGTTCCTTGGTCTTGGAATCCTTAACCGGCTTGGCGTTACTCATGTCAACAGTTGCGTTGCGCGTGACATCCTTACCGTTAATGTTCTGGGTGCTAGGAGCACCATTCTTCACACTCGCGGTCGTGCCGATTGACGGGCTGTAAACCGTCTGATCCTCATCGGTGATGTCGGAGTGGGTCGCTACGACTACATCGCCATCCTTGACTTCCTCAAAGGCCACAACTGTTTGGGTCTTCAGGGACTTAGCCTTGACGGTAAAGGTCAGTTCGACTTCACCCTCTTTGACAAGGGCATCGCGCGGACCGTCGACCGTAAAGGTCTTGGTTGCGGTTGCGCCCGGATCGTTGAGTGCACCAGCATCGTTTCCGTCAGCATCCTTGACATGCAAGGTACCGGTCACAGTGTAGGTGCGACCTCCGGCGAGGTTGTTCCACTTGACCACATCCTTGACCGTAACCGTCGCGTCGTCCGAAACGGCCGGGGTCACGGGCTTGTCAATCGAAGCGGTTGTCTTTAACTTCGGCGTGTACAGCTTCTGGCAGATGTCCTTTACATCCGCGTGGAAGGGCAGGTTTGCCGCCTTGGACATTGCCTGCAGTTCAGCCGGAGTCTTGCTCGCGAGACTGTTGACATCCACATCAGCCGGCAGCATGTATTCGAACATTACATATGTGGCACCTGGGGTCAGGTTAGCAGTCTCCAGAGTGAACTCGTTGACTGCCTTATTGTTGCCGAAGAAATTCTGTCCAGCCGGAACAGTAATCTTCTTGTGATTGTCCACTGCGGACTTACTGGTATCATCCGTCTGCACCAAACGTCCGTACAGGTAGTAGTCACCTGCAGAAACCCTGGTGTACGTGAGGTTATCAGTGAGTTTCTGTGTGGGCATATCCTTTTCGTTCGTAGACATGACTCGCGAGTTCGTCGTCCGGTCGTAGGCAATAGTCCACATCTCCGGTTCAAACTGCGGAACGATGGATTGCCCCTTCGGTAGCGTCAGCTCAGAACCGTAGGCCCTGCACTTGGCGCAAGCCTGGTTCAGCTGCATCGGGTTTCCACCGTTGAACACCATGATGCCCGCGGCAATACCTTCGGGATGTTCCTTCAGTAAGCTAACCGGAATCGTGAAGGAAATCTCCGTAGTGAAATCAGTCGCGTTAGCGGGAACGGTTACTTCCTCAGCGTAATAATCCCAATTGGCGCCGCCTTCGCTCTTCCAATTCAGGTATCTCGCATCGAAGATGCCCGTCTTGCCGGCCATCTTGGTGGAGTACAAACGCTCCACCACCGTGTAAGTCCGGCCCGGAGTGACGTTCTTCAAGGTAACTTTATCGGTCAGTTTGACCCGATCTTGATTAGGTTTAATATCGATTACCTTGATGCCATCCTTGAATACGCGCTGGCCGTTAGCAGTAGCCTCTTGTCCAGGAGCATCCAAGACAGTTTCAATACTGGCGTAGCAATCCCACTTGTTGACCATCTTCACGGAGACGTTGGCTTCGGAAGTGACATCGAACGTGATAGCGGCCTTTTCTTCATCAGGCCCCAACATGTCAAAGGCGTACTTAACCGGGGAGGCCAGAGCCTTGCCGTTGGCATCAGTGGCTGAAATTTCAGCCTTGTGACGCCAGTTGCCGTACAGGAGGGCATTCCGGTCGTTAAAGCTCTGATCGTCCAGCTCCGCTACCGTACACTTCGAGTTGTACGGCACCGTGCCAAAGTCGAGGGCATTGCCGTTGACATCAACCTTGACTGTCTTATCAACAACCGTGTCATTACCGCTCTTGCAAGTGACGTGCATATTCACGTAGTTGCGGTTCATGTAGCGGTAGTACTCGTTGTACTGCTGCCTCATGTTGAAGTTATCCTCGGAGTAGTCGAGTCTACCGTGTGCCGAAGTGGCTTCCGCCACCTTCTGTAGCGACAGCTTGACTTCCTTGTACGTCAGCTTGTTCGTAGCGGTCAAGCCGGTAGTAGTACCGTCCTTGCCGATGATGAACTTGCCGGCGGTAGCACCTTCGGCACCGAACACGAAGTTACCTTCAGCGCCAACAGCAGTGTAAGGAGTCGGCTCTACGCCCTTCATGGTCGTAGATTCATCCAGCGACCAGGACACTTCGGCAGACACGCCGGCGGTGTTACCGCTCGGGGTTACCTCGCGGATGGAGCACTTGGAACCGGAAGGAAGGTTTCCAGAAGTCCAGGTCTTACCAGCCTCGATACTGAACTTGTTAGGAGCATCCTGGGTACCAATCTTGGACCCGTCCGGGGTCACACACCAGTACTCGAAGTTGTACTTGCCGTCAACAATCGCAGCGTTGGAGTCAGAGGCAATCGCCTTCGTGACGCTGAACTTGCCGTTCGCGTCAGAGTAGACGTTATCTACCTTGACCTCAACCACGTTGTCCTTCTCGACTACGAAGTCGTTCTCCGACAGGGTAGCCGACAGGGTCGAGCCTTGCTCAGTTTGAGAACCGGCCTGGTCCTCGGTGATATGGCACTTGTAGCCGACAGGGATGTTCTCTGCGAACTGGTAGCCCTTATCGGTGACTTTCGTTACCTTGCCTTCCACCTTTTGGGTGGCATCCTTCGGATCAGCACAGGTGTAGGTGAAGTCGTAAGACTCCTTCACCGTGATGTTCTTGGCGGCAGTAACCGACTTAATAATCTTAAACTTGCCCAGCTCGCGCTCGTAAGTGTTGACTACCTCGATGGTCCGGCCCTTTTCGGTATTCAAAGTGACCGTAGCGGTCGCCTTGTCGGAAAGGACGTTCTCGCCTTCCTTCATCTGAACGGTCCAGGTGTGTCCAGCCACCTTTGCGCTGGCGTCAGATTCGGTGATGGTACAGGTCGCACCGACCGGGATCTTCACACCGTTCACATCAGCGCTGAACTCGGCCTTGTCAGTGTTCTTAAAGGTCTTGCCGTCCATGATGACGTGTTCGGTGTTATCAGTCGGGTACTTACAAGTCGCCGAGAGCTTGACCTCCTTAGAGCCAACGTTGGTGTTCTTACCAGCCACGACGGTCTTGCTGACCACCAGCTTGGTGTCGGGCACCGTGAAGTCGTTGGTGGCGCCAATCATCAGCGCTTCGTCTTCCTTATCCACGGTGAATGCCACGCCGTTGGCCTGAGCACTCGCGTTGGTATCGAAAGGCTTGACTTCCTTGCCGTCAACCGGGTCAGCGGAGCCGACAGTCCACTTGGTCGTGGGCTTCTCGTTAGCCTGAGCGACTGCCGGTTTCTCCCACACGACACACTTGGTGCCTACGGGGAGCTTCTCAACCGTGACCGGGTCGCCACCGGCGCTCAGGTTGTAACCGACACCGTTCTTAACCTCTCCGGCCGGGGTCTGGCAGGAGTAGTTGAAGTAGAACTGTTCCTTGTGGTTACCAGCGTTGTTACCGGTGAGGGCGGCCTTGTAGAACTTAAAGCCGGTCATCTTTTCGGTGTAAACGTTGGTAGCGGCGAACTGGAAGACCTTGCCTTCAGTCACGGTCTGTTCACCGGATGCGAGGCCCTGACCTGCCGGAACGAAGGAGGTCGACACGTACTTCAACGGGTTCGCGTTCGGGTTGTTCACCAGCTGTTTGTTGGTGGCATCCAGTTGAGCCTTCGGCTCAGCCACGGAACACACCGAACCCTTCGGCACCACAATCTCTGCCGATTCCTGACCGGCCTTTACTTCGATGAAGTCAGCCTTGGCCTGAGTACCAAACGGAGTGGCCTGAGTGTAGGCCTTGCCGTTCGGGGCTTTACAGTTGTAGGTGAACTTAAAGGTGGCGTCGGGGGCAAAGACGGCTCCGCCCTGGACAACCTTCTTAATGGTGAAGCTCGCCTTGTCGTATTCCAAGGTGTTCTTAGCTTCCAGCTGCAACACCTGAGACTTGCCATCCTTTTGTTCGGGAATGGTGAACTGCTTGTAGCTGGAGTTAGCGCCGCTGCCGTTGGCGAGGTTCGTCACCCAGGACGGGGTGACGGTGACGCCGTCAATCTCTACCGGCTTTTCCTTGATGTAGCAGGTGGTGCCGACCAAGATGTTGTCAACGGTCTTGGTTTCCCCAGCCTTGACGTCCAGGGTGCCGTTGGTCTTCGCGTCATCGTCACACTTGTATTCAAAAGCGAAGGTGGCGGGTTCAGCCTTGGCGTCGCCGTCAACGTTCTTGGTGACAGAGAACTTGCCGTAGTTGGCCTTCACCGTGTTGGTGGCCACAACCTCCACTTTCGGCTCGGTGCCTTCCTTGATGGTTACCACTGCGTCGTTTCCACCCAGCGACTGGGCATTGGTGTAGGAAACCTTGCTGGTAGCAGCCGCGGTGGACAGGTCGTCCTCGTGAATCATGCAATCAGTACCTGCCAGGTAGGACTTCGAGGTCCAAGACTGGCCAGCCTTCAGGTTGACGGTCATTGGGTCATCATCCCCACAGGTGACGCGGAACTTGAATTGCGTATCCTTCTTCAGCGGGTTCGCACCGTCAGCCTTGACTTCCTTGGTCAGCTTGAACGAACCCATCTTGTGTTCGTAGAGGTTGGTCGCCTTTACCACGACAGTTGCGCCGTTGGCAGGAACCTTGAACTTGAATCCATCAGCGGAGTTTTCCAACACGTTGGTTGCCGGAATTCCGGTTTGCCCGAAGTTCAAGGACTTAAAGTTAGCCCCAGGCACCGCGGTGCTGCTCGGATTCTCGGTGATGGTACAGGTCATGCCGGCCTTAATGCCAGACGTGACGGCCACCGGAGTGCCATTAGCATGGACAGTCTGGTACTTCCAACCTGTGTCTGCATTCGCGCCCTGGCACCGATAGCGCAGCAAGAAGTCCTGGTTGATGGATTCCTTATCTCCATTGTCGAACCTGGCCTCCTTTTGCAGGCTGAAGGCCGCATCGGCGGGCTGGTAGTAGTTGACGAACGCAACGGCATCGACGAAGCCATTCTGAATCGGTTTCACCGCAATCGTGTTCGACTCGGTGGTTTTACCTGAAGCGTTCGTGTTCGAGATGACTACGTTGTAGCCTTCCGGAGCCGTCGGCTTGGTTTCGGTAACGGTGCACTTGGTGCCAACCGGCAGACCCTTGACTTCATAGGTCCACAGGTCGTTATCCGTGTCGGTAGAGGCATCCTCGGGAAGCGAGAAACTTCCGCCCACACCCTTATCACAGGTGTAGGTGAAGTTGAATTTGCCTCCGTTGGCAGCAGCCGCGGCATTCGCGTCGATGTTGCTGTCACCCTGGACTAACTTCATAACCTTGAAGCCGCCAGTCTGTTCCTGGTAAGTGTTGGTCGCGATGACTTTGATGTCACCAGCCTGACCCATCACGAACTTGACCGAGGAACCTACCGTCGCACCATCCGCAGTGGCGTTGGTGGCAGACCAATTGGGAGCGGACATGTTGACCGGAGCGGACCGGTAGGTTTCCTCTATAGTGCACTTGGCGCCGGGGGTCACATCCACGGTGCTGGGAGTTCCCGCCTGGGTGCTATCCGTATTGGCCGCGCCGCCCTTTGCGGGAGCGTAGAGGGTCTGATCCGTTCCATCATCACAAGTGACGTGGAAAGTCACGTTGCCGCTAGCCTTATCGGTAGCACCAGTTGCAGCCTTCTCCAGGGTCAGCTGAGCCTTGTTCTTAACGATGTTAACGGTCTGATCCGCGTGCTCACCGGTGTGCTTGGCGATGATATTGAGCTTGCCGTAGGCAGAATCAATTTCTCCGCCACCGGCGTACTTCGGGTCGGAAGTCGCCAGGACTTCTTCGTAATAGAACCGATCCCCGTCCTTAACCTCGGAAGCCTTCACCTGATACGGGAACAGACCCGGCAAGGTGCTGCTGCCAGTAGCCGTGAAGTCCTCAGTCCGAGTAAACACCGTAGTGGTGGTGTTGCCGCTGACCTTCTTAAGCGTGCCAATCAGGTACTTGGCATTCGAACCGGTATCGGCGGGGATGTTCTCATACTTCAAATCATCGGTAAGGGTGATGACTTCATCCGTACGGGAGAACGTGGCGGTTTCTGCGCCACCGGGCACCGAGTCAGCTCCATTCACCTTCGCAGTGGTGGAAATGGAAGGCTTCGGTTCGGGAACGTGAGTCCAAGATACTTTCAGTTCGCCGGAGAC
Organism: uncultured Mobiluncus sp.; assembly: GCF_947087965.1. GTDB lineage: Bacteria > Actinomycetota > Actinomycetes > Actinomycetales > Actinomycetaceae > Mobiluncus. Next base: position 16,220 of record NZ_CAMUES010000005.1, read on the forward strand.
GTTGATGGTCTTGGTCAAAACCGCTACCTGACCTTGGGTATCCCTTGTCGGGTCATCTACAAAGTAAGGATCCTCGACGTCTTTAACCGAGCCCGCGAAGGAAATCTTAAACGTGTTCTGGTTTGCAATCTTCAGGGTCACCCCATTGATCGCATCCTTCAAGCTAATCTGATTACCTGGAATGGGGGTACCGTCAGCGTAGGTAGCTCCCTCCACCTTGAGGTAAACTTGCTCACCAATTATCTGACCTGCGGCCGAGTTCGGGTCGTAATCGTTCAACTTGACTGTCAACAGGGAAGCGCCATCGTTGGCCTTGTCCATGGACACCTGATCCAGGTGCATGTCTTCCAAGGTCTTAACGACGTTTCCATCCTGGCGATTTTCATACGCCGCCTTAGCTTGCTGAATCAACGTTGTAACATCGGTATCAGCGGCATTACCCCATTGCTTCTGTTCCGAATCCCAGGCGCGCCCATTATCGGTTATCCCAAAAATAACCATCCAGATTGCGTTCTGGTATTTGCCCCAATGTTGTTTGCCATTCTTGGCATAGTGCCAAGCGAGAGCCTTAATCGTTTCTGCCTTTTCGGGGTGTTTCTTTGCCCAATAGATTGTTGATTTTGATGGGTCGGTATAGACATTAGCGCCGCCGCCGGAAACTCCGTAGAAGGGTTCAACGCAGAAACTGGGAACGCCGTTTACAGAAAATGAGTTGTCTTTGTCACTGGGGTAAATCGACAGAAAACCAATTGGCGGGTGCTGCTTTGTACCTTGACCATCGAAAAACTTTTTCGCCCATTTCCAAACATTTGGCTCACCATGTTTCACGTCTGCTGTCCAGTCCTTAACCAGGACAAAGGAACCAGCGGGGACGATAGGTCCGTTTTGTTCACAGGCCTTAATGCCGGGGAACTTAGAGACGCTGGGTGTCTTGCTGTACTGTTCCTCAAACCAGTTCAGGCCCTGCTTGAGCAGATTATCGAACTGAGCGTTGATATTATCCACCATTTTTTCCTTGGTGGCATCGTCGATATTCTTTTCAATCACAAACTGATTCAGTTGATTCATCACATCCGCTTTAGCGTCTTCAACCTGTTTTTTGAATTCTGCAATAGCGGTGTCTTTATCAACGCTGGGGTCAAACTTGAGCTTGACCTCTTTCATCTTCGGCTCAAATTTGTAGGCAAACGGAACCGCGCCAGAAACGACCGTCTTGGTGGGAGTCGGGCTCGCACCCCGTTCCTCACCCACAGCCGTCTGTTCGGAAGGCTCAGTCGAAGGTTCTGTCGAGGGTCCCGTGGAGGTGGCGGCAGGCTCGACCGGTTCTTCAGTGGTATTTGCAGGTAACTGCGGAGCAGTGGCAGAACCGCTGGGCTCGGTGGAGGTAGCCGGGTCGCTGGAGGGGTCGGCAGTCTTGCCAAAAATCCGCGCCTGAGTCGCGCCCGTATCTGCAGAGGTACCAGCCTCTGCCATTGCCTCACCTTCGATGGGTTCTATGCTCAGATTGAAAGTATCCTCATTTTCCCCAGGATCAACAGAAGAAACAGCAGAACGGTTGGAGGTAGCCGCCTGGCTGGAAGATCCGGAGGCGTTAAAGGGCAGCGTAGTGGAGGAACCGCCGGGGAAGATTACCCACGCACCAAAACCTTTCTCCAAGTCTGTTCGAAGTTTTTTCTTCGCAACCAAGCCACGGTCAGATGCAACTTGCTCCAAGGCATCGAAACCATCCCAGTATGGGTTGCCGTCCCTAAGACCACTGGCCTTGGTAATACATTCCTTGGGCAGGTACTGTGCCGTAAAGTCGCCGACCTGCGCAGTCTCGCCGTAATGCGCCGCCGCTTCCTGCGGGTCTTTGGTCGAGAACAAGTGACCAGTGTAAGCAAGCACGTATCGTTTACTTTGGTCCTTACTCATATCTATACTTGCAGTCGTCGAAACGTTCACCGTTGGATGAACCGAAGCCTGGGCTGCCGGAGTGGCCGCCAGAGAGGGCATAACCAAGCCGCCCACGGCCCACGCCACGGCGATAGCCGAAGCTATCACCCCCGCGGTCCAGTTCCGGCTCGTTTTACCTTTTTGCTTATAGCTCACCAAAGTGGGCTTTCCGGGCTGATTTTGCCGCGGTTTCTTGGCTATAGCACTCATGCTCAAATACCTCCATTTGTTAGCCATTTCTTCGGTCTGGGCCCTGGTGGGGACACTTCACCTGCTTATATACAGTGATAAGAATACCAGGTTTCCCAGCTATCTCCAAGAGTACTTCCAGGATTGTGCTGACAATCTGACTATCACTCCAGAGCCGTTCGGTAAACCCCAGTATTGCTTTAGGAAAACTCAGCTTAACCGAGCAAAATTCGCCAAAAATAGCGGCAGTTTTCAGCGCCCTCTAAGAATGCGAAGCTGAGTTTGTCACCTCGAACCGGGGTCCCAAAACGGCAAATAAACAGTAAAAAGTGCAGTTTTCTGCAAAAGTCCCCAGTATTTTCCGCAAACCTTAAAATAACCTTAAAAATCGAATTCGAAGCTGGGAATGAAGCCTCCCACCGGCGCTTTTGCCGTTTAATCCGACCCGCACCACCACCGCTTCGGAACCGACTCGGTGAAAACGCCTTCGTTCTCGAACACAAATCCCCGCCGCCCCGACGCCCCAAAATCGACCAGACATTTCCAGGATTCCTTCAGACTACAGGAGGCCCCGGTTTCCGATAATGAAACGGGAAATCCCTCTGATATGGACAGAAACCCCCAACAATCCGCGAAAAATCCCGGTGAAAGAATTTGGAAAAACAACTTGTAATTTCCTGAAAATCGGGTATAGTTGACTGTATAGCGGCGTTGATGCTGGACGTGTCCGTTATCAACTGTCCGCAGGGAGAGAAAGATGGAGGAACCATGCAGACACAAAAGAAGGGCGTGTTTACCGCAGTGGCGTTAGCCCTGGTGGTGGCTTTGAGCACCCTACTGCCTGCTCAGGCTGCCGACCACGAATCCAAACTGACCGGAAACACTCAAGTACAGCCCGTAGAAATCTCCTACGGCAGCTACGAACAGGTTCTGGTGGAGGTCAGCGCGGACTAACGCAGTCAGCCACAGCCTCATGACCCACCGCAACACGGTGGGTCTTTTTTTCACCCTCACACCAGACACATCACCAGCAGGAGGAACCAATGGAACGCAGTAAAATACTGGAAACCCTGCAGGAACACGGCATCGAATACAAGCTGGTGGAACACCCGCCGGCTACAACCATCGAGCTGGCGGACGAATATATCGAGGGCCACGAGGGCGTGCGCACCAAGAGCCTGTTCCTGACCAACCGCAAGAAAACTCGCACGTACCTTTTAATTACGGATGAGTTTAAACAGATTGACCTAAAGGGTTTTGCCAGCGAAGTCGGGGAAAGCCGCCTGTCCTTCGGATCCGGAGAGCTGCTGGCTCAGACCCTCGGCCTGGAACCAGGAGTCGTCTCGCCCCTCGGAATGATTGATCCCGACCACCGTTCGGTCGCGCTCTACCTGGACAAAGCCATGATGCAGGAGGAAATTTTCACCTTCCATCCGGGCGACAACCGCGCCACCCTGTTCCTGGGGACCCAGGATTTCCTGCGGCTCTATGACGAGCTGGGGATTGCATACCATTTAGTGGAGGTGTAATTCCACACCCTGGGTTCGCGGCCGATTGGTTCGGCGCGAGGTAGCTCTGGTTACATAGCGTCGATGAGGTCGCGCACCAGACCGCTGGGAGTGGTGTTCATTTTTTTGGCCAAGGCGGTTATTTTGTTTCTCCGGGCTTCGTCCAACCGAATCGTGAAAGGTTGAGCGTTTTTTCCGATGGTAACGGGCCTGCCGGGCTTGGAGGCAGCGAGATGCGAGCCCGTGTACTCGGGTTCGGTCTCTTGGGCGGTGGCCCATTGCTCGATTTGTTCATCGCTGTAGGTCGTGCCGTTTGCCGCAGTCCAACTCATTTTTCCAGCCCTACCTCTCTCAATGTTTTCCTGGTTGCTTTCATAGCGTGGAACACGTGCCAAGTTTCGTTATCATTCTCAATCGCGATGTACTCAATGAGTTTTCCATCAGCGATTCCTACACCCACCCATTGCACAGGGTCGGTATCTCGGGGAATACATCTCAACGTTGTGTTCCAGGCTTCGCGCACCATCGCCGGTGTTATGTCGGGGTGGCGTTGCGCAATCCGAGCGTTGATGAATATCTCCACTGTATTTCCTGCCCACTATTATGTACGACATATATTGTATTATGTATTTCGTAAGTGTGCAAGGCATTTTCACGCTGAGACGTTGCCCGTGACACCACCAATCCAGCCACAGCCAAGCACGCTGTAACCACCCCGCTTGTGAAAACCCCCACGCAACCCACCGCGCTTGTGACATCGTCAGCACATGCCGATGCGTACCCCCGCCCGCATACCCCGCGAATTTGCGCAAGATAGCGGGTTCGGGTAGTATCTTCTGGTGCCCAAAGGGCCTATAGCTCAGTTGGTTAGAGCGCAGTCCTGATAAGACTGAGGTCGCTGGTTCGAGCCCAGCTAGGCCCACCAACCCCGAATCGTCGGGGTTTTTTCATAACAAACGGGGCTATAGCGCAGCTGGTAGCGCATCTGCTTTGCAAGCAGAGGGTCGGGGGTTCGAGTCCCCCTAGCTCCACCGGAGAAAACCGGAGAAATCAGCCTTTTAGGTTTTCAAAATGTGCGAGCCATACAGCAATCTAACCTGGGTCTTTCCGTGCAATTACGAGCAAAACTACAGACGAACAAACTGTTGCCACAGCCCGAGTTCCGCTGAGGAGGTAGCACCATTAATCTGCTGCGCGATGCCCCATGATTGGGAAGACCCAGAATTTTACGTTGCGTTTATGTACATTTTTGACAGTATGTGGTTAAGATTTTCTCATGGAAATTACAAGTGTAAAGGTTCGGAACTGGCGAAATTTTAAAACTGTAGAGTTTGATGTGGGAAAGCGCTTGTTCATGATTGGCCCCAACGCTGCCGGAAAATCAAATCTTATGGATGTTTTCCGATTCCTGGGCGATATTTGTACACCTGGAGGCGGGTTAACTGCAGCCTTGGAAAAGCGAGGTGGTGCTGCCGCAGTTCGCAGCTTGTTTGCTCGTAAAAAGCCCAATATAGAGATTGACATTTCTTTGAAGGAAGATAATATTCGGTGGCGCTATTACCTGTCGATTAAGGTCGAACCTCACGGTCTGCATCGGGCCACTGTAGACGAGGAAATCGTAGAAAAAGATGATGAAATAATTCTTCGACGCCCCTCGACAGAAGATAAAACTGACTCGGACTTGTTGACGCAGACTCATTTAGAACAGATTTCAGCCAACGCAGAGTTCCGCCAAATCGCAAAATTTTTTGCTTCAATCAAATATCTACATCTGGTTCCCCAATTGTTAAGACATCCAGATATCACATCAGAGGTTTTTAAGGAGATTTACGGGTCGGATTTGCCATCACAAGTGAATGGCGTTCAGCCTATGAAAACACGGGCTGCTCGGCTAAAAAAAATGGCAGAATCTCTGCGGGCTGCAGTACCTCAATTCAAAGATTTGCAGCTAGACATCGATGCCAAAGGGAAACCTCACTTGGTTGCCTCATACGAGAATTGGAGATCTCACGAAGCTAAACAAAATGAACAATATTTTTCAGACGGTACGTTGCGTCTACTTGGGATTGTATGGACATTAATTAGCGCTCCAAGATCTGGTGGAATTCTGCTGTTGGAGGAACCAGAGCTTTCCTTAAACAACTCAGTTGTAGGTATGTTGCCCAGCTTGTTTGCGCAGGCACAGCGAGGAATTCCGACTCAGTTGTTCATCTCTACTCACGCCCCAGCTATATTAGATGATGAAGGCGTGGATCCTTCCGAGGTGCTGGTACTTCAGGTTACCAGCGATGGCACAGTAGCCAATTTACTTTCTGAGATATTAAGTGTCAGTCCCCAAATTGATGCAGACCTACCCCTGTCAGAAATCACGAATGAACTGATTTCCCCCCGAAGCGTGAATCTTCTTCCAGCAGCCTTGGGGGAACGCTAATGCAGTTGCGTGTAGTTGTAGAGGGCGACAGTGACAAGAGTATAGTGACCAGGCTAATCAAAGAGGCAACTGGCCATACCATTGTCGACATACGTGCTACTAACGGAGTTAAAAAACTAGATGCCAATATTTCGAAATATGTTTGTGCAGCCGCGAATGACCCAGACCCAGAAAACGGTTGGGTAATTTTCAGAGATGCGGATTATTTTTGCCCGGTAGAACTGGTGCAGAGTCTTTTGCCCAAATCGGCCAACCCACGACTTCTCAAAGATTCGCATTTTTGTCTGCGTATCGTCAAACCCTCAATCGAGTCATGGTACCTGGCGGATCGTGAGAATTTTGCTAGTTTTTTCGGAGTATCTCCTAGCATCGTCCCCCGGAACCCTGATGATTTAAAGAATGCCAAAACTGAATTACTGAAATTGTGTAGTAAGTCAAACAAACGTGACATTCGATCCCATATGGTTCGAAGCAATGGCAAGCCCGGGGATTTATACGTGAACATACTCCAGAAATACGCTGATTCTGCCTGGTCATTTAGTTCAGCTGCCGAAAATTCTGGGAGTCTACACCGAGCAGTTCTTAGATTGAGAGAACTGTAATATTTTTTGGTATTTTTCCGGGGGTGTGGGGGTTTGTGTCAGCAGATAAAATCAGGGTAGACGTAACCCCGGCGATTCAGCAAAGGCTGGGGATCGTTCCGGGGTCTTCGTGTCCATATTAACAAAGAGTGTGGGGATATCAAATGCACATAGACAATGGTGCTTGTGTCACCGCTTGGCATTTTTCCAGTGGTGTCGGGGATTCGTGTTAGAAATTGGCGATTAAATCGAGGTTGCTGGTCTATATAGCCACGAACCCCGATTTAATCGCCAATTTAATACATAACCGAACCCGCAGCCCATTTTCATGCTTTGGTGAGACGACCAGTCGGCACCTAATGCAGAATCGGAACATGAACGGGTTGAAAACGCTCAGTCAGGCCTTGGCAAAACAGATATTGACCAGAGGTCTGTAAGACATTATCATAATAATGTAAGACGTTGATCGCTGGAAGGTGTCAAATGAGTTCAGTTACAATCCGCGTTGATACTGCTACGAAGGAGGCTGCTGCCTCCATCGCAGAGGACTTTGGCTTTGATTTATCTTCTGTTACCCGCGCTTTTTACCGCCAGATGGTGCGGGAACGGCGCATTCCACTGAACCTGTCCTACCCAGAGCCCAACGAGGAATCGGAAAAATCGATTCACGAAGCCGAGGAAATCATCGCCCAAGGCGGCACGGGGCGTTTCAAAAATGCCCAAGAAATGTTTGACGACCTGGGGATTTAATATATGTCACCGCTCATTCCTGATTACACCTCCAGCTTTCAACGCGATATTAAATCTCTAAAACGTAAGCATCGAGACACGACTGTGTTGCATGAAGTAATCAGGCTCATTCTCGAAAATACCCCGGCATCTCATGATGAGCTGCGTCGACGACACAACGCACATACGTTAAAAGGTAGTTGGGCAGGAAGCAACGAATGCCATGTGGCAAATGTTGGTAATTGGCTCTTGGTGTGGCGCACGGGCAACGGCATCGCCGTGTTTCAACGCACCGGCAGCCACGACGACATCTTTCGGTGAATAATTTGTCGCTGGTCGGCGGACGTTATCCTAAGTACATCCCCGCCACTGCGCGGGAGTTCCGGGCGGCGAGGTTTTTTGATAGGTTCGAGTCATGTTTACAAACACCCCTGAAACGCCGGACCTGTTGGTGGTTGGTACCGGCTTATTTGGCCTCACCATCGCCCGCGAAGTCGCCGAAGCTGGATATAAGGTTGTCATGATTGACCGTCGGGCCCACTTGGGCGGCAACGCCTGGTCCGAGCCCGAAGCCCAGACCGGCATTGAAGTTCACAAGTATGGCGCTCACCTGTTCCACACTTCCAACCAGCGAGTGTGGGACTACGTCAACCGCTTTACCAAGCTTACGCCTTACATTCATAAGGTTTACACGACCGTCCACGGCGAGGTTTTCCCCATGCCCGTGAACCTCGGCACCATCAACCAATTCTTTCACGCCGCCTACACTCCCGACCAGGCTCGCGCACTCATCGCCCGGCAGGCCGAGGAAATCCAAGGCGAGGATGCCAACGAAAACTTCCGCACGAAAGGCATCTCCCTGGTCGGAAAACCGCTGTTCGAAGCCTTTTTCGAGGGCTACACCGCGAAACAATGGCAGACCGACCCCACCGAGCTCCCGGCCTCCATTGTGTCCCGCCTCCCGGTTCGCTACAACTACGACAACCGCTATTTCAACGATTCCTACGAGGGTTTACCGGTTGACGGATACGGTGCTTGGCTGACGAACATGGCCACCCACGAAAACATCACCGTCCACCTGGACGTAGACTTTTTCGATGAAAACCCCAACAACCCTTGGTCAAAAACCGCTACGGTCGGGCGTATTCCTGTCGTCTACACCGGGCCGATTGACGAATACTTTGCCTACAGCGAGGGCGAGCTGGGGTGGCGCACCATTGACCTGGAACTGGAGGTGAAACCGACTGGGGATTTCCAAGGCTGCCCCGTCATGAACTACGGAGACCCCTCCGTCCCCTACACGCGCATCCACGAATTCCGCCACTTCCATCCCGAACGCGCCGACCGCTACCCTGCGGATAAAACCGTCATCGCACGGGAATATTCCCGCTTTGCCCAGCGCGGCGACGAACCGTACTACCCCATCAATAAGGACACCGACCGCCAACGCCTGGTGAAGTACCGCGAACTGGCAGCCGCCGAACCAAACGTACTGTTCGGCGGACGTTTAGGTACGTACAAATACTTGGATATGCACATGGCTATCGGGTCTGCCCTGGCACGCGCCGAAGCGGTAGTGTTGCCGCATCTGCGCGGGGAACGCCCCTCCATTTCTTTTGTGGCCGGACAGGACGATTAACCGGAGGATTCGCTTTACCCGGTGAAAAATCAGATATTTCGCTACCATTAACTCAGGTAAAACCCGATTCTCCGGTCAGGCACCCGCCCACCGCGTCGGGAACCCTGCAGATTCTCCGCCCATCGACCCCGGCGAACCAGCCAACCGCGCAGGCCAGCCTATACCGAGAGGACAGCTTTGGAACACAACATACCCTTAGCCATCGCCCTGCAGGTGGTCGGGTCGTTTTGTTTCGCCCTCGCTGCCCGGTATCAAAACAGCGCCATCCGCCACGAGGTCAAACACAACCAAAGCCGGCGGCGCTTGAAGTCCGACCAGCTCCTGGCGAGCCTGAAAAACCGCCGGTGGTGGCAAGGATTATTGCTGATGGGAATGTCTTTGGGGTGTCAGATTACCGCCCTGTTCTTTGCCCCGGTCACCGTGGTGCAGCCCGTGGGGTTGCTGGCTTTCCCCTGGTCCATGATTTTGCAAGCGCGGGTCACGCGCCAGCGGATTCGCAAGCGCGAGGGGGCTTTGGTCGCGATGACGGTGCTGGCCACCGGCCTTTTCACTTTCCTGGTGTCCTACTATTCCGCGCCGGATCAACCCTTGACGACTATAAAAGTCTTTATCGGCGCCATCACGATTTATATTCTGGCCGGGTCTTTCGGGACGTTGGGCGCAAAAGGGCCGCGCGTGTGGCGCTCTTTTTTTTGGGGCAGCGGTGGGGCTATGTTTTACGGTCTGGAAGCCTCGCTGGTGCGTACTCTCATCATTTTTGTGCGCCAGCATAACTGGGCTGACAACCCGATGTTCTGGATAGTCCTGGTGGTTTTGGTCATTGGTTCGATGACCGCCGGCTGGATGGTGCAGCAGGGTTACGCCACCGGACAAGCCGAACTGGTCGTCGCCTCAATGACCATCACTTCTCCCATCATCGCAGTGTGCTTCGGCATCGCCGTCCTGGGTGAGGGCAAGAACTTCACCGCTGGAGTCACATTGGGGATTATCGCCTGTGGGCTGGTCTCCATCGCCGGGATTGTCGGGCTGACCCACTTGAAAGCCCATCAACCCATAGTCTTAGAACACACCGCCGGAATCGCTATCGATTCACCCTCAGCTCAAGAGGAAAAGGCCGACCCGGCGAACCGTTCGGACGGGCCCGGCGCGCCAGAGCCGGACACCCCCACCGCAAGTTAGTTAAACCGATAGAGGTGTTGGGCCAGGCGGTAGGTCTTAACCGCGGCCCACTTCAGCGGCGGTTTCTTAACGCTCGAACCCATAACCAGCGGATGACGCTTTAGGTTGCGTGCCATGCGCGGGCTCTTGGCGTAAATGTGTTTCCACATCTCATCACGCATTCGCAACGCTTCGTGATCGCCACGCAACAGCGAGAAAGCGGAAGACGCCGTAACAATCAGCGCCAGGAAGCCTTCCATATACTTTGCCAAGCGCGGGTTAGGAACGTCGTCGGGCAAGGTGTAGGCATCGACCAGCGCCCGGGTCACCCGCATCTGTTGATCGAGTCGACCCAGCATAACAGTCTCGTTGACGGACTGGTCATCACGCCCGATAAAGTAGTGATACAGGTCAACCGGTAAATAGTACAGTTTCTTAACATAAGGGAGGGGAACGTAGACAAAAATGTTATCTACATAGAACGTGTGCTTAGGCATGACCATCCCGGATTCTCGCAGCACCTGGGTGCGATAAACCGTGGAGTGCATCAGGATGTTTTGCCCCACCCCGAAGTTTCCGACCTGATTCCAGGTGATAACCCGGTTCAGCGGCAGGGCGCGATTGTAGCGGATAACTTTGCGCGAACCCGTCAACACGTGCTCGTAAACATAATTACAGACAACCAGGTCAACCTGCTCATTATGTGCCAGGAACGTTCTCAGCTTGGACATCAGCAGGTTTAATCCGACCCGATCCAGCCAGTCATCCGAGTCAACCACCTTAAAATACCGGCCGCGAGCCGCCTGCAAACCCGCCATCACCGCGCCGCCATGACCGGCATTCTCCTGGTGAATGACCCGAATTTTGTCGGGCATAGCCTGCGCCCACTTGTCGGCTTTCTCTCCGGTGTGGTCCCGAGAACCGTCATTAACAATGATGATTTCGGTGTCCTCACCCGCCCCAATCATCGAGGAAATACAGGCGTCCATGTAATCTTCGGAGTTGTAGCACGGAATGACAAAAGTCAGGGTAATGTCTCGATCTGCCAAATCATCAGTACGGTCATCGGTTTGCGCGGTAATATTCGTTTCTGCCATCAGGTTCCCTCACTAGGATTTCGTTGTTATTTCGTCAGTCCCCGTCCGTCGGGGAAGGGCTCATTCGTCCGTCATTACCACGTGTAACCCACCCACCATGCGGGCAATCAAGTTGTAAATCACGGCAGCCAGCCAGCTCAGTACAGTCAAAATAATAATCTGGAGTACGCCAAAAATCGCGACCAGAGCAATTGTCCGGCTAAACGTCAAAGCGTCAACCAGGTTCACCAATGCAGTCGCGGACAGCGCCTGTAAAAAGCCTTGCATGGAGGAAAATACGTGCAGCATGTCCAGCACAATCCACAACACGATAGACGCAACCAGCATGACTACGGACAGCGCGACCGCGACCAGGAACCCAATCTTCATGGCCGACAGCGGATTGATGCGGGACAAAGTCAGCTTCACGCGGCGCACGTCAGGCAAATCAGCGGCTTCCTCGCGTTCCTGCATTCGCTTCGCTGCCTCCATACGCCGGGCCTCCCGGGCCGCTTCCCGCTCGGCTTTCTTGGCAGCCTTGGCGGCCGCGCGATCGTCGACATAACTTTTCGCTGGGGTGGGAACTGGGGTTTCAGACTCCTCAGCCTCATCGGGTTGACCGTCAGTCGAGGGTGCATCCACTGGTGATTCCTGCGGGGTTTGACCTGTCAAGCTGGCCGTGTCTGCCGGCGGAGGCGGAGGAACCGGATTTGTCGCCTGACTATCGGCCTGCAAAGCACCTGAATAGGGGTCGGCGTGGCCCAGCTTGGCCCAGGAGACGCTGGGATCCTCGCTATCCTCAGTCGTATCGGGATTGGGGGCGGGATTATTCCCGTCAGAATTTCCGTTTATCCGCATGTTCCATCCCCTTCAGATGTTTTCTCGATTTTAGAGCCTAGCCACCGGCGGCTCAATTCATAATCCTGGGTTCTCACTGTGACGATTTAGAGGACTTTTGCAATATATCGCACAAAGTGGGAAATCCCGCATCGATTATTCTCGCTATTCCTCCAGCTGCGAATCATTGTCCACATTGAGGGTAATAGCGATGACTTTGTCACCCTCATCAGCCCGGGAGAAAATCACGCCCTGAGTGTTGCGCCCGGTCCGGCTGACTTCATCGACTCGGGAACGCACGATTTTGCCTCCCGCCATGATGACCAGCACTTCCGAGTCCTCCTCGGTGACCAGCGCGCCGACCAGGTCGCCACGAGCCTCAACCAGGTTCGCGACCTTAATCCCCAGGCCGCCGCGGCCTTGCACTCGGTATTCCGACAGCGCCGTGCGTTTCGCAAATCCGCCCTCGGTCACCACGAACAGGTCCGCGCCCTCACGCACCACGTCCATGGTCAACAGCTCATCCTTGGTCCTAAACCGCATCCCTGTCACGCCGGACGTGGCCCGACCCATCGGGCGCAGCTGCTCATCGCTGGCGGTAAACCTTAAGGATTGACCGTGACGAGACACCAAAATCAGGTCATCGGTCGCGTCCGCCAGGCACGCGGAAACCAGCTGATCCGCCTCCCCGGCATCGTCCTCGCGCAGTTTAATCGCAATCAACCCGCCGGTCCGGTTCGTGTCGTAATCGGTCAGCCGAGTCTTTTTCACGAACCCGAGCCGAGTCGCCAACACCAGGTAGGACTTGTCCTCAAACGAGGAAACCTGCAGGACCTGGGCGATACGTTCCTCGGGCTGGAAAGCCAGCAGGTTCGCCACGTGCTGACCCTTTGAGTCGCGCCCGCCTTCGGGAATCTCGTAGGCTTTCGCGCGATACACCCGACCGAAGTTCGTAAAGAACAGTAGCCAGTCGTGCGAGGAGGTCGTAAAGAAATGCTCGACCTGGTCCTCTTCGCGCAGCGTCGCGCCTTTAATGCCTTTGCCGCCGCGATGTTGGGATCGGTAAGCGTCGACCCGCGTGCGTTTCGCGTAACCGCCACGCGTGATGGTGACCACCACGTCTTCTTCGGGAATGAGATCCTCCATCGACATTTCCCCATCAAAAGGCACGATGGTGGTCTTGCGTTCGTCGCCCCACTTTTCGGTGATTTCGCCCAGTTCCTCGGACACAATGGCGCGCTGGCGTTCAGGGCGAGCCAAAATGTCTTCATAGTCGGCGACTTTCGCCTCTAATTCGGCGTGTTCGTCCAAAATCTTTTGGCGCTCCAAGGCGGCCAACCGGCGCAGCTGCAAAGCCAGAATCGCGTCAGCCTGAACCTCGTCCACCTTGAGGAAATCCATCAACCCGACCCGGGCGTCTTCTGCGGTTGGAGAACGGCGAATCAACGCGATAACTTCATCGAGCGCATCCAAAGCCGCCAGGTAGCCTTGCAAGATATGCAGCCGTTCCTGGGCTTTCGCCAACCGGAAAGCGGTGCGGCGTTTGATGACATCGACCTGGTGGGCGGTCCAATAGTGGACAAAACCGTCAATAGACAGGGTCCGGGGCACCCCGTCAACCAGCGCCAACATGTTGGCGGGGAAGGAATCTTGCAGCTGGGTGCGTTTATACAGGTTATTCAGCACGACTTTCGGAACAGCGTCGCGTTTCAGCACCACCACAATCCGGGTCCCGGCCCGATCCGACGTTTCGTCACGAATATCCGCAATGCCCTGCAACTGGCCGTCTTTGACCAGCTGCGCAATCTTAACCTGCAGGTTATCGGGGTTGACCTGGTAGGGCAGCTCGGTCGCCACCAGGCAGGTGCGCCCGTTGAGTTCCTCTACGTTAACCACCGCGCGCTGGGTGATGGAACCGCGGCCGGTCCGGTAGGTTTCCTCAATCCCGCGCCGACCCAGAATTGTGGCGCCGGTGGGGAAATCCGGGCCTTTGATGCGCTGCAAGCACGCCTCGAGCAACTCTTCACGGGTAGCTTCGGGGTTTTGCAGATACCATTGGGCGGCGTCCGCGACTTCCCGCAAGTTGTGGGGCGGAATCCGGGTCGCCATGCCCACCGCGATACCCTCCGACCCGTTAATTAGCAGGTTCGGGATACGGCTGGGCAGCACGGTCGGTTCTTGGGAGCGCCCGTCATAGTTGTCCATGAAATCGACGGTGTCCTCGTCAATGTCACGCACCATTTCCATGGCGAGGGCCGCCATCTTGCATTCCGTGTACCGAGGCGCGGCCGGGCCGAGGTTACCAGGGGAACCAAAGTTACCTTGACCAGCCACCAAGGGGTAACGCAGCGACCAGGGCTGCACCAACCGGGCTAGTGCGTCATAGACCGACAAATCCCCGTGCGGGTGGAAGTGACCCAAAACGTCGCCCACCACGCGCATACACTTGGAATACCCGCCGTTCGGACGGTATCCACCGTCATACATGGTGTAGATGACGCGACGGTGTACCGGTTTCAGCCCATCGCGCACATCGGGCAGGGCGCGGCCCACGATGACGCTCATGGCGTAGTCCATGTAGGACTTTTTCATCTCTTTTTCCAAATCCACCTGCATGACGCGGGGGGATTCCGCCTCGGTAATCACGGGGGCATCAGGATGAAGGATGTCCTCGACTTCGGAATCGTTGTTGTCTTGGTTATCAGCCATTTCCCTTGTCTTTCAATAGCTTGGTGAGAGTTTCACCGTGGCTTGTGGTTGTCGTTCGCTTAGATATCCAAGAACCGCACGTCTTGGGCGTTGCGTTGGATAAAGGCGCGCCGCGAACTCACGTCCTCGCCCATGAGCAGCGAAAATACTTCGTCAGCGGAAGCAGCCTCGTCCATCGTGACCTGTTTCAACAGTCGCACGCTGGGATCCATCGTGGTTTCCCACAGTTCCTGGGCGCTCATCTCGCCCAGGCCCTTGTAGCGTTGAATCCCGCCCTCCTTGGGCATTCGCGCCCCGGAGTCCAGGCCCAAGCTGACGAGCTTGTCCTTTTCCTTGTCGGAATAGACGAACTGGTGAGGTTTGTTGGACCACTTCAGGCGGTAGAGCGGCGGGGTGGCCAGGAACACGTGACCGTTCTCGATGAGCGGACGCATATAACGGAACAGCAGGGTCAGCAGCAGGGTGGTGATGTGTTGCCCGTCCACGTCAGCGTCCGCCATCAGCACAATTTTGTAGTAGCGCAGTTTCGACAGGTCGAAATCCTCGCCAATCCCGGTGCCAAAAGCGGTGATGAGGGATTGGATTTCTTTGTTGTCCAAAGCGCGGTCCAGGCGGGCTTTTTCTACGTTGAGGATTTTGCCGCGCAACGGCAGGATAGCTTGGTGAGCCGGGTCGCGCCCCGCCACCGCTGAACCGCCTGCCGAATCGCCCTCGACCAGGAAAATTTCGCATTCGGAAGCGTCCCGGCTGGAGCAATCCCGCAGCTTACCAGGCATTGAGAAGGAATCCAGAGCGGTCTTGCGCCGGGTTGCGTCCCGGGCTTTCCGCGCCGCGTTACGGGCCTGCTGGGCGGACTGGGCTTTGGAAATAATCGCCTTACATTCCGCCGGATGCGCATCGAACCAGTCCCCCAGCTGGGAATATACGGTTTGCTGTACGAAAGTGCGGGCCTCGGTGTTGCCGAGTTTCGTTTTCGTCTGACCCTCAAACTGGGGGTTGCGGATTTTCACAGAAATCACGGCGGTTAAACCCTCACGGCAATCGTCGCCGGAGAGATTTTCGTCTTTGTCCTTAATGAAGCCTTTTTCCCGGCCCACCTTGTTCATCAGCGAAGTTAGCGCCGCGCGGAACCCTTCCTCGTGAGTGCCGCCTTCGGTGGTGTTGATGGTGTTGGCGTAGGTATAGATGGATTCGGAGTAAGCGCTGGTCCACTGCAGGGCGATTTCCAGCGCCATCGCGTTGTCGGTGTCCTCTACGCTGGCCTCAAAATCGATGATTTCCTCGTGAATGACCTCGGATTTTTTGGTGGTGTTGATGAAATGCACGTAGTCGTGCAGACCGTTTTCGTAACAGTAAGACACCGAACGGTGCCCGACCTTGGGAGAATCCGCCTCCCCGTCCTGATCCCCGGTCACGAAGTCGCCTTCCGCAGTCACGTTGGGGCGTTCATCAGTGAGGGTGATGCGCAGTCCCTTGTTCAGGAAAGCCATCTGTTGGAAACGGGTCCGCAGGGTTTCATAGTCAAACTCGACAGTTTCAAAAATGTCCGGGTCCGGGTAAAACACCTGAACGGTACCGGTTTCATCGGTGGGTTCGCCGCGGCGAAGCGGCTGGATGACTTTGCCCCCGTCACCAAACTCGATATGCCATTCGTAACCGTCACGCTTTACGGTGGTCAAAATCCTCGTGGACAGGGCGTTTACCACCGAAATGCCGACCCCGTGCAAGCCACCGGACACCGCGTAGGACGAGCCGCCGAACTTGCCTCCCGCGTGCAGAATCGTCATGACAACTTCCACCGTGGGGCGGTGTTCACTAGGGTGTTCCGCCACCGGAATACCACGGCCGTTATCAGCCACCCTCACCCCGCCGTCAGCTTGTAAAGTCACCTCAATATGGTCACAGTACCCAGCCAAAGACTCATCGACCGAGTTGTCTACCACCTCATAAACCAAGTGGTGTAAGCCCCGCTCCCCGGTGGATCCGATGTACATACCGGGCCGGACTCGCACTGCTTCCAGGCCTTCGAGGACCTTAATGTCAGAAGCGTCATAGTGCTCCTCGGGCGTTTCAAAATCGCTCACGTTCGTGTCTCCTTTTTTCGGCTTTTTCGCCACTATAATCCTATCGAATTTTTTGGCGATTGCCCTTTAGAGACGCGTAAAGAGGGATTTAACAGGTTTTATGTAAAATTATGGCAAACCGGGTTTGTGGGTTCTGCGGGCCGTAAATCCCGGCTTTAGAGTTCTGGCAAGTTTTGTCATCAGGCCGGTTGGCCCGGTTTTATCCGTAGGTGTCGCGCGGTCCGCGCCCCGGAACGCTGCGCGGTCCGTGATTCCAGGACGGCACTTGGGGGCCTCGGATAATGATTTGGTTCACCACTCCCGCCCCGAGTTGCCGGGTCAGTTGTTTGAGCAGTTCGGGAAGTAAAAATTTCAGCTGGGTGGCCCAAGCGGTGGAGTCGGTACGGACGATGAGTTTGCCTCCCTCGAAACTCTCTACTGTGGAATGGGCCGCGACCTGGGCGCCGACATATTCTTCCCAATGTTTTTTTACGTCCGCGATTTCTAGCGGGGTCTGCCACCCCAGGCGCCGAGCCAGATGTCCCAGCAGGAATCCGGCCTGTTGCGGGTCATTCCGGGAAGGACGCGACAGGTCGGTAAAACTGGCGGTGGCCGGTCCCGGAGCGGCCAGCTGCTCGATGCGCTCCGGGGTCGAATCGAGGCTTTTGGCCAGGTCAGAGTAATATTTTTTCGCGATTTCGCGGTCCAGCCATTCCCGTTCGCTCAAACTGTCCGCGTCTGGCTCGGTGGTGGAGAACCCGCGCACTTTCCCGGTGAGAGGATAAAAGCCCTGGCTGAACATGAGTTCCCGGTAGCGTTTTACGGCGCGGCGCGGCAGGGGGGAATGCATGGTGGGATACAGCCCGGAATAGTCGATGCCTTTAGCCACGACTGACCCCCCTCCCTGCTGACGGTGACTGCCCCGCCATTATTCTGACATTATTGCAAAAAATCCGGTGCCGCTCCCTGACCGAGAGGCTCTACGCTACTTTCACGGGTTTCTGGGTCGAGGGTAACGCGGTAAAAAGCGGCGTGCAGGGCATCGGGAATTTCGGTTCCGGTAGCGGAAGTAATAAACACCTGGTCGGCCTGGTCAATAGCCCACAGGAGGGCGGCGCGGCGCTGTTCATCGAGTTCGGCAAACACGTCATCTAACAGCAACACCGGGGCATCGGCAAAATTCTCGCGCAGCAAGGAAAACTCCGCCAGACGCAGACTCAAAGCATAGGACCAGGACTCGCCGTGCGAGGCAAACCCTTTGACTGGCAAGCCGTGCAAGTGCAGCTCCAGTTCGTCACGATGCGGACCGACCAGGTTGACTCCACGCCGAGCCTCATCGGCGCGGCGCTGGATCAGGGCTTGGCGAAACGCGGTTGTCAATAAATCCGGGTCTGACCACAGGTTTTGCTGTTCATCTGGGGGCAGATCAAGGGTTTTCGTGACACTATCCGCATATGTCAGGCCCACCGGGGCGCTATGTCCGGCAATCCGGGCGTACACCTGGGGCAGATACTCGCCCAACAGGCTTACCACCCGCGCCCGTTCACTCATGATTTCCACCGCCGCCGGCACCAGGGCATCGTCCCAGATAGACAGCTGGATTTCATCTATCGGCGCGCGGCGCTTCGCCAAGTCTTTTAAGTAAGCTCCGCGTTGACGGGCGACTTTCGTGTATTCGCTCAACGCCCCGGCCAAGGTCGGGCGCAGCTGGATAGCGATGCGGTCCAAGAAAGTGCGGCGCGTAGCGGGATCGCCTTGGACCAGTTGCAAATCTTCGGGGGCAAACAGCACTGTAGACAGGTGTCCCAGCAGGGCGCGCGGGCGCACATTGTGCCGGTTTATCATGGCACGATTGGCCCGGCCGGCCAACAGTTCCATCTCTAACAGTTCCCCGTTAGCCTCCGGGTCCGCGATGTCGCTACCGGGATGAATCCGAGCCCGAATTACTCCCGCGCGCGGTAGCGCGGGTGAGCTGGCCGGGTCTCCGGTTTCGCGAAAAATCAAACCCGCATCCGTGCCAATTCGGTGCGAAGCCAACACGGCCAGGTAGTTTATGGCCTCTAGCAGGTTCGTTTTGCCCTGCCCGTTGGCACCGACAAACACGTTGGTTCCCGCCGGAAAGTGCACAATTACCTGACGGTAGGAACGAAACCAGTCCAGAGCCAGGTCGGAAACAAACACGCGCCCCCCTGAAACCTCACTTGACCGTGTCGAAAACTTCTAAATGCTGGTGCGGATGGGCATAATCAGGTAGCGGAACGTCAGGTTATCCTCGCCCGTTTCTTCCTTTTGACCAGTAATGACCACGGGTTTCGCCTCATCTTTGAATGACAGGCGCGCATAGGGTTCATCGATGGCGCCCAGGCCTTCCAGCAGCATTCGCGAGTTGAAAGATACCGCGATGTCCGGGCCGTTCAGCAGGGCGGGAATCGTATCACTTGCGCTGTTCTCACCGCCGTTGCCCGCCAGGAACTCTAGCTGACCGGAGGTAAAGCGCAGGGAAATCTGTTGATTAGAGAGGTTCGAGGACACAATCGCCACGCGCTTGGCCGTTTCGATGAACTGATCGACCTGGACCACGGCCGTAACATTAATCGGTTCAGGGAACAGACGGCGCACGTCAGGATAATTTCCGTCGTTAATCTGGGATGTAAACACCCGACCGTTCGCGGCCAAACCAATCAAGGAAGCGGGACTGTTGGCTGAACCCACCGCGATTTCGACATCGCCGGCGGTAGCAATGTTCTTTGCCGCATCGCTCAAGTTCTTGGCTTTCACCACCAGGTCTTGATTACCGCCCTGACCACCGGCCCACGGCATTTCCTTTAACGCCATCCGGTAACGGTCTGTCGCCAAGAGATAGAGCTTGTCCGGGCGCACCTCCAAGGAAATGCCCGTCAACAGCGGCAACGTTTCATCACGAGAGGCGGCCACCGCGACTTGTGAAATGGAATGAGCAAAAGCGGCGGCATCGACCTTCCCGACACTTTCGGGCAACTGCGGCAGAGGCGGGTATTCCTCAGAATGCATCATGATGAGGTTTTGTTTGAAAGAACCGCAGGTGATGTGCAGGTAGTTGTCCTCTGTAGCGAAGGTCACCAGGTCAGCTCGAGTCGGCAAGGCTCGTGCCGTTTCGCTGAGCAGTTTGCCGTCTACTACCGCCACACCGGGCTCAGTGACATCTTCGGCCGCGACCGTCACACGGGAAGAAACTTCGTAATCATAGGAGGAAAACTCGACCCCGTCCTCTCGTGCTTCGATGCGTACCCCGGAGAGCACCGCCACCGCCGGACGAGGTGAAATGGACCGGGAACTCCATGCCACAGCTTCTGCCAAAGTGTCGCGTCTCAACACGAGTTCCATGAAATTCCTCCCAAATGCTAAATGTTGTTATACAAACTCTAACCCAAAACCGCATAGTTGAGTACTCCCGTAGTTTGCCGAATTTGCTACCACGGGCACGAGATTCACGAGCCCCGACGATTCTTTGATGAAGGCAGAGAGGCGCAAAATAATTTAAAAAATAATTACCTACATAACCGGTGTGAATTCTGTGTAAAACCCGATTTTGCTAGGTGGGAGTTCGGAATCACAAATCTGTAGTTCAGTTGATAACCTTCGGGATAAAATCAGCGGGCCTGTGGATGAAATGCTGTCCACATTTTCTTCCACAGGCAATCCCCGAAAAATCCCGTTCTCATCCCCAGCCTTGTCCACACCCGGTGGTTTGGACTGGATTTCAGGTGTGGGAGACGTCTGAAGTGGGGTTTTGTGCCGTTCCGTTCGGGGTCGCGGGGGAGGACCCTAGCGACATCGAGGGAGCACCCTCCCCCATCGCGTCTCCGCTTCGCTCTCGCCGCGATAGGGCCCCCTCCCCAGCGTCGTACGGGTTCCTCCCCTCGCTCCCCTCCCGGTTCCCGGCGTTTGTTTAGTGAAAGTAACACAAGGCTCGACAGATTCCCCGCGACCTTAAACCGGTATACCGTAACTACACTCCATACCTCCCCGTGACCTTGAGAAATACTTTCCGCAACGACCTTGTGCACAAAAAAATGCGGCCGAGGTGAGAGAAACGTGAGGCGAGAAACTGTTGGAAAACAGCTGGAACTAGGATTCGCGGGTGGCGCGGCGCACCGCATCGGAAATGTCGGAAACCGACTTAAACGTTTGGGTGTCTTCCTTCATGGAGGCTGCGACCTTTTTATTGGCGTGCATGACGGTCGTGTGATCGCGACCCCCGAAAGCGGCTCCGACCTGGGGAAGTGACAAATCAGTCAGTTCCCGGCACAGGTACATAGCGATTTGACGCGGCCCCACCACGGTGCGCGAGCGGTTCGCCGAGAGCAAGTCCTCGGACTTCAACGCAAAATATTGGGCGGTGCAGTCAATAATCATCTCTGGAGTGATTTCTTTGGCGCCCTTGCCGGTCATCAAGTCGCGAATCGCCAGTTTTGCGGTTTCAATGGTGGCGGGGACGTGGTTCAGCGACCAATACGCTGTCACTCGAATCAACGCACCTTCCAAAGCACGAATGTCCGAATCGACGTTAGACGCGATGAACTCCGCCACATCGTCGGGCATCTGCAGGTTTCCGGCCTGGGCTTTTCGGCGCAAAATCGCGATGCGCGTCTCTAGACTGGGGGGCTGAATATCCGCCATCAAACCCCACTCCAGGCGGGAACGAACCCGTTCTTCAAACCCCTTCAGCTCCTTGGGAGCCACATCAGACGTGATGACGACCTGTTTTTGCGCGGTGTGCAGCGTATTAAAAGTGTGGAAGAACTCCTCGAGGGTTTGTTCTTTGCCGGCTAGGAACTGAATGTCGTCGATGAGCAGGAAGTCGACTTCTCGGTAGCGAGCCTGGAAATCGGCGAAAGTCTGGGAGGCGATGGCGTTGATGAACTCGTTGGTGAACTCCTCGGAGGAAATGTATTTCACCTTCGATTCGGGATATAGCTCCAGGGCGTAGTTACCGATGGCGTGCAACAGGTGGGTTTTGCCCAATCCCGGACCGCCATAGATAAACAGCGGATTGTAGGCTTTTGCCGGTGAGGCAACGACCGATTCCGCGGCCGCAGCGGTAAACGAGTTCGAAGAGCCGATGACGAAAGAGTCGAAAGTGTAGGTCGGGTTTAGTCCCGTGTTCGAGTCGATGTGCAGGACTTGGTGGCTTTCCCCAGGTTCCCACACGGGTGCAGCGGGGGCGCTCGGCTGGACGGGCAGGGGTTGGACGGATTCATAAGTTTGGGGTGCGGGCACCACGTTGCCTAGGTTTTCGTCCACCGTCACAATCAGGTTGTTAATGGGGCGATTCAAGACCTCACCAAAAGTCGTTGTAAACAGTTCGTAGTATTTCGACTCAATCATGGTCTTGACGTCGTTGCTGGATACCGCTAAAACTGCCGCGTCCCCGGATTCTCCCAAACCTTTGGATTGGCGAATGAGCGCTAAATCAAAGTCCCCAATCTTGCCTGAAGCACTGAGATTTTGTAGTGCTTGGGCCCAAAAATCGGTTGGTCCAAGGTCAGCGTTAGCTCCGCTTTCCCAGGCCGCATTGTCCACGGTAAGTATCTCCTCGGCAGTTGCTTTTATCCAGATAAAACTGAATAAATCTTGCCACTCTTTGGTGGAATCCACAAAGTTATCCACAACCTGTGGACAAAGTTACAACCATGTAACTCCGTAATGAGGTGCAGTTACATCCACGTTTTCCAATTATTTCCGGGCCAATCCGCTCGGTCGGACTTTTGCGCTAATTTGCAACGAACCTGTTACCTGGGCTAAATTGGAGCTTCGTCTTATGACTTAACTGCGGCTCGGGATTACCCGGGATTATTTTTCAGGAGAAAAAAGTGACTAAGCGGACTTATCAGCCCCATAATCGTCGCCGCGCCCACAAGCACGGCTTCCGTAATCGTATGGCCACCCGTGGGGGACGGGCGGTTATTAGCGCTCGGCGTCGCCGCGGCCGGAAGCGTCTGGCGGTCTAAGCCCAAGCTAATGCTGGCCAAAGCAAACCGGCTGACTCGCGCCCAGGACTTTCGCCTAGCAATGCGCGAGGGGTGCCACGCTCACGGCCCTAACCTGGTGTTCCATCAATATGTCGGAATGGGAGATGAACCGGCTCGCATCGGTTTCGTTGTAGCCAAGCGGTTTGTAAAGCACGCTACCGGACGTAATCTCATTAAGCGCCGTTTGCGCCACCTGGTGCGCGATCGCCTGGTGGAGTTTCCGGCGGGTTCTCTAAATGTGTTTTATGCCAAAGCCGGCATTGCTGAGGCGGATTATTCGCAGCTGGACAAGCAAGTCGGGACGGTGTTGCAAAAGATGGCCCGTAAACGCCACCAGGTTTCACTCGGTTCGCCGCATCCCGGTTCGTCAAGTTTCCAGCACGGTAATGGCCGGTAAAGTTAGGATAGATGCGGTGTTAACAGGCAAGACATTGTTGCGGTGGGGTTGGAATCTGCCGGCAAACTTGGCACGCTTGCTGATTCACATCTATCAACACACTTTGTCAAAAGCGTTCGGACCGGTGTGTAAGTATTATCCCAGCTGTTCGCACTATGCGGATCTGGCACTGCAAGTACACGGACTGTGGAAAGGCTCAGCGCTGACCCTGTGGCGGTTGCTACGGTGCAACCCCTACTCTGACGGTGGCGTGGACTACCCTCCGGTCAAAGGTTCCTGGACTAATCCGTGGACTGAACCTGGCAGCGTCAGCGCCCAAACTTATGACCTAATGCCCGGTCAAAACTCACTGTGGAGCGCCTGGGTGAGAGGGGAAACTATGGAAATGAAAGAAGGAATGGTGTCATGCTGCTGAGCCTGGTCCCGGCTGCTGGGGAAGCCAAATTGTCCCTCTATGATCAGATTTTGTACCCCTTTATGTGGGTGGTGGGCTGGATTTTGCGCGGTGTCCACGAGTTGCTGGAACTGTTAGGGGTCAAGTCCGGTGCCGGCATTGGCTGGGTACTGGCCATCATTGGGATGACTATCGTGGTGCGCCTCATCATCGTGCCACTGTTCATCAAACAGATTAAAGCCTCGCGCGCCATGAGTCTGGCGCAACCCGAATTGACCGCAATCACCAAGAAATATAAGGGCAAGCGCGACCAACAGTCCATGATGCGCCAGCAGGAGGAAATGAAAGCCGTGCAAAAGAAGTACGGCGCTTCCATGTCGGCCTCATGCCTGCCCCTTTTGGTTCAGATGCCGGTACTGTTCGCGCTGTATCGCTTGCTTTACTACATGTCCTCGGTCGCACAAGGGACCATGCCTGAACACGATTCCATCGGGGGGATGGGTCAGGAGCAAGCCAAAGCGCTGTGGGATTCCACCTTCTTTGGCGAATCGTTGGGTCAGACTATGTTTGGTCCGACATCTACCGTCCAGACCAAGATTGTTATCGGCATTATGGTGGCTTACCTGGTCGTGACCATGTTTGTGCAGACGGCGTTCCTGTCGATGAAGAATATGAGTGACGAACAGCTGAACTCGGATAACCCGATGGTGAAGTCCACGAAGTCCATGATGTACTTCATGCCGCTGGTGTACCTGTTCACCGGCCCGGTCGTGCAAGTGGGATTGCTCATTTACTGGGTGACCTCTAACACGTGGAGCTTGGTGCAGCAGTACTTCATGATTCGGGCCTACCCCACTCGCGGTTCGGCAGCCGCTCGGTGGCGCACAGACGCTCATGAACAGAAATTCGATAAATACCGCGCTGAGCAGGAAAAACAACTCGAAGCCGAGTTGAAAAAGATTGAGCTGAATGAGGTGGGCCTTAATCAGAAGGGCGTTCAGGTCGCGATGCGGGAAGCCCGGTTGGCTCATATTCGCCAGTTAGAGAAGCGCCGGATGGAGCTAGGGTTGGACGAAATGAACTTCGGTTCGGTTGACGCCCAGGGTAAAGGTGGCAGGCAGCAGCGGATGCAGCCGGGTCAGAAGGGTTGGGACGAGTACCGGGCTCAGTTTGATCAAGATAAGGCAGAGGCCGTCGCCGAGGCGGGGCCTGATCCGGACGAAGTCGGCAAGGATGGCCTGACCGCCAGCCAACGAGCCACCAAACAAGCAGAAAGACGCGCAGCAGAGCGTAAAGCGAAGCAAAAGAAGTCAAAAAAGAAGCAAGGGAACAGATAGACACGATATTTTCAGGGCAGCACGACGCACGGCGTAGCCTGGGAATCGAGGAGCATAAACATGAGTGAATCAATGGACGAGTTGGACATTATTGAGGAAGGTACCGAAGTCGTTGCCAATCGCGCCTCCAAAATGGAGCGACTGGAAAACGAAGGTGATTTGGCAGCTGATTATTTAGAGGAACTGCTGGACATTGTCGATTTGGATGGCGACATCGAGATTGATGTTGAGAACGGACGCGCCTTAGTAGAAATCGTTACCGGGGACACCGAACCGGATCGTCGTTTGAAGCGGCTCATTGGCCGGCACGGCGAAGTGTTGGAAGCCCTGCAGGAACTGACCCGCCTGGCAGTACAGTCTCAAACCGGGGAACGTTCCCGGTTGATGCTCGATATTGCCGGTTACCGTTCCAATCGCCGCCTCGAGTTGCGCGAACTCGTGGAGCGCTTGGGTGCGCAGGTCCAGGAAACTGGCGAGCCGGTCCAGCTCAATCCTATGAATCCGTTTGAACGCAAGGTGTGCCACGACAAGGCCGCGGAAATGGGTTTGTATTCCGAATCCGAGGGCATAGCCCCCAACCGCTATGTCGTTCTGTCGCTTGACGAAGGCGATGATGAGGACTACGAGGACGAGCCTTTTGACGATTTGGACGCTGAAGCCCAGACCCCGGACGATGAAGTTCTCAACGATGACTCGGACGTTTCGGCTGACGAAGCTTAACCGTTAGAGGCTCGCAGAGAGACTGACCGTGACAGATTCAGCTGAGGATGAGCTGGCCCAGGACACCCAGGGTGAGATTCAGCTCGAGCCGGAGCCGGAGGGCCTGGCTGATGTCTTTGATACCAGCGCCGAACAGATGCGCTACTTTGCAGACCTGCTCAGCCACGAAGGCTTGGAGCAGGGTTTGCTGGGACCGCGCGAGGCTGGTCGTATCTGGAGTCGCCACCTTTTGAACTGCTGGGTACTCAGCGAGTTTTTGCCTGAGGGTGTGCAGGTCGCTGATGTCGGTTCGGGAGCGGGTTTGCCCGGTTTGGTGCTGGCTATCGGTAGACCGGATTTGAGTATGACATTGATTGAGTCCATGGCCCGGCGCTGTGAGTGGTTGCAGTTTTGCGTGGAAGAACTCGGTCTGGATAACGTGCGGATTCGTAACGCTCGTGCTGAGGACCTTCGCGGGAAACAAGCGTTTTCCTATCTGACGGCGCGGGCGGTCGGCAACCTTTCGACACTGCTGGGCTGGACGGCGCCGCTGGTGAAAAAGCACGGCACGATGCTGTTCTTAAAAGGCGCCTCGGTCGAATCAGAGATAGACAAAGCGAAAGCCAACTACGTGTTTGCAAAACAAAAGGTATCCCTGCCCGAGGTGCTCACCGTTTCCACACCTTTGACCGGAGAACCAACCCGCGTGGTGCGGCTGGCTAAGAAATAAGCAATTGTTTCACGTGAAACATTTTGCTCCGGCGTTATCCTGCTCTGTTTTGGGGCCAATGGGAGGACAAATGTGAGGCATTTTTGTGTCATCGGTTTGTTTAATTTGCTCCGAACATAGCCGGTTGGCCCGCTTGGTTGACCTGTGAAAACATTTGTCAACCGGCGCAACCACGCGGAATACCTTGTGGACAAGGTGTGGATAAGTTTTCGGCAATCTTGAATTTTTTCGTGGTCACCCATGAAGTAGACTGGAAGGAAAGAAGGGAGTTTTATGGTGGCAGAAAACGAACGGCCTAAGGTCGTAGTCCCCCATCAAATCGAGCGTCCGGATTCCATTCACCGGACCTTGCGTCCGCGGGTGCCTACCTCCGAGAACGAGACCCCCATCGCTCGTGAACTGCGCAAATCAATGGAGATGCGCCAGGCAATCGCCTCCGAGGATACTCCCCAGTTGCGTCACAATCACATCGTGGCGGTTGCTAACCAAAAGGGTGGAGTCGGCAAGACGACAACCCTGGTTAATATGGCTATGAGTTTGGCGCAGCGTGGCGTGCAGGTGCTGGTCATTGACACTGACCCGCAAGGCAACGCTTCGACTGCCTTGGGCATCGACCACCATGTTGGCAACCCCTCACTCTATGATGTTTACACCGGGCATTCTACCCTGGCGGAAGTCGCTCAGCCTTGCCCGCAACAGGAATCCCTCTTGGTCGTACCCGCCACCGTGGATTTGGCAGGAGTGGAAATGGAACTGGCCGATCAGGCGGACCGCAGTTTTTATCTGCGCGAAGCCGTCAAGTCTTACTTGGCGGATAAGTCCGGTTGTTTGGTTTTCATTGACTGTCCCCCTTCGCTGGGGCTGTTGACCGTCAACGCATTTTGTGCCGCGCATTGGGTCTTAATTCCGGTGCAGGCGGAGTACTACGCCCTGGAGGGAATTTCCCTGCTGACTGATACCGTGGGCAAGATTCGCGATGCCTTGAATCCTCACTTGGAAGTGTTGGCCTTCCTCATCACCATGTTTGATAAGCGCACGAATCTGGCTGCCCAAGTCGAAGCCGATGTGCGCTCGCACTATCCCGAACAGACTTTACCTACCAACATTCCGCGTCAAGTTGCTATCTCCGAAGCTCCCTCCTGGGGTCAGACCGTCATCACTTACGAAAAGAATTCGCCAGGTTCGCTGGCTTATCAGATGGCGGCGTTAGAACTGTTGGGGAAATTAGCGGCGAAGGAAAACTGACACATGGCGAAAAAACGGGCTTTAGGTAGTGGTCTGGGAGCTTTGATTCCCGGTGCGCAGTCGCAGCCGCGGGGTGTGGACGTGCTGGTTCCGCCCAAGCCAGGGACGAACCCGACCAAGAGCAACGACAAGGTCCACGAGTTGTTGAGTCCCGATGCGATGCAGCGCAAATCGGCAAACGCGCCGGACACCTCCCTGGTGCCGGTTCCCGGCATGACCGTGCAGGAACTTCCTATCGCGGCGATTAGCGCCAACCGAGCCCAGCCCCGCGAGGTGTTCGATGAGGACGCTTTGGAGGAACTGGCGAATTCGATTCGCAGCGTCGGTATCTTGCAGCCCGTCACCGTGCGTCAGATTGGCACCGGCAAGAAACCTCAATACGAGCTGGTCATGGGGGAGCGGCGTCTGCGTGCGGCCAAGCTAGCGGGGCGTACCACGATTCCGGCCATCATTCGGGAGACTGCTGATGATGAGATGCGGGTCAACGCCCTGCTGGAAAATATCCAACGCGTGAACCTGAACCCGCTGGAAGAAGCCGCCGCTTACCAACAGATGATTGAGGAACTCGGGGTCACCCAAGAAACCCTGGCGAAGCGACTGTCGCGTTCCCGTCCCCAGATTGCCAATACGCTGCGACTGCTCAAGCTGCCCGCGGAGGTACAGGTGCAGGTGGCAGCCGGGGTGCTGTCCGCAGGTCACGCCCGCGCCCTGCTGGCGCTGGATGATGCCGCCGCGATGACGCAACTGGCACAGCGCATTGTGGCCGAGGGCTTGTCGGTACGCGCCACCGAGGAAATCGTAGCGGTGGGCGATAATGACTCGGCCAAGACCACCGAGCCGAAAAAGCGCCAGACCACCCCGCTCAGCCCAGACATGATGGAAATGAAAGCTCATTTGGAAGACATCTTGCAAACGCGGGTAAACCTGCAAATCGGGAAAACCAAAGGCAAGGTCACCATTGAGTTTGCCGATGGCGATGATTTGGCGCGGATTGCCAAAATTATTGGCAGCCGCTAAGGCAGTGGATGCCACACCGAGCGGCACAGAGTTCAGGCAGGCTGTGCGCCAGCCGCAGGGTTGATACCGGCCACGGCGGCAGGGACGCAACTGTTTCACGTGAAACATTACCCTAGTCCTGGCCGCGGAAACGAAGGCAGTCCCCGAGTGTCCTGGTGAAACAAAGTAGGGGAAACTAATCGAGTAATCAGGTGACCGGGCTTGTGAAAACTAATCGAGGCGCGAGAATGACGGCTCCCCTAGAGAACTCGTGAAGTACAGCTAGGCGGATTTGGCGGTAGAAACCGCAGACACGGCTTCACCGTTAGCAATCAGGGCTTTTTCCTGTTCCACGGTCAGGGCCAGGCGTCGAATGCCTTCGCGGATTTGTTCCTCTGGAGGATAGCAGTAGGCGATGCGCAGATAATCGGAGCCGCGTCCGTCCGCATAAAAAGCTGTGCCCGAGACGTAAGCGACCAGGTTTTGCACGGCGCGGGGCAGCATCGCGTTCGTGTTGAGGCCCGCGGGGAAATGAACCCAGGTGTAGAAGCCGCCGACTGGGTGTGTCCAGGTGCAATCCGGGAGGTATTTCTTAAGGGCTTCCAGGGTGGCGCGAGCCCGACCACGATACATGACGCGGAATTTGTCTACTTGACCGTACCAGTCGAAATCTTGGAGGTATTTAGAGATAGACATTTCGGCAGCCATCGAAGGAGTCAGGATAGCGGTTTCGTTAGCGACCACCAGTTTGTGCGTAATCTGGTCGGGAGCCAGCGCCCACCCGATACGAAAACCAGGGGCGAACATCTTGGAGAAAGAACCCAGGTAGATGATGCCATCGGGGTTGAGGGGCTGCAGGGCTGGATAGAGATGGCCGTCAAAACCGAGCAGGCCGTAGGGGTTGTCCTCCAAAATCAGCAGGTGGTGGCGTTGGCAAATTTCCACGATTTGCGGACGGCGCTGTTCAGTCAGGGTCATGCCGCCGGGGTTGTGAAAATTCGGGACGGTATAGAGGAACTTAGCCGGGCGACCAGCCTTTTCCAGCTCGGTCGCGGCTTCGTCCAGAGCCTCGGGAATGAGGCCATCGTGATCCATTAAAACGTGATGTACATCACACTGATAGGAGTGGAACACCGACAAGGCGCCGACATAGGAGGGGGCTTCCACCAAAATCGGATCGCCGGGATCCACAAAAAGCTGCGTGACCAGGTCTAATGCGTGTTGAGAACCGGCAGTGATAGTGACGTTGGCGGCGGAGGCGTGGATGCCTTCCAAGCTCATAATGTCGGTGATTTGCTCGCGCAACACTTCCAAACCCTGACCGCCACCGTACTGCATAGCGGTGGCTCCGTCTGTTTCGAACATCTGCTGGAAAGAACGCGCAATCTGGTGCAGGGGCAAGTCTTTTAGGTTTGGCATGCCGCCGGCCAGAGAAACCACCTCCGGGCGGGAGGCTACGGCAAACAGGGCTCGAGTCTCGCTGATTTTCAGGTTGCTGGCGCGCACCGAGAATCGATCCGACCAGTCGGTTTGGCTCATTACAGAATCAGAAGTCATAAACACGTTCCTTTGAGATATTTCCTGCAAGTTTACGCTGGGGTGAAACTGAGCCAAAATTTCGGGAAGACACACCGGGACACGAAAGCGGTCCTGCGCTGGGCCCGGGAGAAAGGAGTAAAGCCGGAAATCCCAGCGAAGGACCGCGGAGTAGTGTGTGTCTCTCCATTGTAATGGCTGAAACGCAAACGCGGAGGCGAATTCGTTTTCAGTGACGCAGAAACGTCACAACAGGGGCTATTGAGACGGTTCGTCTGAAACCTCAGGCGAGGGCGGCTTCAATCTCTGATTTGAACTGAGAGCGGGGCCGACCCCCGATAATCTGATGAATGACCTTGCCGCCCTTGAAAATGTTAAAGGTCGGAATGGCGGAAACGCCGTACTGAGCCTGGATTGACGGGTTGTTATCAACGTCACACTTGGCGACTTTTAGACGATCGCCAAAGTCAGCGGCAATCTGGTCCACAATCGGCGCCATCTGACGGCACGGACCGCACCAGACGGCCCAGAAATCCACCAGCACCGGAACGTCAGATTCCAAAACCTCGGCGGCGAAATTGCTTTCGGTGACTTCAATTGCTTCGGACATAGTCATTTTCCTTTCTGTTATGTTTCATGTCCCACCCGGTAGGGTAACCGGCCGGAAAATCTGTGTTGGGCTCAGAGGTTGATCTGAGCGTCTTGGTCGTTAATGTAGCGATCCGCATCGATGGCGGCGCGGCAACCGGAAGCCGCAGAAGTCACCGCTTGGCGATAAATCGCGTCCGTGACGTCACCGGCGGCAAACACGCCCGGCATGGAAGTTCGTGTGGAGGGAGAATCGACCCAAATATTGCCTTGGGCATCCAACTGTAACTGATTGCTCACCAGCTCGGTGCGCGGCAGGTGACCAACAGCAATAAAGATGCCGCCGACCGGTACAGTCTTGGTTTCCCCGGTTTGCACGTTTTTGAGAGTGACAGATTCGACCTTGTCCGTGCCGTTGATGGATTCAACAACCGTGTTGAACTCGAAGGAAATTTTATCTTCCTTAAACGCCTTGGCCTGCATAGCTGCGCTGGCCCGCAACTCATCCCGACGGTGCACCACCGTAACCGAGGAGCCGTAGTGGGTCAGGAACACGGCCTCCTCCATCGCAGAGTCCCCGCCGCCGACAACCATAATGGGTTGGTCGCGGAAAAAGAACCCGTCACAGGTGGCGCAGTAAGACACACCGTGACCGGCGTGCTTTTCCTCGCCGGGTACATCCAAAGTGCGGTAACCCGACCCGGTCGCGATAATGACCGTGCGGCCCTGGTGAGTACCCTCATCCGTCACGACAGTCTTAATGTCGCCGCGCAAGTCCAGCTTCAGAGCATCCTCATAGATGACTTCAACCCCGAAACGTTCGGTTTGATCCAGCATTTCCTGCATCAAGTCCGGGCCTTGAATCCCGTCTTTAAACCCGGGATAGTTTTCCACCAGGGTCGTGTTCATCAGCATTCCGCCGATATTCATCGACCCTGCCACCAGCAGTGTTTTCAAGGCTGAACGTCCGGCGTAAATCCCAGCGGTGTAGCCGGCCGGACCCGAACCGATAATAATGACGTCGTACAAAAAGACTCCCTTTGGTAGAAAACTGTAGTTTAAATTTATTGTAGCTGTGAATCCTTACCAAGGGGATAGGATTCGCTGAGAGCCTAGCGAAAAATGTGCCGAAAACTGGCTGACTTGGGCAAAGCCAAATGTCTAACTCTAACCGAGGATCTGTATCTCGGAAATATTCAAACGAAACTCGCCGCCGGCAGCGGTGGGCATCTCGGTACACCACAAGACCAAGCTGTTCGTTTCTACCGGCTGAGCCAGATGATAGGTGACTGTGGAGGACAAGGGTTGAGACCCCAAGACGGTAGCCTCGCGGAAATTCTCGGCATTGCCCTGACGCAGCTCCAGATTGCCACCTGTAGAGGCGGATTTCACCACGACTTTCTTAACCTGTACCGGAGACTCTCCGAGGTTTATCACCAGTCCGTAACCGCGGCCCCCAGTCAATACGGCCGAACGCAGCGCGGCACTGCGCCAAGACGTCTCGGGCTTACCGTCAATAGCTAAGCCAGCCAGTTCCGGATGGTCATAGCCATCGGGCAAACCCGAAACGGAAGCGACACCGGCGATGGGTAGCGGGGTCGGCTCGGCTTCAGGAAGCACCTGCAAATCAGGAACGGGCGATAAGTCGAGGGAATTATCGGTCGGTACTGACGCGGAATGTGGCCAGAACCAGACCAGCAGCGCCAAAATCGTGACCACAGCAACGGCCAGCACTGTAATCTTTAGCGTCAGAGCTGATTCGGCGGCGGAAACTTCCTCATGTTTGGGAGTGTAGTCGGTGGCAGCCTGGCGGGCGTCGCTGATGCTGGTGTTCAAAACTTCGGTGGTTTCGGCTTTCCAGCTGACCCAATCTTTGCGCAGGCGTTTGCGGTCAGCGCCCCAAGCCTTGCCGGTGGTTTCGTCGATGACATCCTCACCGGTCAAGGTGTCTTCATCAGGCACGTCAATGACATTTTCCTCGGATTCAGCCGATTGGGACGGATTGTTGAATAGCGGAGTGGGCTGAGGAGGAACGCCGGTAGAGACAGAGCGAAACACCGGTGTGCCGTTTGACTTGGTGTTATCCACGCCGCCCCCTTAATCTCAGCTGATTTATGTATTTTAGCCCGTGTTTGAAATTCGCGGCAAAACATCGGGACTTTGCGTTGCTAGCGGCGCAACTTCGTTAGGAAGCCCCGAACTTCGCGTACTCGGAAAATCCACAGCATCCCGAAGTACAGAGGAGCCATGACCAGCGCTACCACCAGGCAACGCCACGCCCCGGAGACAAAAGTGGCACCGTAACTCCAGTCCGCACCGGGAGTCGGGATGACAAAAGTCAGCAGCACCCAGGCCGGAATCCCCGCCACTACAGTTGCCACCAGTAATCGCAGATAGTGCCCAAAAATCTCTTGAAAAACGGAATGAGAAAAACCGCGGCGATGCAGCAACACCAGACCCAACACGGCCGAAGCGGTGAGGGACACCGGTTCGGCCGCGGTAGTGACCGGAACCCAGAAAAATGGGCTGAGCATGAAGTACGCAATCAACCCGAGGATGGCGGTCACGAACGGAAAAAACAACATCAGGAAAAACTGGGCGCGGGTGTCTTCCAGGGAATAAAGAGCCCGCGAGGTGGTGGAGAAAATGACTTGTGCCGGAATGCCCAAGCTCAAAATGGTGAGAATGACTGCCAAAGCCTGGGCTTGCTGGGGAGGCAGGGCGGTGGCCGTGACATTGGCCAGGGGTAGGGCCCCCACAATTAACATGCCCGCCAAGAGGAAGTTAAACAGGCTCGATAGCCGGGCGGCATGCAAATAGTCCCCGGCCAAAGCCGGGATGTCATCTCTGGTGGCGTGCAGGGCCATGGAAGTAAAGACCGCGGTGGTTACGGAAATCGTCACCAGGGATTGGGGCAGCATATACAGCGTGTTGGCGTACTGGTAGATAGCGAAACCAGGATAGAAATTACCGTCCAGCTGACCGGCACCGTTAGCCGCCGAGGCGATACGCGCCACGATGAGGTTCATGCACGTATTGGCTAACAATCCTGCGAAGGCCCAGGCGGCAACTCGTCCGGTGTGACGAAACCCCAAACCGTGCCAGTGAAAGTTGGCGCGCAGCCGAAAACCGAGATGCATCAGGGGAAACACCAGAATAATTGCTTGCAGGGCGATGCCCAATGTCATGGAACCGGCCAAAAGGGCAATCCGCGGCGCATCCCATCTGGAGACATCAAAGTCGTGGGACGGGGCGGTGCCGTAAAAGTTGATGAACACACCCAATCCGGCAATCCCCACCAGGTTATTGACCACCGGGGACCACATGTAGGGACCGAAGCTGGACAGGGAGTTCAACACTTGTCCCAGCAGCGCGTAGGTTCCATAAAAGAAAATTTGCGGCAGACACCACAGGGCAAAAATGACGGTCAGGTTAAACAGCTTCGGCTGCATTCCCCCCGCGAACAGCATCACCAGCGGCCAGGCCAGGGCAACCGACAACACAGTCAAACCCAACAAGGCGATAGAAGCCAGGGTGAGCAGAGCGTTTACCCGATCAACCCCCTCTTTACCGTTGTTATTCGCCAGTGCGCGCACGATGGTCGGCACCAGAATCGCGTTCAAAATCCCGCCCGCCAGCAGGTTATACAGGGTGTTGGGAAGGATATTCGCGGTGTTGAAAGAGTCGGCGATACCAAACCCGCCAATAGCCACCACCAGCAGCCATTGGCGAACAAAGCCCAGCACCCGGGACACCAAGGTTCCCGCCGCCATAATGGCGCTTGATTTCCCTGTTTTCGTGTTCGCTACCCCGTCGGCTACTTTGCGCAGCTGCGGAGGGTCTTTCGGGTTCGGGTTGGAATCCGACACCGGTTCATTCCTCGGGTTTTCACTCACGCCTGGTCTCCCGTTTTGAGCTTACGGTTCTTTGGGCCTTTCACAATACGCCGGACGATCCCGAAAACCAACACGGCAGCCAGCAAGCCAGCCACAATATAGGTTCCGGTAGACTCCCATTCGGCTCTGACCCGGACCCGGATAGTTTCTGGGGTGCCGATGCTTTGCCCCTCCGGGTTGGTCAGCTGCACAGTGACCTGTACGTCCCCGGAACCGACCGCTTTTACGGGAATGCGGAACTGGCCGATGGAATGGGGCGCAATTGTGAGGGTTTCGACCGGAGCGAACTGCAGACGGGTATCCGTTGGGGTCAGTTTCAGGCGTACGCTCACGGCTTGGTCCCAGCCGTTAGAGACGGAAATCGGCAGTTGGGCGGTCTTATCGATGAGGTTGATGACCGAAGCCGGTTGGGCTTGAACCAGGCCAAGTAGAGCAGTGGACACATCAGGATCAAGCGTGTTCGGGGCAATGTCAAGATCAGCCGGGTTTTGCGGATGGCGGGCGTGGTCAATTGCGGTCTGTTTTTCTGCCGCGGTGCCTGTCGCCCAAATCAGTCCGTCAGGGGCGGAACCCGTACAAGACGCACAGTTGCTAGCGACTTGAAGTGCGTCAAACATGAGCTGGAAACGTTGCGGATCGGCCATGGTAGCACTGAGGGCCTCGGCTGCTTGCAGATTATTGGCCGCAGCTATGGACGGGTTGGAATACCAAATCACGCTGGGAAGGTTACGTTTCGGGTCGGGATTGGTTGAGCCGGAAGTAAAAATGCTTGGGTCAGTCGGTGCCGGGTAAGGGTCAGGCACAGTCACAGTTACCGGATTAGCTGGGGTTTTACCTGCGACTTCGGGGCTGTCGGGGCGAACCGTGTTCCAGGCGGGGAACGTCAACCAGCGGGCCTGTGTCAGCCCCTCCATGACGGCCTTTTGAGTGGCGTCAGCACTGTAATCGCGCTTAGCACCCGCCGCAAACAGGCGCGGGGCGAATGGACGCTGCCGGGTCAAAACAGCGGTTTGCGCCAAAGCCCACTGACGGGCAGCCACCGGGGAAAGCTCGGTAGGCGAATCCGCGCCACCGGCTGGCGTTATGCCCGAAGTATTGGCAGCGATTTTGTTCGTGCTGGCAGTGCCGGTTTGGTTGGCCGGATCAGAGGCAGGAAGCCCGTTTAACAGGCGCGAAAGCTGAGCATCCAAAGTCCATCCGAGGCTTTGAATCGCCATTTCCTCATGTCGGCCGACGAAGTTGATAAGACGGCGGGCATCCGGGTCATGGGACAGAGGACGCAGGTCATCACTGAATCCCGAATCGGGGGACAAAATCATCGGGCGGTCCGCACCCCACAGCAGGTTTTCACCCGCCACGTCCCCCGACGGCAAGTATTTTTGACTGAAATCGGGCCACAACAAAAGGTTTGCCCGGTAATCGGGAAGTTTTTCGCTGACTTTTTCGGCCAAGTCTGCGGCGGCTTTGTCAAGGCGTAAACGGGAGGAATCATCCAACCAAGACGTGTTTGCGGCCGCAAAGTCACCCGGAGGAAGATAAGCAATGGGTTGTTTTCCACACAATCCGCCCGCCAGACTGTTGGCCACACTGGGCTGGGTCGGGGTTGGGTGCGGGGTTTCGGCAGCTGGTTGGGTCGGCCCGTTTTCAAGGTTCAATAGGTTCGCCGCGTCGTTGATGCCGTTCAGTTCCGGTTCCAGGAGGAGCGGGTCGAAAACGGGGGTCAGTCCGGTGGCGGTGGCCAGTTCGCACACGGTTTGCATCCGGGTACTGCTCACCTCAGCCAGGTTCGGCAGCGGCCAGGTCGAGGCCAAAATGTCAGCTTTGGTGGTGGTGAGGGGTACGAAAGCCAGCAGCTCGCTGGGCTTAAAGGCTGCCCCGGAATCCCACAGCAGGAAAGACCGGTCCTGGGAGATGTGGGACAAATCAGCGCCAGACGCTTTGTTCGTCCCGGACGTGGCCGGATCCGGAACAAAAGTCAAGGTCAACGGCCGAGGTCCCCACCGATCCGTGCCCGCCAGCGGCAGGTCGCTGACCGGCACGCGCAACGTCACCTGCTGGGGTTTACCCGCAGTGAGGCGGGTGATTGTCTGAGTCGCAACGGTTTGGAGTTTTCGCCGCAAACGCGTGTCATTATCCCGCGCATCCATCCACTCGTTCAGTTCATCGCGCGTGATGGGGGTTTGGGTCGAGACTGCGAGACTGAGCGTGCCCTGGGACGCGTGGTGATAATCCGCGTTGACCTCCAGGACGGCGCTCAGAGTTAATTCGGTGGTGTCCGGGGTCACGATGGGGGTCATCGCGGTGATCTCCAGGTGAACGCCCTGGTGGTTAAAGCCCGATCCGCAAAAGGGGGGAGCGGAGTGTGAGCTGGTCGCAGACGTACAGGGGCTGGCAGAAGGGGTGGGGGACGGTTTTTCCGTTTGAGCTTGCGCGGGGTCGGGTGCGCCTCCCGCCAGCGACACGACAGACAACGCCGCTAAACCGATAAAGACACGGGAAATGAACGAAACCGACGGGCGCATCTTTAACTGTGCACCTCCAACATTTTTCGAGCCAAGGCCCCGATGCGCCGTTCGGCTGGAAAAGCCAGGCGTTTGTCCAGCAGGGACAGCGGCACCCACTGCGCGGTGCAAGCCTCGCGGTCAGGGTCGTTCTCCACCGTAAGCTGCCCACCGGTGGCTTCCAGCAAAAAGTGGTGCACGACCTTGTGAACCCGCCGGTCAGTACCGGAAAACCAGTAATCCATCGAAGAAAGGTAACGCACCGGACGGCATTCGATACCCGTCTCTTCCTGGACTTCACGAGCGGCGGCTTGGGGAATCGTCTCGTCCGGTTCCACGTGCCCCTTGGGCAGCAGCCATTCCAGACGGTCGGCGCGACCCTGACGCAAAATCAACGCGGCGCACACCTTTCCCTCGACAAGTTTCACTGCCAGCCCCCCCGCGCTGACCTCCTCCACAATCGGTAGCAGCCGCCCTGAACGGGACCGGTAAAAGCCCTCGGGGACGGGCTGGTTCGATTCCGGTGCGGCTGACATACGTCGATTTTATATAAAATAGTGCAGAGGTTTTTCTAACCGGTTGAAAATACGGTAAAAAGTCCCGGTAATGAGCGGAACATTGTAAAGGAAACGTACCCAGAGAGGAGGGCCATGACTGAGACGACAGCGAACATCACGCCTCCGGCGCAAACTCCCTCGGTAACGGCCGCGGCAGGGGAAAAGCCCGGCACGAAAGTGAGCCGGCAGGATGCGGTGCGCCGTGAGCTGGAAGCGAAAGTGGTGCCCCTCGGAGAAGTTTTTGCCGCCGCCGGCTTTGAGATTGCGCTGGTCGGAGGGCCGGTCCGCGATGCCCTGCTGGGGATTACCCCCCACGACCTAGACCTGACCACTTCGGCGCGTCCCGACGAAACCGAGGCGGTGCTCCGCTCTTGGGCGGACGCGGTGTGGGACGTGGGACGCAACTACGGCACCTTGGGAGCTCGCAAAGGCGATGACGTGTTCGAAATCACGACCTATCGTAGCGACGACTACCAGCGGGATTCGCGCAAACCCACCGTCAAGTTCGGCGACACCCTGGAGGGAGACCTGTTCCGCCGCGATTTCACGGTTAATTCCATCGCGCTGCGCCTGCCTACCCTGGAGCTGGTGGACCCTACCGAGGGACTCAACGATTTGGCCGCCGGAATTTTGCGCACCCCCATCGACCCGGAAGAATCATTTTCCGACGACCCCCTGCGGATTATGCGCGCGGCCCGGTTCGCCGCCCAGCTTGAGTTTGACGTGGATTACGAAACGATGCAGGCGATGGAAACCATGCGCGAACGGCTGAGCATCGTTTCCCCCGAACGCGTCCAGGCCGAACTGTCCCGCCTGATGACCGCCAAAGCGCCGCGTCGTGGGTTGGAGCTGATGGTATATACCCAGCTGGCCGACCAGGTCCTGCCTGAACTGATGGATTTGCTCGATATGCAGGATGAACATAAACGTCACAAGGACGTGTGGGAGCATTCCTTGACGGTGCTCGACCAGGCGATTGCCCAGGAAACCGGGCCGGACGGACCGGTTCCCGCCCCGGACTTGGTGCTGCGCTTGGCAGCGATTTTGCACGATATTGGCAAGCCCGCGACCCGGCGTTTCGAGGCCGGTGGGGTCGTTACCTTCCATCAGCACGACGTGGTCGGCGCCCGGATTACCCGCACCCGCCTGAAAGCCTTGAAATATGACAAGGCGACGATTCGTGACGTGTCCCGCCTGGTCGCTCTGCACCAGCGGTTTCATGGCTACGGGGAACAAGTGTGGACCGATTCCGCCGTGCGCCGCTACGTCACCGATGCCGGTGCCCTGCTGGAACGCCTGCACCGCCTGACTCGTGCCGACTGCACGACCCGCAACGTGAAAAAAGCCCAGCGCCTCGCGGCCGCCTACGACGACCTGGAAGCCCGGATTAAGGAATTGAAAGCCCAGGAGGAACTCGACGCGGTGCGCCCCGAACTCAACGGGGACGAAATCATGGAAATCCTGGGGATTCCTGCCGGCCCGGAAGTCGGCAAAGCCTATCGGTATATGCTGGCCTACCGGATGGAACACGGGCCAGTCGGACACGATAACGCCACTGCCGTTCTGCGTGACTGGTGGGAAAAATGGCACAATGGTACGAACGAACAGGACAAAGCGCGGTAACACCGCCTCACCGCTAGAGGTGAGTCGGGAAAACTGTGGCGAGGACAGGTAACATGGCGAAGGTAGCACGACCACGCACCGTAACCGGGCAATCCGTGCGACAGGTGCGACCCAAACGACGCAAACGCCACTATGTGCGTAACTTTTTCCTGACCCTGCTGTTCCTCTTTATCCTGATGGTGGTCGCGGCATTAGCAACTTTCCTGGTCGTTTACGCCACCACCGAAATACCGAAACCCGCCGAGTTTGCACGCGCCCAAGTCACCTCCGTGTACTATTCCGATGGAGCCACCGAAATCGGCAAGTTTGCTGAGGTAAACCGAGAAATTATCGAAACGAAAGACCTGCCCAAACAGATTGGCAACGCGGTCGTGGCCTCGGAGGACCGCACCTTCTGGACCAACTCCGGGGTCGATTTGCGCGGTATCGTCCGGGCTTTCCTCAACAACGCGCGCGGCGGGGCCACACAGGGCGCCTCCACCTTGAGCCAACAGTACGTGGAACGCTACTACATGGCGGAAAACACGAACCAGGGAAACATAGTGCAACGGTACTGGGCGAAGGCCAAAGAAGCCATTATGGCGTTGAAAATCAACCGCCAGCAGGAAAAAGACGAAATCTTGGGCAACTATTTGAACACGATTTATTTCGGCCGCGGTTCCTATGGGATTCAGGCTGCTGCGAAGGCTTATTTCGGCAAGAACGCTCAGGACATCGATTATTCCGAGGCGGCTCTACTGTCCGGTATTATCCCGGCGCCCTCCGCTTACGATCCGGCCGTGAACCTGGAAATTGCGGAAAAACGGTGGAAACGCGTCATTAAGAATATGGCTGCCGATGGCTATATCACCCCGGAACAGCAGGCAGCGGCGCAGTTCCCGGCCACGATTCCCCCCACCCAAAGCGTGCAGGATTTCGGGGGAGTAAACGGTTATTTCATGTTCCAGGCGCGTCAAGAGCTGAAAGATTTGGCTGGCTTGACCGAGGAACAAATCGACACGATGGGTCTGAAGATTATCACGACTCTGGACAAAGACAAAGTACGTCTGATGATGGATACGGTGGCGAAGCTGCCAGCGGGTCATGCTCCGAACCTGCACGTCGCGATGATTTCCACCGATCCAACAACCGGGGAAATTATCGCGGAATATCCGGGTCAGGACTATCTGAAAGTCCAAATCAACGCCGTCACTCAGGAACACTTCCAGGCCGGGTCAACGTTTAAGCCTTTCGGGATGATTGCTTCCCTAGAACAGGGCGGGTCCTTGAGTGACACTTACCCGGGGAACTCCCCGCAGATCATTCAAGGCGTACCCATCAAGAACTTCGCCGGAATTTCATACGGAACCGTCAGCCTGGCGCAAGCCACGGCGAAATCAATCAACACGGCTTATGCCGCTTTGAACGCGAAGGTCGGACCGTCCTTGACCAAGGAAGTGGCGATTCGTTTGGGCTATCCCGAAAACACGCCAGGCTTGGATAATTCCCTTACGAACGTGCTGGGTTCGGCTTCCCCGACGGCGGCAAATATCGCCGAGGCTTACGGAACTATCGCCAACCAGGGCAAACGCGAGACTGTCCACTTGATTCGCCAGGTCATGGACACTTC
Source organism: uncultured Mobiluncus sp. (assembly GCF_947087965.1). Taxonomy (GTDB): domain Bacteria; phylum Actinomycetota; class Actinomycetes; order Actinomycetales; family Actinomycetaceae; genus Mobiluncus. The sequence continues at coordinate 57,194 of NZ_CAMUES010000005.1, forward strand.
CGGGGACATTGTCTATATGCCGTCTTTCTCTGCGGATCAGGTCATTGAACGGAATATCGCGCTGACCGCCACCCAAGCCCTGACGGGACCGTTCCAGGCGGGAGGTACCGCGACTAAGGCCCAAATCGGCAGGCCATCCGCCGGCAAGACCGGTTCGTCCACCGATAACAAATCCGCGGTTTTCGCCGGATTCATCCCCCAAGTCGTGACCGTCGTCGGTCTGTACCAGTCGGGACCCAATGGGGAGGAAGAATCTATCTCACCATTTGGGGGTATTCGGGAAGTTACCGGTTCTACCTGGCCGGCGTGGCTGTGGAAGCAATATATGTCGGGGGCTGTGAAGGGTCTGGAAGTCGAACAGTTCGCGAAGGCTCAGAAACTTAAGAAGGTGGAAGTTACGCGGTCGGAGGAACCGAGTCCCACCGAAACTGAACCTTCCCTGCGTCCCAGCCCCGATGAGTCCTTGTCCCCCAGCGAGTCCCCGTCTCCTGCGCCTGCGATGCCGCGCAGTCCGGGGAACCTACCTTCTAATGAGCCGGGATATCCACCGGGAGGCAGTGAAAATAGTCCGGACGGAACCGAACCCAGTCCCACCATTCCGGGCACTTCCGGATACGTTCCGAACCCCGGTAACTCACCCGTTGTCCCCAATCCGGTACCGGGAGGGGAAGGCGGCACGACCGAATCGGGCGAGCCCGTTACCTAGCCGGTACTGATTTCACAAGCCCGGTGGGGTCGGTCAACTGATGCGGCCAGCCCGGCGGGTCCTCGGCGTACCTCTGTGAGTCCCCGGGTGTAAGTTCCCGGGCTGATAGCATTACCAACCGGTGAATTGGCTAAAGTCAGCGGAAAACGTTAGAATCGTAAGGCTGTTTTGGCGCCGCGCCAGGACGGCGACTCCTGCTCCGGAGGGACCGGGGCCGTTAAGACCAAAGGAGAGTTACATGCGGAAATACGAAATGATGGTGATTATCGACCCCGAGGTCGATGAGCGCACTGTCGAACCCTCGATGAGCGCCCTGTTTGGCCAGGTAGAAGACCTGGGGGGCAAAGTTGAGAAACTTGATGTGTGGGGCAAGCGCAAGCTCGCCTACCCCATCCTGAAAAAGACGGACGGGATTTACGTGGTTGTCGACATGGAAACCACCCCGGAAATCGCCAAGGAATTGGACCGTCAGCTGGGCCTAAACGAGTCGATTTTGCGCACCAAACTGATGCGCAAGGATGCCTAATTTTTCCAATCAAGCGGAGGCAAATTTTGGTCTCCAGGGTCCCTGATATGTTGAGTGAAGCCGGTGACGGTGGCGCACAGCGAGCGGATTTTGGCACCAAGCCCCGAATTGATTAAGACGAAGGAGAAACAATGGCAGGCGACACGATTATCACGGTAATAGGCAACTTGACGGCGGACCCGGAACTTCGCTGGGGTCAGTCCGGCACGGCGTTGGCTTCTTTTACGATTGCGTCAACTCCGCGTTCGTTTGACCGGGCCTCCAACAGCTGGAAAGACGGCGAAGCCCTGTTCTTGCGGTGTACCGCCTGGCGGGAACTGGCGGAAAACGTTGCGGAATCCCTGCACAAGGGGTCGCGCGTCATCGCACAAGGCCGCTTGCAGCAGCGCTCTTGGGAAGCTCAAGACGGCTCTCGGCGCACCTCAGTAGAGATGACGGTAGATGAGATTGGTCCGTCTTTGCGGTTTGCCACCGCCTCGGTGAACCGGACTCAGCGCGGTGATGGCGGCTTTGGCGCCGACGCGAATGGCGGCGGCTACAACTCTCCCGGCCCAGCTCGGCCGCAGCCCACTTACGGGGCTCCTGCCGGAGGAACTGATGGGGACGCGTGGGGTTCGCCCGCGCCCGGTTTTGGCGCTCCGGGAGCTCCAGCCGATTCCACCTTTGACGATAATCCACCGTTCTAAACCGGTTTGCCGCCTTTTTCTCTGCGGCATTCCGGCACAACACAGATAAGTTTTTCAACACGTTATATATAAGGAGATCAATATGGGTAAGCAGATGCGCAATAACACCAAACCCATTAAGAAAAAGACCAACCCGCTAAAGGCTCAAAAGGTTGGCAACATTGACTACAAAGACACCGCTTTGCTGCGTAAGTTCATTTCGGACCGCGGCAAGATTCGCGCCCGGCGCGTCACCGGTGTGACCGTGCAAGAACAGCGTCAGATTGCGAAAGCGGTTAAGAACGCCCGCGAAATGGCTTTGCTGCCCTACTCCGGTTCCGGCCGCTAAATTTGAGGGAGGAAGTAAGCAATGACTCAGAATACGAAAGTTGTTTTGACCCACGAAGTCGCCAAGCTCGGTAACGCCGGCGACGTGGTGGAAGTACGCCCCGGTTACGCACGCAACTACCTGTTGCCCCGCCGTCTGGCAATGCCGTGGACCAAGGGATCCCAGGTAGAAATCGACCGGATGAAGGCTGCCCTGGCCAAGAAGCAGATTGCCTCTATGGAAATTGCTCAGGCGGTGCAAGCCAAGCTCGCCGAGGGAGACCCGGTGTTGATTGATGCCAAGGCAGGTGCGAACGGACGTCTGTTCGGAGCTATCACCACCGCGCAGATTGCTGCGGCGGTGAAGGAGCAGAAGGGTGCCGAAATCGACAAGCGCAAGATTGTCATCGAGAAGCCCATCAAGTCAGTCGGTACCTACCAGCTGACGGTGCGCCTGTTCGAAGAACTCACCTCACCGTTGGAAGTCACGGTGCGGGCCGAAAAGTAGAACCTAAACAAACGGTGCCGGGAACCTGCGGGTTTCCGGCACCGAACGTTTTTAATAATCCGGGGGCGGAGGTTCCTCTTGATTGTGCTGAATCCCCGAAACAAAACGCGAAAACTTGCCTTGGAACTGCAAGTTAATAATTTCGGTGCGTCCATTACGGTGCTTGGCGATGTTCAGGTCAGCTTCGCCGGGACGATCGTCCGTATTGTAATACTCGGGGCGGTGCAACAACAGCACCAGGTCAGCGTCCTGCTCCAACGAACCCGATTCCCGCAGATCGCTCATCATCGGTTTCTTATCGGTACGGGACTCCGGCCCACGGTTCAGCTGGGCGACCCCGATAACCGGCACTTCCAGCTCTTTGGCCAACAGTTTCAAGGACCGCGAAATCTCGGAAACTTCCTGTTGACGTGACTCGATACGTTTGTGTGAACTCATCAACTGAATGTAGTCCACGACAACGAGGGACAAGTCATGGGAATGCTTCAGACGCCGGCATTTCGCTCGAATATCAGGCATGGTCAGGTTCGGCGAATCGTCAATAAAGAAAGGCGCGGACTTCATCCGATTATACGCCGACGCGATATTGTCCCAGTTGGCTTGGTTCTGTGGGCCGTCGTTGGGCATTCCCGCAAACAGGAGGGACAGCGGCACGCTGGCTTCCGCCGACAGCATTCTCTTGATGATGTCCGCGGCTGACATCTCGAGAGAAAAAATCGCCGCGGTACGTTTCTCTTTCAGAGTCACGTGACGCAAAATGTCCAGGGCAAAAGTCGATTTCCCCATCGCCGGACGTGCCGCCACAATGATGAGCTGACCGGCGTGCAGGCCGTTGGTCACCCGGTCAAAATCAAGGAACCCGGTGTGCACCGTGTGCGGGTCGTCGTCAGTTTGTTGGATTTCGTCCAAGACCGGGGTCAGCAGCTCGGACAGTGAACGATAGTCCTCAGAAGTACGTTTCTCGCTGACTCGGTCCAGTTCGGCGTGGGCGGTATTAATGAGTTCGTCCGCGTCCGTGGTGTCGATGGCGTAACCAAGTTGGGTGATGCGGGTGCCCGCTTCGACCAAGCCGCGCAAAGTCGCCTGGTCTCGAACAATTTGAGCATAGTAGGCGGCGTTAGCGGCGGTGGGGACCGAGTGAACTACAGTATGAATGTAATCCAAGCCACCGACACGGGAGAGTTGACCCCGTTTCTCTAGTTCGGCAGGCACCGTCACCGGATCGGAGGCCGCTCCCGCCGCGTAGAGGTCCAGGATAGTGTTAAAAATAATCTCGTGACGCGAGTCATAGAAATCGCTGGGCAGCAGCAGTTTAAAGGTGTCGGCGATGGCGTTCTTGGACAGAATCATGGCACCGAGCACACACTGTTCAGCCAGGATGTTGTGAGGGGGAATTCGGTCGAGTGCAGAGTTGTCTGGTTCTTCCATGCGGCCTCCTCTGGCTGACACTTCACCCCTCTGAAGCAGGGGTGAAAAGTATAAACATCCGGGCTCAAACCTACGCTTCCGGCTCTAACTAAGCAAACCATTTTGGTGGAAAATAGGTGGATAACTCGGCAATAACCTGTGGATAGACGGTGGGTAAGGCGGTGAATTGGTTTATTTAGTTTTGTACTACCTCAGCGACCCTGGCACAGTTTTGTATGATGTTGCGGTTTCGAAACCCACAGCTTATCCACAGTCGCTGTGGATTAATAATCCCTGTCGAGAATTTTCCAAACCTTTCACCACAAAAATAAGGTTACATCATTCAAATAGGCTTTGAACTGGGTATTTAGCACATTAATGGCTTCTCTTAGCACACTTGCTATCGCTTTGGCAAGTAAACGAAGGGAACAATTGCCTCACTCAGCCGCAATTTTATCCACAGGTTATCCACACCCCGTAGAATCAAGGGATAAACCGGGAAACCCGGGAGGGCAAACTCGTGAACAACTATAGAATGAAAAGAGAAAATCTCGCGGAGTGACTCGAGGATAACCTGGACGTTTACCAAGAAAACCCCAAGAAAAGCCCTCGACCTGGTATTTGCCCCTCTAAAACTCATGTACAATGTGCAAAGTCAGCTCAAAGCTGAGCCGATTAAACACGAAAGGCACGCGAAAGTATGAGTGTAAAGGAAGTCCCTCCGGTCGACAAACACGATGTGGAGCAATCTGAGGGCGAAAAGAAAATCTCAAAGGTCCGGCTAATCGGGCTTTTCGGTGGCGTCATCCTGGGTGCCATCGTTTACTTTTTAATTCCTCGTGACGCGGTGGACATCATTACGCAGTCCGTTGGCGCCGACGTCATCGAAGAAGAAGAAATGAATGTGGGCGCGGTGTACCTGGTCGCCGGTATCGCGGTCATGATGGCTATCTGGTGGATGACCGAAGCTATCTCGCTGGCGGCCACGGCAATGGTTCCGCTGGTGTTATTCCCGTTGCTGGGAATCAATGACTACGCGGGTACCGCCGGATCCTACGCTTCGGACACGATTTACCTGTTCATGGGCGGGTTTATCCTGGCTATAGCCATGCAGCGCTGGCACTTTGATCGGCGTGTGGCGCTGGGTATCGTCCGCATCGTCGGGGTCAAACCCCGCCGCCTGGTGCTGGGCTTCATGATTGCTACCGGGTTCATCTCGATGTGGGTGTCCAACACCGCAACCGCTGTGATGATGCTGCCCATCGGCCTGTCCGTGATTCAGCTGTTTGAATCCGCTCAGGACAAAAACGCCGCCGTTAGTAAAGGCCTGGATGTGGAAGCCGCCTACGGCGGAGCTATCCACGGTGGTGTCATGTCCGGTCTGTTGAACGAAGGCGACGACGTGGCCTCGACCACGGCGGAAAAGCACGGTATCAAGCGGTCCAACTTCGCTGTCGGTTTGATGTTGGCCATCGCCTACTCGGCCTCTATCGGCTCGCTGGCGACCCCCATCGGGACTCCGCCGAACACCCTTTTGAAGGCGTACATGAGCGATACCCTGCACTACGACATCAACTTCGGCAAGTGGTTCCTGATGGGTCTGCCGATGGTTATTATCTTTACGCTGTTCGCCTGGTGGATTTTGACCTTCGTCATGTTCAAGCCGGAAATCGAGGAAATCCCCGGCGGCAAGGAACTCATCAACGAGGAATACGCCAAGCTCGGGAAGCTGCGCGGCGGCGAACTGTTGGTTATGTTGCTGTTCCTCCTGGCCGTGTTCTGCTGGATTTTCGTGCCGCTGATTTTGAAGGCCACCGGCATTGAAGGCCCGAAGAAGCTCGACGCTATCGTGGCGATGAGCGTGGCGGTGCTGCTGTTCATCATCCCCGGCAAAAAGAACGGGGAACGTCTGGTGACCTGGAACGAAGCCAAGACGATTCCGTGGGACATTCTGTTGCTGTTCGGCGGCGGTCTGTCGCTGTCCAAGCAGTTCCAGCACACCGGCCTGTCCAACTACATCGGTGAGATGGTGAAGGGACTGGCGGGAGCGCCCATTGTGATTATCGTCCTGGCGGTGGCCGCCCTGGTGCTGGCGCTGACCGAGTTGACCTCGAACACCGCTACCGCAGCAGCGTTCCTGCCGATTATCGGCGGCGTGGCTACGGGTATCGGCCTGGAAGGCCCGAACGTGATGATTCTGACGATTCCGGCCGCTCTGGCTGCTACCTGCGCGTTCATGCTCCCGGTCGCGACCCCGCCAAACGCTATCGCTTACGGTTCTGGGTACCTCAAGATTGCGGACATGATTAAGGGTGGTTTCATCATCGCCCTGGTGGGCTTGGTGTTGATTACCATCACCGTGTTCGCCCTGGCTATCCCCATCTTCGGTTTGGCTCTGCCATAAGCAGTTATCCTAGATATGATTTTGGGCTAGCTTGCGGCTAGCCCAAAATCATTTTTACGGGAGGTCAGTCTCAGAACTTAAAGTTTCCAATCTGGGTCTTTAAGTATTCCGAGTGCTCGCTCAACTCTTGGGTGCTTTGATTGATAGAGCCCAAGGTTTGCGCCGCCCCGGATGCTGCTTGCGCTATCGAAGAAATGGAAGCTGCGATTGTAGATGAGCCTTCCGCGGCCTCCGACACTGAACGAGACATCTCGTTCGTAGTGGCGGTTTGTTCCTCTACCGCCGCCGCGATAGTCGTCTGGAAGTCGTTGATGGAAGAAATAATTTCTCCAATCTTGCCGATGGCTTGGACCGCATCATCAGTGTCAGACTTGATTTTTTCAATCTTGGTTCCGATGTCCTCGGTAGCTTTCGCAGTCTCAGAAGCCAGGTCCTTCACTTCCCCTGCAACTACCGCGAATCCTTTTCCGGCATCCCCGGCACGCGCGGCCTCAATGGTCGCGTTCAAAGCTAACAAGTTAGTTTGCTCGGCGATGGAGGTAATAGACTTAATGACCTCCCCAATTTCTTGGGAGGAATCGCCCAGCCGAGACACTACCTCATTGGTTTCCTGGGCGGCTTGAGCAGCATCGGCCGCAAAACGGGCAGCATCGTTCGCGTTGGAAGAAATTTCGCGGATAGACGCGTTCATTTCTTCTGAGCCGGCCGCCACGGTTTGAATACTGCTGGATACTTCGTCAGCTTGGGCGGCAACACGTTGAGAATCATCCTGCGAACTGGCCGCAGCCGCTACCGCCTGGTCACTGGTCTCTTTCACGACCTTGACAGTGCCCTCCACTTGGTGCACCGTTTCGACGGTATGAGAAATCAGACCTCGCAATGAAGCCAGTGCCGCAGTAAGTGACTGTGCCATCTTGCCAATCTCATCATGAGAGGTCACCTGCGGATTTTGAGTCAAATCACCCTGGCTCATAGCGTTTAGAGAGTTCTGGATTTCGCGTAGGGGACGTGTAATCGACTGTACGGTTGACCACCCCAGCAGCGACATAATGATGATGCCCAGAATTCCGGCACCCAGGATAGAGGTGCGCAAAATGGTACGCGATTTAATGACATCGCTACGAGCCTGGGCCATTTCCTTAAGCATCATTTGCTGGGAATTGTCTACCATCGCGGTATAGTTGGCAATCTGCTCCTGGTTGGAACCGGGCCCCTTAGCGGTGGCCAAAGTGAAGTATTGCGCCAATTCTTTGTTTTGGACCAGGGGTGTGATTTCCTTGTCACGGAACGAAATCCAGTCTTGGTATTTCTGGTCAAAACCTACAATAGGGGGTAGTGACTCTGCGCCTCCCATATTGAGAATCTCAGTGTAAAGTTCCAGCACTTTCGCATCCGTATCATGCATGACTTGGATAATTTCTGGGGCCACCTCATTGGGAACCGAACAAATATCAGAAATATTCATACGATTGCGCATTAACTCAGTGTTCAGCTGGGTCAGTGGAACCTGAAACTCGGACAGTTTCGCTTCCCTGGTAGTGTCAGATTCGATGCGTACCCCCACAATCAAGCTGATAACCGCCAAAAATGCCATGATGACGGTCGAAATGATAACCAAACCCCAAATTTTTTGAGAAAGTCTTAGGTTAGAAACCAGTGAGATTTTTTTGGATTTCATATTCAGCTCCCTTTCTTTGTAAATGAATCAACCAAATCCACCTTAGCGCTGAAATTGTGCTATGTTTCAAATTTGATTGAAAAATGTTTAGGAATTATGGGTCATCGCTATGTCTTGAACATACTCGGGCCTAAGCCAGATTGGTCGAGGCAGACCCGTCAGAATTCTCAGCAGTGTGGTTAACAGCGGGAGGATCGCTGAGGCGCGCCAGGAAAGCCTCCAGGGGACCTTTGCCGAAACGTAACCGCCACAGGCTCGCGGCCAGTAGGAAAACCGCAATCATAATGATGAGAGAGGGAATGAGCCCGCGATAGCCGAACAAACGGAACGTAATCGCGTGCCAGATGACGTGGAGGGTATAGGTGGTCAGCGCCATCGAGCCCAATGCCGCCACCGGGGATAAAAACCGGTTGAAAGTAGGCCCTGCCAGCAATGTCAGGGAAGTCAGTCCCACGCACCAAGCCGTATTTGCCACCGTCTCCGCTACGGAATCAGTATGCGGAGCGATATAGACCAGGGTTTGATACCAAAACTGGGCCGGGGTGGGGTTGGCGATAGACAGGGTGTCTTGATTGAGAATGACCCCGGACACCCGTCCCAGACGCAGGGAGTCAACGGCGGTCCCGACCCCGAAAATCACGAAAGCCACACCGAGCCCGAGGCCCGCACCGTACTTCTGCAGTCGACGCGCCCGCGGGGTCGCCCCCGCCCAACTCAAACGCCACAGAACCAGCCCGGTGAGCACATAGATGAGGAACGTGGGCATCTGATAGTCATTTAGCCCCAGGACGACCCCAATCTCGGACGGTAAAAACAGCAAATTGAGGTAGTGCCACAGCGGAATACCCACCACCAGCAACAGTCCGATGACCCACAGCAGTCCCGGAACGGACAGGCCCGAAAGAACCAGCATACAAACCATCCACACCCCGTAGTTATCGAGAATCAGCAGGATACGGGTGTTAAAGAGGCTGAGCAGGGCAGCGATGAGGATTAAGACAGCGGCACGCACCAGAATCTTTTCACTGTAATAGCGACGCGACAGTGCGGGAGAGCCGGCAAAACGCCGCGCCAGACGGTCTTGCATAATACCCAGTGAAACCCCCGCGAGCAGCGCAAACAACGGGGCGGAACGGCCGTGAGACAAGGCCATCACGCTGGAAACGGGACCTTGTACTGAAACCCACATATGCGCCGTGAACATGCCCAAAATGGCCAGGCCGCGAGCCATATCTAAGCCGACGACCCGACCGGTCAGGGCCGGTCGACCCAGCAGCCGCTGCGCAAAATCCGTCACAAAGGCAGTCTAGCTGACTTGGGGAGCGGAACTGATATTGCCGGAAATCACGTTTCATTCAAAACAATTTTGTCAAAGCATGGTGGGACTTTGTAACACGTTTGGTTAAACCGGTGGTGTTTGGTTCAGACCCAAACGGATTATCTGCATGGTCAATTCTCCGCGGCGCATACCAAGTTTTGCGAGGGCACATTTCACGTACGTACTCACGGTATTTATGGACAGTCCGGTCTCGGCCGCGATTTCTTTGTTGGAGTAAGCCTTGCCTATGAGTTGAACGACTTGGCGTAAATGCTGGGGTAGAGCATCGATTTGGGATTGCAGCTGCAGGTTAGCAGGTTGAGGATTGGTGGACACGAAATAGTCCATAACCATCGATAACGGCTTGTTATCCAGGGCGTTCCCGCCTCTGTACACCCGTTTAATGGCCTCACCAATCTCGCGGAACTCAGTCTCTTTGGTTAGAAATCCTTTCGCTCCTGCTGTTAATGCCGCACGTAGCATATCGGGACGTTCAAAAGCGGTCAGCATAATAATCCGTTCGTCCGGATTGCGTGTCAGCGCGGATGTAACCGTTTCAATACCACTCATCCCCGGCATGGCCACATCTAATAGCACCACATCGTGATTTGTGTTCTCAATGAGATTCATCACCTCGAGACCGTTCCCGGCCTTGCCGACGATTGTTATGTAATCCAAACTGTTCAGGAGGATGCTCATCTCGTGCATATAAAGGTCATCATCGTCTGCAATAATGACCCTAATAACTTCCTGTACGCTCACTTTGTCACTTCCATCTCGAGAGGGATGGTGATGTGTAACACCCAATGCTCCCCAGTCCGTCCCGCCTCGAGGACACCACCTGAAATATGAAGTTGCTCCCCCAAAAGTTTCAAACCCCTGCCGCTACTCAACACCGGATTGGCAGAGAAAGAACTAATTGAATTCATCATTGTGAAATCTACTATTCCTTCCGTAATGTCAACCTCAATAGACACACGACACGGCTTTTCAGGGTTGCCGTACTTTATCAAGTTCGTCAGGGCTTCACGGACACATTCACGCAACAAGCTGGTTACGGTGGTACTCAGTGTGCGCAGGTTCTCAGGGTCGGTGTCGATTTCTACGTTGAAGCCAAATCCCGTCGCGACGTCTCTAGCCGTATCTAGCGAGGTGGCGAGGGGTGTGGGGGTTGCTTTCAGTGTAGAGTTTTGTCCCAGCACGCTTAATGTTCTTCGCAGTTCGCTGAGGGCTCGCACAGACTCTCCATGCAGCAACTCCAAGCGTAGTCGGGTTTCCTCACTTGTTTCGGGAGAATCCTTGGCATCTTCCAATATTTTGGCAGACAGAGTTGTCAATCGGGAGAGCGTTCCTGCCGTATGGTTGTGCAACTCTGCTGACAATTCCTGCTTGGTCTGTAATAGAGCTAATTCGTAACGGTGTTGTTGCATCACCGAATGTATGTTCAGCCGCAGATTTTCTTCAATGTACCGGCGCAGCACAAAACCTGCCCCGAGAGCAAAAAGCAGGAGCAAGGCGTAAAAAACGCTGGCAATTGTATTGTATTTACCAGCAAAACCAATCAATATCGCAAGTGAACTGACGAGCGTTGCAATCAAGCTTTGCTTCCACCAGCCGCGCCAAGACCAGTCAAAAATTACCGGAATCGTCAAGTACACCACCAGACCAAATTCAACCGTGGGAACCACATTCATAGCAACGACTGCAGCAATAAAAACCCATCCACCTACGCGCGGGAAAAATATGTAGCCAAGGAAAACTACGAATCCGATTAGTTCACCTAAAACACTCCAGGGGTTGTCACGAATTCGGGTAATGCTGAAGTCAAGAACAACACCAAGGAACAGCACAGCTAAAAGAATCTTATTCCTGGAAATCCAGGATAAACTAGGTCTTGTAAGGTGCAAATTTCCCTCCCCATGATGCTTAGACTCAGCATAGCTGGGGAATGATGTCGCAGATTGTGATTTCAGAGTGTTCCTCGGCGATCAAGTCGCTGTGCGGCCCACAGGCTCCGAGAGTCAGACCCACGGTGCTTAGAAAAGCAATTTGAACAGCAATAATACGCATCAAAGCCTCCTCGTAAAGACGTTTAAGCGCACTCTATCGGAATCGTCTCTGAGGTGGAATACCCCAATTTTGGGATATTTTCACGACCGTGGTTTTGCTCTAGTGTAGGAGGCAACGGCCAAACCGGCCACAATTACGTGTGAGGAGAACAAATTATGAAAAAACGTATTCCTGAAATCCTGTCTGGAACAGTAGCGGCATTTATGTTGGCATTTTCTGTCGGAACCCCAAGTGCTGTTGCTGTCGGACCAGGTTCCTGGATGGACCAAGTAACAGGTGCTCCCAGCTTATACAGAACGCAGCAATGGTACGATTCTGCAAAGTTGAAGCCCTGGACGAATGATTTGGTAGGCAAAATCACCAACATAAAAGTTCGCGCAACCATTACAAATCCTCCGACCGTCGGTCAGGGTTTAGCTGCAGGATTGTGCCCTGTTGGCTACTCTGAATATTACTGCGCAGACATTACCCAGTTTGTTTATGGCGCAAGTGTTAATGGCACCATTACAGATTTCGCAGGCTATCCCCCCGCTACCTCGTTCTATTTTAAATGGGGCGTTATGGACAGCAAAAATCAACCGATTTTTCCTGTTACGGTTATTTCCAAGCAATCTATTGAGGTGTCATATGAGTAGAGGGGCTTTGCAATGATTAATGTTGGTTCGTTCCAAGGGACGTCGATGCCTAATGTCAGTCCTCACGTTTCGACCGCGCAGGGCTTTCAGAAATCGATGGAAACGACCTCATCAGTGACTGTTTCCCCAGGTAAGGACGGAGACTGGGGAACTAAGGTCGATTTGAGCTATATGTTTGACAAGCTTGAAAAGCACGGGTTTATCAGTGCGGATGAGCGAGCCTATTTGACACAGAAAGTTACTGATCGCAACCAAATTTACAAGGCTATCTCTGATTTGAAGGGGCCTGGTTTGGCGGCCAATGCAGCATACAAAATGCAGGAAGGTGTTTTGCTGCCTAACGGTGTCTTAACTTTGACAAATGACCGAAGGACGGTGCAGCGTTTGGCTCAGTTGACGCGTTACGAAGTTCAAACCATTGAGGCCGCGCAGGGGTCAGATATGGGCATCGGTCAAATCGGGATGTTAGCAACAACTGTTGCATTGTCAAAGGAAAAAGGCATCATCAGCGGCGAGCTGGGCTTGAAAGATTTTAATATGCTGAAAAACTGGTTTAAAGAAAACGGTAAACCCGGAAGCAGCGAGTTCATCGAAACCCAGGAAATGCTCAGTAAGCTCTATGACCTTCTAGCCAGCAAAGACAAGCATTAGGTCGCACACTTATACTCATCTCTCTAGGCTTCGATTCCAGTTCAAATTGGCGTTTATCAGCAATTATAGAGGCATCAGAAACTGCTTGAACTGTTAGTCTGTGAACGCCGGCGTTGTATTGCCGGGTGGTGTCACCAAGACACCTAGGAGTACCTATGACCCGGAAGTCTGGAAACGCAGTTTATCCGGCGAGTCGGGATGCAACCAGATGGGAGGAATCTCCATCATGGTGTGTGCCCCCGACCAGCCAGCTTGCCCGGCCCGGTAAGCCGCCCGGGCCGCTGCCACCATGACGTAGGCCGTGAACTCGGGGTTGTCGTCCATGTCGATTTCCAACTTGATTTGTTCGTTGACGCCTTGGGAAGTCGAGGCGCGCGACAGAACCAGCCCCGCGTGGGTCAGCCGCGAGTGGAACTCGCGCATTTCGTCGGGACTCAGGAACGTGACCTGGGTGTCGTAGTCAGCGAACCAGCCCGGCATTTCCATGATTTCCTCACGCAGCTGTTCCTTGTCGTAGGCCGGGTCAGCCACCACGTAGCATTCCAGATAGTGCAGGGCTTTGCGTGAATCATCATAGATAGGTTCCCCATTCAATACCGCCGTGAGGGGAGTCTCTTTGGGTACCTGATAAGCCACCGCGTCCAACACACCCTCGAAGGCGCGGATCGCGTTGGACCACTGCATGGAAATACCGCGCCCCCAAAATGTGTAGGTTTTCGTTTTCGGGAACAGGGAGTCAGAGATGACCCGGAACATTGACATCAGTCCGGGTTCCCAACCCACCGCGCACAAAGACACGTGTTTGGTGGATTGCCCCACCTGGTCCACCGCCGCGAAATAGTCGGGGAAAGCCTGGTAGACGGGCTGAAAAACGGGCTCTTTGATGAACGCGGGTAGCATCATGCCCGAGACTTCGTGGATATCCTCATCAGGGTTTTCCTCCCCCGCCGCATCGGGAGCCGCGTTTGTATTCGGCGGCGTGTCTGGCGTCGCCGCAGACGCATCAGCCGTTTGCTCCATGCCCGCCGCGGCGTCACGAGCCGCTTGGCGTTCGGCGATGTCTTTCGCCATCCGTTCCAGTTCCTCCAGGCGGAGCTGGCGTTTCGCTTCGACTTCCTCGGCGGTGGGCGGCGTGCCGCGCAAGGGGTGGGCGTCGACCGTGTGGAAATACTGGGCGAGCTGGGGGGTTTCTTCCTGCAGTTTTGTCCCCAGGGTGTCACAGATAATGACGACATCGATACGGTCGGCAAACTCTGCCACCTTGTCGGTGGGGTAAACCTTGGCATAGGAATTTTGGAGTTTTTGCGGGTCGCGCTTGGAAAAAATCGCTACCAGTTCCATGTCGCGGCACTTGCCAACCGCTTTGGCAACTGCCTTGCCGTAGCTGCCAAAGCCGACCACACCGACGCGAATGCGCGTGTCTTCTTGTTGTGTCATAGTTTGCCCCCATTGGCTCGTCCTCTTGATTACCTTAGCGTTAATCGACGCGAAATAAGAGAGAATCGGGAGTGCTTCAAGTTTTAAGAAAGCCAGGACTGTCTTTAAATTCCAACCCAGTTCAATAGTTGCCAAAAATTGTTTATTGAGAACTCTTGGAATTCTCCGGTTTGGAGGACAAAAACAGGTGAGCAACATAGGCTCGAAACATGGTTGAAATTCGAGTACACGGGCGCGGTGGTCAGGGTGTGGTCACCGCTTCCGATTTAATGGCTTACGCGGCTTTTGCGGACGGCCACCACGCCCAAGCCTTCCCGTCTTTCGGGTCGGAACGGACCGGCGCTCCCGTCGTGAGCTACTGCCGGATTGAAGATAAAGAAATTCGCTCCCGGGAACCCATCTTGGATCCCGATATTGTCATTGTCCAAGACCCGACCTTGCTGGCCATTATGGATCCGTTTTCGGGGCTGAAAGACGATGGGTACGCGCTGGTTAACTCCCAAAAGACCGCGGCCGAACTGGGCGTATCCGAGTTGGAGGCGAGGCTACCGCGGGGTCACTTTATGGCAATGCCCGCCTCTGAGATCGCCCTGGAAAAGCTGGGGCGTCCCCTCCCGAACGCAGTTCTGCTGGGCGGGTTGGCGGCTCTGACCGGGATTATCAAACTGGAATCGGTGGAGGACGCCATCCGCGGCAAGTTCAAAGGCAAAGTCGGCGACTCCAACGTGGAGGCCGCCGCCGCGGCCTACGAATACGTGAAAGACAATATGGCCTGAGAGACGCCAACGGTACCGGGACGGTGTGGTGCGCCCCGGACTTCACACTAAAAGGAAGAAGAAACAATGCTTAAACAAATCGAAGGCTCCCAGGCGATTGCCCGGGCTGTTGCGGCATGCCAGCCCAATGTGGTCGCCGCCTACCCCATCAGTCCCCAAACTCACATCGTCGAGGCCCTGTCCGCCCTGGTGAAGTCCGGGCAGCTGGAACATTGCGAATACGTCAACGTCGAGAGCGAATTTGCGGCCATGAGTGCCTGTATCGGCTCCTCGGCCGTGGGGGCACGTTCCTACACCGCCACCGCTTCACAAGGTTTGCTCTATATGGTCGAGGCCGTGTACAACGCTGCCGGCCTGGGCTTTCCCATCGTGATGACCGTGGCGAACCGGGCCATCGGCGCGCCCATCAACATTTGGAACGACCACAGCGACTCGATGAGTCAGCGTGATTCCGGGTGGCTACAGCTGTTCGCTGAAAACAACCAAGAGGCCGCGGATTTGCACGTACAGGCCTTCCGCATCGCGGAGGAACTCAGCGTGCCGGTAATGGTGTGCATGGACGGCTTTATCCTCACCCACGCGGTCGAACAGGTCGACCTGCCCGAACCGGAGCAGGTCAAACAGTTCCTGCCGCCCTACGAACCGCGCCAGGTACTGGACCCCGACGACCCGCTGTCTATCGGCGCGATGGTTGGCCCCGAAGCCTTTACCGAGGTGCGCTATATCGCCCACCACAAGATGCTCCAGGCCCTCGACCTCATCCCTCAGGTCCAGTCCGAATTCAAGAGTATTTTCGGGCGAGATTCCGGCGGCCTGCTGCACACGTACCGTTGCGAGGATGCTGAAACCATCATCGTGGCGCTGGGATCCGTGGTCGGCACGCTAAAAGACGTGGTGGATCAACGCCGCGAGAACGGCGAAAAGATCGGCATCATGTCCCTCGTGTCCTTCCGGCCCTTCCCCTTCGCCGCTATCCGCGAGGTCCTGCAGGGCGCAAAGCGCGTAGTCTGCCTCGAAAAAGCCTTCCAGCTGGGGATTGGCGGGATTGTTTCCTCCGAGTTGCGCGCGGCCATGCGCGGACTGCCCTTCACCTGCTACGAAGTCATCGCCGGACTGGGCGGACGCAACATCACCAAGAATTCACTGCACGCCATGCTGGATCAGGCCGCGGCGGACACCCTCGAGCCCCTGACCTTTATGGACCTGGATATGGAACTGGTGCGAGGGGAACTGGAGCGGGAGGCCGCCACCCGGCGCTCCGGCGCTTTTGCCACCAACGTGCAACGCGAACGGGTACTGCGCACCAACGCAAAGATTGCCGAATCCGGGCCGAAACCCAAGGCGGACAAGGTCGGCAACCCGCGCGTGGCTTCCCCGTCCATCAAGCAAGATGCCGTGTCGGTAGTGCCCGACCAGGCTGAATAAGCCGGAACAGAGGAGAAAAAATGACTGAAATCACTCAATCTGCACAGACCGAAATTCCGGCCCGCGAACAGGTCAAGTTCTATCAAGTCGGCTCATTCGCGGTGGGCAACCGTTTGGCGGATCTGCAGTGGCGCTCCCTGCAATCCGACCCGAACCGGAAAAACTCCCTGACCTCGGGACACCGCGCCTGCCAGGGCTGCGGCGAAGCGCTGGGAGCCCGTTACGCTATCGATACCGCTACGGCCGCGGCCAACGGCAAACTGGTAGCTGTCAACGCGACCGGATGCTTGGAGGTGTTTTCCACCCCGTACCCGGAAACCGCGTGGACGATTCCCTGGATGCACTCCCTGTTCGGAAACGCGGCCGCAGTGGCAGCCGGAGCGGCCGCGGGTTTGAAAGCGATGGGCAAGGACGACATTCGCGTCGTCGCCCAAGGCGGGGACGGCGGCACTGTCGATATTGGCATGGCCTGCCTGTCCGGGATGTTTGAACGCAACGATGATGTCCTGTTTATCTGTTACGACAACGAAGCCTATATGAACACCGGGGTGCAGCGTTCCGGCGCGACCCCGGCGGCGGCACGTACCGCGACGACCCAGCCGGTCGGCGAACATCCCGGCAACGTATTCACCCAGGGCAAAGACATGCCGCGGATTGCGATGGCCCACGAGATTCCTTACGTCGCCACCGCGACCGTAGCGGATTTGCGTGACCTGGAGTACAAGGTGCAAAAGGCCATGACCTACCGCGGGGCGCGCTACCTGCACGTTTTGGTGCCCTGCCCGCTGGGATGGGGCTCCAACTCGAATCTGACGGTTACCTTGGCTCGCTTGGCGATTCAGACCGGGCTGTTCCCGGTGTATGAAGCGGAGAACGGAGAGATTACATCCGTTACCAAGATTCGCCGTCCCGCCCCGGTCGAGGCTTACCTGAAGCCACAGCGCCGTTTCGCTCACGTGTTCAAAGGGCCGGATTCGAGCGAAGTGCTGGCGCGGATTCAAGCTATTGCGGACCGCAATATTAAACGTTACGGCTTGATTGAGATGGATTCGCTGGACGAGGACGTGCGGGAACGTATCTTGAGCGCCCCCGACGACCCGGCCGGTCGTTTTGCCGCGGCTCTGCCCGGCCGGCAGGTAATGGACGTGAGCAGCGAACCCGAGGCGAACTAACCGGCGCTTGGGCGAGCTATTGAAGAAGTTAGAGGAAAACGAAAATGACACAAGCCAAAGCTGAACTGAAGAAAGAGGAGACCATTCCTTTTGCGATTACCCTCGAAGTCGGTTCTTCCCTAGAGAACGAAACCGGCTCGTGGCGCACCGAACGGCCCGTCTACGTGAGTAACCTGCCGCCGTGTAACAAGGCCTGCCCGGCCGGGGAGAACTGCCAACGATGGCTGTTTTACGCCGAAGAAGGCAGGTATCGCCAGGCCTGGGAACAGATGATGGCCGACAACCCGCTGCCGGCGGTGATGGGACGCGTTTGCTACCACCCTTGTCAGACCGCCTGTAACCGCGGCATGGTGGACGAAGCGGTGGGTATCAACGCGATTGAACGTTTCGTGGGGGACAAGGCCCTGCTGGAGGGGTGGACGGTCGGTCTGCTCGCCCCGGAAAGCGGCAAGAAAGTGCTGGTCGTGGGGGCGGGACCCTCCGGGCTGTCCGCCGCCTACCATCTGCGCCGGATGGGCCACACCGTCACGGTACGCGACGCCGGTCCGATGGCGGGAGGCATGATGCGGTTTGGGATTCCCTCCTACCGGCTGCCGCGCGGCATTCTGGATCAGGAAGTGAAACGTATCGCCGACATGGGGGTCACTTTCGAGTTTAACTCGAAGGTAGAGAACGTGGCCGATGTCGCCGGCGATTTTGACGCCGTGTTCCTGGCTATCGGGGCTCAGATGGGGCGTCACGCCGATATTCCCGCCGGAGATTCCGCGAAAGTCATGGACGCGGTGGATATGTTGGCCGACATGGAGAGCGACGAGAAACCGATGCTGGGACGCCGCGTCGTCATTTACGGCGGCGGGAACACGGCCGTGGACGCGGCTCGTACCGCGAAACGCCTGGGCGCCGAGGAAGCCATCATCGTGTATCGCCGGACCCGCGACCGCGCCCCCGCTCACGATTCCGAAATCATGGAGGCCGAGGAAGAAGGCGTCATGATGAAGTGGCTGTCCACCATTAAGCACGTGGACGGCGGGGCCATCAAGATTGAGAAAATGGTGTTGAACGAGGACGGCTTCCCGGTCGGCACCGGCGAATATGAGGAGTTGGGTGCCGATTCCGTCATTATGGCGCTGGGCCAGGAAACCGATTTGGGTATCGTCGAGAACGCCCCCGGTATCGAGATTGAAAAAGGCGTAGTCAAGGTTGATTCCCGCATGATGACCGGAATGAAAGGCGTGTTCGCCGGGGGCGACATGGTGCCCTCCGAGCGTACTGTCACCATCGCTATTGGCCACGGCAAGAAAGCCGCCCGCTGCATCGACGCTTACCTTCACGGTGAGGAATACCGGGCGGGAGACAAAGCCCCCGACGCTTCCATCAAACGCATGAACACCTGGTATTATGCGGATGCTCCCCGCCGGATTCGCGACAAGATTGAGGGGCCACGCCGCGCCTCGACCTTTGACGAAGTCGTGCAGGGCCTGGACGAAGAATCGGCCGTGTTCGAGGCTCGCCGCTGCATGAGCTGCGGTAACTGTTTCGGATGCGACAACTGCTTCGGGGTCTGCCCGGACAACGCCATCACCAAGATTCGACCCACCGAGTACGTGTTCAAGTACGACTACTGCAAGGGCTGCGGCATCTGCGCCGAAGAATGCCCGTGCGGGGCGATTTCGATGGTTCCCGAAAATATTTAGACCCGGTTAGGGTGCCGGCTCGGTCAAGGTTTTGTAAAAACCTGACCGAGCCGGTGGGTTTTTAGGCGGTTTTCTGCGCAAAAGTCCGGGTGTTGCGGGTTTTCCACAAGCTCGGCCAGGCCGGGTTATCCACTTTTAAAACGGTCACAAGTACGGTGGGGCAGTTTCTCCGGTTACGTTGGGGGTGACGGAGCCTCACGGGTGACGGGGAAAAGGGGAAACATTATGGCGCAGATGTGTTACTGGGGACTGTTCAGCCGACAGCACGCCCAGGCTTTAGCGTATTTTTGCGAGGCTGAAAACCGGACGTGGCTGGGGCTGGCGGCACAAGCCTATAACGATCAGTGGCGAGACCGGCTGCGGGACTTAGAAATTTTGGGCGACTATATAAACGAGTTGGAGGACGCGAAAGCCAGTTTGGAGGCACTGCTGTGAGCTGGCTCGATGATGTGTCTATCGGGGATGATCGCAGCCCGGTGGTGGGACACCCCCAAGATTTTTGGGTGGGCGGGGGCCCCGGCTTGTGCGTGGACACCGAAGAAATGGAGCGGATGGGGGCGAGCCTGCAGCACAGCGCGCAAGCCCTGGACGTGTTGAGTCACTGGATACCGGCTGAGCAGTCCCGTTTGGCGCACCGATACTATGTGGTTCACGCCCGCCTGGTGAGGTTGTGTGAAACCCCGGAAGGCGCCGCCGAATACGGTCCGCTGCTGGCGGCTCTGGAGTCGGCCTGGGTCCGGTTCGAGGATGCCGCGGCGGTGGCATGCCACGGCCGCTGCGGTACCGTGGTCCTGAGCCAGAAAATCGGGGCGTTATCCCAGCAGCTCGAACGGGCCACGGGTCTGTATAAACTGACCGAGGACGATCTCAGGAACCTACTCGCAGCTTTTGATTTTGAAACGATTATGATGCGCCTGGTGGCTCAACATCTGGCTTTACGACAATACTTCCCCGCCAGTTTCACCGTCGATGGCCGGGTGTATCACACGAAACAGATGAGTGATACGGAACTGTCCGCGGTGTTCCTATCGTGGATGCAGGCAAAGCTCGGAGCCCAGTCCTACGGGGCGTCGAACTCTCTGCAGGTCAGCGGCAACGGTTGGAATGCTATCCTGCACACCCCCGGCTTCGAAGATTCCCCGGAACTGAACGCCGCTTTTGGCAGGTGGTTCGACAAAGTCACTCCGCAAGAGTTGATTCATGCCTACGAGTGGGATGACCCCCTCACCGTGGCAGGGGTATTGCTCTTTGGACCGATACAGTTCTTTACCTACCGGGGCTTAATGGAAAAAACCGGTGCCGTCCCGCGGAAAACTATGCCTTTCGGCAAACAGCTGCCCGCACTGTGGCTACGAACCTACGACCAGACCCTATATGCCAAGTTTGCTGCCAGCCAGCAGGAGACTCGTGATGCCCGCCGGGCGAACTTTTCCAAAACTCCTACCGGCGAGCTCATCGGGGTAAACGGGGCGCAACGCTTGGAACACAAAGTATTGGCGACACAAGACTACGACCCTCGTAAACAGGGCGGAGGCGCGGGCCTGGGGCGGACGATGGAGGGCAGTCAGGCCGGAGCCACCCGAACGTTGCCGAAAAACCCTGGTGACGTGTTCCGTTACTCCAACACGATTGACCCATACGGGGACAATGGGGCGTTTGAGATTCAACGCTGGCGCAATGCCGCAGGTCAGAAGGGAGTGCGGGTCATCCTGCGCGGCACCGAGAGCTGGGATGCCGGTTCGGGGATGCCCCAGGACATGTTGACGAACACGGAAGCGGTGGCGGGTCTGAAAACGAGTCCGGCGCGGGCGGTCGCGGCGGCGCTGGAACACATGAACGTGGACAGCGCCACACCGGTGGAACTGGTGGGACACTCCCAAGCCGGGATTGTAGCGGCGAATATGGCGGCAGATCCGTCCTTCATCAGCCGCTATAACGTGCGTTCGGTGATTACGGCCGGTTCGCCGGTGGCGGGAGCGATGGGCCGGGTACCCGAAAACATCCACATGATTTCGTTTGAAAACAGCAACGACCTGGTGCCCAAGTTGGAGGCGGGACTGAACCCGGGCTCAACGAACCACGTTACGGTGTGGGGCAACCGGGGCAGTCTGTTCAACATTCCCGAGGCGCACAACCGGGATTCGGTTTATGCCCAAATGGCAGACGATTTCCTGAATGCACACTATTCGCAAGGTGATTATTTCCTGAAATGTCGTAACAATGACATGAATCTTAATGAAAAAATCGTGTTTGCTGATTCTCAGAGGTTCGAAATTACCCGTAAATAATTTATGCAAGAATCGCAGGTTAACTCGCTGAGACAGAAAATTCTACAGGAAACAAATTGCGGTTTTTCAGGCATTTTCCATGAATAATCAGGGGGAACGCTCTTCCGTTTGAGGGGGTTAAAACGCTAATATTATAGAGAAGAAATGGCGTCTTGGAGATGCTGAAAACAAACAGGGACAGGTGAATAAGGATTATGAAACCGAAGACCCCGAACATGGATGTTAAGACGAACGAAGGTTCGCAAATCGGCACGGCGATGCGCCCGATGGTACACGGGCGTGTCCGTTTTGGTCGCTTCCTGGTTGGCGGCACTGCGCTGGTGGCTATGGTGGCTGTGGCCATGTTGGCCGGCAGCCCGGATTTGAGCCGTTCTCCCGTCTTGGGCCAGCCCCAACAGACCACGAACGCTGAAGCCAGAAACTCCTCTGTAGCTGAGCCTTTGGCTCCCTCTGCAGCAGCACCCACGCAGCCGAATCGTATCGGCGGCGGCGGTCCCACCGCGACCGCGATTGCTATTTCTCGGACGGCTTTCCCCGGCGGAGCCTCAGAAGTTTATGTGGCGCGCAACGATAATCCGGTTGACGCCCTGGCGGCATCGGTGCTCCCGAACGGCCCGATTTTGCTGGTTCCTTCCTCGGGTAATGTCCCGGCTGATGTCTTTAATGAAATTAAACGTTTGCACCCCTCCAAGGTTGTAGTTCTTGGCGGCGAAGGTGCGATTAGTGCCGATGTGGCCGGCCAGCTCAGCACCTATACCGGGGTCGCTAATGTGACCCGTCTGGCTGGGCCGAACCGCGTGGCTACCGCGGCCGCTATCGCCAAGTATGCCTACCCCAACGGCAACGCCAAGGTTTATCTCGCTGACGCGATTGGTTCCAACGGTTTGGGTTCCCCGGATGCGGCCGCCGCGGGCGTGTTGCGTGACGGCCCGATTATCACCGTCAGCGGTAATGGTGCCGACATTGCTACCGCTGCCAGCACGGTGAAAGCTCTGGGTGCCTCCCAGGTCGTAGCTTTAGGTGGCGAAGGTGTGGTTCCCAGTTCCCGACTCAGCCAGGTGGCAGGCGGAGCGGCGACCGCCCGTATTGCCGGAGCGGATCGTTACTTGACCGCTCAGGCTATCAACCAGACGGTGTTCCCCAGCGCCAGCCACGTTTACTTGGCTTCCGGCTCTGACTTGGTCTACCCGCTGATTTCCGGCTCGCTGAGTGATGGCCCGGTGCTGTTGGTTCCTGCCAACGCTCAGGGCAACACTCGTAGCCTCGTAACGGCTTTCGGTAACCCGTCGGTGACCGCTATCGGGGATGCCAGCGCGGTGTCGGACAGCGTGTTGAATGTGGCCGCTGGTTTCTCCCAGCCCACTCAGGCTAAGACTCCTGCTTCCGCTCCGGTTGCTGGGGTATCTCAGGTTTACACCAAGTACTCGATGCAGCCCTCTCCGGCTGACCAGGCTCGTGAAGAAGCGGTGTTCAACGCCATCAACGCGACACGTAACGGTGCTGGTGTCCCGTCCTTGACGCGCGACCCGGTGATGGATGATGCAGCCCGCGCTTGGGCGCAGCAAGTCGCCCGCACCGACGTGTTTGTACACTCCAACGGCGCGTTGAAGTACGCGGATTTGTTCCCGGCAGGCTGGAAGTTCGCTGGCGAAAACATGGTGGGTTACTACAACGTTGACCCGGCCGCTTACGCCGCGGGCTCCACGAAGGCTTGGGTGGCCTCTCCCGGTCACTACCGCAACCTGATGGATGCGCGTTTCAACCGCACCGGTATTGGTACGGCGACTGGCCGGCAGTGGGTGTACACGGTTCAGAACTTCGGACAGTACTGAGTCTTTTAGGGAAACCTCCCTTTCATCTCCCTGAGTTTCGGTGTCAAGCGTGCTTGGCACCGAAACTTATTTCGCCACAACTTGGGCGGGGTTGGATGCCGGGAACTGCCCGGATGGCTCGCGAGCTCATCGGGCACTGGAGGCAGTGTATGAAATCTGCGATTAAATCGGTGTTGCTGGTCAATATGACCACGAAGGTCGATTTAATCGCAGATTAGCAACAGGTCGGGTAGCATAGGGCGATGTCTGTTATGGCCGGAAGCAACAAAACAGCCCGCCGGACACGCGATGAGGGCGTGTACTGGTTGGACGACACCGCGGTGTACCTGACGCGAAAAAATGTGCGCAACCTGCGGCTACGTATTAATGAACGCGGCGAATTCCATCTCTCTATTCCCCGGCGGGCACCGCTGACGATGGCCCGGGACTTCTTGCACGAACAGGCTGACTGGATTGCCCGGCAGCAGGAGCGTTTCGCGCGGCGGCAAGCGTCGCAACCCCGACTGGTGGATGGCGAAACGGTCGCGTGGTGGGGTCAAGACGTTCCCCTGAAGGTTGTGGAGGACCCTCGCCCTCGCGCCCGTGCCACCGCGGAAGTGGGCGCTGGGGCGATTGTGTTGCACCTGCCGGTGGAAGCCTCCCTGGAAAAACGCCAACGTGCTTTGGACAAATTGCGCAAAACTTCTCTGGAAATCCGGCTGGCTCCGGTCTTGGCCAAGTGGGCGGCGGCCTTTGAGACCGAGCCAGGACCGGTGCGGATTCGACGTATGAAGTCGCGCTGGGGCTCATGCAACCCGCGCACGCGGGCACTGACGTTCAACCTGGAACTGAGCGCGAAAGACCCGAAATACCTCGACTACGTGGTGGCTCACGAGTTTACGCACTATTTTCACCCCAACCACGGCCCCGAATTTCATGCTTTGCTATCAGCCAAGCTGCCCCAGGAACGTCAGCTGCACCGCGCTTTGAACCAGCGCAGAAACGCCTCTTGAAACCCAAACGAAACCCCTGCGGACTGTGCCAAACAGTACCGCAGGGGTTTAATCTAAAGATGCTTAAATCGAGTGAGGACTACTGTCCACAACCACAGGACGTTTCCTCAGACTGGCCGCACTGGCAGCTCGCATCATCGCGCTTGGGCTGCAAATCCACCCATTCGCGTGGCTCGACGCGCACCCCAGTAAAGAACGGGGTGTCGACACGCACGAACAGGCGGGCCTCAACCTCGCGCTGCTGACGCAGCACACCCATGACCCGATCCAGACGGTCCGCCTCCAGGGTGATGGTCCATTCCCAATCGCCCAGAGCAAACGCCGCCAGGGTCGAGACTGCCACATCGTTGTAGTCGCGACCGTTCATACCGTGTTCCTTGAGGATGGCATTGCGACGTGCTTTAGGCAGGTAGTACCAGTCCCAAGAGCGCACGAAGGGGTAGACCGTGGCGTACTTGCGCGGGGCGAAGCCACCCCAGCAAGCAGGCAGGTGCGATTCATTAAACTCAGCGGGCACGTGACGGCTCATCGCCGACCATACCGGCTCAAACAACGCAGGCTGGCCGTGGCACGTCCCGATAGCTCCCACCTTGCGGAAGGCTTCTTGTAGGGCTTCTGTATTATCGGCCAGCGCCCAAATCATCAGGTCAGCATCGGGGCGGAATCCCGACACGTCATACCAGCCACGCACCACTACTCCGTTCATCGCTTCTTCCATACGGCGGAGTATGCGTTCGAGGCGCTGTGGGTCGGTGGGCAGGGGCCGGGTCCGGCGGAACACCATGTGCAGGGAGTAGTTCTCTCTGGCATTGACTTCGTGATAATCGACCGCGTAATCGCGCGGGTCGCCGGTGATTTCCGGAGCTGTTTGAACGGATTCGGGATGTCCCATGGTTTCTCCTTTGATTTGGTTTGGGTTAACAGTGTGATGAGGACGGGAGTGGGTAGAGCGCGGATACTGGCAGCAGTTCGGTCCGCAGGTTTCCGCCAAGGGCGGGTAGGTGTCGGGCTCAACGGGCTGCTGGGGGTGTTCTCCGCGCGCAAAGGCGGCCCGTTCGTAAACCAGGTCAGCCAGTTCATCCAGGAACTCAGGATCAGATTCCGCGGTGGCAGCCCGGCGATAATCCAGGCCAAGTTCCTGGGCGGTAGCGGCGGCCTCGGTGTCGAGGTCATAGACGACTTCCATATGGTCCGAAATAAAACCGAAGGGAGCCACGATGACCCGGCGCACTCCGGCGGCCGCTAAATCGCGCAAATGGTCGTTAATATCGGGTTCCAGCCACGCCTGATGCGGGGAACCGGAACGGGAGCAAAACGCCAGCGACCACGGTATTTCTAGCCCTTGTGCAGCAAGTCTGCGGTGGATGGCTTGCGCGATCGAGAGGTGCTGGGCCAGGTAGGTCCAGCCCTGCCCCAGAGCGTCTTGCTCACGGGTCACCGCCGGCAAAGCATTGAGGGCTTCAGGGGAGAAGTCAGTCAACCGCTTGCGTAAGGGGACGCTGGGCCGGCTGACGGGAGTGTCAAACCGGTCGTCAAACAGTGCCGGTTTTCGCACAGTCGGGGAAATCTCGGCGGCGCTGTGGACACTGCGGCAAGACCCGGAATGCCGCGCCATCTCCAGGGGAATCGAATGTGTTACGTAAACCAAGTGAACCGGTGAGGATGACGCTGCGGCGGATTGGTTAGAAGCGGGAGTCACGTTTAGGTCCCGGGCAGCCGCCGCGATAGCGCGAGCGTTAGCGCTGACAAATCCGGGGGTGTTCGCAAAAGGGCGGACCCGGTCCAGTGTGACTTCACCGGCCACCTCAGGGCGGGCGGCGCGCAGTTCAGCTAGGGCTTCGGCCAGGTTTTCCCGGTATTGCCGGCATCCCGAATAACACGTGTAGGCGGTAGTAAACAGCGTCAAAATCCGGCGCGCCCCACGGTCAACCAAGTCAATCAGACTTTCGCTGAAGTACGGGTGCCAGTTGCGGTTGCCTACCGTATAGATGAGGTCATCGCCGAGGCGTTGGCGCAGGCCGGCTAATAGTTCGTCATTGCGGGCATTAATGGGGGAAACACCGCCAAACAGGCGATAGTGCCCGCCAACTTGTTCCAGTCGAGAATCGGGAATCCCTGCCCCGCCGGTAGCGTTGCGCAAGAACGGCAACACGTCCTCCGGGCCGTTCGGACCGCCATAGCTGACCAGCAGTAACGCATCGTAGGGAGACAAATTGTGCATGTGATTTACCTGACTTCGGCGTTCAGAGCGGCTTCGAGTACCTCGGGAGTCAGTCCCCATACAGTTGCTAGGGCATCAACCCATTCGGCACTCAAACCCGCCTCGGCCGCCATGTGGGCGGAAACAGTGGGAGTGTGCGCCAGCTTGGCAATGACGTGATGAATCGCGGCCTCCGCGGCTTCGCGAGAAATCATGTCGCCAGCGGGAAGTCTGTCAATCTCGGCCGTGGCGGCCTGTTGGAAAATGGCGCGCAGCTGCACGATAGCCGGATCCATGTGACGTGCCGCCACCGCCGCATCGTACTCCCTCAAACCGTCTTCAATAATTTCATGCGCCCGGCGCACTTGGGACACCGCCAAAGCCGGAACCCGGTGACGAATATCCTCCAAATCCCATAGCGCGACGCCCGGTAGGTCTCGCACGCTTTCCTCCACGTCACGATGCAGTGCCAGGTCCAAAATGGTCAAGGAACTGTCGCGGTCGGCCAGGCTGGCGTGCACCTGTTCGCGGCGCAGCACCGGGGCACCGATTCCCCGCGCGGTGACGACCAAATCTGCCTGCCGCAACGCCGGTACTAACTCAGTGGCGGGAATGACACGGGTTCCGTGACTCTTGGCAAAGGCAGTGACCCGGTCCGAAGTCGAAATATTGGCGATATCACGCACCCCGCGAGCGCGTAGCTGAGCGACCGTACTTCCGGCATAGGCACCGGTGCCGACCAGTAGAACTTGTGCCTGCCGCCATTGGGGTAAACGACCGCTCTCTTCCGCCACGTCCAGCGCCACAGAAACAACGGAACGCCCTAGTCCGGTCAGTTCAGTCTTGCTGGCGACCTTCCGGGCGGTGGATAGCGCTCCCTCAAACATGCGCACCATCAACCCGTGAACTTCCCCCAAGTCTTGGGCTCGCGTAAAGCAACGGCGCACCTGACCTGCGACCTCGGCCTCGCCCACCACCATCGAATCCAATCCCGAGGCAACCCGATACAGGTGCTCGGCGACCGCACGGCCCTCAATAAAATTCCAGGCCAGTGTGTCGTTCTCGGCATGAGGCGGGTGGGGAGCTTCGAGCTGTTGAGTTTCGGAGGGCAGTTCATGGGCGGGAACTAAGCGCACTCCCGGATCGGCCGAAGCATAGATTTCCACGCGGTTACAGGTCGAAACCAGCACCAGGGAATGCACTCCCGGGGTCTCGAACCATTCTGATTCCTTTTCTGCAGCTTGAGATGCCGCCTGAGCCACTTCAGCCAAGCTGTGGGTCAGGTGATTGACGGTGTAAAGTTGAAAAGGCATCAACCTTTTTATACCTTAAATAGAATTACCCCCGCAAAACAGTTACTAAGGGTATCCTAAGTTAGGATTGTATTTTGGTTGTAGCTTCTCTGGGTCTTGACCCACTATTCTCCGGTTCGCGGATGCGTGCCGCGCTGAACGGAATCAGGCCGGCTACCACACCCGTGTGGTTCATGCGCCAAGCTGGGCGATCCCTGCCGGAGTATCGTGCCCTGCGCGAGGGAAAATCCATGCTCGCCGCCTGCACCACCCCGGAGATTGCCGCTGAGATTACCCTCCAGCCAGTGCGCCGCCACCACGTAGACGCGGCCGTGTTCTTTTCCGATATTGTGGTGCCGCTGTACCTGGCCGGCGCGGACATCGACATTGTGCCCGGCCGCGGACCGGTACTGAAACAGCCTCTGACCAGCGCCGCCGAGGTGGAAAAACTGACCGAACTGGAAGTTGCGGACTGGTCGGTCATCGAGCAAGCCGCCGCCCATGTCCGCCGCGAACTGCCCTATGAAAAAGTCCTGCTGGGATTCGCCGGAGCACCCTTTACCCTGGCGTCCTACCTGTTGGAAGCCGGCGGGCCGCGCCGGCGCGAATGCTTGGAAACCCGCGCTTTCATTGAGGAGCAACCCGCCGCCTGGACCAAGCTGGCAACCTGGTGCGCGAAACTGTCTGGCCAGTTCATGAAAGCCCAAATCAACGGCGGCGCTGAAGCGGTGCAGCTGTTCGATTCCTGGGCGGGGTCTCTGACGGCCGAGGAATACCGCCGCTTCGCCCTGCCTTACTCGACGCTCGCTTTCCAGGGCGCGCCGGGAGCCACGCACGTTCACTTCGGGGTCGGCACCGCTCACCTCATCGAAGCGATGGGTGAAATCGCCGAGGTCGTTTCCATCAACTCCGACATGAGCTTGGACGCCGCCGCTCGGCGCCTGCCCGGGAAAGTCCTGCAGGGCAACCTCGACCCGGACCTGCTGGTCTCCGCGGAACAACCGGCGCAAACCGACGCCACCCCAACCGATGCGAAACCCACCGAAACGGGGGACATCATGGAGCAAGTCTGGCGCGAAGCCGAACAGGTTCTGCAGGCTGGGCTGGCCGCTCCTGCCCACATTTTCAACCTGGGACACGGGGTCAGGCCCGACACCGACCCCGGGGTGCTGACCGAACTGACCGCTCGAATCCACACTTGGCGAGCCCCGGCCACCTCCCCCACCGAAAACTCTCAAAAACCCACCAAACCCACCAGATAACGCTTGTGAAGGGAAAACACCATGGCTGACGACGGCTTTGACATGATTATCCTCGGCGGGGGGCTCGGCGCGCTGACCGCCGGATACGCGGCGATAAAACGCGGGCTGCGTCCCCTCATCTTGGAGGAGCGCGGACGCCCCGGCGGCCTGGTCTGTTCGGGAGTTTTCGGGGGAGCCACCGTGGATATCGGGGCCGAATCCTACGCCACCCGCACCCCCGAAGTCACCGATTTGTGCCGGGAACTGGGCTTGAACCCGGTCGCCCCCCACAGCGACTCCTGGGTATGGGACCACGGCCGCAACGATGCCGTGCGCATCCCCTTTGGAACCTTGGGGATTCCCGCCGACCTTGACGACCCGGTGTTCGTGGAGGGACTGACCCACATCGCCGGGCCTCAAGCCCTGGAGCGCGCTCGACAGGATTTGACGCTGCCCGCGGAAGTCGGCGCGGACGCGAAAAGTTTTGGGGAACTGGTAGAAGCCCGGTTGGGTAAAGCCGTGTTGGATGCCTTCGTGACCCCGTTCGCGGGAGGTATTCACTCCACGCACCCTTACGGGCTGGATCCCGACCGGGTCGCGCCGGGATTGCGCGCCGCCCTGGCACGCACCGGGTCGCTGACCAAGGCGGTGGCTGCCACCCGCAAACCCAACTCAATCGTGGTGATGATGCCCGAGGGCGGCATGTTCAAGCTGGTAGACGAGCTGGTGAAACGCATTACCGAGGCGGGGGGACGCATCGACAACCACGTGCGAGTCATGCATGTTGAAGCCGGCATCGGAGCGGAAAACCCGCGCTGGGTCGTGTGGTGCAAGCACACGATTTCCAACACCAAGTACCAGGGCGGGCCCCCGGAAGAAACCGGCAATGCTTTCGGGCTGGCGACAGACCGAATTGTGGTGGCGCTACCGGGCAACAGCGCGCTGAAAGTGCTGAACTCGGCCGCGGCCTCGATGCTGCGCCTGAAGTTCCACGCTGAACGCGACCATCGGGACACCACTCTACGGTTTGACGCGGCGGCCCTGGAAGAAATCGGCGATTTAACCACCGGATTCCAGCTGCACAAAGGCACCCACGTGATGAACGTGACCCTGGCGGTCAATGCGCCCCAGCTGGACAATCCGCCGCGCGGGTCGGGCATGTTGGTCGGACCCCCGCCCTGCGGACCTGATGAGGACCCGAACGTGTTGCAGGCCAAAGCCATCACGAACTATTCCGCAAAATGGCCCGGCACGATGGCGGGAGCTGCCCCCCACACGCATATCCTGCGGATTTCCTACGGTCGGGAGGGCGACCCGGAAGGCTTCGTGTATCAGGTGAGCGTGGAGCGGGCTTTGGCTGACGCGTCGCGGATGCTGGGAGTGGAACTGACGATGGACCAGGTCCTGGATTCGCGCCGCATCTTTTGGGGCGACGCCATGACCCACCCCAATGCCGAGGAACGCGCCGTGTTAAACCAGATTGCCGCCGCGGCCCAGCGCGTGGAGGGCCTGGATCTGGAAGGCGCGTTGTTTGCTGGGACCGGGATTACCGCCGTGGTCGCTCGCGGATTGCAATTTCAATAGGCAGGTTCACAAGGGCGGGGCGGACCGTTGCCGGGCGCTCACGCCGCGATGACGTCGGTAGCGCTGAAGTCCGTGCCTTTGAACAATAGCGGTTCGTTCAGGGCGCGGGAGGCAGCGTAGGAAAAACAGTCCCCGAAGTTGAGTTTGGCTGGCGAGCCCGAGCCGCGGGCGAAATTTTGGATGGCGAAGCGAGCCCAATAGAGGTGGTTTTGATCCACGGGAGTGATTTCAATGCCCAAGGCGTGAAGGACCTGTGGTGGATCACCGTACTTGCACGCCACGAGTTCAAACTCAACTGCGGTTCCCGCACTGATTTTCGTGTTGTCGCTACGGAGGATTTTTTCGAGATATTCCCGGTAGCCGGGTTCCTGAGCCATAATGGCGATTAAAACTGAGGTATCTACAATCACTTCGGTAATCCGTCCTCATCGTAGAGGTCGTCATCAGTCAAGAAAGTTATCCCTTCCTCCTCCACTTGGGCTTGAATTTCCCTGATAGCCTGCAGTTTTTCCTCATAAGTCGGTCGGCGCGTAGTCTCGAGTTCCCGTTGGGCCAGTTCGCGCACCACAGCGGTCATGGTCATGCCTTTACGATTCGCGAGTTCGCGAACGTTTTCATACACCTGGGGATCTTTGATAGTCAGCATCGGCATAGAAAAATTCTACCATGAATGCTAGAAAAGCGGGAGGTGGGTTTGCCCCTTCGGTTACAACTTAGGCATGCACGGAGTTTCTCAGTTGGGTATGGAAACACTCGCGGTTAATCGATAAGTGAACAACCGAAAATAGTGGTTGAAAACAGTAGATTTGTGCCGTTGGTCAATTAAAATAGATATACGGGGGGTTCACTGGAGATATCCGCGTGACACTATGGAAAGTGTGTGAATTCTAACGGTTCGCCTGATGACAAGGACGTCTTGAGGAGGGCTTTAAGGAGTAAAAATGGCGTTACGCATGGGGAAATTTGTCGCGTTAGCCGGTGGTCTGGCATTGATAACGCGAGATTTATCTGTAATCTAGGGAAAAGAAAGGAAGGTGAGCTGTTCCATGAAAAAAATATTTATAATTCCACTGGTTCTTTCGCTGACTGTACTGTTGGGCAGTTGCGCGAACTCTGATAACAACAATGGAAGTACTGCTGCAACCGAGTCGACCAGACAGGTCGAGCCAGCGTTTAAGTATATTTATGAAACTGGTTCAGGATATACCGGAGAACTCTCTGCCCTCGAAATCAATACTTGTATTAATTCACTTGATTTGATACATTCCACAGATTCTACAGAGGTTAGTTTTCCCTACCATCAAAAACCAGGCATTTACCTCTGGGATCCCTCCACCCCCAGCGTTAAGATGAAGAGTTGGTACAACAACATCAAGCGTCTGGTGAATGCTGGGGATCCTGATGCTATCGGCGAAGTCTCCAGCATGTTAGCCCTCCTGATCCAGGCTTATCACCCAGATAAAGTAGGTTTCATGGTCAGATTTGATTTGTTAACCAATGAAACCGGGCTGACCTTAGTTGGAGACGGTAACGATACTGTTATGTCTTGGGATCAAATCATTTCTCAGCTCGACTTACATAATGAACCGGGTATCGCGGAACTAGCGAGTTTGCTAAAAGGAAAGAACGATAAGATTGATATTCGCTTTGTTAAGAATAGCACCGAACAATTATGTAAAGCATACCGCGGTTTCCAGAACGATATTTCAAACAACTGGGATTTAAACGAAACTAATCATAAATTCCTATATGATGTCGAGAAAGATATGATTAACTTTCAGCTTCGTGAAGATGCCAAGAAATATCATTGCGGATGCCTAATTACTAACCCCTCCAAACCATTTAGATTAGCCGATGTTACGACCCAAGTAACAGATTTTACAGGAGTTATTCATAACAAATATCCCGGACTAATGTATTATTCTGAATACCCGGCTACTCAACCTGAACCACAGCCCTAGCTTTCAATGCTGTTGCTCAGAACCACGCTAATTACGGATAATGCTTCTTGCGTGACCTCTGCTACACAGTCAATCCTCTCGTGAGCTTGACTAGGTTGTACCGCCTGAATGTCCTAAGCTAGAGCTTATGCAAACGATTGGCAGCGCTGAGCGTCCGCTCGTGATTGGCACCCGGGCCTCCGCTCTGGCTTTGACCCAAACCCGCACGGTGGCATCCGATTTGGAGCAGCGCGGGTTACACGTCCAAGTACAGACCTTTACCACGGAGGGCGACGTCAACCGGGCTTCCCTGGCCAGCCTCGGCGGAGTCGGCGTATTCGCGGCGGCCCTGCGGGTGGCGCTGCTGGAGGGTCACTGCGACCTGGTGGTGCACTCTCTGAAAGACCTGCCCACCGTGCCGGTAGACGGTCTGGTGGTGGCGGCCACCCCGACTCGTGAAGATCCGGGGGATGTACTGGTGGCGCGCGACAATCTAGGTTTGGAGGATTTGCCCGCCGGCTCGCGTCTGGGAACAGGCTCGCCGCGCCGAGCCCGCCAGATAGCGGCCGCGCGCCCGGATATTACGTTGGTAGACATTCGTGGCAACGTCCCCACGCGGGTCGGGCGGGTGAAAGGTTTGGCTGCTGTGGCTGAGCGGGCCGGCCTGCAGCCGGGCAAGGCCGCCGAGGATTTAGACGGGGTGGTGCTGGCACGAGCCGGACTGCGCCGCTTGGGAATGGATGAGGCCATCACGGATTCCCTGGAAGGCACGGTGATTCCGGCCGGCGGACAGGGCGCGCTAGCTCTGGAAACCCGTCCCGAACTGCTGGACAGCGAAGAGGGGCGAAACTTCGCCCAAATCCTCAAGTTTGTGGACGACGAACCCACCCATTTAGAGGTCAGTGCGGAACGCGCCCTGCTACGCTACCTGGAAGCGGGCTGCGCCGCGCCCTTGGGCGTGCGCGGAGTGGTGACCTGGGACAAACGAGTCGAAGCACCCTCGGGACGCCTAGAACTGACCGCCCGAGTGATCGGAAATCAGGGCGAAGTCTTGGAAGTCAACGGAGAAACCACCGTACTACTGGGGGCCGAAGCCGCGCAGCGTGATTTCGCGCTGGCCGCGGCCCAACAGCTCGGGGTGGATTTAGCTGGGGAACTGTTGGCGGCCGGAGCCGCAACAATCGCCGACCTCAAGGCCGCTAAACCCGAGACAACCCAGAGTGGTGCGAATCAGACTGTAGACAATGAAAAGGAATTGTGGGGGGAATAACATTTGATGAAACCTAAACTGTTGGTGCCCAGGGTCCCGGGAGACGTGTTGGCACGGGGACTGGAAAAGGCGGGTCTGCCGGTGGTGTGCGCTCCCGTGACCGAGAAAGTACCCACTGCCAGTGAGGACTGGTATGAGCCGATGCAGCGACTGCAGGACGGGGAATACGACTGGGTTGTACTCTCCAGCGTGGCAACAGCCACGTTTCTGGACGCTCACTATGACCTGGAAGATTTGTTTGCCCAAGTGCAGGTCGCAGCCGTAGGTGCCGCCACCGCCGAAGCCATCCGTCAGCTTGACGGTCATGTTGACCTGGTAGGACCCGATCCAGCCTGCGCCGAGTCGCTGGTCAAGGCGTTTCCGCCGGGGACTGGAACGGTGCTGCTGCCCGGTGCGGTTGGGGCGGCCCCGACCCTGGGACAAGGGTTGAACCGCAAGGGATACAACGTGGAAAAGCTGCGGCTCTATGAATCCGTGTGCCTACCCGATTTACCGCTGGAATGGGAGACCGTCCTGGCTCCCGGAACGCTGACCTACGTGCTGGTTACGGCCGGTTCGGTAGCACGCGCCGCCCACGAACTGCTGACGAAAGCCGGCGTGAAACAATGGCCCGAACCCATCGCTTTCGGGAAATCTTCCGCCACCGTGCTGCGAGAACTGGGCTGGTCTGCCGCCGAGGTTTGTGAAACCACGAACACCGAAGGGGTCGTTCGGGCATATGAAAACGTTGTTCGAGAACTAGAACAGAAAGCCGCACGAGATTAGGGGATAACTATGACAGGATTACCGCACGCCGCAAATTTGGGGGTAGGACCGACCACCCCGAGCGCTACCGGGGGACGGCACACCGGGACTTCTGAAGCCGAAGCCACAGCCGGAACGAAAGAAAAGGTCGTGCCTGCGCGGAAACTGCCCCACGGTCTGACCCCTTTTGTCCGTCCCCGCCGGTTGCGCACGTCTGTGCCGATGCGTCGCCTGGTGGCGGAAACCCGCTGGAGCCCTGAACAGCTGATCCTGCCCGTATTCGTGCGTGACGGGATTAGCGAACCGGTAGAGATTCCGTCCATGCCCGGCCAATACCAGCACACGCCCGAGTCTTTGGCGCAGTTGGGCCGGGAAGCGGCGGATGCCGGCATCGGGGGCATGATTGTGTTCGGGGTCCCCACCGACGCTGACAAAGACGAAACCGGTTCGGCAGCTTGGGATCCCAACGGGATTCAAAACCGGGGCATCGCCGCCCTCGCTGACGCGGTCGGGGACCAGCTGGTGGTCATGGCCGACACCTGCCTGGACGAGACGACCTCGCACGGACACTGCGGACCGCTGCGCCCTGACGGTGTGGTAGACAACGATTGGGCGGTGTCCTGTTACGCGGCTACGGCGGTGTCACAAGCGCGGGCCGGGGCGGCCGCGGTCGGCCCCAGCGGCATGATGGACGGCCAGGTCGCCGCTATCCGTGAGGCTCTGGATGAAGCCGGGTACAGTGACGTGGCGATTATGGCCTACTCCGCCAAATATGCTTCCGGCCTGTTCGGGCCGTTTCGGGACGCGGTCGGTTGCGCCCTGAAAGGCGACCGGCGCACCTATCAGCAGGACCCCGCCAACCGCCGCGAAGGACTGCGCGAAACCCTGCTGGACATTGAGGAAGGCGCCGACATGGTTATGGTCAAGCCCGCCTCGCTGTACCTGGACGTGCTGGCTGACGTGGCCGCAGCTTCACCGGTGCCGGTGGCTGCCTACCAGGTGTCCGGCGAATATGCGATGATTGAGGCGGCAGCCGCTAACGGCTGGATTGACCGTTC
The DNA here is from genome assembly GCF_947087965.1 of uncultured Mobiluncus sp. Classification (GTDB taxonomy): domain Bacteria; phylum Actinomycetota; class Actinomycetes; order Actinomycetales; family Actinomycetaceae; genus Mobiluncus. The sequence continues at coordinate 93,034 of NZ_CAMUES010000005.1, forward strand.
CCGGGTCATCGACGAGTCCCTGACCTCGATTGTTCGGGCCGGAGCGGACATCGTGTTGACCTACTATGCGATTGAGGCGGCGCAAGGCTTGGCCTAACCGAGCCCGCGTCACGGCCAGCGAGCCGGAAACGTGACCCGAAAGACCTTGTGACACAGTACTTTCATCACCCAAAGGAGGGCGAAATGACAACGAATGCTGATTTGTTTGCGGCGGCTCAAGCCGTCATCCCCGGCGGGGTCGATTCCCCCGTCCGCGCCTACGGTTCGGTCGGGGGCGTGCCGGCTTTCGTGACTCGCGCCAAAGGTCCGCGCGTGTGGGACGCGGAAGGTCACGAGTTCGTTGACCTGGTTTGTTCCTGGGGGCCGATGCTGCTGGGTCACGCTGATGAACGGGTGGTCGAGGCCGTGACGCACGCGGCCGAGGCAGGTCTCAGTTTCGGGGCGCCCACCGAGTCGGAAACCCTGCTGGCCGAGACGATCCGCCAACGGGTGCCGCTGGCGGAAAAGGTCCGTTTCGTCTCGACCGGAACCGAAGCGACCATGACCGCTATTCGCTTGGCGCGCGGGGCGACCGGGCGGGATTTGATTATCAAGTTCGCCGGCAACTATCACGGACACTCTGACGGTTTGCTTAGCGAAGCCGGTTCCGGGGTAGCCACCGGCGGTTTGCCCGCCTCCGCGGGAGTACCGGCGGGGATTTCGGCTCTGACCCTGGTGTTGCCCTACAACAATGTGAAAGCTGTACAGGAAGCATTTGCCCGGCGCGGTTCCGAGATTGCCGCGGTCATCGTGGAGGGTGCCGCCGCGAATATGGGGGTCGTGGCACCCCGGGCCGGATTCCTGCCCGAAATTTCCCGGCTGTGCCGCGAGTACGGGGCGTTGATGATTCAAGACGAGGTGCTGACCGGGTTTCGGGTGTCGCCCTCGGGCTGGTGGGGGTTGTCCACCGGGCGGGAATATTTGGAAAGTCCAGAGGGCACCACGTCCGGTCCGGCGGGACTGTTCCCGGTAGGGGTCGCCGCCCAAAACGAGGGTGTGACTTTCGGCGAGTTTTGGACCCCGGACTTGTTGACCTTCGGCAAGGTCATCGGGGGAGGCATGCCCCTGGCGGCTATCGGGGGCCGCGCCGAACTGATGAATCAGCTCGCCCCCCTCGGTCCGGTCTATCAGGCCGGAACCTTGAGCGGCAATCCCCTGTCCTGCGCGGCCGGACTGGCCACCTTACAAGGTGCCGACAACAATGTGTATGGCAAGGTCGATGCGGTGGCCGACACGATTGCGGGCGCTCTGGACGCGGCGTTGAACCGGGAGGACGTCCCTCACTTCATCGGGCGAGCTGGTTCGCTGTTCTCCGTGTTCTTTTCCGAGACTCCCGTCATCGATTATGCCGGCGCAAAATCCCAAGAAACCTGGCGATTCGCCCCGATGTTCTGGGAGTTTTACCGGCAAGGCGTCATGTTGCCGCCCTCCGTGTTCGAAGCCTGGTTTGTGTCTGCAGCTCACTTTGGCGATGATGCGGCCATTAACCAGATTCTGGACGCGATTCCGGCCGCGGCGAAGGCTGCCGCCACCGCACAGGCGCCCCAGGCTTGAACACCGCATAAACCACCCCTCACAACTAGTGAAAGCAGAACAAATGGTTACTGAATTTCCCACCGAACACGTTGATTTGGGGGCGCTGAGCCCGGCGATTGCCCTCGGTTCACTGGACGGACGATACCGCGGGGTCGTGTCCCCGCTGGTCGACTGGTTTTCCGAAGCGGCGGTCAATCGGGCGCGCCTGTTCATTGAGATAGAGTGGCTCATTTGGCTCACTGACCAGGAAGTGCTGGACGGCGCGCCGGTGTTGAGCGCGGCTGAAAAATCGTATCTGCGCGGACTGGTCGGGACTTTCGGGGCGGACGAAATCGCTACGCTGAGCCAAACCGAAGCGAAAACCAAGCATGACGTGAAAGCGGTGGAATACCTGTTGAAGTCTGCCCTTGAGGCCGCCCCGGAGGCGTTAGGCGGTACGGAGGGCCAGGCACTGCCGGGCCTGAAAGAAATGGTGCACATTTTTTGCACTTCCGAGGACATCAACAACCTGACCTACGCGATTTTGATAAAGCACGGGGTGGGACGCGTGTGGCTGCCCGCCGCCCGCGCCTTGCAAGCCCAAATCACCGACCTGGCCCGGGAAAACGCGGACGTGCCGATGCTGGCCCACACCCACGGGCAGCCCGCCACCCCCACCACCTTGGGACACGAACTGGCCGTGTTTGCCTGGCGCATGGACCGCCAGCTGAAACGCGTTGAAGCCCAGGAATACTTGGGCAAAATCAACGGCGCGACCGGCGATTTCGCGGCGCACACGGTGGCGGTACCAGGAGCAGATTGGGCGGCGCTGTCCCGCGGATTCGTCGAGGACCGACTCGGACTGACCTGGAATCCTTTGACCACCCAGATTGAATCCCACGACTATCAAGCGGAACTTTATGCGACGGTCACGCACTTTAACCGCATCGCCCACAACCTCGCCACCGATATTTGGACCTATATTTCCCTGCGGTATTTTGCCCAAGATTTGGCGGCGCAAGGTTCGACCGGGTCCTCGACCATGCCGCATAAAATCAACCCGATTCGGTTCGAAAACGCCGAAGCGAACCTCGAGATTTCCTCCGGCCTGTTCGAGGTGCTGGAACAGACCCTGGTCACGACCCGGATGCAGCGCGACCTCACCGATTCCACTACCCAGCGCAATATCGGCACCGCGTTTGGCCACTCCCTGCTGGCAATCGATAATCTGCGGCGCGGACTGGCCGGGCTGAAAGTTGATGCGGCCGTGATGGCAGCCGATTTGGACGACAACTGGGAAGTGTTGGGCGAGGCGGTCCAACAGACCATGCGTGTGGCGGGGATTGCCGGAGTTTCCGGCATGGATAACCCCTATGAGCGCTTGAAAGAGCTGACCCGCGGGCACAAGGTTGACGGACCGCGAATGCGGCAGTTCATTGCCGACCTGGGGCTTCCCCCAGAGCAAACCGCACGTTTGCAGGCCCTGACACCCGCGACCTACACCGGGCTGGCCGCCCAGCTGGTCGACTACCTCGAATAAGCTGGGCTCAGCCCACTAAACAGGGCCGATTCCGGTTCCGCTGGGTGGGAATAATCCGGTGCAACCGGTGGTTGAAATGGACAGTGGCCCTGCGAGCGGCCAATAATGAAAACAGCAACGAAAGGAACTCCCAATGGCAACCCTCACCATGAACCTCGACGGACTGACTTGTGACATGTGCGTCAAGCACATCACCGCTGACCTCAGCGACCTAGAGGGCGTTGAGCGGGTTGAGGTGGTGCGTGACGAGGGCCGCGGGGTCGCTACCGTGATCGGCGAAAGCCTGCCCTCCGACCAGGTCCTCACCGAAACCGTGCAGGACGCCGGCAACTACCGCGTCGTGTCCATCGACCGCTAGATTTTGTTTCCTGAGCCGTCTCCAGCGGTGGTGTTGGGGCGGTGCGGGAACGGCCTGGTGGTTTGATGACACACAACGAAACGACAGTTAATTCCTCCGCTGACCCGGCGGTGGATCCAGCGCTGGACCCGGCTGGGTTGCGCCGGCAAGATCTGGGGCGCCGCCTGGTGGTGGCCGTGATTTTTGGTCTGCCGGTGATGGCGATTTCTATGCTGGAAGTCCTGCAGTTCCCGGCCTGGCAGTGGGTTGTAGGGGTGTGCAGCCTGCCGGTGGTGGGGTGGGCCGCCGCGCCGTTTCACCGCGGGGCTCTGCGGGCGGCACGAGGGGGGTCCACCACGATGGACACCCTGGTCGCGTTGGGAGTGAGCGTGGCGACGCTGTACTCCTGGGGGGCACTGATTTTTACCCCCGCCGGCCGCATCGGCATGACCATGAACATGAGCCTGAACCCGCTCGCGGCAGCGCACGAAACAGGCTCCGGCGGTGAAATCTTTTTTGAAACCGCCGTGATGATTACCGTATTCTTGCTGACCGGACGGTATTTGGAGGCTCGGGCAAAGTCCTCGGCGACCTCGGCGCTGCGCGCCTTGCTGTCCCTGGGGGCAAAACAGGCCGTGCGCGTCACCCGTCCCGGCGACCCTCGTGACACGACCACGCCTTGGGAAACTGAAACTGTCGACGTCGCCGCGCTTCAGCCGGGGGATTACTTTTTGGTACCGGCCGGGGAAAAAATCGCCACTGACGGCATTGTGTTTGAAGGACATTCCACCGTCGACGAATCCATGCTAACCGGCGAGCCCATCCCGGTGGAAAAATCCGTGGGCGATAGTGTGACCGGCGCCACCATCAACGTCCAAGGACTGCTGGTCGTTCAGGCCACCAAGGTCGGTGCGGAAACGAAACTGGCTCAAATCACTCGGCTGGTGACCCGCGCTCAAGCCGAGAAAGCCCCGGTTTCCCGCCTAGCGGACCGGGTGTCGGCAGTGTTCGTCCCGGTGGTAATCGTCCTGGCTGTCCTGACTTTCGCGCTGTGGCTGGGACACGGACAACCGTTCCCTGCCGCTTTTACCGCCGGGGTATCAGTGCTGGTCATCGCCTGTCCGTGCGCGTTGGGGTTGGCGACCCCGATGGCTTTGCTGGTCGGATCCACCCGGGCATCCCGGGCAGGCATCCTGCTGAAAGGCCCCCAGATTCTGGAGGAAACCCGGCGCATCAACACCCTGGTCATGGACAAAACCGGCACGCTGACCAGCGGGGAAATGAGCCTGGAGGACGTGACGGTGTCGGCTTCGAGACCGGCGGAGTTGGTGTCGCTGGGGGACACCGAGGCTCTCGCGTTGGCAGCCAGCCTGGAGGCCGGTTCCCCCCACCCGATTGGAAAAGCCCTGGTCGCGGCCGCAAAAGCAAGAGACTGCGGGAGCGGACCCGGCGCCTTGACCGGGTTTGCCACGTTTATTGGACGCGGCGCCGGAGGTTTCGTGGACGGCGTGGCCTATGCGATTGGGAAACCGGAGTGGCTCACGGTGATGGGCGCGGACATTCCCCCCGACTTGGAGGCGGCGATTGGGGCCGCCCAGTCACAAGGCCGGACCGTGGCGGTGTTGGCTACGGGTGCGGACTGGTCTTCACAAGTTTCCGGGGACGCCTCCCCGGTGTTGTCAGGTGAGCCGGTAGGTACGGAACTGACCCTGAAAATCACGGGGATGACCTGCGCGTCTTGCGTGGCCCGAGTGGAAAAGCGGCTCAATAAACTCGATGGGGTTTCGGCCTCGGTGAACCTCCCCTTAGAAATCGCCACCGTGACGCTCACCGCGGATGTCCCGGCTGAAACCCTGATTGCACAAGTCGAAAAGGCCGGTTACGGGGCCAGTTTGCTGGACAGTACGGGAACCGCGGCCGAACCGGGCCGGCGCAATGAAAACAGTACCGCGGCGGTGGCGGGAGACCTGGTGCAGGCCCGAGCCCTCGCCGTGTTCACGTTCAGCGACCCGGTCAAACCCGAAGCCGCGCCCACGGTAGCCAGCCTGAAAGCGGAGGGTATCGAAACCGTCCTGCTGACCGGGGATCAGCCTGAACCGGCACATAGGGCGGCCGACCAGGCCGGAATCGAAACGGTCGTGGCAGGGGTCAGCCCGGAAGGCAAGGTCGACGCAATCCGGGAACTGCAAGACGCCGGGAAAATCGTGGCGATGGTCGGGGACGGCGTCAACGATGCGGCCGCTCTGGCCGCTGCCGACCTGGGGATTGCCCTGGCCACCGGCACCGATGCGGCTATCGGTGCCGCGGACATCACCTTGGTGAACCCCAGTTTGGGGGCCATCACCCAGGCCATCAACGTGTCTCGAGCCACCCTACGAAACATCAAAGAGAACCTCGCCTGGGCTTTTGGTTACAACATTGTGGCCATACCCCTGGCAGCCGCGGGAATGTTGAACCCGGGGCTGGCGGGGGCTTTCATGGCGTCCAGCTCGGTGCTGGTGGTGCTGAACTCCCTGCGCCTAAACCGCGTCCACCTGTGATTTCGCCGGGTCATCAGGAGTGTGACACCGCGGCGCAAACCCGGGCGGCACTCAATCCTTTGGGCGGATTGGCGCTGGGCATAAAAACGCTAGACTAGGGGAGGCCAGCGAAGGGACGGTAGAAGTGGCTTCTAGGGATGATGCTGACGCTTTAACGCCGGCGCGGCGCAAACGAGTGCTGTTGGTGTGCTCGATGACTGTCGTATGTACCCAGCTGTATCTGAACGCAATGAACGTGACTCTACCGGCGATTCGGACGGATTTGCACGCCAGCACCGGGGAACTGCAGTGGTCTTTGAACATTTATGCCCTGGCTTTAGCGGCCATGCTGATGGTGACCGGAGCTTTGGGCGACCGTTTCGGACGCCGCCGCACCATGATTGTGGGCATGGCGACTTTCACGGCCGGTACTGTGTTGGCTGCCGCCGCGTGGATGCCGCTGGTGCTGATTGTCGGCCGCGGCTTGCAAGGGTTGGGAGCCTGTATGCTGCCGGTTATCAGCCTCGCGGTCATCAACGAGGTGTTTCGCGACCCGGTGGAACGCGCGAAAGCCATCGGGTTTTGGAATGCGCTGCTCGGAGTCGGTCTAGCCGCCGGGCCGGTGTTGGCTGGAGCCTTGGTGACCTGGGTCGATTGGCGTGCCGTGTTCTGGGCGCCGCTCCCGCTGCTGGCGTTGACCTTGGCGGGCATCATCCGGGAAGTCCCCGAATCGCGTGATGAAACCGGGCGCCGCCTGGATATTCCCGGCCAAATTTTGACCGCCATCCTCATGGGTGCTCTGACTTATGACATCATCAGCTTCGGAGAAGGCATTTTTGGTCTCGGCGAGTGGGTTCTGGCGGGGATATTCGTGCTGGCCTCCCTCGGTTTCGTGTGGCGAGAAACCCACACGCCCTGGCCGATGCTGGATTTTCGTTACTTCCGTTCCGTTCCTTTCGTCGGGTCACTGTCCATCATGGAGTTCGTCTTTATTACCCACGGTGGCTTCATGTTCGTGTTTGCCCTCTACCTGCAGCTTGACCTGGGTTTCACCCCGTTGCAGGCCGGGTTGATGATGCTGCCCCTGGCGCTTGCTAACACGGTTGCGGCCGTCGCGGCGGGACGCATTGTCGCCGCGGGAAACTACCGTGCGGCCTTCCTGGTAGCTGGCATCGGCACCCTGCTGTTGGGCGTCTGCCTGCTACCCCTGAACAGCACCGGCCCAGTCGTGTTGCTGTTCGTGGCCACAACCCTGGCCGGGGTGGTGCTGGCATTTACGAATATGCCGGTGACGAACCGGGTGCTGGTGGCCATGCCGGAAAGCCAAGCCGGGGTCGCTTCCGCCACGACTTCCACCGCCCGCCAAATCGGCATGTCCCTGGGCATTGCGGGCTTCGGCGCGTTCATGAACCTGGGGGTGGCGCGCGGCCTGCCCATTCACGAGGCTGCCCACCCGGCTTGGTACATCACCATCGCCCTGGGGGCGGCGGTTGCCGTCGTCGCGGTGGTGGCCACGACCGGCTGGGCGCGCGGCACCGCCGCCCGAGTGCGCCAAAGCCTGAGCTGAGCGCGCGCCCGGCGAGGACTTCCAGGCCTGCCAGGGCCACACCTTTTGGCATGACCGGCAAACCCGGCAAACTCGCAAGGCTCGCCCGTCTTCCAGCGCTGCCAGAGTGCCAATCCTGCCAGACCTGCCCGAACCTCAAGCTAGTGGCCAGACCTGCCAGAACGCGCGCCCAACCCAGACCTCCTAGCCCAGGAATTCCGGACCTGCCCGGGACGTCGACTGCGCCTCCGCTACCAGCCCGATTTTCAACGGTTTTGCCACCCGAACGGTCACCATCCACCCGGAAACCGTACAAGTCTCCAGGTGAGAACCATTCTTGGTAGCGTATTCACCAGCGGTCGCGCAACCGTCCCCACCGGTCAATACCGCTGTAGCCCCGGCAATGGCAGCCAAATCGCTGGCCTGATGAGCGGCGGTGGCGCCCGCCGCAGCCACCCCGACTTGTGCCAAACCCAAGGTCAAAGCCAACCCCAACAGAATCAGCCCCAACGCCATGACCGTTCCTGAACCGCGCTCCTCACGCAGCTTCCCTCTGAGTAACCCCTGACCGGCTGTTTCACCATGAATCTTCACGAGGAATCACCGCCTGCGCTTTTGCGCTCATGCCGAGCATTCCGAGCATCGCGGGCATTTTCTTGGTAGCGCTGCACTGCACGTCCTTGCCACTGGTGCTGACGCTCACCGCACCAGCCGAACCCCCGGCACCCCCGAGCAACCGATTGCCGGCTGCCACCGCCGCCGCGCTGTCCTCCCCAATCGCCACCGACCGACAAGCTGCCCGCGCCGCCGCGTTGACCTGGACACCCGCCATTCCGGCTGCTCCGGTCAACGCCAACGTCACCACAATCATGATGACTGCGGGGAAGGTCAGCGCGAGCTCGGTCGTAACCATCCCGTCTTCTGAACTGAGGCGTCGCCCGTGAGCCAGCCAACGGCGCACCAGGCGCCGACTGAACTGTTGACGCCAACCTTTCCCGACATTCATCATCATGCTCAGACCTGCAGAGCCTGTTCGATGATGGACTGCAGCGCGTCTTTCAATTCGCCGCCCTTCATAATCATCAGCAGCAATCCCGCAAAAGCGGCCGCCGCCAGGGTACCGATGGCATATTCCGCGGTCGCCATGCCATCCTCCTCGCCTTTCAGACGAGCCCAAAAAGACACTGCTTTCGCTTGCAATGCGCTAACCTTGTTCATTTTCTTTCTCCTTTTTCCGATTTGTCTCGCGGACCTTCCGCGCGACCACCAGTCGCCACGGTGACTAACTGGCACCCCCTTGTGTGTTGACAAAGGGAAGTCTGTTTTCGGCTCTCACGAAATGAGTTCCTCAATCGTGGACACCACCACCGGCACAATCCCCAGCGCAAAAAACGCTGGCAGCAGGCACACACCCAGGGGAATCATCAGCCGCACCCCCAGACGTTCCGCCGCGTCTAAAGCCCGGTGAATCTCGGCGGCCCGAGTTCGCGAAGCCCCGCGCACCAGCAGTGGCACCGGGGACGCGCCTTCTTCCCAAGCCGGCTGCAACACGCTGGCCAAATCAACCCACTTGGCATCCGCCTGCGCCCACGCTTCATCCCAGTCCGCCCCCAACAGCAGCATTCGCGCCACCACCGCCAAATCCGGTTCCTCACTGGCCGCAGACACAGCCTGCAGAGTGGACGTCAAAGACACCCCGTTTTGCTGACAAGCCGCAATAATGTCCATCGCCAGGGTCGGATCGAGGCCTGGTGTCGTGATGCCCGTCGCCTTGCGGATCATGGCTGCTGACCACAGGTTTCCCGCCACCATCAAGGCCAGACCGACAACGAAAATCCAGGTATTGATACCGCCTCGAAAAGCCATATCGATGACATCCACCCCGATAAACTGGGCCATTCCCAGCGCCGCCAAAGGCAACACCCCAAGCAGGCGAGCGGTCGCTTTGGGACCAACCTGCGCGGTGTGACGTTTCGCAGCCGTCTCAAGCGTGGCGGCAATCCCGTCCGCAACCCGGTTCAAAATCTCGGCCAAAGGGGCTCCTACCTGGGTCGCTACCTGAGTGGCAATCAACATACCCCGCAAGGCTTGAGCTGTCGCCTGAGGGTGGCGAACCCGAGCCAGTGGGTTTGCTTGCGCCGCTCGCCCCGCTCGCAAGTTATCGAAGCGTTCTCGCAGTCCCGGCTGCGGATGAGCCACAAAGGCTTCGATCGCGGCGAAATCCAGACGCGCATCCAGACGGTGCAAGGTGGTGGACCAGGCGTTTTCGATACTGGCGCCCGCCTCCAAACGGGTGGCGATCTCCGCACACAGCAGCCCCACCTCCAAATCCCTCAGCCCTTGCTGTGCCGGGCGCCCGCTTCGCCGGGAGAACCTTGCGCGCCAGTGCGGTGCCCCACCCGAATCTTTCGCGCCGCGAACGCCCTCTGTCCCGGCGCGGGAGGGCAGGTTGCACGGTTGCGTGTCACGCTCGCTGCGCGAACTGATTCCTGCTAACAGTCCCGCGCCTGCGAGCAGTACCACGGCCACCACCACGGTAACCAGCTGTGTCGAATCCATCAGCGCACCCCCTTGAACTCCGCAAAATCGTTTGCTAACTGGGCAGACGTCTGATTGCGCTCGCCCACGGGATTCCATTCCAGGTGGGGAACTTGCCATTTCGGTGGCGGAGTCGGGGCGGCAACCCGGTTGGTCTCTGGCAGTTCCGGGTCTGGGTGCACAAGTGTCGCGTCTGAAAGCACAAGGTCAGGCTCCGGGTCCGTGTGTTCCGGTTTCGGGCTCACAAGGTCGGAGCCGAGCCTAGGTGCGTCCGTTCCGATGGCAGGGGAGCCTACCGCAGGGGAAACAGTCGGTACCGATTCTCGCGGCGGCTCAGGCAGCTCAAACCGAGCGGCAAAGTCCCGCCAGCCCTCCAACCGCTGCACTGCCCCGGTCTGAGGATCGAAATTCAACACCGCTTTTGCCGCTAAAGCCCCGTCAGAACCGCGGGCCAGACGCGCCAACTGCACTACCGCGCGACGCACCCGCCCGTCCCGGTTACGAAACCGGCGCAGATGCACGATGACATCGAAAGCCGGCAGGGATTGGGCGCACAAAGCCTCGCGGCTCATGCCCGCCAAAGCTCCCAGAGCCTCCAAACGCGCCGGCACTTCCAGAGCTGAATTGGCGTGAACCGTAGCCCACCCGCCGCGGTGACCCGTATTCAACGCCGACAGCATCTCCCGCACCTCGGCACCTCGGGCCTCACCTAAAATCAAACGATCTGGACGCATCCGCATCGCGGCCTTCACCAAATCGGACAAAGACACGCCGCCAGCCCCCTGCACATTGGCACCCCGCGCCTGCAAATGGACGACGTGCGGATGGGCCGGGCGCAGCTCCGAAACCTCCTCGATGCAAATGAGACGCTCATCGGGGGCCGCCAATCCCAGCAAACACGCCAGCAAAGTCGTTTTCCCGGTGCCGGTAGCCCCGGTTATCAACCCGGAGGCCCGCACCTGCACCAATCGGCGCAGCACTTCAGCGAGCCATGGGGAAACCATGCCGGACGCCACCACCGCCTCCAATGGCAGAGCCACCGGACTGGGTATCCGCAACGAAATCACGGTCGAATCCCCCGACAGCGGTGGTAGCACGGCGTGCAGACGCACTCCTGAAGGCAGGGTCGCATCGACAATCGGGGTCGCGTCGTCGAGTCGCTGTCCGGCCGCGGCCGCCATCCGCACCGCTGCCCGGCGTAGCGCCACCGCCGACCCCATGGAGAAATCCGGCACTTTTTCCAAACCCGCACCGGCATCTATCCAAGCCTCCTCGGGGCCGTTGACCAGCAAATCCGTGACCCCCGGTCGGGTCAGCAGGGAACCGAGCGGCTCATCAACCCCCTCTAGGGATTGGCGCAGCCCGCGAGCGCCCTGCGCCAACTCGCTGGTCGTGGTGGCGGCCGGAGCTGTCTGTAAAACGGCCTGCGCCGGGTCTAAACCGGCCGCGACCAGGCGTCTCATCTCGGTAATGTTCATCATCGTGTCCTCTGTTCCAAATGCAGCAAGCCTGCCGCGAAGTTTTCCGTGAGGTGTGCCACTTTTCGGGGCAGCGGGGTGGTGAGTCCGTCACGGCCGAAACTGTCCCAGATTCGCGTGGAGTAGGACCAGTCCGAAACTGCGATTTCCGGGTGAATTTCGCGCAGCGCCCGGCGGGCTTGACGCGGGGGCAAACCTCCGCCGGGGACCACGATTAGGTGTGCGGGTGAGGGCACCGTAGGGGGTAGCGTTTCCCAAGCCTGCAGTGCCGCGCGGGAATAATCCGCCACCCACACCATGGCATCCGTTCTCACTGTTCCGTGCGGCGAACCCGTCCCGGATAGCGCCGGCGCTCCGGCTCCGGAACCCAAATCCAGCACGAGGCAGGGGAAAAATCCCGCTAAATCTCCCAGTACGCTCGGGATGGTCTCCGGGCGAACTATGGACCCCGAACCGCCCAACAACGCCACGTTTTCCCAGGTGGGTAGCCCCGCTGCGGCGCGAAACCCCGGAATTTGCCCGGTGGTCTGCCAAGCGCTCCAATCCAAATCCGCTCCGTTGACTGGCGCCACCCAAGCGTCTAAAGGCAGGTAGGAGCCGCTGCAGTCCACCCAGCAAACCGGGGCAGCACTGCTGCGCCCCTCCCCATCGCGCAGGGAGTCGCGACCGGTCGCGTATCTGCCCCCGCGCCCTTTGTTGTGGGTACGCCCTCCTGCTCGCGGGTGTTCACGAGTGCGTTCGCCACCGGTCTCGCCCTCTGCCGCCACCGCGAGGGCGTACGCCAGCAACCCAGCAATGACCGTCGTATTGACTCCGGGCACCAGGCCGCGAACCGCCACGGTGAAAGCGCTGCCGGACTGCTGGAGCATGAGGCCCAGCACTTCACGTTCATCGGCAGGCAACACCAGAGCAGGCCGCGTCTGCGCGCCTCCGCCGGTCTCGCCTTGCAGACGCACCAGGTAGGTTCCGGTCGTGAGTCGACCCGGACAGGCGTCGGCCGCTTGAGTAGAGCAAAAGACCGGGCCGGGATCCGTCCCTGACCAGTCTCGTGACGTCGCGACCCGCAAATCGGCACCCGCCAGCGTGGCGAGCATTTCGAGTTGCTCCCGCCACGCTTTCTCATGCGGTTCGCACAGCAGCGTCACCGTTTTGGAGGTATTGACCATGTCCCCAAGTTTTCGCCGCCGTGCAACAGACCTGAAACGGAAAAATTTTTACCTGTGGAAAACCCCGAATTCACCGCCCTGTGGATAACGTGATGAAATGGGTGACTGACTGGGAAAACCGCGAAAACTTGACCAAATTTTGGGGAAGATATGTATAGCTTCAGTCCCGCGTTATACAATGGCTCGGTGTCTGAAAACCTTCCGCAGCCTCCCAGGAATCCGGTTCCCGGGCAGGCCGGCGGCTCGCAGCAACGCCGCCAGGGGCAACCGTTGCCTCCTCGTGCCCGCCCGCAGGTTCCGGTCGTTTCCCTGCCGCCCAGTCAAACAGCGGGCAATCCTCCGGTTCCTTTCCCGCGCCCGCAACAAAAAACAGTTCAGCCTCGCGTGTTGCCGCCCCGTTCCGCGGTGCGGCGCGGATTGGTGACTCCTCCAGGGCAACTCTCCCCGACTCCCCAACCGAATGGTCAGCCTGGCCAACCTGTTCAACCTGGCCAGCCAAGTCCCGCTGTCGGGATACCCCCAGTCGTCCCCCCCGCTCAGACCGCGCAATCCCCCCAGCCCGTTCAACCTAGCCAGCCAAGCCCTGTTCCACTGACCTCGAACGATGCTGACACCCCAACCGCCTTGCCGGAAGAAGAAATCGACGAGGCCGAGACCGCAGCTTGGAGGACCGAGCTTGCTGCCGCCGCAGCTCAAAACGAAGTCGAACAGGTTCCCCATGACTTGAGCCCCGAACCCGCCCCCTCCGAGACACCTGCCAAGCGGCCCGGCACGTGGAAACGGTTTGCTTACCTGCGCGATCAGTCCCGGACACTAGCGGAAACCGGGACCCCGAATCCTCCGCCCAGTACCTTACGGGCCAACCTCATCGGTATCCTCACCGGGATGCTGGTGGCGCCCATCGCGATGGCTTTTCTGATTTGGGGTACGAAAACCGTGATGGATGCCAGTTACGGCGCGGGAGCTGTCGCTATATTCTTGGGTATTTTTGAGATTTTGGCGGGAACCGCACTGCTGTCGATAACCGGTGTGGTCACCGGCTACTACTCGTCGCTATCCTGGGCGATTTCCGCGCTCTGGCCCGTGCTGCTGACTGTCCTGGCCAGCCCGATTCGCGGCTTGGTCGCCGCCCACAACGACACTTTGACGGGAGCTTCGCAGTACTCGCTGTGGTGGGATTTCCTCGATGGAGTTTCCACGTTGACGGCTTCTGGATTGTTCCCCACCATGGCAATAGTCATGGTCGGGGCGTCTTTGGCGTCTCAAATCGCCTATCTGGAGGGGCGGGACTTCGCCTTGCTGGAGCACGAACTCGGCGAAACTAACGACCGTGAGCCCGGCGCCCCCATTGCCCCGCCTTCACGCTTGAAGTATCACTTCCTGGCGATTGTGGTGGCTGTCATCTGCACGATTGCGGGCATGTTGGCGCTGATTCCGCTCCATGATCGTTTGGCGGTCATCACCGGAGCCAGCGGACATTTGTCCGAGCTGCCGGCGGTCGCCACTTACGGGCTGCCGATTCTGGGTATCCTCTTGCTGTTCATAGCGGTTTATTCGGGTTCCAGATCCGCCGCGGGCCTGCTGTTTGCCGGCGTGACCTGCGGGATTATTCCGGGGATAATTCTTGCTTTCGGAGAGGCCTCAACTTCCGGTTGGGCCGAGCGCCTGGTCAGGTTCCTTTCCGATCACCTCACCGCTTCTATGCACGTATCCGGCGGACCGCTGACGACATTCGGTTTTGTGCTCATTGCCTGCGCTCTAACGCTGTGGTGGTGTCGTCAAGCGGGTCAACGCGATCAAAAGGCGGATCTCGCGGAGGCTTAGCCGGTTTTTTCAAGGTGTTCACAAGCGGTTTGCCCGGGTTTTTCGTTGCTTTCTTCAGTTTTTCCCAGCGCGCCTAGTGAGAATGGCCTGATTCGTGCGCTAACGTGTTTTCCGAGGTGACTGACGAAGGGAGATTCCCGTGACCGAAGAAAATCAGCCGGCAGAATTGCCTGACTATCTGCGTGACGCGTCCGAGGGCGCCGACAAGTCTTTGGACGGCGAAATTGATGCTGCAGAGGCATGGGCGCAAGCTTTTGCGAAAGACAGTACAGACTCCGATACCGACTCTGGCGCTGACCCGCAAACCGCACCCACCCCCGAAGAATCAGTCACCAATCCGGTTGAGGACAACGAACCCCAGGTACAGTCAACCACAGTTACTGATAATAACGCGGATACCGTGGCAACTTCCCAGGTTGAGGAAACAGACAGCGGCGCCCCCGCGCCAGAACCCGCACCCGCACCCGAGCCAGAACCGGACCCGGTGAGTGACACCTCTACGCAAGCCTGGTCATCGTTCCTGAACGAAGAAACCATCGCAAAAACGGAGGATTCTACCACTGACGTGGTTGACTCCAAGAACGAGGAAATAACTCCCGCGCCGCCTGCCGAGGAGTTGGAAACCACGGTAGTGCGTCGCAAGTCCCTCCTAGGAGCGGAACCCAGTCCGACCCCTCCAGCTGCCGCGACTGCTGACGACACTGCAACCACGGAAGAACCCGACCCGAAATGGCAACCACGTCAAGCACAACTTCTCGGTAACGAAGACCAAAAACTCAATGAATCCACGATGTTGGCCGGAGCCTCTATCAAACCGGCAAAAATCAGCCGAGCCGGCGCGCATGCCTGGTCCCTGCTGATTAGCCTCATCGGAGTACCCCTGGCGTGGGCATTCTTACGCCACGCCGGAGGACTGCTCTACGGTTCAAACCACTCCGCTTGGGAGACGGGCAAATACTCCTTGGAAGGGCTCATCTTCCTGGTTTTGGGTCTGGCAGCAGTCATCTTCATAGGTATGGTGGTGCGGTTATCCTCACTGGGGATGTTTGTGTCTGGAATTGCGCTCTGCGTTCTGGGCGGCGCTTTCGTGGTGGTCCCCGGAGTGGTGAAAGGCGCGATGGGCAGTACCTTGCAGGGAATGCAAGATAGCCCGGTGATGGCGTTGAAGGTGCTGGGCTACCTCATTGAATCCGCCGGCGCATCGGGCCAATTCTTTGTTATCGGTGTGCTGTTAATCATGATTGGCGTGGTGGGACATACCGCCCGCCGCAAAGGCCGGGTTGACCAAATCGCCGACAAGGCTTTGGCTCGCGCCGAAAACGCTTAGCCCCCGGCAACAACCCAAAACATTTAGATAAGGAAAGTCTTAGGTGGCAAGGAACAGCGGTGTAACAAGCCTGGGTGCTATCTGGGCGGAAGTGCTGGCGGGGCTGGGCGGCAAGGTCCATGAGTCAGCTTTGGATTCGCGATTCTGTTTGGCTGCCGAGGACAGCGTGCAAGACCGCATCTTCCACTTGCATTCGGGAAAAGTTAAGTTGACCCGCGCCACATCGATGGGTCGCGACCACCTCCTGGAAGTCCTGGGACCGACAGACACCATCGGCCTCAATGCCCTGACCGATTCTCCTGCAAAAGACGGGTCGGGCGGCGACAACTTCCTCCAGCATTCTCCCGTTGCACCGGAGCAGTCCGGCAAACCGGAAACCGAGGATTCCTACAGTACCAGCGGTGCAGCCTCGCGAAACGCCGCCCGGACATGGTTTGCCACCGCAACCACCGTGGAACCGGTACAGCTGGACTGGGTTTTAGTCACGGATGCAGGGGAATACCTGGCAAAGCATCAGGCCCTATATCTGGAGTTGCTGCGGGCCTTGAACCGGCAGACTGAGCTGCTCTACCAGCGCACCATGGCGCTGCGAGATGTGGATGTGCCAGGACGTATCGCAGCTGCTTTGCTGGAGCTGATGGAAAAGTTCGGGCAACCGTTGGAAAGCGACACAGACGAGCAATTGTCAGGACAAATGCCGGGGGGAGCTACGGACACAGTCAGCGAAACCCTGCGAGGAACCGATTTTCCCGCCACCGGGGTGCGATTGCCGCACGGGCTGTCGCAGCTGGAGCTGGGTCAGATGGCCGGAGCTAGCCGAGAGACAGCCAACAAAGTGTTGGCAGATTTCATCTCGCGCGGCTGGATCATTCAAAAGCGCAGGTCAATTATTATCATGAATGAGGAACGGCTGCGCTACCGGGCTTCGTAGATTGCGGACACGACCCGCGCCCAAAAGCGCAAAAATCTAGGCCAAAGGGCGTTTAAAGTAAGCAACCAGCGAATCCCCGCCGCCCGGTCCTGGCACTATCGCCACCAGTTCCCAGCCGTCCGCACCGAACTGATCCAAAATCGCTTTCGTGTTGTGCACCATCACCGGTGCCGTCAAGTATTCCCACTTCGTCATAAACTCAGCCTAAACCGTGGCGGGCCAAGCCAAAAAAAGACAACCCACCCTTGGACAATAAACGCTGGCGGAACGCTACTTGGAGAGCGCTACGGCACGGCGGGACGCGCGAACGTGAGCCAACACGTGGGGAGCGTGCTTCGTTCGCAGCTCCGCTGCTAGCTCATCATCGGCTTCGCGCAACCAAGTTTCCCAAGAACGAACCTCTGGGTAGCGGCGCAACATCGCGCGGCGCTCCCGTTCGGTCAAACCGCCCCAAACTCCGAAAGAAGCTCGGGAATCCAGCGCATCGGCTAGGCATTCCAGGCGGACAGGGCATCCGTAACACATAGAACGGACTTCACGTTGGGCTGCACCTTGGACAAAAAGTTGATCCGGCGGGCGATCTGCGCACAATGCTTTGGCCGCCCAAGTTTGGTCTTCATTGACTGACATATGAATCTTTCTTTCTCGAAAGCCAGCTTGCCTTAAATAGCTTAGCCGCCGGTCAAGGGAATTTCAAGGGCGAAAAATTGCAGATATTTCGAGACAATTTTGCATACACCATACTGAACTAATACATTTACTGAACTAAATTGAAATAGATTCTTTACACAACATTGCCAGGGCAAGTAATCCGGTGCCGTAGCCTGATTTAATTTAGAAAGAATCGCACCCGACCTTTAGGATTGACCTATGGGGAAAAATGACGCAGCCAGTTCCACTTCCGCACTGCCCAAGACCCGTAGGTCGCGAGTCCTCGCTCTTTTGGTAGCTTTCGTGGCGGCAAGCGCGGTCGCGGGCGTGTTCACCGCCGGTTTGGCTCTGCCCGTGGTCGGTGCCGCGGCTATCGTCAGCGCCAAAGGTGCCGAAACCCTCGACGACTTGCCCGCCGACTTCACCACTTCGCAACCTTCCATGAAATCCATCATCACCGCTGCTGACGGCACTCCCATCGCCGAGTTCTATGCGGAAAACCGCATCGTGGTTCCCCTGGCGCAAGTCGCCAAAACCCTGCAACAAGGGGTTATTGCGATTGAGGACCGGCGTTTCTTGGAGCATCAAGGCGTCGACATTGAGGGCATGAGCCGAGCCATCCTGTCCAACCTGGCCGGCAACGACCTGCAGGGCGCTTCGACCCTGACCCAGCAATACGTGAAAAACCTGCTCATCGAACAAGGCCGGGTCGCTGGTAACCCGGACATGATTGAAGCCGCCAGCGAAACGACCTTGGAACGCAAAGCCCGGGAAGCCAAACTGGCGATGAGCTTGGAACAAAAGATGACCAAGTCCGAAATCCTGGAGGGCTACCTGAACATCGCCCAGTTCGGGCCCTCGGTCTACGGGGTAGAAGCGGCCGCCCAACACTATTTCTCTAAGTCCGCCAAAGACCTCAGTCTCGCCGAATCCGCCCTGCTAGCGGGAATCCCCCAGTCCCCTAACGGACACGACCCCATCGCGCACCCCGAATCTGCCACCAAACGCCAGGGACTCGTGCTGGACGCGATGGCTCGTGACGGATACATCACCCCGGAACAGGCCAAAAAGGCCAAGTCAATGCCAGTTTCGGAACTGCTACACGTCTCCACCCAGCAACAGGGGTGTGGGCTGGCAGGCAACGCCTCATACTTTTGCTCCTGGGTGGTAGGGGAAATCCTGTCCTCCCCAGAGTTTGGCGCCACCTATGCGGAACGCCAACGCTTGCTGCTGCGCGGCGGACTCAATATCAAAACCACCCTTGACCCGAAAACCCAAGACGCCGCCTACAGTACGATTACCGGGCGCATCCCGGTGGGTGACCCTTCTGACGTCAAGATTGCCCTGTCCAGCGTCGAGCCGGGCACCGGCAAAATCAAGGCCATGGTCCAAAACACCAACTACGGTGTCGACCCGGGCAACAACGCGGTGACCGAAAACTCCTACAATGGCGACTACGCTCACGGCGGCTCGGCAGGTTTCATGACCGGATCGACCTTCAAGGTCTTTACCCTGACCCAGTGGTACATCGACGGTTACGGCGGTTATGACCAAGCCGGGGGACGCTACAGCATTCCCGCCAAAGACTGGAAGATTTCCTGCGCCCCAGAACTGGCCGATGTATGGAACTTTTCAGAAACCGGCGGCGCTAAGAAAGGCGCTATGACTATTGCTGCCGGTACCGCGAACTCCATCAACGGCGTGTTCGCGAACATGGCGACCAAACTGGACTTGTGCGACATCGCAAAAACCGCCGCCAAGATGGGGGTGACCGAACCTGACGGCTCGCCCTTCACGCCGCAACCCTCTTTCGTTATCGGCGCCGGTTCTGCCACCCCGCTACAGATGGCCGGCGCTTACGCAACCTACGCCGCTCACGGAGTCTATTGCGACCCCATCGGCATCACTTCCGTTACGGATTCCTCCGGGAAATCTTATAACGTGCCCGATGCGAACTGTCACCAAGTCCTGACCCCCGACGTGGCCGACAAAGTGGCCGTAACCTTGGAGGGAGTTCTGCACGCGGGCGGGCGGGCCGCTGCTATTCCCCGACCGGCTGCGGGCAAGACCGGCACGACCGACCACAACGAAAACACCTGGTTTGTCGGCTTTGTCCCCCAACTGGCGGCCGCGGTGTGGGTCGGGCACGCTAACGCGAATATCCCGGTGGGACACCAAACCATCGGGGGACGCTACTACGGTTCCCTCTACGGTTCTTCCATCGCGGCCCCGACCTGGGGAACTTTCATGACCGCCGCTTTGCAGGATGTTCCTATTCAGCCCCTGCCAAAGGTTAGCTTGGGCTCCACGGGGACGTTTGTGGGCGGAGGCTACAAGCCCAAGACCGAGGAGAGTCCCACTCCCACGCCTTCGGATTCGGCCAACCCGGCTGCACCCGGCAGCGGCGCAGGTAGTCCGGGGACGACTCCCGGTGAGGGCGTGGCGAACCCCGGAGCGAATCCGGACGCTAACAATCCGGCGCCTCCCGCTCCGCAGCCGCCAGCTCCGGCTCAACCCTCAGCTCCTGCGCAACCTGCGCCTCCGGCACAATAACTAGCGAAATAAACGGCGCACTAGGAAAGTGAAGGCAAATCCGATGGACTCCCACTTGTGGACCCGCACCTGGAACGCAATGAAAGTTGGGGCGCTGACGGCAGGAGCTGTAGCGTGGAGTGCCGCGCGCGCCTCCCGTGCCTACCAGCTGCGTCACTTGACGGTTCCCGTGCCCGGACGGGCTTTGCGTTCCATTGCTGCGCCGGGATCCGATGCACAAGTGCCGCGTTTTGGGGTGGCGGGTACGCCGCAGTTTCCGGGGTTGCGGGTGTTGCACCTTTCGGACACGCATTTATATCGCGGCCGCGAGGATTTAGTCGGCTGGTTGCGGGAACTGGCGAAACGGGCGGGAACGGACTTTGATCTGGTCGTTTTGACCGGGGATATGTTGTCATCGAGTTACGGGGATGAATTTTTGGCAGCCCCGGCGCTGCAGCCGTTTATCGATTCGGGGGTGCCGGGGGCCTACGTGTTCGGAGATCATGATTTCTACGCCAGCCGCGCGGGTAATCCGTTGAAATATTTGTGGAGTACCAGCGAAAAATCCGGGTCGGGCTCTGCGGGCGCTAAACGGATTGGCGAGCCTGGTCAGAGCAATCGGCTCAGCAGGTTGTTGGCCGATTCTGGTTGGCTGGACCTGAATAATGCGAACGGCAGCTTGGACGTGCGCGGGGTGCGCCTGGAGTTCAGTGGGGTTAACGACCCGCATGGGCATCGAGATCAGTATGTTGGTTTTGATAGCGATGGGGTTGGTGAACCGCGCCAAGCCGGGGTCGGCGTTGGTGAAACGGGCGCGGCCGGGGTCACAAGCGGTGGTGAAACACGAGAAGCCGAGGTAACGGGTACCGGTGGGCCGGGTAAGACTGAGGTCACAAGAGGTGATGGACCGCACCAGGGCGAGGCAAGCGTTGATGCGTCGGGTAGAGCCGGTTTCACAAGCGCTGGTGAGGTCGGCTTTTCCAATGAATACTTGCGGGCGACCGGTCGCAGCGTCCGCCTGGGACTGTCCCACGCCCCTTATGCGCGCGTGCTGAATCAGTTCCTCTCGGATGGAACTGACCTGGTGTTTTGCGGGCACACGCACGGGGGTCAGGTCTGTTTGCCGGGCGGCCACGCCCTGGTGACGAACTGTGATTTGGATCCCCAGTTTGCCTCCGGCCTGTTCGAGTGGCAAGCCGATACATGCCATGGAATCGAGAGCGGAACCGGGAAACCGGACCGGGCGAGCATGAGCGTCTGCGTCAGCCCCGGCCTGGGGACCTCGCCATTCACCCCCTGGCGGGTATTTTGCCCGCCCGTGGCCTACATCGTCGAGCTCGTCGCCGCCTAGGTCGAACTCGCAGAACATTAGCTCCCTGAGCCGCCGAGCCACGTGCCGCTTGACCACTGGGTCGTTAGGCCGTGCCAGCAATGCCGACCCGAGCAATCGGGGTTTTCCTGCAGGGGGTTCAAAATGGTTCTGCGGCGCATTTTCGCTCACTGAAGCGTTGATAATCAACCTAGTGTGCATAGGCTGGTACCGTTAGGCGGTTTTTGGTGGTGGTTGCAATGGTTGTTGTTTAGTTTAATGCTTTTTGGTTTGAAATTGGTCGTTCGTGCATATGCCCTCTGTCGAGGTGGCAGTCTCGTGAATCACCAGCCACTTCACCAGTTCTCATAATCACTTCCAACCTACCATTCAGCCAATGGGGAGAAATCCTAGGCTCCACAACCATAGCCACAGCAATAATCGACCGCGTAGTCCACCACGCCCAAGTCCTGCAAACCAACGGAAAATCCTACCGACTGCGCAACCACGACCAACCAAACCCAGTAAAATAAAACTGCTCAAAATTCAACAGCCAAAAACGCACCATTTTCAACCGCCACCGACACTGCTGCGAGGGGTTTGCTTGTTATCGGGCATAGAACAGCGCTCAGCATTCTTAGCGATATCAATCAGACGGGCTTCTAGACAACCCCAATGTCCCTCGTTAAAAGACCGCTGCAAGCTAGCAATAATAACTTTTGGGTATTAACCCGACCTTTTCCACTGTGGTTTCTTTTTTGTCATGATCGCGTAAACGCTCTACAAAGTTTTCTGTCTTGCCTATATAGCGCCAAGTGTTCTCAATAGCTTCAGGGCCATTACCAAGAAGAATGTACACACCATTACGAGCGATTGAGCTGAATGCCCCCGTGTTTGCATGGGGTTTTTGAGACGTTTGAGTTTGTTTGAATCCCGTAGCGACTAGACATCATAGTTCTGCTGAAGTCAACACGCTTTAGCAGGGATTTTTATGGTTTGTGCTTCTAATCATAAAGAGATTATTCGCGGAACTCGGGATGGTAAAAACTCAGCAAAATTGCCGCAGCTATCAGGACTGTGCAACATGTCATTGGTAGCCACGGAGAGAGTCCATAAAGTGCGGTGGAGGCTATCGGTGCCACTACATAGGCTGCACCATTGTTAGCATTAATCAACCCGGCCAGCCCACCTTGCTCTTCGGGCTTCATTTGCAAAGTAGGCGCCGTGTTGTAGCCAGGCATCGCCAGGCCTAGACCAAAGCCTGTCAAGATGCTGGCTACGATGAACAGTCCAAGATTTAGTGGATAAACCAAGAGCAGTAACCCGAGAAGAACGATTATTAATCCTCTTCTAAAGAGCTTTTTAGCACCCCAGTTTAACCTTGGAGCCACCAAGGCCTGCGCCAGTATCATCACCACACCCATTATTGACATGCACAAAGCGGTGAGCCCTGCTGTTGCGCCGGCCGCTAGCTTCAAAACATCCTGCAGTAAAAAGCCGAAAAGTGTAGCCACGGTAGAAAAAGCGGTAAACATTAGGAAACCGCAAGCCAGGAACACGAATACTCTTGAATCAAAATAGGAAACTTTTGCCGGTTGACCGACTTTTTCTTCGCCACCTGTGGGTTTGAATGTTAGCAGCAAAACGGCAACGCCTAAAAGCATGACCAGAGGCATCACCAGCAAGGGCATCATGAAACCTCCTATAGCTGCAAGGCTGCCACCCAATAAGGCTCCAAGAATAGACGAGAATCCTTGTGCAGCGCCCAAGACTCCCAGACCTTTTACCCGTTGCGTCTCATTGTAGGTATGAGTCACAACGTAGGTTTGCGCTGCTGGGGATACTGATGCGATGGCACCGCCGTACAACACGCCCCTAGTTATGACTACTCCTAGAATCAACGCTATGCCGGTGAGCAGACCCTTAAATCCTAGCCACACCACCATAGCGAATCCGCTTAGAGCCAGGATTCCGGCAAGCATGCCAATAAGCAAGATGCGCCGAGATCCCCACCGCAATGAGACCCGTCCCCACCTGGTGGAGGTAAGAGAGAACATGATGGCAGCTAACGAAATGGTGGCGCCAATGTGCCATTCCTTCAACCCGATTTCGCGCGACAGCGGAGCCAGAATTGGATTAAGAATCATCTGCCCCATATATGCCAGTAACACCGTCAAAAACAGGGGAAACAGTCCCGTTATTTTTGATTCGACTTTCTCGTTTCGTTCATTAGTGGCGCACATTAAAACATCCTTTCCAAAGTGAGCTACCAATCAAGCTGAAACAATACTAGAACAATGTTCTAGTATTGTCGAGGTCGAGGGTATGCTGTTTTCGTGGGAAATAAAGACAAGCGGGTAAACACGGGTAGACGCGCCCAGCTGACGCAGGAAAAGATCATGTACACCGCAATGGAACTGACCCGAGAGTGCGGTCTAGAAAAATGGTCGATTCGTGACCTTGCGCAGCGTCTGGGAGTAGTTCCCTCTGTCATCTACCACCATTACCAAAACCGTGACGCCATTACCGCTTCTGTAATAGGCGAGATCGCTAGCACCATCGAGCTACCGGACGAGCAGCTGGAATGGAAAGATTGGTTCATCTCCCTAGCAGAAAATGTCAGGCCCGTCTTTCTTGAATTTCCCGGAGTCACCGACAAACTGATGTATGGACATATGGACGCCGCGTTTATACCAATCTTGGAGGTGGCTTACGAAAAACTACGGGATGCTGGTTTTAGCAAGTACATTCACATCGCATACTCAATTATCATCAACACGATGCTGTGGAGCATTACTGCTCGCAACTTGCGCAGCCCAACCAAGCAGGAACAGCGCCACGACCTAGGCCAAATGATTACCCAACTTCAGCCCCTAGCTGCCTGCTCCACAACGCTGGCTGACATCATCCAGGGCTACTTAATTCCGCTAGCCAACCCGAAAAACGAAGATCGCATGAGTCAGGAATACTTTGAAATCATCATAGAAGTCGTACTCGCCGGTTTAGAGATAGCGATCTTGCCTCGCGAAAACGCCTAACGAACCCGTGAGCAAGAGAACTCATCAATACGCATAAAATATTGCCCAAAATCGCAAGACATCCAGCTAAGAGCAGAGCCTTTGTTAGTGGCATCTGAAATGTGAGCAGTTTTGGCATTTGAAAATTGAGCACTTCTGTCAGATTAGGAGTGTGATTTCGTTGCATGATTGGGATGTTATTCGGTCTTTGGCGCGGTCGGGTGTTCCGAAAGCGCAGATTGCTAGGGATTTGGGGTTGGCGCGTAACACGGTGGCGCGTGCTGTTAGGGCGGATTCACAGTCGCGTTATCAACGGTCTGGGAGGGGTTCGTGTTTTGATGCTTACGAGACCAAAGTCGGCTCGTTGCTCCAGGAAACATCGCGTATGTCGGCAATGGTTATCGCGGAATGGATTGGCGAGCCTGGTCAGAGCAATCGGCTCCGCAGGTTGTTGGCCGATTCCGGTTGGCTGGACCTGAATAATGCGAACGGCAGCCTGGATGTGCGCGGGGTGCGCCTGGAGTTCAGCGGGGTCAACGACCCGCACGGACGCCGCGACCGTTATGTCGGTTTTGAGTCCGGCGGCTCGAGTTCACTAGGTTCGAGCGGTGGCGCGGGCCGGAGCGGTCAAGGTGGCGAGGTCGCGAGTGGCGAGGTCACAAGAGGTGATGGACCGCACCAGGGCGGGGCCAGCGCTGGTGGGTCGGGTAGAGCCGGGGTCACAAGGGGTGGTGTACCGCACCGGGGTGAGGTGAGCGCTGGTGAGGGCGGCTTTTCCAATGAATACTTGCGGGCCACCGGCCGCAGCGTCCGTCTGGGACTGTCCCACGCCCCTTATGCGCGAGTGCTGAATCAGTTCCTCACAGACGGTACTGACCTGGTGTTTTGCGGGCACACGCACGGGGGGCAGGTTTGTTTGCCGGGAGGTCACGCCCTGGTGACGAACTGTGATTTGGATCCCCAGTTTGCCTCCGGCCTGTTCGAGTGGCAAGCCGATACATGCCATGGAATCGAGAGCGGAACCGGGAAACCGGACCGGGCGAGCATGAGCGTCTGCGTCAGCCCCGGCCTGGGGACCTCGCCATTCACCCCCTGGCGGGTATTTTGCCCGCCCGTGGCCTACATCGTCGAGCTCGTCGCCGCCTAGGTTGAACTCGCAGAAAGCTCGCCCCCTGAACCACTGAGCAGCGTGCCGCTTGACCACTGGGCCGTTAGGCCGCACCAGCAATAACGACCCGAGCAATCGGGGTTTTCCTGCAGGGGGTTCAGTGCATTCATTTTCAAAATTTCGCCCCTGGGGGTGGTTTCATAATGATTCCAGCGATGGAGAGTTTAGCAATCGCAAAGGAAAACAAGAGGCGTTCGTCTCCTTGAAGTCATAAAAAGATGTAACAGAATGCGAGGGGGGTATGAAAATGTCAGGACAAACTTTTGGCATCAAATCCTTGAAATCGCGGGAAAAATTAAAAAATCAACGGAGAAAAAGGATGCTCCCCCCACACGTATATAGGTGTGTGGAAAATGATTGGCCAAAAAAGACCATCAGAAATTCCCCACACGATGTTGTTCAGAGATGGGACGGTCCCGGCTCAAAGCTCACAGAAAGGACTCTGAAATGAGCGAAACAAAAGAAATCAGTGTTTACCCTTTGAGTGACTACCGCGAAGAGCTTCTCAAATTATGCCCTGAAGCATTGGAATTTGCTGACTTGCAAGAGTACTTCGATTACGCATTCAAAGGTGACGATGCCTACTACGACGAGTGGGGGTATACACCTGTTCCGTGGGAGAAGGAATACTGGGAGTTGGTATTCAACCGTGAGGATGCCTAGAAGGAAAAGGAACGGACCATGACTAACGTGTATTTTGGTGACTGTCAGGTCGGCTGGCTGAGCGGCCAGTTCCGGTACAGTCAGGAATGGTTGGAGTGGGAGGGTGCTTTCCCTGTGTCTGCCTCGATTCCCTTGCGTAACGGCAAGATTAAGGACATTCAGGGTAAGTCCATGAATTGGTTCATGGGGCTTATCCCGGAAAACATCGAATACAAGGTTTTGGCCTTAGCATTTCATGCCACTTCTTATGCTGATAGGGCCTTAGAGGTAATCGGTAAGGATACTGCGGGGGCGTTTTCTTTCTTTGAAAAGCAAACTCATCCGGAGCCGAAGCAGATGCCTCGTGTAACCACGAAGGCTAACATTGGTGAGCATCTGCGCAGAATCCGTGACAAGGTTTGCGGCCCGGACTATTTCTCGGCCTGCTTGTCGGGAAGTTTCCCGAAGACGACTTACGCTTTGGGTGAGAATGGGCGTTGGTATCTTCCGGCGTGGAATGTCCCCAGCACGCACATCTTCAAGCCCTCCATCAAGCGGACCCGTAACCTGGATTATGTTGAACATGTCGTCTCGCTGACGGCACGCCGTGTCGGCCTGGATGCTGTCGAAACGTCCCTGGAACAATTTGGTGGCACCCGCACGTTTGTTGCGAAACGCTACGACCGGGTGCGTGGCGCGGACGGAACGGTCGCACGTCTGCATCAAGAGGATTTGCTACAAGCCCTGGGGAAGGCCCGCTTCTTGAAGTACGACATCGCCATCCCTGAGCTGATGCAGACAATTCGTCGCCTGGACCCGGGGAGTGAGGTCGGGGCGTGGCTGCGGCTGGCGTTCTTTGTGGCGATAGGCAACACGGATGCGCACGCCAAAAATTGGGCCTTTTTGATTGACAAGGACGGACATCACTTGGCACCGGCCTACGATTTGATTTCCATGGCTGCCTACCCGGAATACGGGCCGAACCTTTCCATGCCGGTGGGTGAACAATCGGACTTTCAGAAGGTCGAGATGTCTGACTGGAGAGCGGTATCTGAGGTGACCGACGCGGACTGGAGCATGGTCAAGCAGGCGGTCGAGAAAGTCAACGACACAATAGGCGCGGCTTTTGATGCGGCACGCCTTGAGGTCGGGGCGGATAACAAGCAACTGGAATTGATTACAAAGCACTTGAAAAGCAAAAGGAGGGGGTAGTGATGGAAAGAATCATAGTTACGCGGCGGGTCTGGGACAGAGAAACCGTCCAGGTTGGCGACATAGAGTTTGTGGTCGCAAAATCGGAAGGAAGAATCCGATACGGGCCCAACGGGGAACGCGCATCCAACCTTGACATACTCATTGGATGCGCCGAGTCGTATGGTCTCGACCGCGATGAGGCCCAGGAAATCGTCGAGGAAATGGTCGAGCTTGCTGGTCAGCACTTGGAGGAAGCGGCAGAGATGGCGGGCATACGTCCTGACCAATGCTCTGGCGTGCTGCATCCTGGTGTCTGGTCGGGGCATACCCTACCGACTTTCAAGACCAGCAGCATCTATGACTACGGTAAGGAGGGCTGAGCCGTGAGCAAGGCAACGAACGCAATACTGGAATACCCTGGGGACCGGCGCGTGGTCGCGACCGGGGTGAGACGCCTGGCCGTGTGCGGGGACTGGCACGCCAACGTGGGCTGGATGGAGTTCGCCCTGAACCACATCGCCACCCAAAACATCGAACTGGTGGTGCACGTGGGCGACCTGGGATTTTTCCCGAACTGGGACAATGTTCCGGATGGTTTCCTCACCCCCATGAATGATCTTCTGGCCGAAAACGGGCTGCAGATGGTTTTCATTGACGGCAACCATGACGACCACTCCGTGCTCAAAAAACAAAGCCAAGACTATGAAAAACTCGACAGCCCTTTGCCCTCCTGGGACCGCATAACCTACATGCCTCGCGGCTCTCTGCTGGAGTTCCCAGAAGCAAGCCGGGATTGGCGGCGTTGGTTGATGGTCGGTGGTGCGGCTTCAATAGACCGAGATATGCGTACCCCGGGTCTGGACTGGTGGCTCGATGAGGCGTTGACGGACACGGACGTGGAACGCGCCAGCGCGTGGGAGGGCATCAATGTGCTGGTTGCGCACGATTGCCCTGCACTCAAGCACGATCCATTCGCCACTCTGGGGAAACCCGAATGGGCCAGCTTCGAGGTCATGCGTTCCCTGGCCGCGAACCGCCAAAAGCTCGGTCGCATCATGACGGCCACCCACCCGCGTCTGGTCGTCCACGGCCACTACCATAAGTATTACTACCAAATGCCCGAAGTCCCCGATGAACCAACCCTGCTTGGCCTGGATTGCGACGGAGCCAAAGACCCCGCAGACAACATCGAAATCATCGACATAGTTGATGAGCCAGATGACGCAAAGGTCCCGGAAGATTGGGGATAGAGAAGCACGTTCGTGGTATTACTATACCGGAATCGGAAGGATTATAACATGATGTCTGTTGCTGAGTATGCGTCTCTAGCGGGGATAAGCCCGCGAGCGGTACGCCTGCGGGCTGAGGTAGGAACCTTGCTGGCACAAAAGGTCGGGCGCTCTTGGGTGGTGGATGATGTGGAGCGTCAACGTTTACGTCGGGGGATAAAGCCGTTTCGAGGACGCCCCCTGACGGCTGGGGGGTTTGAACGCCTGGCATTGTTCATCGATGATGACATGTCGGCTTTGACCCCGGAGTGGCGTCGGCGCGGCAAAATCCTGGCACGTCGCCTGCACGCAGAACCGTTGGACGAGTTGCGTCGCCTTGCCCCCGCCCGCAACGGCAATCTGCGCCTGTTTCGAGCCGACCCCGAAGCCATTGAGAGTCTCCGAAAGTCTAAAGAAACGCAACCCACCGAGGTAAGTAACCACAGGCAAGAGGTATCGCCCGGGGGGACTATTGACCTCTATGTTCGGGAAAGTGACCTTGACCGGTTAGTCGGCGAGAGCGGACTATTGCCGGTGCAAGACCTTGCTCGGGCCAACGTATTCCTGCGGGTTGTGGATGCGCTGCCGCGCCCGAGTATCCTGCGCTTGGCGGCGGATTTGCTCGACTACAACAACCCGCGCACCGACGACCAAGCCGAGGCCTTGATTCGTGAGGCAACTGGGAAGGTGGTGGAGCGATGATTCACTTGCAGACTTATGGGAAACAGACTGCGTCTTGGCATGAGCTGGTGGACGTGGCCACGATGCGTGAGGCCGGGTTTACCGCGTTGGTTGGTGCACCCAGCGGGAACACGCATCGTTGGGTTCGCGGGGATGCGACCATTGACATCTTGGTACCGCGTGGTTTGAAGGAGGGGCGTTCTGATGGGCGGCGTCCGAGTGGAGGTTGGGTTACTACCGTTACCTCAGCGGGAGCGCAGTTCCTGTTGAAGCGTTCGAGCCCGGTCGAAGTCGAGGTTGCCGGGCGCACCGGGGTAATCCAAGTACCCGACCTTTTGGGCGCGATATATGGCAAATGTTCAGCGCTGCTGAATGTTGGCGATAGCAAGCCCGACCGGCATCTGCAAGACACACTGCTGTTGGCGAGCGTCGCGGGACTGAATGAATTTCGGGCTTTGCACAGTTTGACTGAGAACGAAATCAATCGACTGCGTGGGGGCCTGGCACTTGCCCTGCGTGAAAACTCCTACTGGGAGGAAACCCACGAGGTAGTGGTTCGAGCCAAAGAATTCAGCACTGCAGTGGGGACATTTGCTGACTGGAGAACGGCACAAGCGAAAGGAGAA
Source organism: uncultured Mobiluncus sp. (assembly GCF_947087965.1). GTDB lineage: Bacteria > Actinomycetota > Actinomycetes > Actinomycetales > Actinomycetaceae > Mobiluncus. Next base: position 122,882 of record NZ_CAMUES010000005.1, read on the forward strand.
TACTACGACGGTGTGATTTCCGTTCATTTGGGCATCAATACGGGCTCAGCTAGGCCGCTTAGATGAAGAGCAAATCGACGCGATTATGCACAGGAATATGGAGGTAAGCAATCATGAGCGATGAAGACAAGAATAAGACAGGACAACGAAAAATCTGTAAATCAAAGGCAGGCAAGGTCAATCCGGACAACAAGCCGGAGGTGGCCCCGCCCTTTGATTTGGATTCACAGCAGGACACGGTTTCCTTGGCTGACCTGGCTACCGCCGCCAGCCAGGCGGATTACGACGCCATGTGCGCAGGCAAGAGTTTTGCCGAACTCATAGAGTTCTGTGGCGGTGACCCTAACCTGACACAGTCGCACGGAAAACTGAAGGCATCCGACTTTGTGGCACAAACTCCACATTCGGAACCTGATGCGTTCGCCGAGTTTGTTGCCACCATGAGGGTTGACCCGTATGTTGATGGGCACATAACAGTTTCCATTGTTGCGCTCAAAGCGGGATGCATTTTGGCCAAGGTTCGGCAGGACGGCGAAGCCATAGAGTATTGGAATCCGGACAGTCTGGCACACAACCCTGATGGCGAGGACCAATACATTGGCCCACTTGAAATGATTTGGATAAATCTGGTTGAAGCGGATGCGCATGAGCGTCGCGAGGAGGTTTGGGAGGAAGACTATAAGGCCGCGCCATGGGCGGACCTGCCGTTTCCCATGCAGCAATGCGAACGGACGGAAAACGGTATCGATGATAGCTGGACGTTCAAATCAAATGTGGAGGATTTTCATAACGCGCAGGAAATCGCTGCTTTTCTGAATGACATTCCGGACTCTCAAGTGGAATTCGAGGTTTACCCCTTGCTCAATGCCCCCGCTGAAGGCGATGTGGCGCATTCTATAGCAAGGCCCTACTTCTATACCCGCGTATGCGAACACCTTGATGTCGAACCAATGCGTCTGAATCACTTTAAGCGTGTCCGGATGCGGATGGCAGGCTACGAGGGAAACGGGATTCAAGGAATTGAGCCCACGATGCCGTTCCGCACATTCCTGGCAATGCGGTTAGAAGATGGCAGCCTGGCGAGGATTTATTCCCGAATCGGTCTAAATTATCCGGAACTCAAGCATTACTTCGGTTCCGCAAATTCGGATTCTGCTGGCGTGTTTTACCTTGTAAAGCCCAAAGAAACGCAAACAGGGATGCTTATCCCCTCCAAAAAAGCCGTACTGAAGATTGAAAACAATCTTGACATCAATGAAGCGGAAATCATCGTAGAAGACATACGTTACTTCCAAGGTGAAGCGCGATTACAGCGTGCTTTCGATATGCGCTGGGGCGAATGGCGAATGCCGGACATAGATATTTCCGATGACATCGCCGAGACTGAGGCCCAAAAAACCATCGACCTTCTGGATTACATGCGGGACAACCAGGCAAGGCTCGGCATGCATATTGTGGATTTCGAATAATGGGCTGCTACAGGTAAGGAGAGAACAATGACAACGGCTACGTTGAAACCGAAAATGATTGAAGAAGAGATGGAGCTTATCTTCTTTGAAGATAAGCTTCATCATGACGACGTCGATTTTCCGCCTATTGAAAAAATGGAGCGCAAGGGTGGCTCCAGGCGGTGTGAATGGAACTTGGTTAAGCCTTGCACCGAGGAAGCTACCATGTTCTATGACGTGACCACGACTGATTATTTTGCCGACGATATCGACGAAGCGACGCATGTTTCAAGAACCTGCCTGTGCCCACGTCACTTCGTTTACCGAATGCGCTCACTTATCGAGATTCGTATGCGACTTTGGGAAAGGCCCGGTGAGCGACTGATTGACTGGGTTGACCGCTACGGATTTCTTTCCGAACCACATTCAGCAAAACCATTGAAAGAACGGCTGAAGGAAAATCCCTTGAACCTCGAAGACCATCAGACCATTGATGGTGTCGAGTGCGACGCCTATGGCTTTCCCCTGGGTGTAGCTGCCGCTTTGGAGCGCGGGACGGCGCGTCGAACACATTCGAATCTTCCGCCGAACTGGATAAGCATCATCGATGAACTTGACCGGGAACTGTCGAAAGTGGATCCAAACTACGAGCTCAAGTCCGTAGCCAACGTCAAAGGACAGCTGCGCTACCCGGCACACATTGCAGGCTGGCGCACGGAGCCGAACCAAAGGGACGACCCAGAATTCAAGCAGAAAAATGCCGAGTTTCGCCGCATTATTAAGGAATACACACGCCGTATCCGCAAGCTCCGACTCTGAACTACAGACACTCGACTTGAGAACATTCAAGTGTTTAGTTATTAAGACGACTATACTTTTGCTGAGAGGAATGTGAGCACTCATATGAAGCCAATGGTGAAGTACAGGGGTGGAAAAACTAAGGAAATCCCTGAAATGTTACTGAAGCGTACTGGGTTTTGTTCCGCTTCTTATGTGGGTGCTAGTTGTTTAGCATGGGTTTGATTGTAGCGGGTTATCACCTCCTCGGGGGTGGAATAGTTCAGGGATTCGTGAAGGCGGGTATTGTTCCACCAGTAAACCCAGTTCATGGTGGCGAACTCGACCTCGGACAGGGTTTCCCAGGTTTGCGAATAGATCAGTTCGGTCTTATATAAACCATTTACGGTCTCTGCCAGGTCGTTATCGTAGGTGTCTCCCACGGTTCCGGTAGAAGGTTTTATACCGTAATCAGTGAGTTTGTCGTTATAGGCAATGGAGGTGTACTGGCTACCGTGATCGCAATGATGCACCAGGCCTGCAAGATTGTCTCTTGCTAGGGCTATGGCCTGCTCGAGTGCTTGCAGGGGCAGTACCTCGGTTTTCATTGATGACCGGGTAGCCCACCCCACAATCTTTCGAGAATACACATCGGTTACGAACGCTATATAAACAAAACCAGAAAGAGTACGAACGTAGGTAATATCTGCTACCCACAACCTGTTAGGCCTATCTGCGCTAAACTGGCGATTAACTAGATTCGGGCGTGCACCAGGGGCCTTAGAAGGACGGGTAGTAACTGGTCTGCGTCCCCTACACGCTCCGCAAATCCCGGCCAGACGCATCAATCTGCCAGTTTGTTCCTGCCCGATATCCCATCCAGTCCGGCGCATAGCACGCCAGATTTTACGAATCCCGTAAACCCGGAAGTTATCATCGAAAATCTTCACGATTTCCTCTACTAGCACGGCATCTCTCAATCGCCTAGCACACACAGTTCTTGACTTTGCCGCCCGGTAACCACGCGAAGTGATAAAGCCCCCAACCGTGTGTTCTCTCATAACCCGGCAAATACGCTCGACCGAGAAACAATCACGATACTCATCAATAAACGCAATCATTTCATCCCGGGGTGGTCGAGCTCTTTCGTGAAAAAAGCCGATGCGAGCTTCAAAATCTCGTTAGTACGTTTAAGCTCCGCGTTTTCCTTACGCAACCGCCTTATCTCGGCAGATTCCTCCCGACTAACCCCAGGTCTTTCTCCCTGGTCTATCTCGGCTTGAACAACCCAGCGACGCAATGATTCACGACTCACACCAAGCTTTAACCCGGTATCACTAATAATCGCTGCTCTCGAACCAGGATCATCCCGAAGCCGGTCAAACACCAACCCGACAGCACGATCCCTAAACTCCTGCGAATACTTCCTAGGCATGTCTCTATCCCCTCAAAAACAGGCACAAAAACTGGGACACTTCACGTTCATGCATGCCCGTAAGATTCCCTGGCGCGGATAAACAGGGAGATTTGGGGGGTAGCTGCCAATAATGGCAGCTACCCCCCAAATCTCACCTTTTAGCAGCAAACACAAGCCGAGCCGGATGTCGGGCGCGACTGGAGCTGAGGGCGATGAGTCGCCCCCACTAAAACCTCTCTCTCGGCAAAGTACTTGGTGGCAGCTCGGCAAAACGACCGATAAGTTTCCGGCAAAACGACCGATAAGTTTCCGGCAAATCGAACGATATACTGATAAAATGTCGGTATGCTCACGAAAATTCCTGGCGCTCCCGAGGACTATCTACCCCGGTATTTAGACGAAGAACTACGGGCATTATTTCCGCAGCTGCCCGCGGTTGCGATTGACGGTGCCAAGGGCGTGGGGAAAACCGAAACCGCACAGCGGTGGGTGGAGCATTTACTGGCTTTGGATAATCCTGAGGTGGGACAACTCATCGCCGCCGATACCGTAAACCAGCTCACTAAATACGCAACAACCTGCGTAGATGAATGGCAGAAATACCCACCCGTGTGGGACACGGTACGCCGTCTCGTGGATCAACAGACACCCAACAGGTTCCTGCTAACTGGCAGCGCCACGCCCGTTTCCGGGGTAGACACACACAGCGGAGCAGGACGTATCGCTTCTCTGCGACTGCGCCCCTTGAGCCTGGCCGAGCGTCCCAGTACCAGCCCCAGCGTGTTCATTAGCCGCTTGTTCTCAGGCGACGCGGAAATATCCGGTGAAACCAATTATGGACTCACGGATTATGCCAAAGCTATCTGTGAGACCGGGATGCCCCAGATTTTCCGCACCTCCCCACGCGCCCGACGGATTTTGATAGATGGCTATATCCAGCGCATTATCGACCACGACATCCCCGAACAAGGCGTGTTGATGCGTAAACCCCAAAGTCTTAGAGCCTGGATGAGTGCTTACGCAGCCGCGTCCTCAACCACCGCCAGCTACTCTGCCATCTTGGATGCCGCTAGTCCTGGAGAACCCGATAAACCCGCGAAAAGTACCACCCAGAATATTCGCGAGCTGTTGACCCAACTGTGGATTCTCGATCCAGTACCCGGTTGGGCACCAACTGGCACGTCCCTGAAACGACTCACTTTCGGGCCCAAGCATCAACTGTTCGACCCCGGTATCGCCGCTGTCCTGACGGGAACCACCCCCGAAACACTGCTCAGCGGCAAACCCGGCAGTATGGAAACCTTCGGGCAGCTCTTTGAGGCACTGGCTACTTTAACTGTGCGTGCGGCCGGACAAGCCGCGGAAGCCAAATGCTACCACCTGCGCACCCGCGCTGGGGAACACGAAATCGACCTGATTTTGGAGCGCTACGATGGGAAAGTCATTGCTTTCGAGGTCAAACTAGCCACCACCGTGAATGAAAACGACCTGAAGCACCTGCACTGGCTGGGCGAACAACTCGGAAAACGGCTGGTCGAGCGCATCGTAATCACCACCGGACAATTTGCATTCCGCCGCCCCGATGGCATCGTCATCGTCCCCCTCGCCTTGCTGGGGTAACGCTAAGATACCTGCATAAGTACGAGAGATTAACCGCTGGGATTCGCTCTTGCTCACACCCCTATCCGTGAGCTCGCTGCGCTCCCTCCCGGGGTCGGGGTTCGCTATGTTCCCCCTGTCGGGGTATTCGCAATCGCTGCGCTCTTGCTCACACCCCTATCCGTGAGCTCGCTGCGCTCCCTCCCGGGGTCGGGGTTCGCTATGTTCCCCCTGTCGGGGTATTCGCAATCGCTGCGCGATTGCATGCCCCTTAGCCGAAGCGGCAAATACCTTTCCGGTTTTGTTTTGCCGCGGACTGCGTCCGCGGCTACGTTGCGCGGCCCCAGCTCGCTTACGCAAGCAAGCTTGCGACGCGGCTGTGTCGCGCAACTAGCCCGCTTCGCGGGCAAAACAAAACCGGTCAAGGTGCTTACCTTGACCGGAGTCGGGGTGGCGGGATTTGAACCCGCGGCCTCTTCGTCCCGAACGGTTCTTTTTGGTGTTGTATGGTGTGTTTGGCTTGTTTTATTTGGGTGTTTATTGCAGGGGTTTGTGTGTATTGCGTTGTGGGGGTACGCGGGGGGTACGCGTTTTGTTGTGGGTTAGGTTGGTAGTGGTGGTTGTGTTGGTGTGTTTTCGTGTGGTGTGGGTGACTGTTTTGCGTGGGTCTTAACCTGCGAGTGAGTGTGGTTTTAGGGGTTGGAGGGAATATCTACCGATATCCAGGGAAATGGAATGGATATCCAGGGAAGTATGACGGATATCCAAGGGGTCGAATCGGATATCCAAGGGCTGGAAAGGATATCCAGGTAGTTTTGGTGGATATCCAAGGATAGCAGAATTGATATCCAAGAACGTTGACGGATATCCAAGGGTTATTTACGGGTATCCAGGAAAATGACACAGATATCCAGGGGAATCGTTTGGATATCTAAGAGGGGTGGAATGGATAAGAGGGCAAATCGTCACGGGTTTGTAAGGCCGGATATGGAGCTATAGAAAACAGGCACTTAGATGAGTGCCCGCGCTGAAAGAAAAATCAGCGCAAGATTAGAACAGGAGTATTGATATGAATTCGTACTTTGATAATAAGTTCAATCAAACCGCTGATGGTTCCCGTCGGGAGGCGCGCGAAGCGCGGCCGACCGGCGGGGAAGTCCCCTTTAGTGTTACTGGGGACTTCAGAGACCGAGACCAGGTAGCGCCCGTGGAAGGGGCCGTGGACGTGTCGGGTGTCGGCCCGGTGGATGCGGTTCCTGATGCGGGTCTGGCGGAATCGCGGTCTTTGGTTCAGCCATTGGACAGGGAAGATTTGCAGGTTTGGCAGGAGAAAATTGAGTCCAGTGTTTATGAGTATGTAATGAACATGGACTTGGATGCTTTGGCTCCTGGTAAGAGCACGGAAGGGGGTGATGAAACGGGTTGTTCCGGTGATGGGGCAGCAGGTAAGTCTCGCCGGGGTAGGCGTGATAGTAGGTCGTATGCGTGGATGGTTGTGATTACTTATCTGAACCAGGATGAGATACGCAGGACACAAGCCGAGGGTATCGGCGTTGTTCGTGCCCACAAGGACGCTTTAGCGAGAGTCTTTGATTTGATGGGTCGGTATGATGCTGGTGTTTGGCAGGTTGAGTCTGGGGAAGATACTGGTTTGGTGCATATCCAGTTATTCCTTCAGAATCATAACCAGATACGTTTCTCGACTTTGCATAACTTGTTGGGTAATGCTCATATCGCGTCCATGTACTCTAAGCCACGGAATTGTGTGGATTATGTTACGAAAACTGAATCGCGTATTGCTGGTCCTTTCAGTTGGGGTAAGATTGAATTAAAGGAGAATCAAGGGGAGCGTAATGACCTTGAGAAGTATTTTAATTTAATCCGTTCTGGCTTGTCACCTAATGATGTGATTCGGTTGTATCCTTACGCGGCACGTTATATTAATGCTTTGAATATTTTTGTTGAGATTCGGGAGCAGGATGATATGACGAGCTTCGTTGACCGTGACGTGTACTATTTGTATGGTGCGCCTGGGGTAGGCAAGACTCGGCTGATGTACGAGTTGTATTCTCCCCGGGAAATGTTCAGGGTTACTGATTACGAACATCCGTTCGATAATTATCAGGGTCAAAGGGTTCTGGTCTTGGACGAGTTCGATAGTAACCGTATGCCCATAGATACTGCCTTGTCTATCCTGGATAAGTATCCTGCGGAGTTGAATGCCCGGTACCGGAATAAGCACGCGAAGTACCAAGAGGTATGGGTAATTAGTAACAAACCCATCCAGTCCCAGTACTCGTGGTTGGGAAACAGTAGCGATGGTCGTTGGCAGGCTTTCCGGCGTCGATTTACTGCTGTGTTCAAGATGGTGCAAGGCGGGGGGCTGATAGATGTATCGAAACAGCATGGTTCGAGCGGTAAAGTCAACCCGAACGTGCCTGTTTTGACTACCGAGGACATTAAACGTCGCATCGGTAAGCAAGACGGAACTACTGACCAGACGGGTAGGTCTGGGGATAAACGGGATAAGGAATAATCTCGTTTCTAACTGAAAACGGCTACCCCTGGGGTGTTATCACGCCTCGGGGGTAGCCTGTTCAATCCAGGGTTCGCCCCCTCCTGGATAGGAGTCTGCAAAGGTCCCCAAAGATGGAACTTGATACGGAAAGGCACCGGCTCCTTCGTAGTATGTGAAGCACCACCCGCATCCGTCCAGCTAAACTCACGCTGAGGCCAAGTAGCCGGCACAGCAGGGTCGTTAGACTTCGCGGTAACGTGACCAGTGTCGTGGAAAGGAGTACCAGGCTCGATAATCTTAGACGAAATGTCAGAAGAAAACTCCAGGGAAACGTCTGGTTTAGGCTTATCAGGAGGCGGAGGAGTGGTTGAACCATCAGCTTTAAGGGTCTTGAGTCTGCCGGAAAGCAGATTCTGATACTGATATTTACTACTCTGAGGATACTGCTGTAGCAAAGTATTATCAGGAACGTTAATAATCTCAATATTGTAAGACCACTTACCTGTACCAGTACGGATAAGCCCGATAGGTGCTGTGGGGTTATAATTCTGATTATAGGGAATATTCCAAACCTTGGGTTGACCTGGAGCATTAACCGCTATGTCACCAGTAAGAGTAATCTTTACCATCGGAGGATGAGTAGACATACCATCACTGTAAGACCACCATAAATTGTGCTGCTCATTGGTAATACCAATATTAGACAGAGAGGCTAGCTGACCAACTTTACCGTTATCCTTACCATCGTTCCATTTAAGAACAGGCTTACTTATCTGAAGGTTTACAGTACCCCAAGTCCTAGCGTTGTGTGCTACCATATTTGCCAAACTCTCCACATTACCACCTTCGGCGTAACGCCACGGAGTATTTGTCAACTTAGAAATAACCTGTTTTACCAAGATACCGCGATAAGGGTCACTAGCGGGCGGGTCATAACCGAAAGCAGCAATCATATACCCGATTTGCTTAATAATGGCAGCATTAGATTCAGTTTTGGGTGCTGTCCCGTCCGGCTCTAAGTAAATCGAGTTAGTAGGAGACGGTGCTGTATAAGAAACTGCTGAAGGGCTAGTACCGTTACCAGGACCATATCGCCTATCCATCAGTGAACAATACGCTGCACCTACCGAACCATCAGTAGATTGATAAGTGGTTCCGTGCCATCCCTTACGCATCTTAGGCGTCATCATAACGCTACCGGCATTAGCCGTGGACTTGTTATTGACAATGGCTACGCTCGCAATCAAAGCAGATGATAGGGCAACAGACAATGCAATAATAAGAGCAATGAGTTTCTTAGAAATCGTTTGTGTCATTATTAATACTCCTACCCAATCACGGTTACTGGGATAGACAGTTTAGCTAACATGGAACGTACCCAGTCAGCGTCAGTCTTGGTGCAGTTACCAAATCCGTCTGAGCCACAGAAAAGCAAAGTAGCTTTACCATCAGACCCAATCTGCAACAGACCCGTATTAACCCAGCCATCACGCATCAACGAATAGTTGTCAAAACCGACCGAACCCTCAGCAGTATGCGGAAGGTCTAGGGTAAACCCAGTTAACGAGTCAATACCCTTTACGAATAGGTCAGAGTTGGAGAAAGTTCCGCCCTCTTTCATGGACAGGACTTGAGATTCTTCAAAGTGTTGAGGCGAACCCACAGTAACGAACGAAGTTACCTGGGAAAGTGGTTCTTTGAAAGAGGAATCTTTCAGAGTCGAGTCGTAAAGCAGGACAGGCTTGCCTGAAACAGTGGTCGCTTCCATCAAACTCGCCAAGTCATTACCCTTGACTAGGTAAGAACTGGTAAAACCTTGCGGATAGGCGTGCTTAGCCACGTCCAAAGCGGTCTGATACCGAGTCTGTCCCTTCAAAGGAATCGCCGAAAGGGCTTGCACTGACTTGTAATTGCAGGCAGCACCCACACAATACAAGTTGGTAGCCGACTCGGTGTACGAATTCTTCGGAATAGTGCCATCAGAATTCATCTGAATAATTGGGCTACCCTTGATATTAGCTTGGGTAATCAGAGTGTCTACCGGAGTAGATGTAAGGTACACGTTCCCAGTAGGTTGCTTACCGTGATAGATAGCATCGTTTACACTAACAGTATCCGCAGCTACCTGACCCGTAACCTTGGCTGCCGAAAATTTGGCAGTCTTTGCAGAGGTCGCAATCACCTGCTGCAAAGGCTCGACTTGCTGCCACTGAGAATTCTTAGAATCTACTATCAGCTTGACGCCATCTTGAAAGCTACCTACCGCAGCCGACTTAGCTACCTCCGAACGGTCAACTAAGTAAACTTTGGAATATCCCGGCATTATCGAGTGAGCCACATCAAAAGTGTCACTGCCTAAATGCTTAACGGTAGCGTTACCCTGTGGGGTATCCGTGGTGTTAGCTAGTGCAGGAGACGCCCCCGCTAAACCAGCTAACGACAACAATAACGTAGCTGAAGCCACGTACTTTAGATAACTCATACATTTACTCCAATCTTGAACATAGTGATGAGCAAACAAATAAAAAAATAAATAAAACTCCCCTATCAACCCGAATAGGGAGATAGGGGAGTAATATGGTATGAAATTTTAATCGCTTACGGGAACTCGAATCATATCAAAAGAACCGCACGCTGTTAAAAGACTACCTTTCCCAATCATAACACCGTTAGTATCAGGACGGAACCATGGACCATGTGTAGTAACTGCTGAAACACCACACGCGAAAGACTTGCCTGAACGACCAGCTTTCTCCACCCATTCCCAATGCCTATGGGACTGGAAATAATTGTCAGCCATATAATCAGCTAAATCGTTTATATCCATTTGTCCACTTGTGTTATCCAGACCATAATAAGAGTTTATACTCTCATACACTTTCGACCCTTTATAAGAAGGCATAACCTGTGTTACAATATTCTGGGGTAAATTAAAAAGATGTTCCATATACCCTGAAATAGCGTTAATACCTTGCTCGTCACGAGGCATACCCGAAGCCCATTCCCGATACTGGGCAATAAGTTCAGGGTTACGGTCAAGGTTCAAACGATACTCAGGTAAACGCTTCTGAATAGCATTCTCCAAAGCTACCTCAAACTCATCAATATGCGCCTGAATGTACAAGGCACGCTGCTGAACAGTCATAGCGCTCAAATCATCAGGAGACGGCGTATTAACGGTGTAACGCCAGTCTTTATTGAAAACAATTGTGTCTACACGGTAGTTGGTATTTCGGATAAGAGTCGTACCCCTTGGGTTAAGCCCCTGACTGTGTAAAAAGTTAATCACCTCTTCATTATGGACATCACGTGATGTACCATAAAACGCCGCTACACTAGTCCAATCATAGACTTCCGTGTATTCATTGAAATTCCAGCCCTGGAATGCTCCAGTACCGGCGAAAAGCGGGTTGATTTTGCCTGCCCAAGGTAAGCCGAGACCGTTGGTAGGTTTGGGTTGAGGTTTTAGGGTAAGGACGTTATCGGGTAACGCTCCAGGTCCGCCTAGGAAAGTGACGTGGGCGAGGTTCAAAGCGTTGATACGGTCATTACCATGCCCAGAGGGGTGTACCAAAAGAATCGGGGCGTCAGTCAAAGTACCGCCGACCACGGCGTCAATAAAGTTATCCGAACGCCCCACATACGCCCTTGTGAAACCGTTAGGGAAAGCCCGCTTCGCTAACAATTCAGCCGTCTCGAAACGGTCTTTACCCTGCACACGCTCCTTAGCAGACACATAGTTACAGGCTGCACCGATACAAACCCGTGCCGTGTCGGCAGGAAGACCCGCCACGCTGGGAACACGCCCGTCAGGGTAAGCCAAAACGATAGGCGCATCGGTCAAAGCGCCGGAAGCAACCGCGTCTACCCCATCAGGGGCTGCCACATACAAGTGATACAACGACTTACCATTGAAAGCCCGTCCGGCTATCAAAGCCGAGGTTTCCTGACGGTCTTTCCCGCCCATAACCCAAGACTGGGCACCAGGAATTTGGTAAGCGTTGATAGTAGAAGCGGGGAAGGCTTTGCCCAGGAAAATGATTTCTTTAGGGGAATACCCCTTCAGGGCTTGCAATGTGCGGGGATTTACCTGACCGAGAGGGGATAACAAGACCGGACCATCGGTAAGCTGACCCGCCACCAAGGCATCTACAGGAAGGTCACCACGGGCGATATAAACCGTGTTCTGATGACCCGTGAAAGTACGAGCCGCTATCTGTACCGCCGTATCATAACGGTCGATACCGCCGATACGGTCAGTGGCTGGGGCTGCGTAGGCCATGCTGACACCGGTGGTGGTGAGGGCTAGGCAGGTTAGCGTTGCTATTGTTTTTCGTTTCATGTGTTTGTGCTCCTTTCTTTGGTGCTGGTTTTCCCGTGTTGATAGGGAAAATTGGTTCTATTTTGTCATGGACTTGCTACTGGTGGGGCGGTTTGTTGGGTCTGGTTCTTAGTGTTACCTCTTGGTCACTTATAAGACAGAGACTAGTAGCGGTGTTTTTTGGGCGCGGGGTTTTGTCGTTCCGGTTTCCCGCTCTTTATTTGTTGTCAAGCAATCGCTTGGTAACAGTTTTTCTCTTGGACTGTTGTGGTTCGGGAGAACTTTTCTTCCGTGGTTACGGAAGAGGAAGGATTGAATATTATGACGATGACTAAGTTAGAAGTTATTGGTAATGGCTCTGTGTTATTCCTTGAGTCTGGTAGTGCTAGGGGCCGTAAGGAGTATGTTGATGGAGAGCCTACCGGGAGGTTAGAAAAGGATTCTGCAGGGCGGGAGTTGTATTGGACTAACGCTGCGGTGGATTTCAATGGACAAGACCTTGGTTCTGTCAGGGTTGTGTGTCCTGATGAGGAAGTGTTGAACCTTGGTATGGGTGAGAAACGGTTTTACCGTGAGGGCCGTTTGAGGGTATCAGCGGCTCGTGATTTCGGGTTGTCCGCGACTTTGTTTGTTAGCGAGTTCCTTGCTGATACTGATTTGTCGTTGTTTGACGATGATGAGAGCGAGAGCCTGAAATGAGCGAGTTCGTTAGCTGGATAGTTTGTGAGGCTAGGCATAGCTGGCAGATTACTGCCCTGTTAGGGTTGTGTGTCGTTGCTGGCGCGTTTAGCGTGTTCGGCTGGCTGGGTCTACTCGTGTCTATCACGGGGCTAGGCCTGGTAGCTGGATGGCTTTTCTCTTTTCCGGCTGCTCGTGAGGGACTTGCTCGGGCGGATTTGTTGATAGAAGCGGATAAGAACGTGTATCGAGTCGCTTTGATTGCGCAAGTGTTCGAGTCTTGTTTGCGTTCTTGTCTGGATTTATCGCCTTACGAGCCTGTGCCACGGTGGGAACAGCGTGTGTTACCGGAAGGTTTTTCTGCGTTGGTAGTGCTTACTCCTAGCCAGATTAAAACCGTGTTGGATAACTTACCTGCCGCGTTACAATCGCGTCTGGCTGGTCGGGTGTGTTTGTCTAGGGTGGAAGTTGTTCCTGACAGTGTGCCGGGAATGGCTATGGTCAAGGTATTCCTTGATGACCCGTTAGCTGGGACTAGGGGGGGTGAGCCTCCATGAGTGAGATTCCTTTATTGCTAGGTCGTGACCCTGACGGTAAGGACGTAAGGGCTGATTTAGCGGATGCTTATCACTGGTTGATTACCGGACGGACTCGTTCCGGGAAATCAGTAGCGCTGTACACGATTCTGGGTCAGCTCGCTGGTCGGGATGATGTCATAGTGGCGGGGGTTGACCCTTCCGGGATAGTGTTCAACGCGTTGGGTCAACAACTCGGCGGGAACTCGTGGAGGGTTCAGACCCTTCGTGAGGCTTCTCGCTGTTTGACGGTATTAACCGACCTGGTAGAAATGATGGACGCGAGGATTGATGATTTACTGGCTCTAGGGCTAGACAAATTTGATGATTTCTCGTTCTCTCGCCCACTGGTGTTAGTAGTGTTCGAGGAATATCCAGGAATGTTGGAAGCCTTGAAAGGACATGACCAGGCTAGCGGGGCAAAGCCAGGGGAAAGGATAGCTGGACGCTGCCAGTCAGCGATTCAACGCCTCGCCCTGGAAGGAGCGAAAGTCGGTTTCCGTCTCGTGGTGTGTTCCCAACGTGGGGACGCGTCTATCCTGACCGGGATTCTGCGTTCCCAACTAGCAGTGAAACTCACGTTCGCTCAGGACATAGACGGGGTGAATATGCTCCATCCTGGTTTAGACCCGGCACAAGCCGGCATGGTTTGCGGGTTCGAGCCCGGTCAAGGACTCATCGAGACCCCGAACCAGGGACTAACCATGTTCAAAGGCGATTTCCTGTCCTATACAGGTCTGAGAAGAATAGCGAGGAACACTAATGGTGTCTGATAGCCTTCCAGCCTTGCTCACTGAGAGAGAGGCCGCGCAATTCCTGCGGGTTCATCCCTCTACCCTGTGCCGGTGGGCGAAAACCAGTAACCCGCCTATCAAGCCCGTGTTCCTGACCCCGAAAATCCGCCGGTACCGCCGGTGTGATTTAGAACAATACGCCGGAATCCGGGCATAACTCAATAACCCCTGCAAGCAACCCCCGGCTCTGGGAAGGGTCGGGGGTTGCTAAACAGGAACAGGTTCATCATCATTCTTTTCAACCAGCAAAAATAACCAAGGAGAGCAAACATGGCAGTAGTGAAAACCCCTTCCGGGCGTTGGCGTGGAAAAGTCAAGCAAGGCCGCCTCACCCTGAAAACCAAAACCTTCAATACCCGCCGTGAAGCCGCCGCCTGGGTCGAACGCCAAAAAGCCATCCTCGACGGCGGTGTAGACCTCAAAGCTGGTAAACAAACCCTGGGATACTACCTCCCCGAATATCTTGAACAACGCCGCTATCAAGTAGCGCAAACCACCTATAACACCGACGTCATCAACGCCAACAAGATTACGCCGTGGCTTAAAGGTCGTTCCATCAGCGAAATCTCGCCCCTGGAAATCGAGCAATCCTTTATCGCCCTTACCAAAACCGGCCTGAAATGGACCTCCGTGAAACGCTACCGGGACTCGCTAAGAGCCGTATTCGCCTGGGCAATGCGACAAGGACTCGTGAAAAACAACCCCGTATCCACCGCGCAACTCCCCCGCCGCACAGACCCGCCCCACGAAATGCGCCCCTGGAGCATCGAAGAAGTAAACGAACGCTACGAAATCTGGCACCAACTCAACCCCACCAACGCCAAAATAGCCAAATTCCTCGCCCTGACCGGGCTGCGCTGGTCAGAAGCCCGTGCTCTAAGAGTCGGAGACGTCTCCTATGTCCCCTACCCCGCCGTAACCGTCCAACGCGCCCAACCCGAGGGAGTAGACCTCAAAACCACCAAATCAAACAAAACCCGCCTCGTGCCCCTCGCCAACGAACTCATCCCCTGGATAAAGACCCTCCAACAAGACAAGAAACCCGCAGACGCACTCCTCCCACCCATGCACCGCCACCGCTTCGTTGACTCCCTCGACTGGTATAACACCGCCCAAGGCCGCACCATCCACGACCTACGCCACACCGCCATCTGTATCTGGCTCGCGGCTGGAATAGACCTCGCCACCGTAAGAGCCTGGGCTGGACACGCCGACCTCACCACCACATCACGCTACACCCACTGGCTAGGAACCAAAGCCGACCAAACCTCCCTAGCCACCCTCAACCAAGCCATAAAAAACACCACCAGCCCCAGCCCCGTCACCAGCATCAGCGCAGTAAACGGGGGTACGCACGGGGTACGCGAAGTATGAAACACAATCATGTAACACAAAATCAAGCAGGCTACCACCTGCGAAAACAAACAGTCGGGGTGGCGGGATTTGAACCCGCGGCCTCTTCGTCCCGAACGAAGAATTTAGTTTCTGTGTGTGCTGTTGGGGGCAGGTTTGGGGGTGGTTGGTATAGCCATTGGTATAGCCATTTTTTGGTCAAGTTTGGTCAACGGCTTTTCGGGGGTTTGTAATTGCGATTCTTTGGGACCCCGCCGGTTACTTTTGTTACCTTGCGAAAAATCAGAATGTACTGATGATGAATGTTCTCCACGTAAGCGAAGGGATAGCCGTATGGCAGAAGAGACTTGTGGTTTTGCAGGAGAACTTTAACCCCTTGCAGAGTGATTCTTCCGCCGTCAGGCACCTCCACCCCATTAAGTCTCTGAATAAGATCCGAGTGAAAGCTAACGAATTCCGACTTATGCCTGAAATCTGAGACAACCATGCAAAGATACTTGCCAGTCCGAAGCGCGCGCGCCGAGGGCAACACGAAATCGGAAACGAGAACGTCCAGGAACTCTGCGTAATCAGAAACGTTCGCTAAATCCTTCGGATCGCTATCTGAGTAGTTGGTTGCTAAATCATTTGCCAACCGTTCCTTCTTGACCTTGTGATCCGCTCTCTTGTTGAGGATTGACCAATAGGGAGGACTTGTCACTACAAAATCTACACACTCCGGTTCAAGGTCCCATAGGGCTTCACGAGAGTCCTGATTGATGAACCGGTGCTCTGACGCTGCTCCTGCCGCAACTTCAACTTCAAGTCTCTCGATCGCTAAGTCGTGCCACTGCTTCTGCAGCTCAATACTGATCGCTTTGCGACCAATGACCGCGGCAGCTTTCGCGGTTGAACCGACACCCCCAAAGGGGTCAAGAACCGTCATTCCCTTTTTAGTGAAGAATGAAATCAATTGCGAGATGTCCTGGAACGAGAATGGTGCCGGGTGTTGCCTTTCGATTTGCGCATGTGGATGCTTGGTGCCGAGACCTTTCTGATAGGTAAAACTCTTCGTGAGAGGCATCCACTCAGAACCCGTCAAGTCATTCAACTTATTTCTGGGATCGACCTTGGGTGCCTCCTCAACAACCGATTTAGCCTTGGGTTCTTCCGCGAGTTCAGTGGGGTTCAATCGTCCCCCCAAAACTTTTTCTCGGCCTCTTTGCCGGTTGGTAGTCCCCAGGCTTCACGATGCCCCTGCCATAGTTCTGCTTTGGTCCAGCCGCGCTTATAAAATTCGGGCCACTGCTCGGTTGAGTCAGTGTATGCGAGTGGTTCTTTCGTTTCGGGGTCGAGAATATAGGTGCGGTATGGGGTTTCGGTTTCGGGGCCTTCGTATTCGACTCCGTAGGTGCCGGTTTCGTCCTCAACGCAGCAGTCGTAGTAGCCGTCGATGGTGTTGACGTTTTCGGTGATTTTTATTCCGGTGCCCTCTAGGTCTTGTGGTGGGGCCGCATATTTGCGATGCCCGAACTTGCCGTCATTCAGCCTGTCTTGTTTTCGCGGATCGAATCCCATGATCGTTTTCCTTTCCCTGGTTGGGCGTCTTGTGTTTTTGTTGTGTGCGGGGGTTAGACCCATGCCCAGCAAAGTTTCTGCATGGTTGTGCCGCTACTGTTTTTGTTGACGGTTTCCTCTTTCGTCTCGTTAGCGCTAGTAGCGTCGGTGTCGGTGATGTTCCATTGTGCGGGGCGGGTGGGGGTGGTTTTGCCCCAAACGTCTATCACCTCAGCCTCTACCGGGGGAGTCTCAACGTGGGGTGTCAGGTTTTCGCCTGGTTTAGGTTTAGCCCAATCCGGCGCACCCGCATACGGGTCAACCACGTCACCCGTACCTTCGGCTGTATCCGTGCCCCCCTCACCGTCACTATCCTCCCGGCCATCGTCAACCACGTCACCCCCAAAAGTGTCCTCCAGCCAACCCGTAGGGGCCGCCCCCAACTCGACCCCAACAAAACCAGTCGGCATCACCCACACCCTCGACATCGACAACTCACACTTAGACGAAACCGAAACCTCCCCACTATCCGGATCCTCCACCTCAACCACACGCACCCTCGGCTCAACACGGGCACGCACCACCGAACCAACCCGCACCCCCACCTCCAACATGGCAGGCAAATCACGCGACCACACCCAAACATCCACACTCGACACACTATTAGTCAACGTCGCAGAACAAATCGCCCCCCGAGGCTTCGCAATCACATCCCACCTAGTCACCACCCCAGGCACATCCACCCGCACACCACTCTTACCCCGTTCAGCCTCAGACAAACTCACCAACCCCACACCCCCAGGATTCTCACCCCTCCACCAGCGAGTCCACTTCCTAAACTCGTCAGCCAACCCCACCAACGGATTCACCCCCGTAGGAGTCTGCAAACGGGCAGTCTGCCGCGCATAACACTCCACCTCAGACCACTCCGTCACCGGAACCTCCAGGCCGGTACGTTTCAACGTGCGGCAAACCAAACAAATCCCGCGACGCGACCCATACTCATCCAACGCGCCAGCCTCAGCCAACGCCTGCACCTGCAACGTAGTCAAACCAGACTCAGCCACAAGCAGGCGCAATGACCCAAACCTGCCACCCAACTTTTCACGAGCCTGCACAATCTGTTCCGCAACCCCCAAACCAACACCCTTAATCTCACCCAACCCCAACAAAATACGGCCCCGAGAAGGCGACGCATCACGACCAGACAGGTTCACATCAGGAGCAACCACCGAAATGCCCTCACGCGCCAACTCGTCAATAATCGGACGCCGCTTATCCGCCCTCTCCGTCACCGCCAACAAGGCAGCCCCATACTCCACAGGCCAATTCGCCTTCAAAAACGCGGTCTGAAAAGACAACAGAGCATATGCGGCAGAATGCGACGCGTTAAACGAATACGCCGCCGAACCCTCAATCTGCTCCCACAAATTCCGGGCCGTAGACTCCCCATAGGCCAACTTCGGGCTACCGTCATCATCCCTGTCACGGATCGCGCCGGCAATAAACAGGTCCTTCAAAATCGGGAACTCCTCAACCTTCTTCTTCGAAATCGCTTTCCGCAAACGGTTAGTGTTCCCCGCCCCAAAACCAGCCACCACCTGACCAATCAACATGGCAGACTCCTGATACGGCATTAGCCCCAAAGTCGGGTCAAGAATCCGCGAAATATGTTCAACCTCCACCGGGTTATCGGTCAAATACGTGTAGTCGACTTTTTCGCGCCCGTTACGGCGTGCAGCAAACTTTTGGTCAATCCCCGCCGACAACGGGCCGGGACGGTTCAACGCGTTAATAGCCGTCAAATCCGCCCATCCTCTTGGCCCCACATCCATCGTCAACGTTTCACCGAGCTTGGATTCGAGCTGGAACACTCCCGCAGTTTTCCCCTCCGACAACATGCGCCAAGTATTCCGGTTACGTTCCGTATCATCGTCCGGGTCAGGAAACACCACCGTCTCACCGGTAGTATCCTCAATGTTTTTCACCGCTAAAGACATTACGTCAAGGTTACGCAACCCCAACAGGTCGAGTTTCAACAGGCCGGCGGCGTCGCATTCTCGCCCATCCCACACCGTGATACGCGGCGAGTCAGGATCGTCCCGGTTCACCCTTGTTGGCACAATCTGATCCAGGTCCGTGTCACAAATCAGTAGCCCAGACGCATGAATACCCTCCCCCCTAGCCAGGCCGTCGAACGATGCTGCTATCCGTATCAGCTGGTCGGCCTTATCTTTACCCAACCCTAAGAGCTGTTTACGGAAGTCGACTCCTGCCGGGTTGGACGGGTCGGTTAGGTCGGTGAGTTTAGGCCATTTGTGTTCCACCTGGGGGATAGTCCGGTTCAACCGGTTAGCTGCAACTTCAGGAATGTTTAGTAGTCTTGCCGCGTCCTTGATACAGGCCCTGGGTTTCATGGTGGATAGGGAGCCTATGCGGGCTACCCGGTTTTCGCCCCAACGGATACGGTGAAAAGCGTGCGCCTCCGGCAGCCTAGACTGTTCCACATCCACATCAATATCGGGCATACCTACACGGGTAGGGTCAAGGAACCGTTCAAACAGTAGATGGTGGCGTAGCGGGTCTATTCGGGTAATGTCCAGGACGTAGGCGACGATTGAGCCGCCTGCCGAGCCGCGTGCCGGCCCTATCGTAATCGGCTCCTTACGTTCACGGTCATCGGGTAGGGTGCCGTGGTTGCGGTAGGTTATCCAGTCTTGGGGCGTATAGTCGCTCCTAGCCCAACCGATAAAGTCTTGCACAATCAGGAAATATGAAGACAGGCCGAGCTGTTTAATCACCCGATACTCCCGATTCACCCTATCTTTCACATCCTGACTGGGGGCCTCCCCATATTTTTTGGCTACACCTTGCCGTACCAGTTCTTTGAGGTAACTGTTGGGGGTGTAGCCTTCCGGTACGGGAAACACCGGCAAATGTAGCCTGGTTTCACCCAAAATATTGTCTTCCACCATGTCGGCAACCGTCATAGTGTTTGTGCAAGCCTCCTGCCACCAGTCCTCACTATGCAGGGCGCGCATTTCTTCCTCGGTTTTCAACCAGTAGCCTTCCCCGTCGAACCGGAACCGGTCGGGGTTGTCCAGGTTGGCTTGCCCCGCTTTAGCGGTAGTGAGCGCTATCCAAGCATCATGCGAATCAGCATCTTCAGCATTACAGTAATGGGGGTCGTTGGTGGCTACACATTTCACCCCCAGACGGTTAGCCAAACTGACCGCTAACGGGAGGGCGGCTTGTTCTTTCGCAATACCGTGTTCCATGATTTCGACAAACACACGGTCGGTGCCGAAAATGTTTACAAGCCTGGTGAGGTTTTGTTCCGCCTGGGCTTGGAGTTTTTGGGGTGTGCGTGCTTCTATCGTGAAGATTTGTTGTAGGGCTTTCTGTTCTGCGTCCCAAGCCTCTATAAGACTGGCCGGGCTGTTTTCCCCCTTGGTGCGGTAATGTTCTTGCGCCTGACCCACCACCTGTTCGGTAGGTAGGTCGTCAGCCAGTTTGAGGGTTTCCCGCCACTGTTGAACCTGCTGGTCGAGGATAGTGCCGGTCTCGTTCTCATGCTCGTATGCCTCGACGATAAGTTCCATTAGCCGGTCGGCCTGAGTCTCGGACTGTATGGATGCTGCTAACGGCCCCATGACCGGCCCAGCCAAACAGCCGGTTAGACACACTATTCCTTCATGATACTGTTCGAGGAGACTGTAGTCGATGCGGGGTTTGATATAGAAACAGTTTTGGGCTTCGTCATGTATTTTTATGAGGTTTAGCCAGCCTTCATGAGTGGTGGCTAACAAAGTGAGGTGTTCGTAGCGTTTTTCGTGCAGTAGTCCGTCGTCGCCGGGGATACGGATCGTGTTTTTTTCGTGCCTGTCACCGATCGCGAGGTAGGCTTCCATTCCTGGTATCGGTTTGACGTCTTCTGCCTGGCAGGTTTGTACGAATTTCCAGATGCCGGATAGGTTGCCGTGGTCGGTTAGGGCTAGGGCGGTTTGCCCCATAGTTTTTGCTTTTTTCACGCCCTCAGAGATGCGGGTGTGTCCGTCCATGTATGAGGTTTCCATATGTACATGGAGGTGTGTGTATCCTGACATGGGGTTCACCGTGTGGGGGCAGGGCTACTTATTTGGGGCGGTTTTTTGGTGGTAGTGTTGGAGGTTTCCGAGTATCCACTGCACGATGGGTAGGGTTATTCCGTTGCCCCACATTTTGTGTAACCCTATGTAGCGGTCTGTTTGGGCAAGCCATCGTCTGGTTTTGGCCTTGGTCTGTGCCGTGGGATTCCCTGTGGCGGCCCGCCATTGGTTCCATATTTGTGTCCAATACGCAACCTGCACTGGTGTCGGGTCTGTGATTGTGAGGCCGTCCACCCAACAGTCCGGGAACCCTTGCAACCTAGACAACTCGACCTCGGTAAAATAGCGCAACCTCGACTGTCCGGCGGGTTTTATGAAAGTGCAGGGGGAAATATCCGGTTTGGTGGTGACGATGTTAGCCACGGTTGTGGCTTTCACAGTCTGGCGGGCGCTTGTCCCGACGGTTCGGTAGGCTTCATGCCTGCTTGGAGCGCCTGCATAAACCCGGCTGGAGCCTTGCGGGTCATTTTCTGCCAGAACCGGCATTCGGCTGGGGTCAAAAAGTATTTTTCCCGCGTCGTGTCCGTCAAAATCACAGACAAGGAAGATTCGATTGCGGGATTGGGGCACACCCCAAAATTTGGAGTCCACGGTACGCCAGGCAATCGAGAAGTCTTCTCCCAAAATGTACCCCACAGGGTCCCACTTCCATCCCGGAGGTTGAGGAACATGCACTCCAGGGGCCTTGACGCTGATAAAGGACTGCAAAACTTGCTGGAAGTCTCTGCCTTGGTTGGAGGACAAGGCACCGGTAACATTCTCCCAAATCTCGTATCTTGGCTGGAGTCCATTAGTGTGTTCCCTCACTTCTTTAGTGACCCGGATTTGTTGAAAAAATAGTGAAGATTTGTCTCCTTCGAGGCCGCCCCGTCTCCCCGCAACAGACAGGTTTTGGCACGGGGAACCCCCGGTAATCACATCTACCGGCGGAACAGCAGCACCATCAAGGTCAAAAATATTGCCCAAATGCTCCACTTCAGGAAGGTGAACGCTGGTGACTAATATCGGTAGGGGCTCGATTTCTGACGCCCACAACGGGGTGATGCCTACATTTTTGGCGGCGAGGGGAAACGCGCCCGAACCATCAAAAAGGGACCCCAACGTGAGGTTAGTCATTTCTTCGCACCCTTCGAGGCCGGGTCATGTTTCATTTTCCGAGACCGGATGTTTCTCGTTTTCCAACCCCGGTTTTCCCCCAACACCCACACCGTCGGCAACACAACCCCCACAAGCACATACAACACCCCGTAAGCCACCTGCACCGGGACAGGATTCAACCCAAAATAGCCCAAATAGGTGCCAGTAATCGCGAACACTCCCGCCGTGAACTGCACCACCATAATCCGGGACCACACCCGGGCCGGGTTTCCGAAAACCAGATGCCCCGCAAGCGTCCCCCCAGTCGTAAACATGAACGACAACAATAGGGCCTCTTCCGTGACAATGGACGGCAAGAATGGGGTGGCAGAAAAAGTTGCAGCCCCAGCAGCCAGTATGAATCCGATACCGATAAGGATTCTTGAAATAATCTTCGCGACGGTTTTCCCGACCTGCACGTTTTCCCCTCCTCCTACCGGTTTGGGATGACTGCTTTTGGTCTGGCCGGAAAAGAAAAAGGGCTGCTTTTTTGGTGATTGGCGGGGACAGGCGCCCCTAGTAGTATGAAGTTTCTACAACCTCTCAAAAAACAGGATCCCCTTTTTTCTTTTCCGGCCAGGGGCGTGTGAACAAAAAGAAACGGTTGGATGAAAAGGATCCGTCCCTTTTTGTTCACACCCAACACCGTGTGGGGGAAAAATCAAAACACTGGCCCATCCAACATAGTGAGCAAACTATCCACAGCCTGACCAGCATTATCAGCAACCACCACAATCTCTGCGTGAGGATGCCCCACCCCTTGTAGGGGAGGTAGTTGGTCGGCGTGAGACCCTAGGATTTATTCGTGGAGTATAAGGCGGACGACAATAAAGCCCCACACGGTGACTATCATAGAACAAAAAGGAGTCCCAAAATGGCCGACAGCAACAATAGCAAGCCCCCTAGTGTCGTGGAATATTACCCTAACGGTAGCCCACTGCTCGAAGAATGGCGCAACAAAAACGGGAAACTCCACCGGGAAGGCGGCCCCGCTCGCACCATCTACTACGGGAACGGGACACTACGACACGAAGACTGGTGCGAAAATGGAAAACTCCACCGGGAAGGCGACCCCGCCAGCATCACATACAACCTCAACGGCACAGTATCAGAAAAACAATGGTGGCAGAATGGTAGACGCCACCGTACAGACGGGCCAGCCTGGGTGTACTACAACCCAGACGGCAACATCAAAACCGAAACCTGGTGGCAGAACGGGGAAGAAATCACCCCACCCCAAAAGCCAGCCCCCACACGGTGACCGATACAGAAAAACATCAAAAAAGGAGCCCCCGTCATGGTCACCAACACTACTAACCGTAGCCGTCAACCCAAAGGCACCAGCAAAGGCGACCAGTTCGCGCCAGAACAACACACCACAGCCCCCCACGATTTAGACAATAGTAGCGACACGCCTAGCACTGTTATTCACGCCCCGGAATGGTACGTCGAAACCGAACAATGGCACAACAAAAACGGGGAACTCCACCGCGACAACGCCCCCGCACAAATCCACTACAACCACGACGGAACCGTTAAAGCCGAAGAATGGTGGCAAAACGGACACCGCCACCGTACCGACGGGCCAGCCACCACCGCCTATTACAACGACGGCAGCCCCATGTCCGAAGAATACTGGCAAAACGGGGAACTCGACCGTACAGACGGTCCCGCCCTCACCAACTACTACGAAAACGGAACAATCAAAAAAGAAGAATGGTGCCGCAACGGGAAGCTCCATCGTACCGACGGCCCCGCATACGTCGGATATGACCCAGACGGGACAGTCGAAGTCGAACAATGGCGACAAAACGGGCACCTGCACCGTACAGACAAACCCGCCCTCATCCGCTACAGGACAGACGGCACCATCAGTGAAGAATCTTGGTATCAGCGTGGAAAAATACACCGTAGCGACGGTCCAGCCATCATCCATTACCGTAAAAACGACAGCACCGAATTTGAAGCCTGGTGGAAAAACGGGGACCCCCACCGTGACGACGGTCCGGCCGCCACCTACTATCACCCAAACGGTAGTATCGGAACCGAACAGTGGCGGCTAGACGGACGCCGACACCGCAACAATAAACCCGCCTACATCGAATATGAGCCGGACGGAAAAATTAGCCACACATCGTGGTACCAGCACGGCTACCTCCACCGAACCAACGCACCCGCCTCCACTTATTATTGGCCAAACGGAGCCACCAAGTCCGAACAATGGTGCCAAAACGGACTAACACATCGGACAGGCGCCCCAGCCTGTACAACCTACCGGAAAGATGGTGCTATCGAATCCGAAGAATGGTACCAGCATGGGGATCTGCACCGCGATGATGGCCCCGCCTTCATCTACTACCGCCCAGACGGAAGTATCGAATCTGAAGAATGGTATCAGGACGGGCTAGAACACCGCACCGACGGGCCAGCCAGCATAGACTACAACCCTGACGGCTCCGTCGAATCCGAGCAATGGTGGCAACACGGAGAAAAAATCACCCCACCCAAAAACTAACCACCCTCAGAAAAGGAGCCCCCAAATGGCCACCAATATCAACAACCGCAACCGCCAACCCAAAGGCACCAGCAAAGGCGGACAGTTCGCCCCAGAAACCCACACAGCCGCCCCAAACGACTTGGAGACAGGCGAGCAACCCAGTATCATAAGCTACTACCCCAATGGCAACCCAAAACTCGAACTATGGCGCGACAGCAACGGTGACCTAGGCCGGACAGACGGCCCCGCACGCATCGAATACCGGCCAGACGGAACTATCAAACACGAAGAATGGTGGCAAGATGACCAACGCCACCGTATCGACGGTCCAGCCTGGATAGACTATTACGAAGACGGAAACATCGGATACGAAGAATGGTGTCAAAACGGACACCTACATCGCGAGGATGGTCCAGCCAGTATCAGATATTACGAAGACGGAAACATCGAACGTGAAGAATGGTGGCAAAGTGGAGGGTGCCACCGTGACGATGGCCCCGCCCAAATCCTTTACTACGAGAATGGGACACTGCGACACGAAAACTGGTGCAGAAACGGGAAGTACCATCGTGATGACGGACCAGCCTACACAACCTACTTCGAGGACGGCACAGTCAAAGAAGAAATATGGTACAAGAACAGGGAAGAACACCGCGAAGACGGCCCAGCCTACATATCCTACAACCCCAACGGCACCATCAAGCGCGAAGAATATTGGCAGAACGGGGAACAAATCATCCCGGCCGACACACAAAAACATTAACACTCCCTACGGATGAATCCGGGGGATTCTCGCTTTAACGACCACGCCCCGAAAACCGCAGCAGGGCAACCAAAACTGTCAGTTCGCTACCGCTATCCACAAATATCGCTTTTGTTCTTATTGGTCTAGCCAGTCGCGTAAATCGTCGGCCTGTATCCCGACACTCTTCGCACTCTACCTATTTAGTGAGGTTTTTTGTTTTCCGAGGCTGTGTGTTTCTCGTTTTCCAGCCCCTAGTTTCCCCGAACACCCAAACCGTGTGAGGGAAAAATCAAAACACGGGACCATCCAATATAGTGAGTAGGCTATCCACCGCCTGACCAGCAGTGTCAGCAACTTTTACTAGCCGGTTGCGGTCGGCAAGTTCACGCCCCCAACTGGTTGTTTCGTAAACAGGGCGCATCAACACCACCGGACGCGCCTCTACCATCGCGGCCTTCGCCTGGTGCCTAGTGCCTGAGCTTTCGCTGGCGCACACGATAATGTTGCCTGCTCCGTAACCGTTCATGGTGATGTTGCGTGTCGGGAACGAGCTACGGGACGGTTTAGCGCCAGGCCAAAACTGGGACACCACAAGCCCCCGAGCCTCTATAGTTTCCTGCAGCCTCACATTTTCGGGAGGATAATAATAGTCAACACCGTTGCCTACAACCGCCACGGTGCGTCCCCTCACCGTCAACGCCTCCCTATGCGCAGCACGGTCTACACCCCTGGCTAGGCCGCTAACCACGGTTAGGCGTTCAGCGGCGAGCCGTCGGGTGATTAGGCGCGCAACTTCCAAATCTTGTGTGCTAGCATCACGTGACCCGATTATGCACACCCCTAGGTCGTCGGGGACTATTTTGCCGCGCGTAAACAGTATTAGCGGGAAAGTGCGGGTTTTTCGCAGCCGGGCAGGATATTTAGCATCGAACCAGGGCAGGACGGTTGTCCCGCCTGTTTGCCAGGTTCCTATATCGGACACGGCACAGTCGAGGTGTGTGGCGGCTTTGGGGTCGTCGCGAATAATCTGGGTGGGCATGGCAGTAGTGGCCTGCTGCCGTACCCAAGACTGACTATGCTGCCCATATCGCAGTAGAGCAACCAAAGCCACCAGTTCGCTACCGTTATCCACTGGTGTCGCCTTACTGGTCTAGCTGGTCGTGCAACACGTCAACCTGTGCCACAACACTACCCACAATCAAACGCGACATGTCCTGCGCCCAATCAACATACTCCCCCCACTCGCAAGTTTTCGCCTTTTCCAAGAACACGAGCGGGGAAGGGAAACCGAATCTGGTTTCGAAAGACTCCCCACGACAGGTTTTCAGCCTACTAACAGACACCATTTCTACAACCGTGAGGAGCCAATACATGGCCTCATATGAGGTGTCTACCCATCGGCGGGTTTCACGCCTAGACGCACCAACGTTTAATCCTGACGCTGCCAAAATTTGGCGGCAACAGTTCCGCATAGCGAAACGCTCCGGGAAAGGCAGCCGCTCAGGTATAGCAACACCCTCTTCAGCCAATTGTTGCGTGGCTAAACGTAGCGTGTTGGAAAGGATACGCATCCCTTCGATAGCCCTGTCAAGACTAGCCTGCCTAGGTGTTTGCCGTTCGTGTTGCAACAATACTCCCACCCTTTTCTCCCTGTCACATTTCGTGTAGCCAATACAGGCGTTTCTCCGGGACACCATATTTTTCACTCAACTCTCGAACATGCACGGTGGAGGGTTCACCCCGGCCCTGTAGTTTAGTCATTCCCGAACCGCCAGTTCGCCACTATCTTGCTCGTCGAGGTCCGTATCAGTCGCACCGTACTGTTTTTGTAGAAACCGGCCACCGCCAAGGCCTTTACCTTTGTGTAGGTTTCCTTGTTTGTCTTGTACCGTCATAACAACTCCTAGCGGCTACTGTTTTTCTGAATATCAACGTGTGGGGTGTGTCGAGGGGGCGGTGCCCTGTAAAACACCACCCCCCAACAAGAAAACTAGGTTAGTTTTTCTCTTGTTCGTCTTCTTGGGTGTCGTCGTCCGCGACCCCGAAGCTCTCTAAGATACCGTCTGCCATTTTTTGCGCCCAAGCCTTGTATTCTTCCGGGGTGCAGTTTTTGGCTTTGTCCAAGAACACCCGCAGGAACGGAGACGCCTTCCATCCATCTTCATGTTCACGGAATTCTTCAGGAAATTTACTATAGGCTAGCCGTATCGCAAGAGCGGAAAAAGTATTCATCGCACAGGTAGCCGCGTACTCCCATTCTTGCTTTTCCTGTTTCGATGCTCCTTTGTAAAAGCCATGCTCTTTGAGGAGACGACGACAGTAAGCATTTGCCATAAATTCGTCTATGGGTAAACAGTCCGGCAACATGTCTAACGCTGCCTCTTCCGCGGTGCTGCCGTAAGGGCAATCTTCCAGCCCGTCTGTTGCCTTGAATAGCGCATCCCCAAAAAGAAGCATCCCTTTGGTAGCTAGACTGATGTTGGATTCTTGTGGCATAACATCCTCCTTGCAGATGTTGTTAGTCTGGTTAGTTTGTTGCCCAATCTTTGTGTGCGGGGACAAACCATCCGTCTCACGTGACTAGCCTGCTTATCGGGGCTGCATCCACTGTGGTGTGTTAGAACGGGCCGGCATCCGGATCCAGGTCTGGGACCGTCGCCGGGTTCTCAGGCGTATACCGGTCACCGTTCACGGCATATACTGTTTCGGTAACTTTCCCGGTTTCGGGGTTGTAACAGATTCTCGCCGGAAGACCATCGCCACGGTTGAGGCTGCCGTCCGGGGCCAACCATTTTTCGGATACTTTCGCCTTACGCTCCCCGCCATCCTCGCTCGCTACGGTCACATACTCAACATAGTTGGGGGCGTCATTGTCACGCACATAAGGGGTTCCCGCCCGGTCTATCCAACTCTCCGTATAACGCCCGTCCTGGTTATGGTAAATGTTGTTCGGGCTGTCATCTTCCCGCCGCACATACTCACCAGTCTCAGGGTCACGCCAGTCTTGAACCGTGAACACGGACGAACTTTTTTCGCTACGAATCTCCGTAACCATCGTAGGAACAGACTGCGGCTGGGGTGTGTGCCAGATTAGTTGGGTGGCCTCCACGCCGTCGGAGCCTCCCCATTTTTCTTCCTCCGGCAACCCGTCAGGCCGCCACCATTCCCCATGTTTGCGATACTCCCTACGCGCCAAACCGCCCTGTTGGGTGTAGACAGTTAACGCGGGGCCTTCAAGATTATGCAACCGCCCCTCAACATCATGATGCGTCATGATACGCCCCCCAGTCTTAGGGTCGGTAGTGAGGTTGATGGTTTCCCCAGTCTCGTCATCAATCCAGATTGTGCCGTCCGGACCAGACAGAACATCCTGTAACGGGTCCGTGGCGGGAATATCGAACCTGGGATCATGTAACTGCCCGTTTTTGAACATGGGGGGTGTTGGTAGACTGTTTAACGTGGCAGGTTCGTCGAGGTCGTTCGACGCTACTTTCTGGGGTTTTGAAGTGAATCGTCCGCCTTCAACAGTCCCGGCGGGGGCATGATTATTCCCCAACACGTCTGTACTCATAGTTTTTTCCTCGTTTCTCTAGTCCCACCAGAAGTTCCACCGGTTTTGGTTCTTGTCCCACCGGGTTTCGTCTGGGGGCGCAACCTCCCCCAGTTTCAGGTCGCGTAGTTTCTCGTAAGCGTCGTCTGCGGTCGCATCCTCACCTAAACCGAGAAGTTCAGGGGACACGCTCACTGTTTCTATGCTGAGGCGTTCGTCGGGGCGTTCACCAGACACCACATACCCGTCGAAACTAGCCTGATCGGGGTGTTTTTCAACAAATTTGAGTATGTTTTCGACGGTGGGAGCCAGGTTTTGGCGTTCTTGTTTCAGGTTTTTGTCCGGTACTGTGTCCAGTAGGTGTTGGGCGAGGGCCGCGTCCCCATTTTTGAACCTGGCGATGTTGGTTTCGGGCACGTCTTGTCCGGTATAGTTTTCGTCCCCTATCGCGTTTTCATAAGCAAAGTCGTTATAGTCCAGGGTGTAGGGGAGGATTCGGCTAGTCCAGCCGGTTTCACCGTAACTGAAGTCTTCGTTGTAGCCGAAGTCTCGTTTCCGGTTTTCGTCGATAAGGTTGCGGTTTATTGACTCTATATAGAGTTTTTTGGCTTGTTCGCGTCTCTTAGAGCCGATGGGTTCGGACGCTAGGGTCTCTATGACCTGCCGCCCGTTAAGGTCCGGCTCTTGTTGGGCTAGTTCAGCCAAAGACGGGGCATCGCCGCCCTGACCGAATGGGGCCTCATCCAAATCATTAGGGACAGCCTCATGGGTTTCTGGCGCAAACTGGCCACCCCTACTAGTACCTTTAGGCTGACGGCTACGGTTATCAACATTGGTGGACACGTCGGAAACTCCTTCTCTGGGCTGGCTAGGGTTGTTGCCGTGTTTTAGTGTGCGGGGACACTAGGCTGATTAGCGGGTACGGGCATAGTCGCGAGCATCCGATAGGTGACTGTTGGCAGTTTCATACGGGCCGCAAACACCTGCTCAATACCGGAACCGGTAGAGTTCTCCGCCCCTTCCAAGGCAAGTATCGCGTCGGCCTGCAACAGTAGTAGTAGGGAGGCAAGAACGCATTCACCCCAGGTTTTTCCCGCATCAACGAGTTCTTGACGGTAAGGGTTCAGCGGAGTGTGTCCGAGAGCCTCAATGGTTTTCGCAGCTTTATCGAACTTGTCACGGTTGTAGTCGGGCAGTCCCGTCATAGGGCCGGTAATAAACACCTTCATGGCCGTCACCGTGTGGGGGCAAAAAAAGGGGGTAGCGTTTCGCTACCCCCTAAGATTTCCACTATTGTTTAGCTAAGCGATCAAATACTTTAAACGCCTTCTCCTTCAACATCGGGTTCTCTTGGAAAGGCCGATAATCAAACCGCGACCCGTATGTTTCCTTCGGTTGCACGGTCCGGTTATCGATCCCTAACCGTTCCCGGCCCCACAGTTCGAAAGCGCGCGCCCAAATCTCGGTCGGAACCCGATAATAGCCCGCACTCCTAGACGCAGAACCATCCACCACCAAAGCCTGCCGATACCCACCAATCACCTCACCAAAATCGTCACCCATAGACGACTCGGTAGACTGAAAATCCAGCATGTGACCGTACTCGTGAACGAAAGAGCCCGAATCGTGTACGTCTACACAAATCGTGTTCACGTGAGGCACATACAGCCCCAACGCCCTATGTTTACCCAGCTTACGCACCCGTATCGCTGGGGTAGTCCCTGCAGGTATCTTCGGCAACACTTTCTGGGCTTCAAGCACGGCCTGCTCAAAATCGTGAAATTCTTCTGGGTCTACGTCGTTGTCGACCTCGACCTTCCTGAATCCGGCCTGGAGTAGTATCGAGTTTTCGGCCAGTTCACGATGTGTCTGGTCGGGATATTTTTTGTCTTCCCACGCTGAGGCCAGGCTGGTTTTGGTTTCGGACACATATTTTTGTTGGTCACGTATCCGCTCCCCAAAAGACTGTGCCTTCAACGTTTCATCCAACAAACTAGCATAGTCGCCTACTTTTTCTTCACCCGGATCCGTGGCAACTAGATCGAGTGGGTTTTTCCCGGTGGCGCGCCGGATACGTTCCGCCCCAATCAAACACCTAAACGACGCTTTAGAAAACCTCCCCTTGATGAGGGCAGGGCGGGTACCGCCCCCCAAAACGGTAGTGGTGCCGTCAGGGTTGTGGTGCAAAACAAGTTTCACATGCTCATTCCCGCCAGGCACCGCTCGTTCAGCTTCAACCCGTGGCGGTTTAATCTCGCTAATCTTATATCCGTCCGTCTCCAACCTTTGACACAGTTCGTCCACATTTTTTACGCCACCATATTTTTTGGTCAACGTAGCCCCAGGAATAATCGCGTACGGGCGGGTAAACCGGTAGGTGGCAAACTGGTCACCCTTCGGCTCAGGCTGAAACATAAAAGTACGGTCCCCGTATTGGCCGATAAGAACCTCCTGCCCGCCCGTCTGTTCAAACCGAAGATTCTCCAAACCCAGGCTTTTAGCGGTTTCGGTAATGTTTTCGCGGGTAATATTTTTCGCATCTTGTGGTAGGGATGCGGCGGTAGATAATGCCCCTACCATACGGCCCGAAGTCCAACGATCGTAAAGCGAATACTGCTCCAACGAACTAGCCCCTGCTACAGCCTCCACATATTTGGTGACACTCCCATACTCTTGGAGTAGTTCAGGGGTGGGGATTTTTGTGGTTTTCTCTACCAGGTCAGTGCTATAAAACCTGGCAGGCATATCCCCCAAACGCTCTTCAAAGTCTTTCTCGGCCTGCCCCCAACCCGGCAAAAAACTATAGTTGGTCGCAGGTTTTTGCTGTTCGGTTAGTTCAGCCAACGACAAACCCTCATCTTCTTCCGGTTGGTCGAATGGGGTTTCATCCAAATCGTCAGGGGCGGTCTCATGGGTTTCTGGCGCGAACTGGCCGCCATCCGGACGCCCCTTACTCTTACGTTTTTGTGTCTTCGGATTCAACCCCATGACCGGTCACGCCCTCTCAACAAACAGTGTTTTTTTTGCTACACCGGTTTATCGTGTGCGGGGGACAACCCTATTCTGGGGGGCAGGTGCGAGAATCCCGGACTCCCACAACCACCCCAAATTACAATCCTCGAACCCCACCAAGCTGTCCTCGTAAGGCTCCGAAACCACGGTGCCCTCACCCTCGCTACGCTCCACCAACAAAACCTCGCCAACAGTGAACCAGTCAACGAACCGTGACGACTGTGTCGAAGCCACCACCATCCCACCGTTAGCACCAGAATCGCGCATCAGTTCGCACAAAAGATTAATAGCCAAAGAATCCAAGCCCGTCGCCGGATCGTCTAAAAGAAGGAGTTTAGGAGGGGACGGCTGCATAAGCGCGGCACACAGTAAAACAAACTTAAAAACCCCGGCCCCCAGACTTTCGTAACGAAAAACCTTACCAGTCTCAGCGTGCTTCCAACATAAAACCTGACGGTCCTGCTCCCCGTCCTCACCGGTCACAAATTCGGCAACATAGGGGGCCAAGCATCTTACTTCCCTAAGCAGCGCCCGGTAGGTTTCCGGACTGTTTTCTCGCATCCACCTCAACACGGTAACCAGATTCTGCCCGCCACTAGCGAGTACCGGTGGCTCAGACTCCACGGCCCCCACCGTCACGATAGGCGTATCGAACCTGTAAACGCGACAGTTTCTCAAAATTTTGCGTATTGTTGCAGGCACCGGCGATGATTCTTCCAACACAATACTCTCATCGGGGCTTTGCCGCACTGAAACCTCGTATCGGTCTTTACCCAGGCTGATACCGAAACCGGACGGTTCACGGTCAGCGCCAGCATACAGGTTGGTGTCGTATCCATCGTCGGCTTGCAGAGTTTCTTGAAGGCTGCCATCTACGGCTCTTGCCAACATTTCGATACCGTAAAGCAGGTTAGTTTTCCCCACCCCGTTGCCTCCAACGAGTAGTGTCACGGGAAATCTAAGACCGATACGGGAATCCGATATGGACCTAAAATTTTTGATAACTATTTCTGTACCCATACACGTAAACGTGTGGGGAGAGAGAGTTAACGCAGGTTAGAGTTCCACCTAATACTCGTGTCCACCCCGGGCGGAAAATAGTTTATGCGAGATTTTTCGATACGTTTCAGCCACCAGGCGGACGGCAAAATATCAGACTTTATCCGATTGTGGTGCGCGCATAATCCGACCGCGTTGGATAGGGCGGTAGGGCCGCCTTTCGAATGCGGGAAAGCATGATCTATCTGGGTGGCAGGCTGTGAGCAGCGTATCCCGAAAATGTTGACATGTTCGCATCTTCCCCCACAACGACGCAGCACTTCTGCCCGCACGGCCCCAGTGAATCGTCGTTTCGGGTCACGCTCACCCCTTTTCTCTGCGACCATGATTAGGTTGGCGTAAACAATCAACCCCACCAGCATGACAGCCACCAGGGTGAGAAAACTCAAACCATCCACAGTCAGTCCTCAACTCCCCGGCCTGCGGGTGTGGTTGGCGGCCCGGGCCAAAACCAACGGCGGCCTAATCGTAACGGCCCATTGGGGCACAACCAAGACAGTGACAGCCGTAAGAATCGTGAAAAGCATAATCATAGGCAACAAACCTTGTCCCCTCCTTTTTTAGTGTTGGCGGCAGTATCCGCCTTGTGTCCAAGCCCACGCGAACTGGACGAACGCACGGCTGGTGCTTTGCGACGTGGCAGACACCTGTATTTGGGTGCCGGTGGCCTGTAAAGACACTCGGCCTTGTCCTTGCACCGGTTGGGCACCAGTAGCCTGCAAAGTAATAGTGCCGGTTCCTACCGCTTCTATCCTGATGGTGGCTTCAGGTGAGCAAACAATGTTGCGGGTGGCGGTAGCAGTCTTGTAGGGGACTGTCGCCCCTGGTGTCGGTATAGGCTGGGCGTCTGGTGCGGGCGGCGTGCTGGTTTCCGGGGTTGACGGTGTGGGCGCAGGGTTTTCGGGTTCTTGATATTCGTCTGATGGGGGCTCGTCCCCGGTATCCGTATCGTCCTCTTCACTCTCATCGTTTTCGGTGTCGTCTTCGCTGCCGGTGTCGTCAGATCCAGTATCTTCTTCCTCTTCTTCGTCCTCACCATCAGGATCTTCTTCTTCAGAATCCGTATCTTTATCCCTACCCGGTATGGCGGGGTCTTCGTCTTCCACGAATGATGGTTTTGGGGTGGCGGCACGCGGGACTTCTTTCACCGCCGCGCTAACCGTACCGGACACGGAATCGTTTTTTTTCGCCGCAACCACACCGCCCACAGCCAAAACAACCACAAGCAGAGCAGCCAAGGATCCCCACACCGGTTTACGCAACAGCACCCAAAACACGGTTTGGGCAGGGGTCCTCAATAGGGGTGTGCCGCCTGCCGGGCTGCCCGTGTCAGGCGTAGGCTCTTCATCCCACGCATCTACCGGCGGAACGTCCACAGTGTCATCTTTTTTTTTGAACGGGAACCCCACGACTACTCCCTCCCGTTTAAGGCTTGTATCCCGCCGATAGTGATGTCCGCGAGTAGACTGAACATGGGGTCGTTTTGTGCCCATTGACGCATAGTAGGGGAGACACGGGCAGGGTTATAAAAATCTGCCGGACTATTTCCTGGACCGGTTCGAAGCCAGGTCACAACATATTCCCCCAAGTCTATTTGGGTATCTGACGGAGTGAGAGTGAGCCGGTACCCTACACCCTCCACGGGCATGTCTGCCCCTTGGAGTCTCATGTCGATAATGGTTTGACCGTCACCCGTCTGCGCCTGAACAACCTGATGGTGGCAGGCGGGGATAGTGTCCCTAATGGTTTGGACGGTTTGAGGGTCGTGTGTCATTGGTAGGGGTCCTTGATATTGTTCACCTTCACATGACGGTTGTTGTGTGCGGGCAACCACATAGGGTTAGCAGCCTCTCGTTGAGGGAGAGCCACTAACCCTATACGGTTTTTTGTGGACGACACGTATTTTTAGAATACTGAGTCGTCAACTTCCTCATATTCTGTTGGAGCCTCCTGCACAGGGGCAGGGGCGGCAGCCTGCTTGGCAGGCTTAGCCTTTTTTGCCGGCTTTTGTGCCGGGGCCGGGGCGGTGGTTTGCACCGGGACGGCAGTACCTTGCGGCATGTTCTTCGTCACAGAAACAGTCTGAAAACGAATATCCACACCGATATTGGTGGCGCGTAGTTTGAAACGGGAACGCACTTGGCCTTCCTCGTTTGTCCACTCGTCTTGCATGAGAGCCCCCTGAACCAGTACCGTGTGGCCTTTCTTCAAAAGGTTCGCGGCCTGTTCACCGAGCGCCCCCCAGGCTTCAACATCCAGCCAGAGGGTTGTGCCGTTTTGGCGTTCCCCGTCTACGGTTTTCCACGGGGTGGAGCCGATGCGGAACGATGCGACCCCGGTTTCGCCCACGGGACGATATTCAGGGTCGGCAGCAAGGTTTCCTGTGACGGTCATTGTTGGTTCACCAGACATGTTTTTCTCCTAATCCTTCGAGTAACAAATCCTGTATGTTGGTGTTTTTTCGGAAACACACACCCCGTTTTTCGAGGCTTGCGTTCCACCCGTCACCGTGTGGGGAAACCCAGGCGACCAGGCTCAGTTCTGAAAACCACCGTGCGAAACCCCGCCCCCCACACGGACAAAAACACGAAAAACAACACCAAAAGAACACCAAAAAGAGGGGAAAAAGGATGACCGGTAGCGTTCCTGGTTCCCTACAGCAAACCCGCACCATACGAATCATAGGAGCCCGACGCTACACCACCATCTCCCCGCTACGGTACCCCGGCGGTAAAGCATCGCTAGCCGGACCACTCGCCGACCTGATCAACGCACTCGACAGCCACATCACCTGCTATGTGGAACCCTATGCTGGGGGTGCTGGGGCAGGCATCACACTACTACGCGAGGGAAAAATTGACCGGTTGGTGATTAACGATATTGACCCGGCGGTCTACTCGTTTTGGAAAACAGTCACCACAGAAAACGACAGACTGGTGGAGCAAATCGGTAAAGTCCCATTGACTATAGAGGAATGGAAACGACAGCGAGCCATCTACCGCACCCCTAATACTAGGGTAGGTTTCGAGTTGGGGTTCGCGTTCTTCTACCTGAACCGTACGAACAGGTCGGGGATCCTTACCGGCGGCGTAATCGGCGGACTCCAACAGCAGGGAGAATACAAGATTGGCGCGAGATTCAACCGCGAAACACTCGCCAACAGAATCCACGCCCTATCCGAAATAGGCGACCGAATAACGGTCACCGCCAAGGACGGTAGGACCATAATCAAAGAATACGCCAGACAGGCAGACACGTTCATGTATATTGATCCCCCATACGTAAAAGCTGGGGCGGGACTGTACCTAAAATCTTTCGACAGACACGACCACATAAACCTGGCAAACACCATTAAGGAAGCAGCACCGCCTTACTGGCTAATGACATATGATGACTCCCCCCTGATTAGGGAACTGTATCAGGAATGTCCGCAGGGCGTGTTGGAACTTGCCTATTCCACGAACCGGAAAACCCGTGTCGAAGAACTGGTCGTGGCCTCCCCTAGGGTTGCCACAGCAATACGCTGCGCCAGCTGAATAGTGCCGACTCTAGCTGGTAGCCCCCACACGGACACAAACAGAAAAACAACCGATAGGAAGGCCGCTACAGATGATTGATACCGCAACATTGCAGAACACCCCAATACCGACAGGTACCCTGATACTCGTATGTGTTCTGCTTGCTATCTTTCTTCTGGGAGTCTTTGTCACACAATGGCTGAAACCGCAGCTGCAATGCCTATACGGCTACAGCCGCACACCCATCACCAAAACCTCGATCATCTTCTTCCTTTCTATACTCACAGCAGTAGCAATACTGGTAGCACCCACATTGACGGAAGACAAAATACTGGTCTTCGACAACAACACCGGACATATTCAGGCTATAAAAGGCGAAAAACCTATCAGCCGAGTGCTAGAACATAGCAAAACTAGGACAGTTTCGGTGCCTTGTGTTTTTGTTACGGATAAAGAGAGACAGCGGCATGACTGCACGTTCGTCAACCGTGGCGAAGGCTCCTTTGAGGTTTGGGACACCACCACTTTCAGACAGGCCCACCCCCGCCCCTAGCGAAGGTTTTTTGTGGTGTTTCCTCAACTGTAGGTAGGCGAGTTTCCCGCATGCGGACATAAATAGGTAGAACCAAAAAGGAAAGGACATTAGAGTTGATCGGTACCGCAACATTGAAAAAAGCCTCTATACCGACAGGTTTCTTCGCATTCATGTGCGTAATGATAGGCATCTTGTTCTTAGCTATTTTATTACATTCGAGCTACCAAGCGGAACTATCGCGCTTGTACGGTAAGGCAACTGTGGCTACAACGGCGTTCACCGTTATCTTCTCTATACCCGTGATAGTGGCGCTGTTCGCCTCCAAATACACGGATGAAAAAATACTGGTCTTCGACAACAACACCGGACATATTCAAGCCATAGATGGTGGGGAACCCCTCGGGCGGGTGTTGGAGCGCACCCCAGCTAGGATAGTTTCGACGCCTTGTGTTTTCGTTGCAAATAAAGAGAAACAGCGGCATAACTGTACGTTCGTAAACCTTGGCGGGGGCTCGTTTGAGGTTTGGGACACTACCATTTTCAAACAGACCCATCCCCGCCCTCGGCAGCCGCTAACGGCGGTTTTTGTGGTGTTTCCTCAGCTGTAGGTAGGCGAGGAGGGCTGTGCCTGCCGCAATGAACGCTACCGCCCAGATGGCTATGGTTAGGTTGGTGCCGGTGGTGGATAGTGGTGCGGCTGGTGGTGCGGCGATGGTGGGAACACCTGCGAGGAATGGGGATTTTTCGCCACCTAACGCGGGCGTGGTGTTGTCACCTAACGCGGGTGGCGTGTTTGTGTTGTTTTGGTTGCCGGTCGCGGATTGTGGTGCTGGCGGGGTTGTGCCGGGTGCGGCCGGGGGCGTGGCCGGCTGGGGGGGTTTAGTGGGTTGAGTAGTCGGCTTACCGGTTGGCTTGGTAATCGGTTTCTCGGTCGGTTTAGTCGTTTCGGTTGGTTTAGTGGTCGGCTTGTCAGTCGGGGTAGGCTTCTCGGTCGGTTTAGGCTTTTCCGTAGGCTTCTCGGTGGGTTTCTCCGTCGGGGTAGGTTTCTCCGTCGGCGTAGGCTTAATGGTCGGCTTCTCGGTCGGCGTAGGTTTAGTGGTCGGCTTCTCCGTCGGGACAGGCTCAGTAGTAGGCTTCTCGGTCGGTTTCGGGTCAGGCTTCACCGCACCAACACAAGCCCCATCCCCTCCACAATCCGCAGGCAACACACGCCCCACACCAGTCTCCCCAAACACCTTATTCTCCTTCACACCCTTAGTAGACACCCCAATCTCCAACTTTTTGCCTTTATCGAGAGACGGTATCAGCCACTTGTTAGATTCCGTATCAATACTCGTACCCTCCGGCGGGGTTCCCCACTTCGCGCCCGGAACAGAATCCACCACACGCAAACCCTCCACCGTCTTACCACCCACATTCTCAACCGTCACCTTCCACCAATCCACACCCGCAGCCTCATCAAAACGGTCATAAGCCTTACTAATCTTCACACCCTCAGGGATAGGCGAGGCCGGGGCAGGCTTCACCGCACCAGCACACGCCCCATCACCCTCACAATCCGTAGGCAACACACGACCCTCACCCAACTCCCCATACGCCTTATTAGCATCCAGACCTTTAGTCGACACCTCAATCTGCAAAGGGCTACCCTTCACCAAAACAGGAATCAGCCACTTGTTAGACTCCGTGTCGATACTCGTCCCGTCTGGTGGGGTCCCCCAACGGGCCACATCCACACTATCCACAATCCGCAGATTCTTCACCGGCAGACCACCCACGTTCTCGACCGTAATCTTCCACCAATCCTCACCCGTAGCCTTATCGAAACGGTCATAAATCTTGGTGATTTTCACGTCCGGTGGGGTGGTAGGAATCACCGCGTTAGGGGCCTGTTCCAACAGTACAGACACTCCCAGGCTCGCCTTACGCACCCCCGGCGCATACTCGCTACTTCCGGCAGCATTCCCGGACGTGGCCTCAAACGGGAAACTGTAAGGAAACTTCACCGTCAAAGCCTCCCCACGTTTAATTGGAATCTTGTCGAACACGGTCACCTTCTCCACCCCTGGGGTAGCCGGGTCGTCGAGCGTGTCGGTGAACGGTTTTTCTCCCACCTTCAAATCGGTGTAGAA
Organism: uncultured Mobiluncus sp.; assembly: GCF_947087965.1. GTDB lineage: Bacteria > Actinomycetota > Actinomycetes > Actinomycetales > Actinomycetaceae > Mobiluncus. The sequence continues at coordinate 162,231 of NZ_CAMUES010000005.1, forward strand.
CGGGTCTTTCGGGTCGGTCACGTCTCCACCGGTTTTGCCTGTAATGCTTCCGGTTAGCACGCCGTCGGTTTCCCCGTTGTTGCAAACTACGAGGGTGATTTCGCCGTTTGTGCCGGGGGAGATAACCCGGTCTTCAAGTAGGGGCAGGTTTATGCCGGATTTGAATACTTCGCCTTCTTTTTGGGTGGTGACGAGTTGGCGAGTGTAGGCCCCGTTTTGTCCCGCTTTTTGTAAAACTTGGGTACAGGTGGTGGCGTCTTCCACCCCGGCGGCGAGGGTTGTTGCCCCCACGCCTAAAGGTAGGGTGGCGAGGAGTACACCGAGGGCTCCCCACATGGTTTTTGACCAAAAGTTTTCTTTCGCCACCATCTTGGTTTTCTCCAATCGTTTTTAGTTCCAGGCGCCGGTAGGTACAGACCACGCATCGTTAGACACAGCCGGTACAGTCCACCCGTCACCGGGTCCCGTATTAGATTCGGTCCACCTGTCTCCAGGTGTGGTATTAGATACGGTCCACCCGTCACCAGGTGTGGTATTAGATACGGTCCACCCGTCACCGGGTCCCGTATTAGATTCGGTCCACCCGTCAGATTTGGTAGGTGCAGTCCACATGTCTCCAGGCGGGATATTAGATTCAGTCCACCCGTCACCAGGCACACTACTAGCTACAGACGGCCCAACACTAGACGCAACAGGCATAGTGCTGGCCTCCACTTTCTTCTCCCGAGCCTGCACCCGAGACGCCCACACCGAATCCACCAACAACAACAAGGTCACCACACCCAACAGGCCAATCTTCACCGGCAAAGACATAAACACCCCATAGCCCGGCATCCGATACAACATGCGCCCCACCACCTGCGAAGCCACCAACGGATCATCAGGCACATTATTAGCATCCCCCTGCACAATAACCGTATCCTCACGCCCCGCATACGTAGAACGACGAACCTCCACCACCCGGTGAGTAATCAAAGACGCATCAGACGCCCGATACGTCACCACATCCCCCACCGCCACATCCTTACCAGACACCGGCTCAACCACCACCACATCCCCAGGATGTAGCAACGGCTCCATAGATTGAGTCAAAACGACTAGGGGCTCCCAGCCACGAACCTTCGGATACACACTACCTGCCACCAAAACCAGACCGATCATGATCGCGGCCACAGTAGCGAACCCTTTATAAAACGCGTGACCCTTAGATACCATACTGGAAGCCCCCCCCTAGCCGAATTTTTTATGCCGACGCAGGAGTGGTCTGCTTCAGCGACAGATTAATACCAGTCAACTTCAACTGAGCATTCTGCTTACTGGTGGCATCCTTGTCGAACGTCAAAGTGATAACCGCCAAATGGGTAGCAGACCCGGCCGTACCAAAACTAGCCTTATCAAGCACACCCTTGTTGCAGCCGTCCCCCGGCGTGCCAGCAACCTGTTTAGAACACAGTTGGGTACCGTTCGGGTCAGACGCAACCTTGTTACTGGCCACGGCAGACGTAGCCACGTCCGTGTCCCACTTGTAAAGGTTCACGCTCGGGGTCACACCCTTATCTTTAGGGTCAGTCCCGCCATTGGTGGTTAACAGTTCGCCGGTAGCACCACCGTTATCTTCATAGGTGGCGACCAGTTTCGCGTTCAGATTATCCCCATCCAAACCGACCTTAATCTTCCCGTAGTAGGCGATGGTCGCGCCAGGAACAATCCGATAGTTCGCCAAATCAGCAATCGGCTTGCCTTGATTAAGCGGTACAGGATCCGTTCCCGACGTGGGGGTCAAATCCACCCAGCCGGTAGTGCCCTCAGCGGGAGACACATCCAAATCGAGGAAACCAGAAGCGACTTCTGTTTTCTCGCCGAGGCTTCCAGTGTCTGACCAGGCTGCCAAGGTGGAGCCTCCCAAACCTGTCGAAATGGCTCCGGCCGCAAGCACACCCAAAGCCGCATATTTCCAATTCCGCATCATAACCACGCTCCTAACGTTCAGCCACCCCCAACCCCCTATTGTTGGTGGCCGGTAGGTGTGCGGATTCTTTCCCTTACACCCGCATCATTGTGTGCGGGACAGTTTTTCTACACTGCGACGCCGGGCACGCCACACGATAATCAGCCCATTCGCCAGCAGGAACAGTATCCAGGGTGTTAATGTTTCAACGTTGGCGCCGGTTACGGCCAGGCCACCGCCTGACCCCCCGCCGGATATCGGGGATGCTCCTTGTATGCCTGCCCCACCAAATCCGGTATCCTGCCCGTCCGCAGCCGTGTCACTACCACTACCGTTACTGTCGCCACTGTTGTTGTCTACCTTTTCCGGGGCGGGCACTTCCGGGCTGGGGGACTGCGACGGCTGCGGTTCATCTTTTTTCACCCCAGGCGCAGACAACACAACACACGACCCCGTACAGTTAGTAGGCACGGTCGTGTCCCCTACCCAAACAGGGCCAGACACCGGGCCGTCACTAACCCTAATACCGGTAACCGTAACAGTAGTGTCCCCTACCGGAAGGCTAACGGTTTTGGATACTGTTTTCCCGCCGGCTTGTAGAGCCTGGGTCGCCCCAGTGTCAATACCGGTTGCCATACCGGATCCGCCACCTTCGGGTTTGGACCAGGCGGTGGCCATACCGGCCCCACCACCCATCGGAGTCTTACCTGCGACCGGCACATTAGACATGCTCGGTTTGCCCCCACTCGTGCCCGATGCGTCACCGGCCTCTATACGTAGATTCTCCAACGGTAGAGATACATGAATGTTTGCGCCTTCTACCGGGGTCGTGCCGTTGTTGGTGACGGTCACCTTCCAAGACAGGGTTTTACCGGACTGGGTTGGTTCGCCCGTCTTCAACACGATTTTTGCTAACGGGTCTGTAGGCTTCGGTTTTTTCGCCATCCCACAAGCCGTCACACAGTCCCCCACGGAAGATATTGTGCGTTGCCCGCCGGTTTCGACCCACGCAAAGTTTTCGGACACATTCTTGGTTTTCACCTGCAGCTGTTTTGTGTCGCCCGCCGGCAAGGTTCCTAACGTTGCCCGGTTGCCTTCCACTGTGACCCCGCTAGTTTTTACCCAGGTAGCGTCTTTTACCGCGTCAACCACCGTCACCCCCACTACAGGTTTGTTGCCAGTGTTGGTGACAGTCACAGTCCAAACATCCGCCCCGTCTTGGGTTTTGGTGAATGTTTTTGTGACTTTCACCGTGTCGGGTATTTTTCCGGCAGGGGTGGATGCGGACGCGCATCCTTCGTCGGTACAAGACTGTGCGTCCACTATCCCTGGCCTGCCTTCACTGGTTTCAACATAGGCGAGGTTAGAGTCCGTGCCTTTTGTGGTGACTAGGTTGGTCACTATTTGTCCTGCCGGCAGTAGGTCTATCACCCAGGCACCGTCCACGATTTTGCCTATCCTCGGGGTGGGGGCAAACGTCGCGCCTTTCACCGTGTCTCGTATTTTTATGTCGGCTACGGGGGTGGTGTTGGTGTTGGTTACGGTCACGGTCCACACGTCGCCGCCGGTTTTGTCTTTCGACTGCCAGGTTTTAGTGACTTTCACACCCGCCGGTACACCTTTATTGTTATCTGGTTTGGGCCGCTCGGTTTTCGCGCACGCTTTAGTGCAGTCGCCCGGGTCTCGTCCCTCCCTGGTTTGGGCGTAGGCTTGGTTAGAATCTGTGCCTTTTGTGGTGACTTGTACGGTGGCTTCCCCACCAGCAGGCAGCAAGCCTATCTGCCACATGCCAGAGTCTGTATTGCCGGCCGTGGGCACACCCCAGGACGCACCCGGTATTGTGTCCACTATTTGTATATCTTTGACCGGTTCGCTGCCCGTGTTTTTGACGGTTATTTGCCACACGTCACCCGCGCTAGTGGTGTCTACAAACTTTTTCGACACCACTACACCGGCAGGTGTCGGGTCGGGTATTGTTCCGGTAGAGCATGCGGCTTCGGTTCCGCACCCGTCCGGTGGGGTAGGACGATTCCCGCCGTTAGCCCAAACGGTCACGTTGTCTTGCCCCACAGTTTTTAGCTCGACTGTTGCACTGTCCCCAGCCGGTAACCGGTCTAGCACCCATTCGTTACTACGGATTTCCCCGACCGTAGGCGTACCCCATTCGGGATCCCGTGCCCCGGTTTGGATGCGTATGTCGGTGGCTTCTTCGGGACCAGGGTTGGTGACTTTGACCTGCCACACGTCTTTCGTCCCGTCTTTACGCAACCATTTCGTAGACACGTCCACTTTTGGCACGGTCGGCGGTAAGGTCAAATCTACTTTGAAGGAAATAATTGTGGCTTGAGCCCCGCCCGCAACATTCAGGCTACCTTCGACACGGTTCATGCCTACCGGGGCCAGCATGGCGATGGTTGCGGTGGCTTCCCCACCCGGCTGTAGTTTCTCAATACTCCAAGCCTTGTCTACCGTCTTGCCTTTACTAGCATCAACAATTTTTGCGCCTTCCATACCCGGCGTGTTAGACACGGTGGCTTTCATGTCGGCAGTAGACACACCCGTGTTTCGGATGGTTATTTTCCATTCGACAGGCTGCCCGGCTTTAGCCTTATCCCCCTTCACCAGCGTGGTGGACGCATCAAACTTTGCCCCGTTACCCAACTTCGCCTCAGCAACATCACACTCGTCACTATCAGACGACAGGTCGTCGTTAGACACACACGGGTCTAGTTTTTTCCCAACCTTCACCGCAACCGACACATCATCGGGGCCGGTTTGCACCTCTATTGTGGCGGTCTTCTTCTCACCCGCCCCCAGTTCGGGTATAGTCCAGCTGGTGTCGTCCCCGGTAGTACCCGCCGGAAACTTACCTTTAACCCATTTTCCGTTGCTGGTTTTTATGAGCACGTTTTTGGCCCCTGACGCGGGTCCTTGCACGCTAACTTTCACAAGGGCTTTTTCGCCAGCTTTCGGCTCACCCTCCACGTTAGCATGCACAAGTAGTTTCCCTGCCGGGGCAACATGAACAATGTCACACCGGTCATCGTCCGCGTCCAGGCCCTCGTTCGCCCTACACCCATCCAAAGTAGGCAGTAGGGTGGAGGATGCTTTCCCGCTAATAGTCCATTTCCCGGACGGGTCCTCTATAGGTGTGGCGGTCAGGGTAATAGTTTTGGTTTCGCCCCCCGCCAAGTCGCCCACGTTCCAGGTGGTGCCGTCTATCCCGTCGAGTTTCAGGTCTTTCATGCTCTGGCTGGTGGCGAATTCGACTTTTACTCCGGTGACTGGTTTCTCGGTGGGGTTTTTTATGGTTGCTTTCCAAGTGTGGGGCTGCCCATACACAACCTCCCCACCACTGTCAGCCAGGTCAACCTGTAGTTGGGACGTGTCCTTCACTTCCGTATCCTTGCTGGCCGTCTTGGATAGTAGCGTGGACACTCTGACCGTGTGTTTCACACCGTCTTGCAGCGACACGCCACCCTTAACCTGCGCCAGGATGTTCACGCCGGTTGTTGCCCCGGCCGCGATTTTCGGGATGGTCACAGTCTTACCATCCGCACTCACCACCACTGGGCCTTCTTCACCGTCAGGGTCAACAAACTTCGGCTGCCACAAATCCGACCCATCCCCAGAATCCGCAGACACCACCACCACATCGTAAGCATCCCCCTCAGTCAGGTTAGACAGTTTCAGCACCCAAGTGCCTTCCTGGCCAGGAGCCGGTAGCATGTCCGGGGAAGACAAAACCGCCTGCACATCCCCAATACTTATCCGGGCGCATCCCGCTCCGCCAGGACAATCCCTACCCTGCGGGCCAGCCTGCAACCAAGTGTCGATAGGCGACTCTGCCGCCCCCTTATCCACCAGAACAGTCACCTGTTTAGACTTGCCAGCCGCTATAACACCTGGAGCCCAGGTAGACGACGTGGCCGCCTGGGATGCGCCACCACCCGTAATATCAACCTCCGTGAACCCCTCAGCAAACACCGGGTTCCCCTTATAGGTATCTCCCATAGACAGGCCCCAGGTTAAGACAGGGGAGTCTCCGGTCCCCGTGTTGGTCACATTCAAAACAAACTTGGCCCGCTTACCGTCTTTTGTCACCCCGTCCGGCACCAGTTTCGCATCCAACCTAGAAGCATCCACCAGGTTCAAATTGAATGTGCCCACATAGAACGGGGCGTATAGGGTGACGGGGATAGTTAACGGACCGTTTTGTGCCGGAGCCGTAACAACAACCGGGCCGGCCTCTTTCTTACCAATCACGTGTTTTTTCGTACCGTCTGCGAACGTTGCCGGAGAGGTTTCGTCGATGGTGAGGTATTCGAGACCGCTATAGTTGTTCCGGTCCGTGTTTATCGACCAGGAGGGGGCAGACAGGGAGCCGCCGCCCTCAGACCGAGGAGTTTTACGCAGAGAGATTAAAGGGTCAGCGCAATATTTTTTCGAGAACGGTTTGTAGAAACACAGCCCGGCAATAGATGCATCCCCGGCAAGTTCCATCCCAGTCTTAGGTTTCACCTTCATGGTTCCGGTCCAGGTCTCCCCAGCGTTGATTGCCGGAACCTTCACCGTCGCAGGATAATCAAACACTTCACTATTTGGTTTATACTCACTGGCACCCTCGACGCCGGTGGTGCCGTTGAACTCCATTCCCAAATCGAAAACGGGGGTGGACAGTTTCTTATTATTGTTGGTTAGTTTCAGTTCATAGTTCACGGCCCCGTCCGGGTCTATCGACACCGGGGCCATACTGGGCTCAATCTGGTTTATGTCGCCCGGTGCGGTCGGAACCTTCGCCACCACACAATACTTCACCCCCACGGGACACGCCTGCCCAGCCGGCTTTTTAAACTCATGCAACGGGTTAGAGGCATAAAACACGACATCGGCTGGTTTGGTTTTATCGATTAGTTCCCCGGTCGCGACTATCTCTATCGGTTTAGTCGTACAGTTAGTACCTTCACCACGCTGAACCCAATTCTTCTCCAAAACCATGCCGCAGCCGCCGTTCTCCCAGTCGGTCTTATACACGACCCCATCGGGGGTTTTCGCCTTCACCGTTGCGCCCTGCAACAACGCCGAACTATCAGCCCTATCCAGCCTCAACACGACCTTATATTTCCCTGACGTGTCCGTCTCAGCAGACACCACCTGCAGGGTAGGAGAAGAATCTTTCACCGTAGCGAAACATGATCCGTTAGTGCAGGTAGTAACATTGTCCCGAAGTTTCGTAGTCACGGTCACTGTGGATTCTTTTGCCGGTAGTTTCGCCCATTTAGCGATATCTATAAGGTGGGAATCCGCCCCAGAACCGAGCGGGTCGGTCATTTTGTCTTTACCGGCATCAAACAACGGGCTCTCTTTACCGTACTCTTGCCCGTCCTGTGTCACCGTATAGTCCAAGAATGTGCCCGGCATGTAGCCTTCACCGTTCGACTGATCCACCACCCTTATATGTGCCCGGTTGTAGTCCACCGTGATTTTCGGGTGAAGGTTCGTGATGGGGGCAAACTTCGACACGAGCCCGCCAGTATGCTGTTGGCGAGGCTGTCTCACCGTGTTGGCGTTCTCGTCAAGGATACTGTTGCCGTAAACGTCATAGGTTCGGAAGCCTCCTGCCCCATACACGTAACGTTTCCCAGAAAAATCGGCCATAAACAGTCGCGGATGGTGGCCGTTGTAGGACGCTTGCACAACATGCCCGTTCAAATCTTGCGGAGCCTTATTTGTATAGGCAGTAGGCTTATAGTCCACCCTGTTCAAGGTGTTGTTCCACGAAATGTCGTCGGTGAACTTGCCCGTGTATGTGTATTGGCAGCCACCAAGCCCCGTCGCCCCGCCTACAGACAGGAACTGGCCCCCGTCTCGGCCCGTGAACGTCTTCACCACAAAATTGGTTTCCGAACTGTCGGCAAGAAAACCAGTCCCGTCAGTATAAATACCACAAAACGACGACGCCCCCTCACTATTCACGTCATACCCAGATATTTCACGAATCGGCCTCGGAGAACTAACGTTACCAAGGTTACGGCTGGAGTATCCTTTCACCGCATCAAACGAATACTCTTTACCGTTTTCCCCCACTACCCGAATCAGCCCGTTTTCGGCACCGCCCCGAATATGCACACCACCCACCACCGGGGTGGAGCCGCCTAGTTTGCTGGTGATTTCTTCCGGGGCATGGGCAATAAAACAGCCCGTCATAAACAAACTACTAGTACTGTGCCCACAGTGAGACACGGTATGCGGGGTAGTAAACATTTTCGACACAAAATCCTTCTTGTGGAAGCTGCCGTCGTCTTGCGCCCCCCAAATATAGGTCCTGCCCCCAATCACAGCCAAAGCAAAATTGGAAGTGAAATACAGCTGTTTAAGATTAGTCGTGTCGGGTAGTCCCGCAACAGTCCCTTCCCCAAAAATACTGTCGTAGTAAGTTGTCTCGTCTCCGATACCGGTCAAAACAGCGCCATGATCAGTGCGACGCCTACCTTGAACGTCACGAATCTTCAACTTCCCGTCCTCGTTGACAAAATAGAACCCCGCAGTTTCGTCTATCGAAAGCTCGGTGGACTTATAGTCCTGGTTCGCGTCCAAGGGGACACCAACATACTTGAGGGCTATCTGCCATGTCGGGTCGGCACGATGTCGATAAAAATCGGACAGAGACGCAGACTCAAACTTGTCGTTGACAATAGTGGGAGCGTTAAGGAAACTGGTTTGAATAATACGGGTAGGTTTCAGGTCGCTTGTTCCCACAATCCTACGCAGCGGGGAGGGGGTAGTGGTTGACGGTTTCAGCCCTAACGACCCAGACGTTTGATGCCCCCACCCCCAAATCGTAGTATCGTTAGCCGCCCAAAAACCCCCGGTAGAGTTAGACGCAACATACTTAATGTTCTTATCATCAAAGAACGAGACCCACCCCCAGTCCCCATACGGGCAAACCGACGTATCGGCCTGCTTAAAATTGTTAAAGTTGAGCCCCTCAGGCTCCTCCGTATACTCTTTACTCAAACTGGTGCAATAAACAGAACCGGTAGCGTCGATACCAATGTTGCCTATCCCGGAAGCGGTCTTAAAAGTTTTCGTAGGCAAAACACTAGGAAGGGAGATGTTCGGTTCGGATATGACCGGTTCAAGTTGACGCACTGGCTTGCTGGGGTCGAGGGTGCGTTTGCCCCAAACATACCACTCCCCAGTTTGAGACATGGCACCAACAGTCCACTTGTCGGCAACCAGGCCAGCAATCTTATAACCATCCCCAGCCAACGCTGGCGGGGCAGTGACACCGAGAAGGACGAGGGCGGTAGCGATAACAGTAGCGGCGACATGTTTGGTTTTGTTCATGCCTTACGGTTGTGTGCGGGCAACATCCCCCAGCAAAACAAAACTCTGCAAAAAGCCGTGTAACCTACGGTTAGGTCTTCAGCCTCAACCGCTAGTGAGCCGGCCGCTTTCGCCAATGTCCGCTAACCTTCACCCCGTCCTTGCGCACATATGCGTTAACCCAAACATCGGCAGGACGACCTGACACGCTGCTTGCTATTCCGTCACTAGAGACAGACAAGCTACCTGTAGCGCTGGGCTGTCCCGGAAATACCCCACTTGTGGCAATCTGCGATGACCAGTTTTCCCCCTCCTGCGTAGTGGCTTTCCCAAGAGTGAAAGATTGTTTTCCACCAATCCACGATTTCGCCCCCAGCTGCCTGAGCTTATCTACCATACCTTTCACGTTGGAACCGGAAACAATATCTCGATGAGCCCGCAGAGAATCCGACAAGGCATCTGGCAGCGACACCATTACCCTTCTGACCTCAACAATAACTCGATCAGGATTCAAGCCTACGGTTTTCGCGAAACGCTCCCATCTGTAAGGCGAAACATCCTCAAAACGGTTAGCGCGACCTATAGGCATCGCCAGCCTAACTGTATCTAACGGGCGAAAGTCGAGATTACCTATATAGGGAATATAGGAGGTGACATCATATGCGGGGGCAAGTTCAACCCTGCCATCTGGATATTCGAGGAGGGAAAAATTTTTTCCATGCGCATCAGGAGCCACTATAGCCACGTTGAAAGCCAACTGGCGCACAAATTCGAGTGCCTGATCCTCACCGGCTACGGCTTTGATGAGTTTTGCTGATGCTGTGGCATCGGGTCCTTTTTCTTGCGAATACTTGTAGGAGGGATCTATCCGTAATACTTGGCATAAATCTTCTTGGTGTATCCTCCGGATGCCAGTCTCTGTGTTTTCACGGTCGAAACGTTCGATTACGCTGACACGTACACCGCCTACAGTTTCGATAGTTTCTTTCGCCGCTCTGATACCGATGCGGTTCATGGTGTTCAAGCAGATAGTTTCGTTGATGTCAGAATCCGGGAAACTGTTTTTGATTTCAGGTTTGAGGATGTGACTGGAGGGAAATCTTCCGAAGGGCAGGGCCCATTTTCCGTCTGGCAAGCGGTGAAGGGCGGTTTTCTTTTGTGCGCCAGCCAGCGAAAATTTACCGGGAGTGTCCAGTTTTTTGCCGCTGCGGACAGCCCAGAACCCCGTCCGATGGGCTACGGCTTCCATCAGTGCTTTGAGGTCTTGCTCATCTAGCGGTACGGCCTTGCCGTCCAGGTTCGGGGTTTTCTCTTCCGGCAGAAGCTGTATCGCGCCGGGGAGGTCTTGTCCTACCGCTCCCAGCAGCGATAGCGGGTCTCGGGGGTTTACACCGTAGTCTCGCCCCCATTCCTGACGGGTGTGTTCGTTCTCTGGAAGTAGTCCCTTTAGATAGGGTAGAGCGTTCACATTTGTGTTGTCTTTCGTGATTCCCAAGGATACTGGTTGCCCGTCCCAATCGGGATCGTATTCAAATTTGGCTTTGTTTTTGTCGCGGTAAAATCTGCCAATTTTTCTTCCGTAAAGGTAGGCGTCTAGCGTGTGGTACGTGGTGCTCATTTGGGATTTCCTTCAAGGATGGTGGGCAACGGTACCCCTACGGCTTGCGCGGCTTTCAAAGCTGTGTCCAAGCGCACGTTGGGGTTGCCGGCCTCGAGTCTCTTGATAGCCATACGAGATACCCCGGCTTTCTCGGCAAGGTTTTCTTGTGTGTAGTCGAATATGACGCGCCGCATTCGGATGAGCTGACCGAATTTTTCTGGTGTGTCTACAGGCGTCTCAACAATCTCCATATCCATATCTGAATGATACATTCACGATACATTTTTGTTAATAGTTTTTTGCTGCGCCATGCTTCACAGGTTCACGAGATCTTGTTGGGGGTAGATGATGGCTTTTTCGATAAATTCAGGGGTGGTGCGAATCATGTCCCCAGAAGTCTTTTGATGGGGTGGGGGTGTGTGGGTTTGCCTCCGGGTAGGGGTTCCAGTTTTTTCGAGGTTGGTTTTTCGGGGCGTGTTTGGTACGAGGGTACGGGGGTGTTTTGGGGCATTTTTGTGGGGCCATTTTTGTGGGTGTGCGGGGCTAATATTTTGGGCCGTTTTCAGTCCCCGTTTTGGGCCGGTTTTTTAAGGTGCGGGGTCAGGTTTTTGTGGGGGATTTTAAAAAAGTTATCCACAGGCTGTGGATAAAGTTATCCACAGGTTTAGCCGTTCAGGTTTCTTTCATAGTTGAGTGTCAGCGTATCAACTTTTATTTACGTGATGCTAAAATAATCTAAATAAGTGAATGTGCCTGTGTTCACATTAGCACAAAAATGGGGAGTCGAACAAATGTTCGATAGCCGATTTTTGTAACACGAAACTCTCGGGGGCCGAAAATCTTAAAAAACCGATCTCAAACACGTTTCGGAAAAAATCGCCAGCCGCGTTTGTACTGAAAAACACGAAAAACAGTGAGGTAAAACCCCAGGTCACAAAATAGTTAAGCCTGGTCAGAGGCGGTTTCAAACTTCCAGTACAAAATTAAACCCTATCTGACCAGCGGTTTTGTAAATTTTGTACTGGAGCAGTACAAACCAACAAAAGGCAAAGCAGAAGTAAAGAAAAAATCAAAGACGCTGATGGGGATAGGTGAAAATGGTGTAGAGATAGTTAATTATTTATTTTAATTACAAATAGTACAAATATATTTATATATACTTAACGCGAGGAGTGGAAAAAAAATTTACTGTTTCTGGAGATGTCTCTATACAAGTTTGAGGATCAAAAAATTTTTTTTTCTGTATCTTAAGTAGTTGTAGTATTTAAAAAATTTTGTACGTTTTGTACTGGAAACGGACTTTTGGTTGATATAGCAACGAAAAGTGGGTTTGCAATTTTGTACTGGAAGTTGTACTGAAGCCAGTACAATTGCACATAATCCCAGTTCAGGGCGTGTTTAGAATTTTGTACTGGAGACGTGCTACATTTATCAGGATTGGGGAAAAACGCTCCCACCAGGGCAAACGCAAAAACACGTGATTCCCAGGAATAACACCCCCGCCAGCAACACAAAAACCATAGCCCAACCCCAGCACAACACCCCTCAAATCTTCACAAAAACGCCCCTTAGACGCACGACCCCCCGCACACCCCACCCCGTACACGAAACACAGGGGGCTAATGCGTAAAAAGGGGCAAAGAATGAATCCGAAAATTTTTGTTGCATTAATAAGGAAGCAAAACCCAACCTTGGAGAACCCTGGGAGAAAAGTGGGGTTGGAGGTCGTCTTAAAAAAGTTATCCACAGGGTTATCCACAGGAAAAAGAGAGTTATCCACAGGCTGTTTTTGGGGGTAAAACACCCCTGTCGCACACCCCAAAAACCACCCGTTTTTGCCCCCAAAAAACACCCGAAAAACAGCAGCCTCTTCCACCGAAAAAACGACCCTAAAAACCCCCGTCTACTCCTTCCAAAAAACCCACCGCCCTACCGCCAGACTGCGTCCCCAAAAAACCCCTACCCAAAAACATGTCGCCCCCAAAAAAAGTTGCCCGCACACAATGACAAGACATGATCAAACTCGCATACACCGGCACCGCCCGTCTGAAAAACATCCTCACACCCTACCAGCCCTACGGCGACCCCGACATGGGCAAAGCAATACCCCAAATCCGGGACAACCCACCCCACCTGCTAATCATCCACGCGCCCGAACCCGTCTACCCCATCTACGGCACACCCATCGAACAGATTATTACCGAACTAGCCGACAGCGGCACCACCGTCATCGTTATCCAGCCCGACGGTGCAGAAAACATCGCCACCGGTCTGCCTCATACTATTTATCTCACGCCACAAGACGACCTCACACCCTATCTCATCGTTGCTGGGCTCACCCCCCAACCCGGCACCGCCCTAACAATCGAAGAACCCGAACCTGAACTTGAATCGGTCGGAGAGCCTGAGCCTGGACTTGAATCGGTCGGAGAGCCTGAGCCTGGACTTGAATCGGTCGGAGAACCCGAACCTGGACTTGAATCGGTCGGAGAGCCCGAACCTGGACTTGAATCGGTCGGAGAACCCGGATTGGTCGGAGAGCCTGAACTTGAATCGGTGGCTGGGGTCGAAACTGGGATAAAGAATGAACCTTTTAGTGAGACGGTATGGGCGGCCGAATCTAGGACTGAGCCTGAACCTGAATCTAATCCGGTCGGAGAATCCGAACTTGAGCCCGCTCTGGTCGAAGAACCTGAACCTGAATCCAATCTGGTCGGAGAGCCTGAATCTAATCCGGTTGAAGAACTCGAGTTTGTCTCGGTTGAAGGACTTGAATCTATTGAGGAATCTGTTTTGGTCGAAGAACCCGAACTTGAATCCAATCTGGTCGGAGAGCCTGAATCTAATCCCGTTGCAGAACCCGAACTTGAATCCATTACAGTTGGAGAACCTGGGTCTGCCCTGGTCGGAGAACCCGAACTCGAAGCTAATCCGATTGCGGAGCCTGAATCGGTTGAAGAACTTGGATCCAATTCGGTTGAAGGGTTTGGATCTGGAAGCGAACCCGTAGCTGGGTCTGAAGTGTCCGGGGAGGCTGTGTTTGAGGCTGACTATTCTTGGCCGGTTTTAGACACGGTGGACGGTGCCGGTGTCACACCGGTTACCCAACTCGAATTCGTGACCGAGCCAGAGCCCTTGGTTGAGCCCGAACAAACATCTACGGTAGGGCTAGAACCCTTGGTTGAGCCCGAACAAGAACCTGCGGTAGGGCCGGAGTCTTTTGTTGAGCCTGTGTCTAAAACGGAGTGGGGACAGGCTACTGCGACGGGTTCCGGGGTTGTCGCAGATGAGAATAGTTACGGGCCTGGGCAAGCCTTGGACGAAAAACCCGAGCCGACAGCTAAATTAGGCACTACGCCCCTCAATGTTGAGGACGGCACTCAGCGAGTTGATAGCGCGGAAGAATTTTTAAGCATGACCGAACCCGAACCAGGATCCGAATCTGAACCCGAATCTGAGCCAGAGCCTATAGTCGCGGTTGAGCCTGAGCCGGTATCGGATTCTATACCCACGTCCGGGTTCGAGAGCATGCCTACGGTTGAGACTGGACATGTATCTGAACCAGTAACCGAATCTGTGTCCGAACCAGTATTTGAATCGGTTTTTGAGCCTACCCCCGGTGTTGAGGCAACGGCTAACGGTGATACTCCCGACTGGCTTACCCCTGAGCCCGCCCCCGTGGCCGAGCCTACGCCTGAGAATAGTACTCCCGACTGGCTTACCCCCGAGCCCGCCCCCGTGGCCGAGCCTACGCCTGAGAATAATACTCCCGACTGGCTTACCCCCGAATCCGTATCCGATTCTGTATTCGAACCGGCAGCGGATCCCGTGTTTGAGGCGGCGACCGATAATAAATCCCCCGAACCTGCCCCTGCATCTACACCATCATTTGAAGCATCGGACGGTAACAACAACCCCAGTTGGCTCACCCCTGAGACTACCCCCGTGTTTGAGGCAACGGCTGATAGTACGCCCAACTGGCTAACACAGCCCATAGCTGAGCCGGCATCGGATTTTACGTCCACGGTCGAGCCCGAAACCATGCCTGTAATTGAGCCCGCCTCCGTAGTTGAACCTGCGCCTGAGAACGGTACGCCCGATTGGTTGGCCCCCGAACCGACATCCGAATCTGTGCCTACACCCGAGAACGGTAACAATACCCCTGGTTGGCTCACGCCCGGATCTACACCCGTGGTTGAACCTATGTCCGAGAACAGCACACCTGGTTGGCTTGCCACCGAGCCAATATCTGAACCTGTGTCTAACCCTGCCACCGTGGTTGAGCCTGCGCCTGAAACGATATCTGGATTAGTATCTGAACCGGTATTTGAGTCCACGGTCGAAAACGATACCCCCGATTGGCTTGCCCCTACCCCCGTGGTCGAGCCTGCGCCTGAGAATAGTACTCTTGATTGGCTTAACCCCGAATCGGTAGCAGAACCGAAGCCAGATTTCATGCCTACGGTCGAGGCTGAATCGGCATTGGAGCCTGCGACCGACAACACCTCCAGCTGGTTAGCACAGCCTGTGTCTGAGTCTGCCCCCGTGGCCGAGGCAACGACTGGTAGTACCCCCGACTGGTTAACGCAGCCCGAATCCGCCACCGTAGTTGAACCCGCGCCCGAGAATAGTACTCCCGACTGGCTTACCCCCGAACCGGTGTCTAACCCTGCCACCGTGGTTGAGCCCACGCCCGAACCCGTATCCGACCCTACCCCTATAGATACGCCACAAAACTGGACCACCACCACCACCACTACGGCACAAAACACGCCAGACTGGGTTAAACAAAAAACCCAAACCGCCACCACCCCCACACCTACCGCCACCACTGTCGCCACCCTAACCACGCCCACACGGCCCACCATCCCCACCATCACCAGCACCCGCCACGCCCTCGCCACACTCATCAGCGCTAAAGGCGGCGTAGGAAAAACCCTACTCACCATCACCCTCGCCGACACCGCCGTCCGCTACGGGCCAGGAGGCTATCGGGTATCCATCATCGACGCAAACCGAGGCCAAGCAGACATCGGCCCCTACCTCAACCTCCCCGAAACCACCCCATCCATCTACCAAACCACCCAAAACCACAATCCACTCCTCCAACACCTCACCCCCAACCGGATAAACCAGTATCGACAAGGATTAGGTGACGTCGGGTATGCGGTCACCCTCGCCCCACCCACCGACCTATCCGACCCCCACCTCATCGACACCAGCCTCTACACCGAAACCATCAACACCATCACCGAAAACTCCAACCTCACCCTCATCGACACCGCCACAACCGAAAACTACGACACCACCAGCCTCATCGAAGACGTGATCATTCCCGCCACCCTCAACCACGCCGGCTGGATCATCGCCGTCACCGACACATCCCGCACCGGCGCCACCAACCTCACCAAACGGCTCAACCAATACTTTATGAAAGGTGTCAGCCCCGCAAAAACCATTATCGTCATCAACCAGGCCACCAACCCCAACGACCCCGCATATCAGCAGGCTACTAAAACCCTCCAACCATTAGGCACACCCATCATCACCATCCCCCACTCCAACCTGGTCTATCAACTCTCCGCCCAGGCTCGTATGGCTACCTCTGCCCCTAACATGGCTCCACCTTTGCAGCAGGTTTTGTCTACTGTTACGGGCCAGCCGGGGTTCGTCAACAACACCGCCCCAACCCCCACCACTATCACCACCGGTAGCAGCCCCCAGGCCGGTAACAAGTCGGGGTTTTTCAACAAACTATTCAAATAAGGACGCATTATGTTTAGGACACCAGACGGGCGCTTCACCAACCCGATCTTGAATAGGGCAGGAGGACAGTCCCACCATGTATAGGACATCCGACGGACGGTTCACCAACCGGCCCCAGCCCCAAACCGTCAACAACACGCCCAAACCCATCAACGTTCTCAACCAAGCCCGCCACACCGCAAACTGGCAGCGCGGACAAGCCATCACCCGACTAAAAAACGGGCAACTCACCCCCAACCAGCTAATCCAACTCGCCAAACAACACCCCTACCTACAAAAAATCAGTCTCCAAACCATCATCCAAAACACACCCAACCTCCCCCGCACTATCAAAAACCGGTGGCAACAAAAACTCGCCCAACAAGCCCAAAAAACCCTCCCCGAAAACCCTGATATTGCCTGGCTCCTCGACCGGCGTACAGGACAAAAACGGTTACGAGCCTTCCAAGAAACCCTCAACACCCAAACCGCCCCACCCTGGCCCGGCTGGCCCTACACACCCAAACCACAACACCCTGAACAAAAACCATAAAAGGAACACCAAAAATAATTCCCCCACACGGTGACACCTATGGCGAAACCCCCCAAAGACCACCACCTACTCGGTAAAGAAACCCTCCTCATCCACAACCTCACCCAACTACCCGAAACCCACTACCAAAAAGCCAGAGACAACTGGTGGCGCACGCATCAAAAAACCATCGACTGGCTCACATGGACAATAGCGAAAGCCACAAAACACACCACGGAAGAAAACCGGCAACACATCCAAACCGTAATTGCCGAATCATTCTGTGCCATCACCAACCAGATGCGGCAAACCCCCCACTATGCCACCAACGTAATCAAATTCGAAACCATCATCTTCTACCATGCTAGAGACAGGTACCGGCGTGAAACAGACAAAATGGACACCCCCGCCTCCGGCATGGTCAACTCCAAACGCAAACAGCGCGAACTACAAAAAACCGTCCACCAACTCCACAACCAAGGCATCCACAACCCCACCGTCACCCAAATCGTTCAAGAAACCAACCAGCGGCTATTAGCCACTAGGAAAAACCCGAAACGGTCCGGAATACTCGTAACCGAAAAAGATTTGCAAACCAATTGGCAGCCGCCCACCACTATTGAAGACTACAACCAGCCCGGGGCCGAAACCAACCAGGCCGGATTCACCATCCAAGAACTCCGTGACAGTATTATCGCCCAACTAGCGGAACAAACCGACATGTTCCTTACCAATTTGCAGGATGGGCGTGGCCCGAAAACAGGGCTCGAAAAACAACTCTACACACCACTCACCACCATCACCCGCAGTCTCCTACCCGAACAATACCAGACACTATTAGCCCCTCAACAGTCCAGTATCGAGACGTTACGCAACCAGTTGAAACAGGCTCTCGACCCGAAACAATCCAGCATCCTGCCCCTACCGCCAGTAATCGAACTGTGGGCGGGTATCGGTGTCACCATCGGCCACCAGCAGGCACACCAGGCTACACGGCTGACCGTGGTTGATAGCGTGTCGGTGAAAAAAACCATACAAGCCGCGTTTCCTCACGTTCCCTGTGTGGTGGCTAAACCTGGGGAGGGTGCGGACACAATCGTGGAGCGAATCAGTAGCCAGACCGATTTAGGCACACCGTCGATGGTTGTGTCCACGGTCAAGCGAGAAAACCTAGACACCGTGTTGGGGGTTGTTCCTAAACTTTGCGCCCCCATCATCATTTTCTACAGCCACAGTAAAACTGTTGTCAAAGATTTGGAGGATAGGCTCACCAGTTTTGAGAAGGGCCGTTACCGTTTCGAGACAGTCATGGTGAACGTTTCAAACATGGGGGTTCCGGTTGATGACTGTTGGTGGATAACAGTCTGTACCCTAGACGCGGCATTGACAAGAAACATTTGTAAAGGGTTGGTAGAAAAAATATGCGAAACCGCCGCATCTATCCGGGACGTGTGTCCACAGTTTAGGTGGGAGAAATATTATCTGCGGGGTAGGGGTTGGAAGGCTTATTCTACGGATCGGCCTTTGCGCCGGTTGCCGGACGGGTTGCGTGCCCCGACCCGGCCCGGTAGGGCGCACGTGTTGTCTGTTTCTGATATGCGCACCATTTTGGGGTATCCGGATAGTTTAGATGATGTGGGGTATGTTCGGTTGCGGGATTCGCCTCCGCCGAGGATAGTGTTGGTTGTGGTGGGGGTGTCGTGTCGGGTGGTGAATCCTTGCATGGTTGAAATAGTGGCGTAACGTTGACCGTAATGTTGGCGGGGTCGTTGCCCGCACACGATAAACAGGCATGAAACGTTTACCTGGTTTTAAACTTACTCTGCTGTCTGTGTTGGCGGTTTTTGTCGTGTCTGGGGGGGGCTTGCCACCGTCGCTGCTTGGCAGGATAGTCTCACAATCGGTGATGTGACTGTCACGTCGGGGGAGGGCTGGAAACCGTTAAAGTTTATACAGGTGGATGGTGGGCGTGGCTCGTCTGGTGGTTTGGACGAGGACGGGAACTTTTGGGGCTGGGGTGGTGAAGAATGTGGGAATGCTTTCGTAGGTTCTTATTCTTCTAAGGTAAGGGGTGTTCCTGTCGGGTTCCGGGTTGCTCAGGTCGGTGTTGAGGAATCGAACACGGTTCTGTTGGATGATGCGGGGCAGGCTTGGATGTGTGGGTCGTCTAGGTATGGTTCTCTCGGCGACGGCAAAGAAGTACAAGACAGTAGCGAGGTCCATGCTCCGGTGGTGAAGGTTGTTGGTGGACACAAATTTATTCAGGTCGCGGCAGGCAGCGAACGTACCTTCGCGATCGACGAGAACCGTAAACTGTGGGGGTGGGGATCAACTTACGGGGGCCGTCTCGGCACAGACTGCCCAAACCAGCCAGGCAGAAACACCGGGTGTTCCACGCCGGTACAGATACCGATAAAAAACCGGGCCGGCATCGAAGCCAATATCGTAAAAATTTTTACCGGACCCGACCGTGCGTTCGCTATTGATGAGGACGGTAACCTATACGGCTGGGGCTGGAACCTATCCAAAGCCATCACCGGCACCACCGACCGTGACATCTATCAGCCGCTACTACTCGACGACACCGGAAAATATGTTGAAGTCGCAACCGGGGAAGAGCACACGGTCGCTATCGACAAGCAAGGAAACCTATGGGGATGGGGATACAACCGGGACGGCCAGTTAGGGCTCGGCGACCCGAACAAAACCGGCATCTACACCTATACTCAACCTACCCGGATAAATGATGGACGCACCTACACCCATGTTACTGCCGGACGCGACTACACCCTCGCGATCAGCCGCGACGGCAACACTTACGCATTCGGCAGAAACGATAACGGACAGTTAGGGGTAGGAGACAAAACCAACCGATACACCCCCACTTTAGTTTCAGGTGGGCACAAGTTTACCCAGCTGGCGGCAGGAGAATTCAACAGTCTAGCCATCGACACTACCGGGCAGGTTTGGACATGGGGGTCTGGTAGCGCGATAGGCATCGGAACAGACCAGACTAACGCGCGATGGTTAGAACCTCATAAACCTGCCGTCAAAAAATAAGGCTACCCCCACACCACGATAAGGGGGGCACAAAAATGTTTAGAGCAGCCCGTGAGGGGTGCGCCACCGCCAGCCGCTAGGCCCAACAGTAGCAACGACCTAAGAAAGTATAGGGGTTGATTAATTGAATTAATTGATTGGGTTGGTTGAATTAACCAATTGGGTTGGGTTGGGTTGGACTTGTCGGTTTTTTTTTGGCTGGTTGGTTGGTTGTGTTGGGGGTTTCTTTTAGTTTTCGTTTCGTTTTTTCTCTGTTTGTTTTGTTGGGGGGTGGGGGTGTGTTGTGGCTGCCCCCCGTGTGTGTTTTGTGTCCTTCTTTTTTTGTTGTTTGCTGTGTGCCTGTCGGCGGCGTGCCGGGCGGGTCGGTAATGTTGTTGCGTGTCCTTGATGGGGTGTCGTAGCGTGTTCGGTGAGTGTTCGTGTCTGTGGTGTGTGTTTGTGGCAAGGCTATTTTTTGTGCGACAGGGGGCTAGTGTTTTTGGTTGCGTGGACCAGTCATTTTGTGGCGTGCATGTTGGTGGTGACAGTTTTTTGTTGGTGCTGTTTTGGTAGGGGCTAATGTGTGCCAGTCGTGTCGGGGTGTTGAACATTTTTCGTTATTGCTGTTTTGATGTTTTGGGGTTGGTGACGTGAAATGTTGTCGTGTTGTTGGTGTGCGGGGCTCGTGAGGGGGTGGCTTTGTGAAACCTACACGGCTCAACATGGTTATAAGTGTAGGTTGAACATTATATGCCGGCCCCCTTTCTGCGTGCTTTCGCCACCCTAACGAGCATCGTCAACATTTTTACGTCACCTATCCTTGTATCGGAAAAAACGGTAAACGAAAACGTTCAGCATCCTCGTCATGTTTATTTGGCGCACGTCTAGCCCCCCTTTGCCGAAACTTTCTGCGCCTACACAAAATTGTTGCCACCAACTGTCCACAAATGTTGGTCCCGTGCCAAAACACTCTGTCTTTCTTGTCACACAAATAGCCTTGTCGCAAACACACGCCTTGGTTGTAGTAATGTTTTCTTTTCTTGTGTCTGTCTTATTCTGCCGCACCCCTTGTATCTTTCCTGTCTCCATTCACATATCCAACAACACGAACCTAGCCCCCCACATTTAGCCAAAATATCGGTAAACAACACGATTACCTTTACGAAAAACTAGCCCCTAACCTGTAACGTTAGCCTCCCCCTCTCCTGGTGGGTGGGGGTGGTTTTTTGTTTGTTGGGTTTGTGTGCGGGGTTTTTTGCTTGTTTTTGTGGCTGTTTTTGGGGGGTTTTTGGGGTGGTTTTTTGCCCGCACACAATAGCAGGGTGATTTCGTTTTGTTGCCTATAGTGTTAGGGGTTTGTTTTGGTTGCGAAGAATCTTAACGTGTTTAGGTTGGTGCGTTCTGGTGGTTTGCCGGAGCCGGGGGTGATGGTGGGGCGTGCTGCGTCTGGGGCGTCTATGTTGGTGTCTGGGGGTAGGGCTGTTTCTCTGTTTGTGGTTAGGGAGCGGGGGGTGGTGTCTGGTTTTGTTTGTGTGCCTGGTGGGGGTCGGGTTGATGAGGGTGTGCAGGTGTTTGCGTCTAGTGTTGGGGCGAAGGCGGTGCGTGTTGAGCATGGTGTGTTGCCGGTGTTGGTTTCGTCTGGTGAGATTGGGGTGTTGAGGTTTGATGGGTTTGATGATTCTAAGGCGGGTGTGGTTCAGGCTGGGGCGGATTTTTCTTCTGTGGCGCAGGTGTTGGGGTCTTCGTTGGGTGAGGGGGATTGGTTTGGGGTGGTGTTTAGGGGTGCGTCTAAGGTTTTGGGTGAGCGTAGGGCTTGGGGTAGGTGGTTGGATTCTCGGCAGCGTAGCGATTTGGGGCGGGTGATGTTGGGTGGTTCTCATGCGACTCGTCAGTCGGTGCCGGTGGTGTGTTCGTTTTTTGCGGGGTCGGTTCGTGGTGGGGTGACGGGTGCCCTGTTGGAGGGTGTGGTGTCTGGTTTGCCGGGGTGGGATGTGTCGGTGTCTGCTGCCCGTGTGGGTCGGTTGGGTGCGGGTTTGGTGGGGTTGGTTCCTGTGGTGTTGGGTGGGTTGGTGGCGTGGTGGCCGGTGTTGGTGGATCAGGTTTTTGGGGCGGGGTCGGCTGCCGAGTTGGCGGGTGTGAGGTTTGTGGCTTATTGGGGTGGCTGGTTTGCTAATGCGGTTTTTGGTTTGGGTGTGTTTTTGGGTTTGTTGTGGTGGCTGTTGTTGTGGCGTGGGGTGGGGGTGTGTTTGCGTAACCGTGTGGTGGGTTGGTTGTCGGGTTGGATGTTTGGTGTGCCGCCGGTGAAGTTGTTTAAGCGTCGTGGTGGGGTGCGTGGTGGTGTGGAGACGGTGGTGTCTGGTCGGGATGCGGATTATCCTTTAGCCAGGCGTTGTTTTATGGCGGCTCCGCATCAGTTGGCGGCGTTGGTTGCTCCGCAGGCGGGTGCGTTGTCGGGTGAGGGTGTGGTGGCGTCGCGGGTGGTGCCGCGTGGTTTGCGTGAAGCGTCGGGGGCGTTGGTGGGTTCTGGTGAGGGTGGTGTGGTGCGTTTGTCGTGGCCGGATGTTGGTTTGGGTGTGGCTGTGGTTGGTGTGCCTGGGTCTGGTAAGTCTGTACTGTTGCAGCATTTGTGGGGGGCGGAGTGTTTCGAGAAGCAGCGGCCGTCGGGTGCGTCGGGTGCGCCGGGGGCTCATAATGCGTTGATTGGTTTTGATGTGAAGGATGAGTCTGCTGGGGAGTATGTGGATTGGTCTAGGACGGCTGGCCGGTTTTGTTTGCGTGTCGATTTTGCTTGCCCTAACGGGTCGCAGATTGATTTTTTTGGTGGCCTTCCGGCGGGGACGGATAAGGCTGCGTTTGTGACTGATGGGTTTGCGTATGCGTTTGGTGGTGAGGAGTGGACGGCGTCTAAGGAAGCGTTGGGGATGGTGTTCGCTGGCGGTCTGTGTCTTTCTCGTGAGGATGGTTTGGCAGTGTCGGGCTTGCCGGGGTGTGAGGGTGTGAATCCTGATGGGTCGTTTGTGCATTTTGCTCACGTGTTGTTGGGTGGGTTTGGTGATGTGGCTGCGCGTGCCCTGTTTGACCGGTTGGTGTTGCGGGCTGGTGTTGATGAGGGGGCGGGGCGTGCGGTGGCTCGTTTGCGTCCGGTGTTTGATAGGCAGCCTCGTGAACGTGCCGCGTTTTTTCAGGCTCCTCGGAATAAGTTGGATGTGTTGCGTGGCTGTGATTGGGTTTTTAAACCTCGGGTTGGTGTGGAGGATGTGGTGAATCCTGGGTTGCGGGTGGTGTTTCCTGACTGGTCTAGGGTGGTGTGTGGTTTTGGTGATGTGGTGGTGATGTCTGGGGCTACGTCTAGGGGTGAGGTGTTGAATGAGTCTGCGGAAAGAATTTTGTCGGCGTTGGCGTTTTATTCTTTGCGGGAGACGATACAGCGGGAGTGTATTGGTTGGGATAGGCAGGGTCGTCATGTGTCGTTGTTTGTGGATGAGTTGTCGTTGGTGGCGGCGGCTGGTGGTTCGCAGGTGGTGGGTTGGTTTAGGGATCGGGGCCGGTCGTTTGGGGTGCGTCCGTTTTTTGGTACCCAGTATTTGGAGCAGTTGGAGCCGGAGTTGGCGCGTACTGTGATGACGTTCCCTAACCTGTTTGCTTTCAAACAAGGTGCGGCGGTGTTGGCTGATGGTTTGGCTCGTGAACTGTCGGGGGATGGGTCTGATTTTGGTGGCCCGGATTTGTTGAACCTGCCGTTGTATGAGGCGGTGTTGCGTGCGGATGTGGGGGGTAGGCGTCAGCCTGCGGTGCCGTTGCGGGTGGTGTATTTTTCGGAGCGTAAGGCCGAGTATGGGCGTGTGTTACGCACTACTGGGGGTGGTTTAGAGTGAGTGGACGGTTGAAGTGTTTGGGTCGTGTTGAGGACAGGTTGCAGGATGTGTCCGCGGTGGTGTTGATGGTGTTTTCTCTACTGGTTGTGTTGGGGTTGGATGTGTTTTTGGTGTGGTGTGCGTTGGGGGGTTTTTGGTGGGTGTGGCCGATGTTGGGGGTGTTGTTTTGGGTGGAGGTCTTGTTTGGGTTTTCGTTGTTGGTGGGCTGGTTGCAGCATCGTGCCGACGATAATAGTGAAGACATGTAAGGGGGTGTGTGGTTGTGTTGTTGTCTGATTTGTCTGGTGGGGCTGGTGTGAGGTTTGACCCGTTTTATGGGGGCATGTTTGGGGATTCGTCTCGTTTTTTGTGGGCGTCTTATAGCCAAGTGGTGGAGGCTGATGGTGTTGGCTTGGTGGGGTTGCCGGCTAGTTTTAGGGTTGAGGATGATTTGTTGGTGGGGTTGTTGTCTGGTGGGTTGCGTGGTCGGGTGTTGCGTGTGTTGGGTTTGGTGGTGCAGTGGCGGACTTTGAGTGTGGAGCAGTTGGCCGACTGGTTGGGGGTCGAGTCGGGTAGGGTGTGGCGGTGTGTTTTGGCGCTGTGGGGTTTTGGTTTGGTTGAGTTGGGGTTTGCGTCTAACGGCCTGCGTCTGTCTAAAGAACGTAGGGGTGTGTTGGTGCGGTGTTTGCGTAATAGTAGGGCGTGGGGTGAGTTGCGTTGGTTGCTGTCGTATGGGGAGTGGTTGAGCGTGTGTGGTGGGGTGGGGGGTGTGGGTGGTGGTCATTATGATCGGCATAATGTTTTGATGTCGGAGTTGACGTTGCGGGTGCGGGAGAATATGGGTGGGGAGGTTGGTTTGGTGTTGGGTGAGCCGTTGGCGACTATGGATTTGCTGTTTGGGTCGGGGTTGGGGTTGCCTGCGCGTTTGGATGGTCGTGGTGTGCCGGTGGTGGATTCTCGTCGGGCTGATGGGGTGTGGGTGCGTGGGGATGGTTTGCGGGTGGTGGTGGAGTTTACGGTGCGGGATTCTCCGTCGTTGTCGGGTAAGTTGCGTCGTTGGTTGAATTATTTGGGGTCGTTTCCTTTGGAGCGGTGTGGGGTGGTTTTGTTGGTGGTGTGTGCTTGTCGTGAGGTGGGTGAGGGTGAGCGGGTGCGGCATCATGTGTCGTCGTTGTTTGAGGGGTTTCCTGAGTATGCGTGGCGGGGGCGGGTGTTTTTTGTGGATTGGGCGGATTGGTTTCCGGGTCCTGGTCGGGTTGATGGGGGCCGGTTTTTTGATGGGCGCGTGTTGGGGGCTGATTCTGGTTTTGGTTGGGGGTCTGAGGTGTGTTTGTGGGGCGAGGATGGTTTGGGGTTTGGGGCGGGGTTTGATGCTGGTGCGGTGTTGGCGAATGGGCGTGCCGTGGGTTGGTGAGGGTGGTTACCAGGTTGGTGTTGGGGTTATTGTGCTAGTACTTTGACGGGTTCGCGCCTACTGGTGGTTGTTCCGTCGCCGAGTTGTCCTGCTTGATTGTCGCCCCATGCCCAGGCTTGCCCAGTAACGTCTAAGGCTACCGTGTATTGGTCGGCTGCCACTATTTGGACGAATTTGTGACCGCCTCTGACTTTATTCGGAGTATCGTTGCGGTACCCGCTATCATAACCGATACCGATTTCCCCAGCGTCGTTACTACCCCATGCCCAGGCATCACCGTTAGTGTCTAGGGCGACCGTATGCCCATAGCTTGCCGATATTTGTTTAAATTCGTGCCCGCCTTTGACTTTATGCGGGATTGGAGTGGCCCCATTGGGGGTACCGATTCCCAGCTTATCTCCGTAGTTGTCTCCCCAAGCCCAGGCGTCACCGTCAGTATCTATAGCTACCACCGGTCCGTACGCAGCGAAATCGCCGGCTGTTGATATTTGTTTGAATTTGTGCCCACCCGAAACTTTTACAGGGGTGTGTCTATCGGTGGTTGTTCCGTCCCCAAGCTGCCCTGTCTCGTTGTTGCCCCACGCCCAAGCATCGCCGTCGGTGTCTATTGCGAGCGTCCAGCCGGCCCCCGCTGTTACTTGAGTAAATTTGTGTCCGTCTGCGACCTTAATCGGGGTAAGTTCTCGACCGTTGGCTTTCCCGTTCCCGAGCCGACCGTATCCGTTGGCGCCCCACGCCCAGGCTTGCCCATCGGTGTCTATAGCGACTACGTGATAGGCACCTATCGATATTTGGGTAAACTTGTGTCCGTCTGCTACTTTCACGGGAGTGTTTCGATTTGTGGTGGTGCCGTCGCCGAGTTGGGCAAAGTAGTTGTTGCCCCACGCCCAAGCACCATCGTTTTTGTCTATAGCGAATGCGAGCGCCCCTCTTGTAAAGATTTGTTTAAACTTGTGTTCGCCTACGATTTTTTGCGGGACAAGAATCTTTTTATCGGCTAGCCCTACTCCTAGGTAGCCGGAGTAGTTATTACCCCATCCCCAGGCTTGTCCGGTAGTATCTATGGCGTAAGTTATATGTCGTTCTGCCGCTATTTGGGTGAATTTGTGGCCGCCCCAGCCGTCTCCTGATGTTATGGTCGCGTCACCTACCGTAAGCGTGTCTTGCCATGCGGTGACGGTTGCAAGCCCCCCCCCAGACACGACAAAAACTGCCAACACGGACAGCAGAGTAAGTTTCAGGCCGGATAGGTGTTTCATGTTTGGTTGTCGTGTGCGGGGGTCGCCCCTCAACCAACGGTTTGTGTTAACAATTATGGGGTTGTGGGTAGGGGTGGTGTTCCTATAGGTGCAGGGTAGAGGGTTTTGCCCGGAATGTTTAGGGAAAACCATAGTTTTGTCCAACAGTCTGGGCGACAATGGTGGTGCGGTGTCACATGGACGAGACACCCCAACAATGTTGTTCCATATTTTCCCCCACACGGTAGAGGGTGTAAGAAACAACAAATACGACCCTACGGGGTTGTGAGTCTCAAGGAGTTGAGAAAAATGAACAGGAAGTTCGTGGTTGCGGCTGCTGGTTGTGTGGCGGCTTTAGTGTTTAGCGGTGTCCCGGCATGGGCTGGAGGGCAGGATTCTTCTAGTAACCAGTTTGCTGGGGCTGTTACTGAGCGTATTGATGGTAAAGACCGTATCGACACCAATATGAAGGTAGTGGCTGAACAGCATCCTGGTCTTACTAAGCCGTATCATGCTTATTTGGCTCGTGCCGATTTGGGTTTTGATGCTTTGTCGGCTAGTCCTTTAACTTTTAAAGGGCCGGTTATTTTGGTAGATACCCATGCTGATCCGAAAACTGTGACGGCTAACCAGCTGGATCCGTTAGGGATTCATGAGGTCACTATTGTTGGTGGGCCTGGGGCTGTGCCTGACAAGTTTGTGAATGGTTTGGGTGTGAAGGTTCGGGAGCGTATTTGGGGTCCGGATCGCTATGGGACTAATTTGGCTGCCGCGAAGCAGGCTTTTCCTGATCCTCAAACGATTTTCATGATTAGGGGTAATGGTGCTGGTGATGGTGAGGCGGCGTTGGCTGCTTCTTTGACTAAGTTTGGGCCGGTGTTGTTTGTGGGGCCGCGTGGCTGTAATGCTGAGCAGAAGGCTTGGGTTGAGTCGAATCCTCATGCGACTGTTTCGATTATTGGTAACGCTCCTGATTATCCTGCGAAGGCTGGGCAGCGTCGGATTAGTCGGATTGGTTTTTCTCAGACTCCTGAGCGGGTGTCTGCTTTGGTGGCTAAGCAGACGTTCCCGTCTGGTAATCCTAAGATGTATATTGCTCGGTCGGATACGTTGGCTGATGCTATTGCGGCGGCGAATATTATTTATGATGGGCCTGTTGTTTTGGTGAATCCGGCTGGTTTTCCTGCTGATGCTTTGTTGGCGGCTAAGGATTTGCGTGCTACGACTGTGGTTGCGTTGGGTGGTGAGGCTGCTATTCCTGAGTCTGTGTTGTCGTTGTTTAGGGTGAAGTCTGGGGTGAAGCCGGTTCCGGGGTCTGGTGGGAATCCTGGGGCGAATCCTGGGGCTACACCTAACGCTAATGGTGGGAAAGTCTGGAACAATACAGACCCCCTAAAACGTTCCATGTTTATCAAAGATAATCCTGGTTGGGAGGAGCCGACCCAATACACTCCGGCACTTGACAAAGGACTTGTTCATGGTTGGAAGATGTTGAAGGGGACTGTTGCGACCCCGGTTCACGACCCGGCTTTGGATAAGGTTGCTGAGTCTGGTTCTGGTTCTGCGGGTATGCTGACTATTGTGCCGAAGGGTGACCCCTATGATACTCCTGCGTTGCCTATGCTTGGGCCTGGGCTTACTGATCAGTGGAAGGATCCTCTGTTCGGGTGCCAGCCTGGCGATATTGCCCGCACCGCTGTCGGGGACTATGTGATCACTAAGGTTACTTATGGGCGGTATGTTTCTGGCGTGAAGGCGATACAGCAGTATATTGGCGGCGAATACAACATGATCGGGGTTAGCCCGGTTTGGGTTGTGAAAGTCGAAGGCACCCTGGTTGGTGGTAATGGTCAGGAGCAGATGATTGATGCTTCTGGGGTTACTGTGTTGGTTCGTGACGGCAAACCCGTAGAGTAAGAAAACGGCTCGAACACAACCATCTACTTACCACTTAACATAACACTTGGGGAAGTTGAGTGTTATGTTAAGTGGTAAGTTCGTGTTTATGCTGGTCACGGGGCATTAGGGGGCCTGCTATTGTTGGCGGTGCTGCTAAATGTTTTTGTCCATAGGCACGACTTTCGGGTCTACCAGTTTGTATCCTCCCCAGGTTAGTACACGGTTGTTGGTGTCTATAGCGAACACGTAGGAGCCTGGGAAAACTTGGGTAAATCTCATGTTGGGGATGATTCGCGTAGGTGAGGTGTATGTTATGCCCATACTGTGCCCTGTCCCGAAGTTGTTTGTGTCGTTGCGCCCGCACGCCCAGAGTCTCCCGTTAGTATCGAGGGCAAACGTGGCCTCCATTGCGAAGTAGACGGATTTTATAATGTGTCCGTTGAAGATGGGTGCGAGGTTATCTAGTTTGTTTTCGCTTGTGCAGAGTTTTCCGCCGTAGTTATCGCCTTGAGCCCATACCTGTCCTGCAGTATCCAATAATACGGTTGCCCCTTGGTAGCTGATTTTGTTCGTGTATTTGCCAAGGATTACTGGCCTGTGGCAGTCGGATTCTGTTAGGTGTTTGATTCCCAAGTTGCACCACAGTCCCCATCCCCAAAGGTTGCCGTTTTCGTCTACTGCAAAAGCACTGGTGCTACCTTTTTCCATAAAGATTTTTGTGTATTTTGTTCCGTTGGTTATTTGGACGGGTGTGGTGGGGCTGTTTGTGTTTCCGGTGCCTAGTTCGTAGTTGGCGTTGGCTCCCCATCCCCAAATGTTTCCGTTAGTGTCGATGGCGAGAATTTCGTCACCAGCTACCGTGAGGGTTTTGAATAGGCGGTTTGTGGCTGGCTGTTTGGGGGTGTTGTGGTAGGTGTTGTCTTTGGTTCCTTGCCCGAGTTGTCCGTATCTGTTGTTTCCCCATGTCCAGATTTTTCCGGTTTGGTCGATTCCGGCGTAGGTTTTTGTGTAGTCGGCTGCGTCAAACACGACATATTTCTTGTCGTATCTGGCTACGAGTGCGGGGGTTTGCGAACTGTAGGCGACATTTTGGAATAGGGTTTGTTTTTCCCAGGATAGGTATTGTCCGTCCAGCTGTCGGAATACTATGTTTTGTCCAGTGTCGATGATTTCGGTGGCTTTGAGGGGTATTGTCCACTCCGAGGCTGCCGTAATTTTTGCGTCACCTACTGTGAGAGCGTCTTGCCAGGTGGCTACTGTTGCAAGCCCCCCCCCAGACAGGGTGAAAACCGCCAACATGGACAGCAAACCAATTTTCAAACCAGGTAAACGCTTCATGCTTGTTTTATCGTGTGCGGACGTTTTTTGCCCGCACACAATGGTGGGTTATGGTTTTGAAAAAGCTCACCGTTATTGTTTCTGCCGTTTTTGTTGCTGCCGCCGGCCTGACGCTGCCCCAAGCCCTCGGGACATCTCCCACGGCGTATGGGGAGGATAAGCCGAAAGATGAGCGGCAAGAGTTCCTGGACAAATGGGGGATTAAAGACCCGAATCCTAACTGCTGGGTGATGCGTCGTGAAGCGACGGCTTCTCGTGTTGGTGGTAAGGACAGGTATGATACGGCGAACCTGTGGCGGGGCATGTTTTCTTATTATGGTTCGAACAGTCTGTATTTGATTGATATGCCTCCGAAAGATAAGGCGATGTCGGCTTCTGGTTGGGGGCTGGCTATGGATGCTTTGGCTGGGGCGGTTTCTGACGAGCGTGGGTATGTGTTTCAGATGAGTCGGAATTTGGATTATACGAAGCGTGAATCGTTGGAGGGCCCGTTCGGTGGCGAGGGCGGTTCTACCGTGAGTTGGAGTGATGTTAGTCAGGTTAATGATTTTACTGGCGGGATGAAGAACGAGGGTAGTAAGGAGAATCCTAATCAGGCGGCGGCGTTGGTGGCCACAAAGACCCTATCGAACCTTTATCACAAGGTGGGGACGTTGTATAAGCCTAACCAGGTGCAGATCCGGAAGATTGATCGTATGCAGTCTTTGGTGGTGGTTCAGGATGGTTTGGGTAGTGCTGTGTTGTCGGCGTTGCCGTGGGCTTTGCAGTCTGGTGGGGTGCCGATGAGTGAGGCTATGGCGGATCGGTATGTGTCTGAGTATATGTCTGATGGTATCGATTTGCCGGTGGTTTATGTTGGTGGTGAGGCTGGGGGGTTGTCGTGGGCTGCCCGTCACGGTTTGGATGTGAACAATCCGAAAGAGTTTAGACAGGTGGGGTCTTCTACCGATTTTACTACCGACTCTTATAATGCGGTGATGGATGTGTCTACGAAGGGGCGTACTACGGGTGTGGATTTGTTGTATATAGTGCGTGGGGATTCTCCGAATGCGATGTTGTCTGATTCGTTGTCGGCTGTTCAGTATTACTATAAGCGGGATTTTCGGGAGGGGAAGCGTGCCGGGCTCCTATTCTGGGACTCGGCGGCGAGCCAGAAGAGAATTAATAAGCTGGTTGCGGATATTAACCCGATCAAAATCTTCCTCTCCGGCGGCACCGGAGCCCTAGACGAGAATGTTGAGCAAAAAATTCATGAGGCGATTGTTCAGCAGAAGGGTGATCCGTATCGTCAGGAAGACGAATCCTGTGAGCCCGAAATCGTTTCTTTTAAGAAAGATTTTATTGATAAGCCTAGCGATGTGGCCGCGTCGGGTTGGGCTAATAAGGGCGATAACATAATTTTTGAAATATATGTAAGTGGGAAAAACATTTGGACGGCAGAAAACACTAATGAGGGGCGTTATCCTGGTGTGCCGCAACGGATTATTAAGGATACTTTGCCTGACGGGCTAACGTTTGTGCAGGCCTGGGATAGCGACGGGTACAGTTGTCGTTACGATCCTGATGTTTCTGGTGGTATAGGTAAAGCAAAAAAGGTGCTCAACCAGCAGGATTTCGAGAACGGGTTTGACCCCGGGATCCTTGGGTCGCCAACATCGCAATACGGGACTAGTTTTAAAATTTTTTGTGTGCAGGCGAAAGTTAGCAAAGAAATAGAAACCGGGACGAAACTAATCAACAAGGCTTGTACCTCGGGTGAGCCTGATGCTAAGTTTATGCCTCAAAAATGTGCGGAAGGATTCGTGAAAATAGACGAACCTAGGGTCGTTGTAACCAAAAAACCCTACTCGTACAATGAGCCTATCGCTCAGGGGAACACTATCAATTATGGGATAACGATTGAGAATAAGTCTCACGTGAAGGCTACGGGTATTAATTTGTTTGATTATGCTAAGGAGGGTTTGGTGTTGAAGACTTTCCGGGTGGGTGAGGAGTCTGATAGGAAGGTTCCTGGGGATACGCCTACCCGGTTTGATTTGCCGATGGTGCAAGATTTGAAGCCCGCCAGCTACTACACGAAGGTTGAGTCGTATCGTGATGCTAATGATGAGAAGGATGGTTGTTTGGATTGTCCTGAGGGGGCAGAGTTTTGTAAAAACGAAATGCATTCTTTCTGGCATAGTACGGGGTGGGCTGGCCAAGGCTATTATTATTATCGAAGGAAGTGTGACGC
Organism: uncultured Mobiluncus sp.; assembly: GCF_947087965.1. Classification (GTDB taxonomy): domain Bacteria; phylum Actinomycetota; class Actinomycetes; order Actinomycetales; family Actinomycetaceae; genus Mobiluncus. The sequence goes on from NZ_CAMUES010000005.1 coordinate 194,400, forward strand.
GCATTACCCCGAAGAAATGACCGGCACCGACAAGCTAGGCGTGCAAATAGGCTCTGAAGTCACCAAGGTTGATAAAACTAACATGTTCGCGACCGTAGACAACCTCGCGAAAGTATGTAGTGACTGGTTCTGTGAGGGTATCGAGCAGGCTCCGGAAACTTGTGAGCAGGGTGATGAAACCTGTTCTGAGTCTGTTATTCAGCAGGGTAATGCTGCGTTGAAGATTGTGAAGAAACTCAATAAACCGGATGATGTTCATGCTGGGGAGCAAACTAGCTGGGATGTTACCGTAACCAATGTTGGTGACGTGAAGGCTCTGAATGTGGTTGTTACTGATGAGGGCGGGGCCGGTGTGGATTTGGATAGTGTAAAGATTTCGTCCGCCCCCGACGATACCCCCAGGGCTAGGAACATCGGACACATCGATCCCGGAAAATCCGAGACCGTAACCGTGACCGGGACACCCACTACGGACACGCCAGAAAACGTTGCCTGTGCCGAAGCCCAAAACGCGATGAAAGTCTGCTCCAAAGAAAAAGGCGCAGAATCGTCCAAACTATCCGCTACGAAAACCGTAGACCGGGTGTTGCCCGACGGGCTGCAATACTTGGTGGAGTTGTCCAACACTGGGGAGGGCAGAGCGCAAAAAGTCACCCTGCAAGACCAAATGAGTATCACCGGTAGTGAGAAGGACTATCCGGCAAATTATGAGATCAGGTCTACGTCGGGAATGTCCACGAAACAAGACGATAAACGTCAGGCTACGAGTGAGGGTGTGCCTGGTGGGGGCAAAGCCGGATTCTTGCTGAAAGCAGACAAGAGCGTGACCCCGCTGCGTGGCGAAATCGTCAACCAGGTATTCCCGGCAGACGACCCGAAGTGTGAAAACGACAAGAATAAACCGTTGTGTGCGTCTGTGTCCGAGTCGTCGGTGAACGTGGCCGAAGACCTAATAACAGTGGACGAGGCTACTAACACTGCCTGGTTTAGGGTGTCGGTTGCCCCGACCGTGAAAGGCGTAGGGGCACATGGGGTGTCGGTGAAGGCCGCGTCCACGGTGGGTGCGTCCGGGGAACGGTTCGTGTACAGTTCTGATCTGGAGTCTGCCCCGGCCGAGGTGAAGGCCCTGTTCCCTGACGGTAAACCGTTAACGATCGGGTCGTCTAACTATTCGAATATTTGGCAGTTGGGGGACATTCCTGCCGACACTGTTCAGACCGGCCTGTTAGCGATGCGTTTGGACAATCTTAACGACGGGTATGTGACGTATGTATCGGCCGGTACCGCCTTGTATGAGCGGCCAGATTTCGCGAAAGGCTGCGAAAATAACCCTGACGTGGCTACGGACACTGACGGGTGCGATTTGGTGGATGCCCGCACCCAGGACCCTGCCGACATACACGTGTCGAAGACGTTCCTTGGTAGTGAGGGCGGCAAATCAAAGTTCGAGATTGTCGTGTCGAACAAGGGTGCTGCCCCGTCGAGGGATTTGACGTTTACAGAGTTGACACCGGGCGGGAAGAAACTGGAATGGGAAAAATGGTCCACGGTCGATAAACCGGAAGGCTCCCAATGGCATGTTGGGAAACTGAAGGGTGGCGTGTCTGTTTCCGCGACCGTGAACGTGGACGGTGTGTTTGCGGCCGGTGAAGTGAACAAAGTGTTCCCTAACGACGATCCGGAATGCGAAACGTATACGAACGAGTGTGCTTCGGCGGGGCCTGTAACACTGCAGGTGTCTAAAGAACCGGCAGAGTCTAACGTTTATGCGCCGGGTGAATCGGTGCAGTGGACGTTGAAGGTGAAAGCGTCAGGTGGGGTTTCTTCGGGTACGAGAATTGTTGATGTTCCTTTGTCCGGTTTGAAGGATGTGAAGTTGGTGTCTGGTGCCGGCACGGTTGACGGTACGGTTTGGGAGCCTGGCGAGATTGGTGACGGTGTGACGGTGGAGGCTACCGTGTCTGGGACTGTGACGGATGGTGCCGAGCGGGTGGTTAATGCTGTGACCGGTAAAGGTAATGTGCCGACTTATGTGGGTGGGGAAGTGTTGGATTGTTCGGATGAGGATGGTGTGGAGAAGGATACCGATTTGTGTGATTTTTCTGCCGCGACTGTAGTGTCTGGCGGGGACACCCCCACACCCGAACCCGAGCCCGAGCCGGAACCCGAACCAGAACCGGGGCCTGATCCTGGAAAGCCGACCCCTAAACCGGATGTTCCAACCGGGGACGTGAAAGTAACCAAAACCGTCAACACTAAGATTGGCGGCTACGACCTGACGGTAGAAAACCTTGGCAAGGGTGACAGTAAGCCCCTAGTGTTGGATGATCATATGCGTGTTTCTGGTGAGGGCGGAGACTGGAATGGTGCCTGGACTATCGAAAAACCGTCTACCGGTGAGGTTAGCGAAGACGGACACTCTTGGACCATCGGTGTGCTAAAACCCGGTAAAAAGGTTAAAGCGCATGTGGCTGTGACAGCCCCAGAAACCTGGATCCCGGATAGTGTTATTAACGAGGCACAAATCCGTGGCGTGGACTGTAGCAAACAGTCTGGCGGGTGTGCGAGCGTGGAAACAGCCCCACTACAGGTAGACAAGAAGCTACTGTCTGTCGAAGGTAACGTGGCCGAATGGTTGCTGACCGTAAACAATCCTAATAGTGTGCCGGTGAATGGTGCGCGGGTTGTTGAACAGCCTTCCGCTGGACTGTCCGGGGTTACTATAACCCCAGATGTGGGCGAGGTGTCTACTGACGGCTACACGTGGAATGTGGGTGTCCTGGATCGGGGCGGGGTGGCGAAAGCTAAAGTGAAAGCCCGTATTAGTGGCGTGTCTGCCATAAACCGGGCACGGGCCTATAGTGAACTGCAGGCCGGTAGCGCCGAGACGTGTTCCGCGAACTATGATACGGCTTCTGATGATGATTCTTGTGATCAGGAGTCTGCCGACATGCAGGCCCCGGTAGAGCCGGATAAGGCGAAAGTAGCAGTTTTGAAGACCCCGCGTCTGAACACGCCTACCCCGCAGTGGGATGTGATTGTGAAAAATGTGGGCAATGTTGCGTCCAAGCATGTGTATGTGGTGGATGAGCTGGTTGGTGCTAAGGACGGGTCTTTAAAGTTTATGGATTCTGTGGGTGGCGGCACGGTGTGGGATGTGGGTGTGTTGCAGCCTGGGGAGCAGAAGCAGACTAGCGTGTTTATGTCTACGGTGGGGACGTTTACTAACCGTGTGTTTGTGGCTGACAGTCCGACTCCGGATTCTCCTGTGTCTTGTCAAGATAATTCGACGTTGGGTGGGGACACGGATGGTTGTGATACGGCTGTGTGGTCTGAGGATGGTGGCCGGGTGAAGAATGTTCTGTTGGATGTGTCTTTGAAGGAGGAGTTGCCGGATGGGCGGGTTTCTTGGCTGGTGAGTGTCCGTAACGCATCTGGGAAGGCTTTGCCTGTCGGGGTGAGTGTCGCGTCTGAGAGTGATGGTGTGGTTAGGAATGGTGGGTTTGTGTCTGCGTCTCAGGGGGATGTTGAGGGGTCTGTGTGGAGGACTGGTAGTTTGGATGATGGGGGTGAGGCTTCCGCTGTTTGGGTGGGGTCTGTGTCTGATAGTGCTGTCCGGTTGAAAGCATGGGTGTCTGACATCATGTATGGGGCTCCGTGTGTGGTGAATGATTCTTTGGATACGGATACTGATTCGTGTGATGTTTCGGAGTGGAAGCCTGGTGGGGCTCCTGCCGGGGAGCGTTTGAGGGTTCATAAACAGTTGGAGTCTAGGTCTGGTGACGTGTTGCGGTGGTCTTTGATGGTCGCTAACGAGGGTCGGGGGCCGGCTTCGGGTGTGAAGGTTTGGGATGTTCCTGACGGTAAGGTTGTGGGGCCGGTGTCTGGCGGCAAGTTTGACAAGTCCGGGGCGTGGAATGTTGGGGAGTTGCCTGCCGGTAAGACGCTGCGTACCGAGTATGAGACTAGCCTGCTGCCTGGTGAGGGTGAGGGTGCGAACGTGGTGTGGGTGACCTCTGCCAAGTCTCCTGAGATGCCTGCCGGCTGTAGGTCTAATGAGACTGTGGCGGAGGATAAGGACCGGTGTGACTATGTGAAGGTTGATGGTGCTAGTAAGCCTGGGGCTGTGAGTGTGTCTAAAACGTTTTTGGATGCTGATGTTGCGTCTGGTAGGGCGCGTTGGCAGGTGACGGTGGAGAACACGTCTGGGGCTAAAGCGTCGGGGGTTGTGGTGAAGGATGTTCCGGTGTCTGGGTTGAAGTCTGTGGGTTTCCCGGATGGTGGGGATTCTTTGATGTTGGGTGATTTGGGTGCTGGGGAGAAGCGTTCGATGGTTGTGGGTTCGGTGTTGGAGTCTGGGGTTTCGGAGTTTGAGAATATGGTGTTTGTGGGTGTGGAGCGTCCGGAGTCTTGTGTGGCTGGGTTGTGTGCTACCGCGTCGGGGCGTGTGGATAGGAATGGTGAGGTGACGGCTGGGCCTGATGGTGAGGGTGTGGTGCCGGGTGAGGTTGTTGGGCAGGCTCCCGGTGGGGTGGCTGGTGCGGCTCCTGTTTCTGGTGGTGGTTCTGGTGGGGCTTTGGCTGTGACTGGTGTGGTGGCTGGTACGGCTTTGGTTTCTGCCCTGCTGCTGTCTGGTGGGGGCGGCGTGTTGATGACCGTGGCGCGGCGCAAGCGGCGGCGCGACTAGGCGTCGGGGGAAGAACCGATCTCTTTCTTGGGGGTTGATGCGGACAATGCTCAAAGGTAACCGAATCCGGCTATATCCGACGGAAGAACAAACACAAACGTTTTTCCGTTATGCTGGTGCGTCTAGGTTTGCCTACAACGAGTGTGTCGCCTATTGCAAAGCACAATACCAGGAGGGTCGTACCGACCTGGTGAAACAGCCAGAGTTGCGTCAACATTTACGCAGTTTGAGAGACAATACTCCAGGCTATGAATGGTTGCGGGAAATTCCTGAAGCCGTCGTGAAACAAGCAACAAAAACCTTTGATAAGGCTAGGGCAAAAGCGTTCAAAAAGCACGCCGGTTTTCCATGTTTCCGCAAGAAACAGCCCTCAAAAGCAAGTTTCTACCAAAGAACAGACGCCTTCCACACCACTAAGCATGGGGTGAAGATTACCGGAATCAAAGAACCGGTCCGGGTAAAGTTTCGGGAAATCCCCAACCATGTACTGAACACTCGTGTCGTTTGGGATGGCAAATATTGGTATTTGTCCTACAGCTATGAAACAGGAACCGAGCCAGCTAAACCCCGTAAGCATGGAGCCACGCTCGGTATTGACCTTGGAATCAAAAGTCTGGCTGTTGTCTCTGACGGCACGGTATTTTCAAACATCAACTACTCTAAGGAGGTGAAAAAGCTAGAGAAACGCAAACGCCACCTACAACACTGCTTGTCTAAAAAACTAGAATCGAACAAGCAAGGGACGAAGTTTGTTCGCACATCTAACTCCAACAGGTTACAGCGCAAAGTGGTGTTACTGGATCGAAAACTGGCCAATATACGTTCAACTTACATTGACGAAGTCATCAAAGACATACTTTCCGCAAGAACCAAACGGATTGTGATTGAGGACTTGAACGTAAAAGGAATGCTGCGAAACAAGTATTTGGCGAAGTCTATCGCCAGCCAGAAGTTCGCAGAATTCGCAACCAAACTCGCCCGGAAATGCGAAGAAACAGGAATCGAACTGGTGAAAGCGGACCGTTGGTATCCCTCGTCAAAAACCTGTTCCGGTTGCGGGTGCAAGAAACAAGACTTGCCTCTCGCCGAGCGTACTTATACCTGTGAGCATTGTGGCCTAGCGGTTGACCGGGATTTGAATGCGGCGTTGAATCTTGCAAACTACCCGTCCGTTGCGGGAAAGTTAAGCCCTGGGAGAATCAAACCAACCTTAGTAGCCTGAGTTCGCTCAGACGGAAAGGGATTCGAAGAATAGGGAATCAGGTAACAACCCTAGGTTTTGGGAGGTTATCGACAACGGTGTCCTATGGGGAATACGGAATGTGTCTTGGCTGCTAATAGTCGAGGTCAATGTTTTTTGTTAGCCACGGGTCTTGACGTATCGCGTCAGCCACCGCGCTGTCTTCTTTGGCGCGGTAGGATAGCAGATGGCAGGCGTATGGGCTGATTGGTTGCTTGGTTTTGAGGAACCCTACCAGGTCAGATGTTGACGCTTTGTCTATAGCCCCTTCTTGTATGATGGGGTCGGTTAAATATTTGCCCCAAATCGGGTGTCCTTTCGGTATGTCGTCACGGTATCGGATTGTTTTCGCTACAGATTTTGGTAACGGATAGGGGAGTTTGTGTAGATCGTTGGCGGGGACACGCTCGGCTAGGTTTTCGAGGTTTTCTTGGTTCATTCGGTTGTTTTGGGCGTAGTCTGCGAGCCGGTCGGGCGGGAGTTTGTCGATGACTAGTTTTTGGCCTATGCGGGTGTCGGCTAGGGGGGTGTGTTGGATTTGTTCGATTGTTAGGTAGGAGTAGGATTTTTCAACCTGTTTGCCGGCTCGATGCATTGCGGCTGCGGCGGCTTGCGGGTCTTGCAGGATTTGGTTGAGTTCTGTCCTGGTGGCGTTTTCGAGGATGGTTTCGGTGACTTCTCCGTTTTTGATGGTTTTGATTGCTTCGATTTTCGCGTCGATGGGCAGGTTTTTGTTGAATCCGGCTTCTCGTTGCACTTCGGCTGCCTTGTCTTGGGCGAGGATACGTAACAGTTCAGGGTTTTGGGTGTATCTGGCGACTGTGGCGCGGACTAATTTGGCGCGGTCTTTCGCTAGGGCCGGTTGGTGTTTCGTGTCTAGGGAGGCTAGGGCTGTCCGTCCAGGGATGGTTAGGGTTTTTGGCCAGTTTTCGTCGGTGTGCTGGTTGACGTATTGTTTGGCTTTTTGTTTTTGGTTGTCGATGGTGCCGGGTATGGTTTCGTGTTCGGCTCCGATGGTCAGTTTTTGCCACGAGAATTCGGGGTAGCCCCAACTGTAGGTGGGGATTTCGTTGTCCATTGTTTCGAGGCAGGCTATGAAGTCTTGCGGACCGTAGTCGGGGTTGGTTTGGTATTCTTCGAGGAGGTCTTGGTTGTCTGGGGGTCTTTTGTTTGGGTTTTGGGGGTGGGCGTATTGTTGCCAACGTTGGTAGGTTTCTTCGGGGATTGTGTCCTCGTTGTCCGGCATGTAGCCCATCAGGTCGTCGAGGTCGTCGAGGTCGTCGGGGGCGGCCGTGTGTGTTTCCGGCGCGAACTGGCCACCTTTACTGGTGCCTTTGGGTTGACGGTTACGGTTATTAACGTTGGTGGCCATTTCGGAGACTCCTTTTCCGGTGTTGGGTTGTTGTCGTGTTTTAGTGTGCGGGCGGAGAGATCTGTTCCCCGTTTTGCCAATATTCTTTGCGTTTGATGGTTCCGTCTGGGTTGTATTCTGTAATGGCTGGCCCGTCTGCCCGATGGCGTTCACCATCCTGCCACCATTCTTCAGATTCGAGGGTTCCGTCCCTCCGGTAGTTGGTGGCGGCGGGGCCGTCATCACGGTGGGGTTGCCCGTTCTTCCACCAGGATTGGGTTTTGGTTACCCCGTTTTGGAAGTAGGTTATGTAGGCGGGCCTATCGTCGCGGTGGCGTTTTTCGTTTTTGCACCACAGTTCGGATTCGATGGTGCCGTTTTCGTAATAGTCGATGGTTGCTGGCCCGTTTTCGCGGCACCATTTCCCGTTTTTGCGCCAGATTTCACGGTAGACGGTTCCGTCTTCACGATAGTCGATGGTGGCCGGTCCGTCGGTGCGATGGTGTTGCCCGTTTTGCCACCATTCTTCGTAGTCGACGTTGCCGTCTGGGCGGTAGTAGGTGCGGGCTGGACCGTCTAACCGGTGGGCTCGCCCGTTCTGCCACCACAATTCGGTTTCGATGCTTCCGTCTGGGGTGTAGTTTACCCAGGATGGCCCGTCGGTACGGTGGCGTTTACCGTTCTGCCACCATTGTTCTGATTCGATGGTTCCGTCTTCACGATAGTCGATGGTGGCTGGACCGTCGGTGCGATGGTGTTGCCCGTTTTGCCACCATTCTTCGGTTTTGGGGGTGC
>NZ_CAMUES010000006.1 GCF_947087965.1 uncultured Mobiluncus sp.
ATCTGGACCGAGCCCGGAAGAACGCCGGGCTCGGGCAATCTGGACTGCTATCGCCCAGCCAGGAGAGCCCGTCGTAGGCCAGGTCATCGGGCATTTCGGGGTTATGGAAGCCTTGGAACGGGTGAAATTTTTGGCGGGCAGGCTGCCGGAAATCGATGACATGATGATTCGCACCGTGTTTCAACCCGTGAAACTTCCGGCATCAGTGGCGCAAATTGAGGGCTGGGCTTTGCGGCAGCGGGAACTCAACTTAGAGATGGAATATCAGCTGCTGAGCCGAGACGGCGGGACGCTGGTGGTGCCCGGTGACGCGGCTTGGCCGACGATGGCAGACGACCTGGGAATGGTGGCGCCGTTGGCGCTGTGGGTGCGGGGCAATCCGCGGGCTTTGCAGGCGCTGGCGTCAGAGGGGGCAGTAGCCCTGGTGGGGGCGCGCTGTGCGACCCACTACGGAACGGATATAGCCCAGGAAATCGCTTATGAACTGGGGGAGCGTGGTATCTGGGTCGTCAGTGGTGGAGCCTATGGGATCGACGCGGCCGCTCATCAAGGGGCGCTTGCCTCACGAGGCAAAACTATCAGTGTCCAGGCTGGTGGGTTGGGCGAGCTGTACCCGGCCATGAATGCGCGGCTGTTTTCCCAGATTCAGAAAACCGGGGCGATTGTCAGTGAAACCCCGCCCTCGCAGCGTCCCGCTAAACACCTGTTTTTGACCAGGAACCGCATCATTTCGGCTCTGTCCCAAGTTGTAGTAGTCGTTGAAGCCGGTGAGCGTTCCGGGGCGATGTCTACCGCCAATCATGGCGCAGAGCAGGGACGTCAGGTCGCCGCGATGCCCGGACCGGTCACCTCCACCGCTTCGGCAGGATGCCATCGACTGATTCGTGAAGGCGCTGCCCTGGTGACGAACGCGGAGGAAATCATGGAACTCATGTTTCCGCTGAACGCTCAGGAGCAAAAGGTGTTCGGTGCCGGGGTGGCCGCAAACAAAGCCGGTGCCGGAGCGGCAGCGTCTGCACCCCAGCGCAACTCTGCCGGACAAATCCCGGCGCCCTCGCTCTTTGCCGGATTGACCAGTGACGGCGTGAAAGTCATTGATTCCCTGTCGAAAACGGCGTGGAAATCCCTGGAGCAGGTCGCTCGTGCTGCTGGTTTGGGCACTCGCACGGTGCAAAGTGAGCTGGGGTTGATGGAGCTGGACGGCAAAGTTGAAACCCGCAACGGACGGTATCGCCTGGGGACGACAGCTATGGCCAGATAGAATCATGGGGTGAGTGAAAATCATCCAGCCGCGGACTTCGCCTCAGAAATCACCGCTGATTTTGGGCAATGGCTGAGCGTAAACCGGGGGCTTTCTCCGCAAACCGTGAGGGCCTATCTCACGGATTTGCGGGAGTTGATGACTTTCCTGGTCGACTCCGATTCCGAGGATGACCCCCGAGTGTCGCGGCTGCGTGCGGATTTGGCTAATCCTGCCCGGATTCGGGCGTGGCTTGGTTCGATGAGCCGCGCGGGGATGAGCCGCGCTACTCTGGCTCGCCGAGTCGCGTCCTTCCGCACTTTTGCATCATGGGCGCAGGTCCGCGGCATTGTCCGGGGCGATGCGGGGGAAAATTTGCGGGCAACGCGGCCGGATAATGCCCTGCCCACGGTTCTGTCGGCCGCGGATGCGGCGCACCTCTTGGAAACGGCTCGAGCCGCCGCTTATCGGGAAGACTCCGCTACCCCCGATTCGGTCAAACTGCGAGACTGGGCCGCATTGGAGCTACTTTATGCTACCGGCATTCGGGTCAGTGAGTTGACCGGGCTGGAACTAGCCAACATCAACAAAAGCCAGCGCACTATCCGGGTGACGGGAAAAGGCGACAAACAGCGGGTCGTCCCCTACGGCATTCCCGCGGGTCTGGCGCTGGAAGAGTACCTGGAAAAGGGCCGCCCCGCCCTGGTGAATCCAGAAAAACCGGCGCTGAACCGGGTATTTCTGGGAGCAAAAGGTGGGGCGTTGGATACGCGGATAGTCCGCGGCATGCTGCATCGCCTGACCGTGCAGGCGGGAGTACCGGACTTGGGACCACACGGGCTGCGTCACACCGCCGCTACCCACCTGTTGGACGGCGGCGCGGATTTGCGCAGCGTCCAGGAAATCCTGGGACACGCCAGCCTGGCCACAACCCAGCGCTATACGCACCTGTCGATGGATAAGCTCCGTGCGGTGTATTTGCAGGCGCATCCGCGGGCCTAAAGTCCCAATTTAAAAAAATCCCCAAAGATTTTCTAAAATATTGAAAAATCATGCCTTTGAGCTGGATGTATAGTTCCTGGGAATGTCTTGACAAAACTGGGAAAAAGCTGGATTGATTCTATGAATTTCCTACGATAACTCATACAATGTTTTATGGACTGTAGAGTATGGTGCCTCGAAAGGAGCGTCATGGTCGGGAAACTGCGGATTTTACAAGCATCGCTGGTGATGCTGTGCTCTGCTGCGGTCTTGACGGGATGCGGTACTGCGGTTGGTGCTTCTGGCACTGAGAGAACCGCCCGGGAAATGATGACCGCGGATATTCCTCTGGTCGAACCCGCCGCCCCTGAAACGACCCAAGACCCGATTCCCGGAGCACCGGCGCCGCGCTATACTGCGGCCACCGAAGGTAAACCTTCCCCCGCTGACCTACAGACCATTCCCGCTGATCAGTTGATGAAAGTGGCACCGTTTGACAAGCCGAAGTTTTTCCACGAGTTTTCCGTGGACGGCGCGGCCACAGTGGTGAAGTACTTTACCTACTCCATGTACTACAGCTTTGTGGCGAGCGATACCCATTTCGCCAACCAGGTTTACACCAATGCCTGCACGAAGTGCCAGGAGATGGCCCAGTGGTCCAATGCCTTCACAAAGAAGTACTCCCACGTGGAAACCGGGGTGCCGCGCACGGAAATCCTCGATGTTTCTGTCGGAAAGACCAAACAGAACCAGTCGGTTTTTTGGGTCGTGGCTCGCAATGAAGAACCCCCGATTATCGCTCGCTCCGAGAATGGCGAGACTCTGAAATACGATGCTCCTTCGAACACCGTATCCCAGTACCGGGTGGAGTACGTTCACGGCAGCAACCTGATTACCGGCATCTATAAAGCCCCGGCTCAATATTCATCGTCCCCCGCTGATAAGTAAGCGCTCGGCTTCGCTGGTTGTCGGCAACCCGTCTAGTGAACCGGGAACAGGCGAATCCTTCCCCCTAACAGACGCAAGGGGTCTACATAACCGTCCGGGCCGTCCTTGACCCCGAAATGCAGGCAGTCCCCACCGGAACAGTGTCCACCCAGCGCTGTCCCGATAGCTTGGCCCCGAGTCACGTCATCCCCGACCGCGACCGAAGGTTCTACCGGTTCGTAGGTGTAGCGCCGTCCGGTGGTGTCCTCGAGGGAAATCACCGGACGACCCGCTAAGTTACCGGCATAGAGCACCGTCGCGTCAGTCGCGGCAAAAACGGTTTGACCGGGGCTCACCCTGAGGTCGATACCGCGGTGTCCGGCCAGCCATTTTTGGGCCGGTGGGTCGAATTTGCGGGGAACTGCCGTCGGGTGACCTGTAGGCCAGTACAGGAAGTCGCGCAGACCTGACGTTTTTCCTGGTGAAAGGGCTGTTGGGGTCGCTGAACTGGCAACGGCGGGTAAGCCTCGGTCGGCGGTGATGCCGGCGGCTGGTGAAGCGGACACCCCGGTCAGGCTCAAGGTCAGGCAACAGCAAAGCGTGATGATAACTTTTCTCATGACTGCAGTGTGTCGCGAAAGGGAACACCCACACCAGAGAATAATTTTTTCCCTGTGGAAAACCCCTATTTGGCCCTGCTTGTGGATAAACCACAAAACCGCACCAGGTCGCGCCGAATTGGCTTTTTCAGAGGAAGTTTTGGTAAAGTTAACCCTTGCAGCTGCCCATGCAGCTGACTTCGCGTGTTCGCAATCGCGGCGCTGCCGGTTTTTCGTCAGCTTAGCCGTGATGAGCGCAATCCTCCAGGTCCCTGCGGGGTGGGGAAAGCGAGCGAACACCAGGCATTAACCGAAATTGGACGTAGACGTCCCCGGAGAGCTACGCGCGCCGGGGTAGCTGTGTCCCATAACTGAAAGAAGGACGCCACATGGCAGTCGTTACCATGCGCCAGCTTTTGGAAAGCGGCGTACATTTCGGGCATCAGACCCGTCGCTGGAACCCCAAGATGAAGCGGTTTATTTTGACCGACCGTTCCGGCATCTACATCCTCGACTTGCAGCAAACCATCGCTGACATCGATATTGCTTACGAATTCGTTAAGGAAACCGTGGCCCACGGTGGCACCATGCTGTTCGTTGGCACCAAGAAACAGGCTCAGGAGTCTATTCAGGAACAGGCCACCCGCGTGGGGATGCCTTACGTGAACGAACGTTGGCTGGGTGGCATGCTGACCAACTTCTCTACGGTACACAAGCGTTTGCAGCGTTTGAAGGAACTGGAACAGTATGACTTTGAGGACACTTCCGCTTCGGGGTTGACGAAGAAGGAACTGTTGATGATGCGCCGTGAAAAGGACAAGCTGGCCAAGACCTTGGGCGGCATCCGCGACATGGCAAAGACCCCTTCGGCTATCTGGGTCGTTGACACCAAGAAAGAACACCTGGCCATTGCCGAAGCCCAAAAGCTCGGGATTCCGGTCGTGGCCATCCTGGACACGAACTGCGACCCTGACGAAGTCGATTACGGCATTCCCGGCAACGACGACGCGATTCGCGCGGTCGATTTGCTGACCAAGGTAATCGCTGACGCTTGCGCGGAGGGCCTGGTGGCTCGCTCCAAGAAGCAACTGGGCGAGAACCCGGAAAGCGCCGAACCGATGGCTGAGTGGGAACGGGAACTGCTGGCCGGCGATAACGCGAACACGCCGGCGGAGGAAAAGCCTGCTGAACCCGCCGCCGAGGGCGAGAAAGCCGACGAAAAGGCCGAGTAATCGGCTGCACTGGAGCGGGAAACAATAGGTTCCGCGCTCTGCCCTAAAAAGATTCGGGAATATGAGATTCCCGGTGCATGAAACTTGCTCTGAAACTGGAGGAAAAATTGGCTAAATACAGTATGCAAGACCTGAAGGATCTGCGCGAAGAAACCGGCGCGGGTCTGGCTGACGTTAAGAAAGCCCTGGAAGAAGCGAACGGCGACCGCGAGGAAGCCTTGAAGATTATTCGGGTCAAGGGCCTGAAGTCCCTTTCGAAGCGGGAAGGCCGCTCCGCGGGCGCCGGCTTGATTGCCGCGAAAGTTACCGACACCAAGGCTGGCCAGCGCGGCACCATGGTTGAGGTCAACGCGGAAACCGACTTCGTGGTCAAGACCGACAAATTCATCGCGATGGCGGACAAGATTCTGGACGCCGCCGCTTTATCCGGTGCGGCTAACGTAGAGGAACTTTTGGCTGCCAAGTCTGCTGACGGCACCGTCAAGGATACCTTGGACGCGGTCGCGGCAATCATCGGCGAGAAACTGGAAGTCGGCAACGTGCGTCAGGTCGAGGGCGAAGCCGTCGATGTCTACCTGCATCGTTCTTCCCAGGACCTGCCTCCGACCGTTGGCGTGCTGGTGGCTACCGACAAGGCGGGTGCCGAAGTTGCTCACGATGTCGCGATGCACATCGCGGCCTACAGCCCGGAGTACCTCAGCTGCGAGGATGTTCCTGCCGAGGAAGTCGAAAAGGAACGCGCCACGCTGACCGAAACCACCAAGGCTGAAGGCAAGCCGGAAGCTGCTGTCGCCAAGATTGTGGAAGGCCGGATGAAGGGCTTTTACAAGGACTGCGTGCTGCTCGAACAGCCCTTTGCCAAGGATCCCAAGACCACGGTCGGCAAGATTGTGGAAGCCTCCAAGGGCAAGGTCACCGCTTTTGCGCGTTTGCAGGCTGGCGAGTAAACCCGGAAAGGGTTTAGCAACCATTTGAACTAAGCAAATGCCCCAGGGTCGATGAAGGCTTTGGGGCATTTGCGTATAATGTCTAAGGATGTAGGTCTTTCAAGGGAGAAGATAAATGAGCGACGACGGCTCAGTAGCCACCGGTAAACGCCGGGTTTTGATGAAACTGTCCGGTGAAGTCTTTGGCGGCGGTCAAGTGGGGCTCGACCCCGATGTGGTTTCCGATATTGCTCAGCAGGTCGCCGCGGCGGTGACGCAGGGAGTACAGGTTGCCATCGTGGTTGGCGGCGGGAACTTCTTTCGCGGTGCGGAGCTGAGCCAGCGTGGCTTGGACCGCGCTCGGGCAGACTATATGGGGATGTTGGGTACCGTCATGAACGCCCTGGCCCTGCAGGATTTCTTGGAACAGGCCGGAGTACGCACCCGGGTACAGTCCGCCATCACGATGACCCAGGTCGCCGAGCCGTATGTGCCCTTGCGAGCCATTCGTCACCTCGAAAAAGGGCGTGTGGTCGTGTTCGGGGCGGGTGCAGGGATGCCGTACTTCTCGACCGACACCGTTAGCGCACAGCGCGCCCTAGAAACTCACTGCCAGGAACTGCTGGTGGGCAAGAACGGGGTGGACGGGGTGTACACCGACGATCCGCGCCAGAACCCTCAGGCTGTAAAACTCGATGAGGTCAGCTATGAGAAAGCGCTGCACGATGGGCTGAAAGTCGTGGATGCGGCCGCTTTCTCCTTGTGTTCGGAAAACAAGCTGAAGATGCGCGTATTCGGCATGACCCAGCCGGGCAACGTCACCAGAGCGTTGCTGGGCGAAAACATCGGTACCGTGCTGTACAACGAAAAGTGATTGAAACGAAGAAAACCCACCGGGGAACCTGTGGAGAAAGCTAAGGAACAAAGGAGAAACCCTTGATTGAAGACACCCTCAAATCCGCCAAGAGCATGATGGCAAAAGCCTTGAGCGCCACCCAAGATGAATTCGCCGCCATCCGTACCGGTCGAGCCAACACCGCCATGTTTGACGGCATTATGGTCGACTACTATGGCGCCCCGACCCCGCTAAAGCAGCTCGCTTCCTTTAACATTCCCGAAGCGCGCACCGTCATCGTCCAGCCTTTTGACAAGTCCGCTTCACAAGACATCATTCGCGCTATTGCGGAAGCCGACTTGGGCGTGAACCCCACTGACGACGGCAAAACGATACGCATCGTCCTGCCCGCCCTGACGGAGGAACGCCGCAAGGAATACGTTAAGATGGCGAAAACCAAAGCCGAGGAGGGCCGCCAATCCGTGCGTTCGCTGCGCCGCAAAGCCAAGGACGAATTCGAAACCATGCTAAAGAACAAGGAACTCGGCGAGGACGAAATCAAACGCGGTGAAAAGGAACTCGATTCCATTACGAAGAAGTTCACCGATGAGATTGACCAGCTGCTGGCTGCCAAAGAATCAGAGTTGATGACTATCTAGGCCTTGCCAGCCCGTTATTACCCGTTTATTACCTGGGTTTTAGAGCATGGTTGATACTGAAGATTTCCAGCAGCCGCAATCTGTTGAGCCTGCGGCATCTCCGGCGACTGAGGACACCGGAGTGCATCCGGTGACCCGGCCCAGCCGCAGGGAAAACCGCGCCGCACAGCAGCGCCGGAGACCGCGCTTGGGCATGCCTTCCGCGAAATCCGCGAAAAAGGAGCCTAAACCCGGGCAATCCGCGCCCGACAAACCTCAGAAGGCCGGCCGCAACCTGGTAGCGGCCACCGGGGTCGGGGCGGGACTGCTGGCGGCGTATGGACTGACCCTATTCCTGGTGAAGCCCCTGTTCGCGGCCTTGTGCGTGGTGACGATTGTGGCTTGCCTCATCGAGTTTCGCCACGCCATCCGGTTTACGGATCGGCATTTGGGCATGCCGATTGTCGTCATCGGGGGAATCGGGATTTTCATCTGTGCTTGGCAGGTCGGATTGGAGGCCATGCTGACCGCAACTTTCCTGACGGTGGCGGCCGCCCTGTTGTGGCAGTTGGCGGGTCCTTACCGCGGTGAAGATGCGCTCAAGAACGTGACTGTCAGCACTCTGACCGTGGCTTATATTCCGTTCTTGGGGTCTTTCCTGGCTTTGTTGGCGGTGGAGTGCGGAGCCCCCGCCACCGCGGTTTTCGTTTTATCCGTCACGTTGGGTTCGGATACCGGGGGCTATTTCTGCGGGCGATTCCTGGGACGCCACCACATGACACCGTCCATTTCCCCGCGCAAGACCTGGGAAGGGTTTGCAGGTTCGGTCCTGTTTGCTGTTATCGTGTCCGTGGCAGGCACGTTCTGGATTGGGATTCCGTGGTTTTACGGGATTATTTTGGGTGTTTTCATGGCGGTAGTGGGGACTCTGGGCGATTTGAGCGAATCGTTGTTGAAACGGGAACTCGGCATTAAAGATATGGGTCACCTGTTGCCGGGGCACGGCGGGCTGCTGGATCGGATGGATTCTATCCTGATGACAGCGCCGGTGGCCTATATCGTGTTGAAGTTCGCTATCTTTTCCCAACAAGCCCCGGTGATGTCCTAGACCCCGCTCGGGAAGTTCCGGGAAAACCGTTAAACTTAAACCTATGGAGAGACAGGTTCTGCCCCACGAACAACCGCCGTTGGGGGCCACACACGCGGAGGCTACGGCAGAACTCAACTTTCGAGCGCAGGCTCGCGGCAAACCGCCGCAGCATTTCGCCGACTTCGACCCGCAGCAGCGCCGTGAGGCGGTAGCCGCGGCGGGAATGCGCCCGTTTCGGGCTGACCAGGTGGCGCGCCACTATTTTGGGCGCTTCGAAGCCGAGCCCTCCCAGATGACAGACCTGGGCCAGACCGACCAGGAACGGGCTCGCGGTCTGCTGCCTGAGCTGATTACCCCGGTCGTGACCCAAGTTGCTGATAAGGGCTGGACTCGCAAAACTCTGTGGCGGCTATTCGATGGCGCCCAAGTGGAATCCGTCCTGATGCGCTACCCGAAACGCGTCACCTTGTGCGTATCCTCACAGGTCGGCTGCGGGATGGGCTGCCCGTTTTGCGCGACCGGCCAGCTTGGCTTGACCCGAAATCTCTCGGCGGCGGAAATCTTGGAACAGGTCCGGCTCGCCGCTAAGGCCGCCCAAGACGGGGAACTCGGCAGTCCGGCGCGGCTGTCTAACCTGGTGTTTATGGGGATGGGTGAGCCGCTGGCCAACTACAAGTCCCTGCTGCACACGATTCGAACCCTCACCGCCGAAGTCCCGCAAGGTTTTGGGATTTCGGCCCGCAACCTGGTCGTTTCCACCGTCGGGCTGGTGCCGGGAATTCGCAAGCTGACTCAGGAAGGGCTGCCGGTCACTCTGGCCGTGTCCCTGCACGCACCTGACGACGAATTGCGCAACGAACTGATACCCATGAACCGGCGCTACCAGGTCGACGAACTGTTGGACACCGCTTATGCGTATTTCCAAGCGACCGGGCGGCGTGTTTCTATCGAATACGCCCTGATTAGAGACATGAACGACCATCCGTGGCGAGCCCGGCTGTTAGCGGATAAACTCAATGAACGGGGTAAAACTTGGGCGCATGTGAACCCGATTCCGCTCAATCCCACGCCGGGGAGTATCTGGGATGCGTCCCTGCCGCGTGTCATGGACGAATTCATAGAGATTTTGCGGCAAGCTGGAATCAGCACTACGTTGCGGGATACGCGCGGCTCGGATATTGACGGGGCCTGCGGGCAGCTTGCGGCGAAAGCGAAACAGCCTCCCGCGGCTTAGAGGAAACTCAGGAAGCGTGCGGAAAACTGTTGAGAGTACAGAGAAACAAGGAAAGGGCCGGGACGTGAGCGACACGACGTTTCGCACCGCTAAACTCCTGGGCAAGGGCTACGACCGCAACCAGGTCGACAAGTTCTTGGCCAAGGCACGTTCGGCATACGAAGGCAACGGTGGACCAGCAAATTTCGGGGCGGCGCAGGTGCGGGCCCAGGGATTCAACGTGGTGCGCGGGGGATATAACTTTGTGGAAGTCGACGCGGCGATGGATCGGCTGGAATCGGCTTTTGTGGCGCGGGCGCGGGCTGACCATATCGCGGTGAACGGGCAAAAGGCCTGGATGTCGCTGGTGGCGGAACAGGCCACGACTCTCTATCCGCGGCTGTTGCGTCCGGCAGGAAAACGATTTGCCCACCCCCAAGGGCGCCAGCGCGGCTACCGGATTGAGGACGTGGACGCGCTGCTGGACCGATTAGTGGCGTATTTTGACGAAAACAAGCCTCTGACCAGCAAAGAGATTCGTGACACGGTGTTTGCCGAGGCAAAGGGAGCCCGAGCCTACCTGGAAGGCCCGGTGGACGCATACCTGGCTCGCGCGGTCGAAGTGCTGCTAGCAGTCGAGTGATTGTCCCTTTCACAAGGGAGTTGGGGCGGCTTTCTCCATCCCCTGGTGGGGGTTGTTGGTCGCTGTAAATGAGCGAAACCTAAACTTGCCGTTAGAATGAACGGGTGCAAGATATTGTAATTTTGGGTTCTACCGGCTCGATTGGAACCCAGGCTTTGGACATCGTTCGCGCCCATCCCGGACACTTCCGGGTGCAGGGCTTGGCTGCCTCCGGGCGGCATCTGGATGTGTTGGCGCGTCAAGCCGTTGAATTTGAAGTCCCCATGGTGGCCGTGGCGAACAGCTCCGTGGCGGAGCTGGACGAGGCAATCCGCGAGGCAGAGATACACTTGGGCCAACCGCGAGCCAGCCATAACCTGTTGACCGGTCCGGCCGGAGTCGAGGCGGCTGCCGGATTTGTGCCCCAGGGCATAGTTTTGAACGCCATCGCGGGGATTTCCGGCCTGCACGCGACACTGCGGGCGTTAGACTCCGGGGCGCGCCTGGCCCTGGCAAACAAAGAATCCCTGGTCATTGGCGGCTCCTTGGTGCGGGACGCTTTGCGGTGGCCGGGCCAAATCGTGCCGGTTGACTCCGAACACAGCGCTATTTGGCAGGCGTTGCGCTCGGGCAAACACGAACGCGGCTTGTGCTCTCCGACCGTCACCGGCTACAGCGAGGTGGAACGCCTCATTCTGACCGCTAGCGGTGGTCCGTTCCGTTCGAAAACCCGCGCGGAACAGGAAAACGTTACGGTAGAACAAGCCTTGAACCACCCGACTTGGGACATGGGTCCGCTGGTGACCGTCAACTCAGCCACCATGTTTAACAAGGGGCTGGAAGTCATCGAGGCTTCGCTGCTGTTCGACATTGAACCGAAAGACATCGACGTCGTGGTGCACCCCGGATCGATTGTGCATTCCATGGTGCAGTTCCGGGACGGCGCGACCCTGCTCCAGGCCTCCCCGCCCGATATGCGCATTCCGATTGCCCTGGGACTGTCCGCCCCCAACCGGCTGCGCGAGGTAGCCCCCGCTTGTGACTGGAGCAGTGCCGCAACCTGGCAGTTCGAGCCGCTCAACGAGTCAATCTTCCCGGCGGTCAGCCTGGCTCGGCACGCCATTTCCGCCTCCGACACCCACCCCGCGGTCCTGGCCAGCGCGGACGAAATCGCCGTCAACGCCTTCTTGGACGGCCGTCTGCCCTTCCTGGGTATCTATGACGTGGTGCAACAGGTCGTCAGCGAACACCACGGGGTGTCCAACCCGGACCTGTCCGTGCTGGAAGGCATCCTGGAATGGGCCAAACAGCGAGCCGCCGAGCTCATCGAGAACCGCTAAACGCCGCACCGGAACCGCCCTGTCATGGATTATTTCACTGGAATCATTGCCCTCGTGCTGGGTTTGCTGGTGTCGATTGCCCTGCACGAGCTGGGCCACCTGATACCTGCAAAACGCTTCGACATCCTCTGTACCCAGTATTTCATTGGGTTCGGACCAAAGATATTTTCGCGCCAAATCGGGGAAACCGAAGTCGGAATGAAGTGGGTGCTGCTGGGCGGCTACGTGAGAATGGTCGGCATGTACGCTCCGGGGCATCCGGGGCGGCGCACGAAAAACCGCAAAGGCGAACTGACCGCGGCCGAGGAGGCCCGGATTGCCTCGAACGAAGAGATTCCGCCCGGCCAGGAACACCGGGCGTTTTACGCTAAACCCATTTGGCAGCGCCTCATAGTGATGGTCAGCGGCACTTTGGTGAATCTGGCCTTGAGCTTCCTGTGCGTGCTGGTGGCGTTGAGCGCGATTGGTTACGAGTTGCCGACCCGTGAAGTCGCCACGGTCTCGCCGGACTCTCCCGCGGCCGCGGCGGGGGTGACACCTGGCGATGTTATCACCGCCTGGAACGGTAAAGCCGTTGCGACCTGGGACGAAGTCATCAGCCAAGTGGCGGTGAGCCCTGCTGGGAAACCTGCCTCTCTTACGGTTCGGCGTGACGGCAATACCCAGACTATCCAGGTGACCCCGCAAACTATGGAAGGGGGGAAACGCTCGGTTATCGGCGTTATTGCCGTCACCGAACGCCACCACGCCAGCCTGGGGGAAGTCGCCAAATATGAATGGGAAATCGGGAAAGGCACCGCGAAAATCCTGCTGGCCCTGCCCGTGAAACTGTGGCAAACCACCATCGGGTTGTTCCAGCCGGATCAGCCGCGGGACCCGAACTCGGTGATGGGAATCGTGGGAATGGGGCAGGTCGCGGGTTCTATCGCTGCCAGTGATTCTGTCGGCTACGGTATCCTGGAAAAGTTGCGGTCTTTCCTGCTGTTGTTCGGCTCGTTGAACATGACCCTGTTCATGTTCAACCTGATTCCGCTGATGCCCCTCGATGGCGGGCAAGCCGCGGGCGCGATTTATGAGGGCATCCGCAAGCGGGTGCGCCGCGCGCGGGGCCTCGACGACGGTGGGCCGGTCGATTTGGCGGCAATGTTGCCGGTGACAGCCACGGTGGTTATCGCTTTCATCGCCATGACGGTGCTGCTGATTGTGGCCGATATTTTGAAGCCGGTACTGTGAACATGAAACCGGGGGACACCATGCCGGCTGAAAATCGACCTTCTGAATCGGGGAACCGACCTTCTGAATCGGAGGCACAACGCGTTGAACCGGAAAACCAACCCCTGAATCGGCGGATTTTGTCGCTCGCCGTGCCTTCCCTGGGGTCGCTGCTGGCTGAACCGCTCATGGTGATAGCGGATTCTGCCATGATTGGGCACGTGGGAACGACCGAGCTGGCCGGCTTAACCGTCGGTTCGTCGGTCAACGTGTTCTTGGTGGGGATTTGTATTTTCCTGGTCTACACCACGACCGCAGTGGCCTCACGCCAGTTGGGTGCGGGGGACCGGCACGGTGCGGTCAAGACCGGGGTGGACGGAGCTTGGCTGGGGCTGCTGGTGGGAGTGGTGCTGGCAGTAGTCCTGTGGGTCGGGGCGCTGCCGATTGTTTCGCTATTTGGGGCCTCCGCGGCGGTTAATGTCCAAGGAGCGGCGTATCTGCGGGCGGCGGCACCCTCGATGTTGGGAATGATGCTGGTACTGGCGGGAACCGGGGCCATGCGCGGGGTGTTGGACGCCAAGACTCCACTGGTGATTTCGGTCACCGGAGCCATCGCGAACGTGGCTTTCAACGCCGCGTTTATCTATGGTTTCAACCTGGGAGTCACCGGGGCGGGCATCGGCACTTCCATCGCCGGTATCGGCATGGGGGCGGCATTTGCGCTGAAAATTATGGCCGGAGCTCGGCGCGCCAAAGTCGCGCTGTATCCCGAGTTCCGAGCGATTTTCGCGGCTCTGGCCGGGGGCGTGCCCCTAATGATTCGCACCCTCACCATGCAGATTGTCATCCTCGGCACCCTGTGGGTGGCGGCCTCCCAAGGAGAAGTCGCCATTGCCGGGCGTCAGATTGCGGCCAACACCTGGACTCTCGGGGCAAACCTGCACGATTCTCTGGCTATCGCGGTGCAGGCACTCATTGGTTTCGAGTTGGGGCGAGCTGACCGCCAGGCGGTGCGCGACCTGATTCGCCGAGTGACACTGTGGGGACTGGGGCTGGGAGTCGTGCTGGGATTGAGCATCGCGGTACTGGCTTCGCTGTGGCCGCGGATATTTTCCAGCGACCCCGAAGTGCTGGCTGCGGCTGCTTTGGCACTGCTGGTGTCGGCGTTCTTTCAACCGCTGGCCGGGGTGGTGTTCGTGTTTGACGGGGTCTTGATTGGTGCCAACGACACGTGGTATTTGGCTCTGGCGGGCCTGATTAACCTAGGTGTTTATATCCCGGCTCTGGTGCTGGTGTGGCGTTTCGCGCCTGGCGGAATCCTGGGACTGGCCTGGCTGTGGGGGTGTTATTGCGGGGTGTTTTTCCTGGCGCGCCTGGCCACGTTGAGCTGGCGTATCCGCCAAGACCGGTGGATGAAACTTGATTTTGCAAAAACAGGTGAAATCCGGTAATTTAGAACTTCGGTGCTTCTTGCGGTTCGTGAGGGCACAGTTGGACGAAAGACATTCAGAAAAGCGAGTTTCGACGTGGTATATGCAATCGTTAAGGCCGGCGGTCGACAGGAGAAAGTCTCTGTCGGTGAAGAGCTGCTGGTGGAAAAGGTAGACAAGGCAGTGGGAGAGACGATTGAGCTGCCTGCGATTCTGTTGGTGGACGGCGCCAAGGTAACGTCCCAGGCTGCTGACGTGGCAAAGGTTAAGGTCAGCGCGGAGGTACTGGGCGCGGCCAAGGGTCCCAAGATTTCCATTGTCAAGTACAAGAACAAGACTGGTTATCGGAAGCGTCAAGGTCACCGTCAGCCGCTGACCCGCATTAAGATAACTTCCATTAAGTAAGGGGTGTAACAATGGCACATAAGAAAGGTCTCGGTTCTTCCCACAACGGTCGTGATTCGAACGCGCAACGCCTGGGCGTCAAGCGTTTCGGCGGTCAGCTGGTTAACGCTGGTGAAATTTTGGTACGCCAGCGCGGCACCCACTACCACCCCGGCTTTAACGTGGGCATCGGCAAGGACGATACTCTGTTCGCACTTAAGACCGGCGAAGTAGAGTTCGGTCGTCATCGCGATCGCCGTATCGTGAGCATTAAGGAAGTCGCCAACGCCTAAATGTTGGCAGTGACTACTTTCGTGAGGGGGCTCGTTCGAGCCCTCTTGCTGTTTAACGTAACGATGGCTCTGTGAGGGAGCTAGGGGAGGCAGTAGCTCAAATGGTCAGCTTCGTGGATTATGTGAAAATTTTTGCCCAAGCCGGGGCTGGCGGCAACGGCTGCGCCTCCATTCGCCGCGAAAAATACAAGCCGTTAGCGGGCCCGGACGGCGGGGCTGGCGGCCACGGCGGGTCGGTCATTCTGCGCGTCAACCCGCAAGAAACGACCCTGTTGCCCTTCCATCATCGCCCGCACGTGAAAGCGGAGAGCGGTCAAGCGGGGATGGGCGACTATCGCGATGGACGTCGCGGTGAGGATCTGTTCCTCGATGTTCCTCAAGGTACGGTCGTCACCAGTGAGGATGGCGAGTTTCTGGCGGACTTAGACGCCCCGGATGCCCAGTTGGTCATCGCGCGCGGCGGGGTGGGAGGCATGGGCAACTACGGCCTGGCCTCCGCGAAACGCAAGGCACCGGGCTTTGCCCTGTTGGGAGAACCTGGTGAAGAACGTACCGTCATTCTGGAACTGAAGTCGATGGCTGACGTGGCGCTGGTGGGATACCCTTCGGCGGGCAAATCTTCGCTGATAGCGGCCATGAGCGCGGCGCGCCCCAAGATTGCCGACTACCCTTTCACGACCCTGGTGCCGAACCTGGCGGTGGTGGATAATCCGGTGGCGCGCTACACCGTGGCGGACGTGCCCGGATTGATTCCCGGTGCTGCCTCGGGCAAAGGTCTGGGGCTGGATTTCTTGCGTCATATCGAACGTTGCTGCGTGATTGCCCACGTGGTGGACTTGGCGGCGTGGGATCCGGAACGTGAACCGCTGGCCGACATTAAGACTTTGGAACGTGAACTCGCTCACTACGCGAAATCCCTGGACCGCTACCGTCCCGGGAGGGACTTCTTGCCACCCCTGATGGAACGCCAACGCGCCATTATTCTCAACAAAATCGATGTCCCGGACGGGCGAGACATGGCCGCCCTGATGGAAACCGAGATTGCGAAACTCGGCTGGCCGGTCTTTACAGTTTCCGCGACTACTCACGAAGGGTTGAAAGAACTCGCTTTTGGGCTGGCCGAAATGGTCCAAGAATACCGTTCCCAACTGCCCGAGGACGACAGCGAGCGACCCGTGTTGCGCCCGCAGCCGAAATCAGCGCGCCCCGCCAAGACCTACACCATTGAGACGACCACGATTGAGGGCGAGCCGGGATTCTCTATCCGTGGCGAACAGGTGGAGCGCTGGGTGAAACAGACTGACTTCACTAACGATGAAGCGGTCGGTTACCTGGCCGACCGCCTGGCAAACGTGGGAGTTGAGGACGACCTGCTGAAAGCCGGGGCTCACGCGGGGGATACCGTCGTGATTGGCGACCCCGAAACGGGTGTTGTTTTTGACTGGGAGCCGACCCTGCAAGCCGGAGCGGAACTGCTGGGCGCGCGCGGCACGGACTCGCGACTCTACGAAAACACCCGCCGCACCAACCAGCAGCGCCGTATCGACTACCACGCCTGGATGGATGCCAAGAAACGTGCTCGGGAAGAACTGGACGCAGAGCGCGAGTCTGGCCTGTGGAATGACCCCGGGGAAACCGAATAGAACCGGGATGCGGGTCGCTGTCCGACTACAGAATTCCTTGCCATTTTCAGAAATCACTCAGGTCCGGGCGGGTATAATTTCATAAAAGGAAGTTTTGTGTGCTCATAATGGGCGGCAAAGGGATAGGAAAGGCTGTCATGGAGTCTCGCTCGCACAGATGCGTTTGGGCGTTGGATTCCGACAATTCGGCAAAGCCCTATCAGCGTCGGCGCCGTATTGGCGTGATGGGCGGCACTTTTGACCCGATTCACCACGGTCACCTGGTGGCAGCTTCGGAAGTTCAGGCGGTCTTCGGCCTTGACGAAGTTATTTTTGTGCCCACTTTCATGCAGCCGTTTAAGCTGGGACGCCCGGTCACCGAGGCTGAACACCGCTACCTGATGGCGGTTATCGCAACCGCTTCTAATCCGCGGTTTTCGGTGTCTCGCGTGGATATCGACCGAGCCAAAACGACCTATACGATTGACACTCTGACTGACCTGAAAGCCGCTTTAGGCGACGTGCAACTATTCTTTATCACCGGGGCTGACGCGATTTCTGACATTATGCGCTGGAAAGACATCGACCAGCTGTTTGAACTGGCGCACTTCGTGGGGGTAACTCGGCCAGGACATTCCTTTAATCCCGCTAACCTCCCGGCACAGCACGTCTCTCTGGTCGAGGTTCCGGCCATGGCAATCAGTTCAACTGACTGTCGGAATCGGGTAAAATCACACCAGCCGGTATGGTATTTGGTACCCGAAGGCGTTGTTCAATATATTGCTAAATACGGACTCTATACTGACGACACGCGATTGCAGTCGGATCCGCGAGAGACGTCATATGCCGTTCCCAAGGCGGCTTTGACGGCGGCCGCGGTGAATGACGCGGCTCAGCCAGAAGGTTCAGTGATGAATTTGTCGAGAGGGGGACTGTGAGCGAGGGCAAGCCGAGGCCGCGACCCGTGCCGGTACAGGCGGTCAATCTTCCGGGCTTGGGAGCTAGCGCCCCCCGGCCGGGACAAGTGTTGCCCGGTGCCGGTTCGACCGGTCCCGCTCTGCAGGTTCCCAATACTGCCCAGGCCGTGCGTGCTGTTGACAAGGACGGGGCTTTGACCGGCATGATTCCGGTAGTTGGCAAGGCTCAGGCCGTCAGTGCTGCCGGGCCGCAAGTCGCCGGTGTCCAGCGTCCCCTCGTGCGCGGCACTACTCCGGTGGTGCCCGAAAAGCCCGCAGTTCCGGTCGGGAATCGTCCCGCGGATACGGCGGTTCGCCAATTGCCGACACCGGGAACTCCGGTGCCCCCTTCCACGACGGGCATGATTCCAACCATAGCGCCGAACTCGACAGGCTCCGCGCAGATTCCCCCGCCCCGAGCGAACCCACCTGTTCCCGGTAGCGTGTCCCGGCCTCTGCCGTCTTCCCCGGCGAGTTCCGCCCCGGCAGGTTCTGCCGCGGCGAGGCCGGCGGTACCTGGAGGCAGCTCAAATCCGCCAGTTCCGGGATTTTCACGACCCGGCGGCTTGCCAAAACCGGCCCAATCGTCAGCCACGTTACCGACCTCACGACCGAATCCGCCGGTGCCGCGTCCCGGCCAGATGGAAGCCGCACCGACACGCCAGCCGACTCCACCGGAAACTACACCGGCACAGCCCGGAATGCCCGGTTCACGCCCCGCGAGCCCCGCGGCTCCCGGATTGGCGCCGGATGCCAAGGTTCCGGGAATGATGCCGGACTTCGCGGCGCGCCCGCCCCTGTCAGCTGGACGACCCGGACAACCGACACCGCCGCTTGCTCAGGCGGGAGAACCTGGACAACCGGCACAGTCGCCAACCCAGCCATTACAGTCGCCAACCCAGCCGGGACAACCCGGACAATTGCCTGGGCAGAGGCCAGGCCAAACCAGTCAACCCAATCAAATCAGCCAACCTAATCATCCGGGGCAACCGGCACAGATGCCAGGCCAACCAGGGCAACCTGGGCAATCGCCTGCCCAGCCGGGACAACCTGGGCAACCGGTCCCGGGTCAGCCCGGTCAGCAGCCTGGTCAGCCCCATCAATCACCACAACCTGGGCAAATGCTGGTCCAGACTCCGGGAGCTCCCTCAGGCGATCCCCGTATGGCAGGCCTGCCGGGACAGATTCCCGGCCAGCCCGGAATGCCGGGACGTCCGGGAATGCCTGGTCAACCCGGTCAGATGCCGGGACAACCGGGCGCTCCCTACGGAATGTGGGGACGTCCGAATCCTTACGGCCGCCCGGGGATGCCTGGCCAGCCGGGGATGCCAGGTATGCCAGGAATGCCGGGCTATGGGATGCCCGGAATGCCATATGGTCGCCCTGGAATGCCGGGTATGCCGGGTATGCCGGGTATGCCAGGTATGCCGGGTATGCCGGGCTATGGGATGCCCGGAATGCCTTACGGCCGCCCCGGAATGCCGGGAATGCCCGGCCGACCAGGAATGCCTACCTTGTGGAATCCACAAGAATCCCGCTCGTCACGCCGTGAAAGCCTGGAACAGGCCGAGGCTCGACAGCTCCAAGAGCTCAAAGAAGCCGAACAAAAGTTTCACGAGGCCGATGTTGAGGTTTTGCGTAAGCAACTCGGCGAGGACATCACCGATGAAGAACTGGAGAACATCGACTGGGAAGAGTTCGAATTCGAGGAGTCCCTCACCGAACGTTTGATTCGCAAGTCCGGGCGTTGGGGCGAAACTTTGCTGATGCTGGGTCAGGCGGCTCGCTGGGCGTTGGTCGTGCTGGTGACTGTCTTGGTCGTGGGCATGCTCATCTTCGCTCTGGACAAGAACGCCGCGGTGACGTCTGCCTCGGGAACTACGCTAGAGACGGAAGCCACGCTGAGCGCAGCTACGTCAGACCCTCCAGCCGCCACGCCAGGAGATGCTCTCCTGTCTGATTCCACGACCGAAATGGGGATTTTTTCTGTATGAGTGCTGACGCTAAGTCCATCGAACTCGCCATAGCAGCAGGTCAAGCAGCAAAATCGAAGAAGGCCACGGAGGTTATCGCCCTGGACGTTTCCGAACGCCTGGTGCTGACCGACATGTTTGTGCTGGCTACGGGCAATAACGACCGTCAGGTGCGGGCCATTGTCGACGCTGTTGACGAGGCGATGACGAAAGCTGGTTTAAAGTTGCTGCGTCGTGAGGGCCTGGAGCAGGCTCATTGGGTTTTGCTCGATTACGGGATGATTGTGGTGCATGTCCAGCAAGAGGACGACCGGCAGTTTTACGCGTTGGAACGTTTGTGGGCCGATGCGCCCCTGATTGAGGTGCCCGATCCGGAGGAACCGGCCGCTCAGACTGACAGTCCCGCTCCGTCCAGCCCCGCGCTGACGCCCGAACCCGTCTCTCCGCTGGACCTCATCGGCGAGGACTTTTCATAACGCTGGCCGGCAGGGACAACAGTAACGGGTCGACCGAACAGGAGGACAGGGCAATGACGAAAACCTTGGTGATGTGGCGGCATGGACAAACCGATTACAACAAGCAGCACCGGATTCAGGGACAGATTGACATCCCCCTCAATGAAACGGGAATAGCACAGGCCCAAGACGCCGCAGTCGGGTTGGCTCGTTTGCCCTTCACAAGGGTGGTCTCCTCACCTTTGGGCCGCGCTCTCGATACCGCCCACGCGCTGGCCGACCGGCTCGGCTTGTCTGTGGAAGTCGACGAACGTCTGATGGAACGGGCTTTTGGGGCTTGGGAAGGGCTCAACGCCACGGAAATTAAAACGGGCTGGCCCGATGATTTCACCTCGTGGCGCGATTTTGGCGACCCTGACCCAGCGACTACCAACGTGGAGCCGCGCCGCGAGGTCGGCCAGCGAGTGTCTCAGGCTTACCGCGATTGGGCTGACAAAATTGCTGATGGCGAAACGATTTTGTTTGTTTCCCACGGGTCTGCCACCTCGCAGGGAATCGTGACTTTGCTGGGACACGACCCGGCCCAGTGGCATGGGCTGCGCGGTTTGGACAACTGCCATTGGGCGGTGATTCAGTCCGAGCATCGCGAGCCTTACTGGCGGATTGATTCCTATAACGTGGGTGTGTCCGACACCGCGATTAATGGGTAGTCGTTCGGTCGGCTAGCGCATCTAGCATGTCTTGGTAGTATTCCTCGTCGAAAAAGGGTTTAAGAGCAAGGATTTCATCCAACATGTCAGCAGGAATGTCTCTTGACGAGTTCTCTACCACGGCACTTATTCCTGCATGTGCAGCGAACGTTCCATCATTGTCGATGAAACTGTTCATGTCCTCTAGTTCTTTTTTGGTAATCACATTTCTTTCATACATGTGTTGGAGGACAGCTCTTGTTTCCGCTTCGCCTTCATCCATGTGCAGCCCTCCTTTCTTCAGAAACCGGTCACCCTTATTTTACTGCGTTCCGGAAGCGTCCCAGGTTTTACGCAGCTTTGTTTAGTGGCTTTACTAGGTGTGGTTCATGCGACCGTGCCGAATCACCCTGGGAAAGACATACCGCCAGGAACCATACGAAACATCAAAAAATAGTTAGCCGGCACTGGGGAAAGGATAGCTCTCACCCACTTATGGGATAATCAGTGAAAACGCTTCCAGGGGGAGAGGACTCTTATGGAAAAGAAAAATGTGCGAACGCGTAACTGGCTGCTGTTGGCAGCAGTTGGACTGTTGCTTGCGGCTATCTGTTTTGCTGTTCTCGGTGTCACGCATGTGGTTTCGCCGGTTACCGCTATCGGAAATGTCGCCGGTTTCCTGATTACCAGCCTGGTTGTAGGGGTTCTCGCGGTGCGTAAATGAGTGATATTCCCAAAGTCGTATTCTTGCACGGGTTGGGTGAGACCTGTGAGGTGTGGGATTCCGTAGTCAAGCAGCTGGCGCAAACCGAGTGCGCAGCTCTCGAGGTTTTAAAATTAAAATCGTCGATGGCTGACTGGTCACTAGAGGGCATAAGTAACGAGATTGCTGATACGCTCACGGAACCTGTTCACTTGGTCGGGCTCTCACTAGGTGCAGTGATAGCTTTACAAATCGCCATCACTCACCCTGACAAGGTCGTTTCGTTGTTTATTTCGGCTCCACAAGCCAAGTTGCCCCAACTGTTGATGAGCCTGCAGCGCGTGCTGATGCGACTGTTGCCCGCAAAATGGGTCTGCCCACCGCAGCTGAGTAAAGCTGAGCTTTTCGGGGTGCTCGATAGCTTGAAATATTTAGACCTCACTTCGCAGCTATTAGCTTTGCGGATGCCGGTAACTGTGGTTTGCGGTAGTAAAGATAAAGCGAACATGCCGGCGTCGCGTAAAATCGCTGGGCTTATTCCTGGAGCTCGCTTCGCGGTCGTTCCGGATGTGGGGCATCAGTGGCACGTTACGCATCCTCAACTATTTGCTGAATATCTGCAGCGTGCCGGGACTGCTCAAGAACCAGCTCGACAGCACGATTCCTAAACTCCTGCGAATACTTCCTAGGCGTAAAACAATCCTTTCAACAAACTAAAAAACCTAGGAACAAAACCCGGGACGCTTCACTTTCGCGCTCAAACTATGTGAGGCACCACATCACCCTCGCGCTCAAAATACGTTAGGTATGCCGAGCCCTCGGCAGAACAGGGTCTAGTAGATTATGTGAAGAGTAGGTCTCGGGTGTTGCGTGGCGCGGTTACAGTCGCGTCAGTGCCAATGGTGACATGAGCCAGGTAGCTGTTTAGCGTGGGCTGTAGCTTAGCAAACTCGTCGGCTACATCGGAATGTACATGATGTTTCTTCAGTAAGTCGGCGGGTACCTTTTCATCAAAATCCAACAATTCCAAACCAACAACTATGCCCATCGCGTCAATGTCGAGAAGCATAGTCTCGGAGAGTTGAATGGTACGGGCTACCGGATTCGATGAAAGCCTCATGTAAGCGACACCAAGGGTCATATCAATTTCAAGTTTTACCTTATTTTCCATGATTCACCCCTCATCTTCGAAAAACGCCGTAATGACAGTATAAGGCCCCTGTTCATCAAGTGGTGGCCGTATGACAACGGATAAAACCCTCTCGTCTTCCAGAACCCCAGTGTAACGCATTCGGTCCGGTGAGTCACCAGGAGCCGAGAAATAATGATTGCTAAGCACCTGCTTGATTTCAGCTATTGTGACACCACGAGACTTCATGCGCTCGCGCGCGTGAGAAATAAAGATTAAATCGACGTCCATACTGTTCAGGACTCCAGCACTAGGTTGAACTTAAGCACGCGCGATTTCTCACCATCCACTAACACATGAATAACATAAAGTCCCTCATTCACAACGGGCAGATTGAATCTGAAAGAAAACAATACACCGGTCTTACCGTCATAATGTGCCGCATTTTTCGTAGGCAAGTCAACATCTGCAGCAGCTATAGCATGCCCTCCAGGAAGTGCAACTTCTATGCGCAGGGGTATGGTCTGAGCTTTTGCATCTGCACGAATACGGCCAGCCAGTGAAAACTCAATCTGCCGCTGCTGTTTTGGAACTCTCATCGAGGTAAAACTGGCATCCAAAGCGGTCAAGGAACCACCACGAATTGCCGCATAGCTGGCGAGGAAAGCGTAATCAAGTTCGGGTTTGCGCATAAAGCGATTATGCCACACCGTGAGAGGAAGAACAGGCAAGCAAAGACCTGCTTTCTACCGTCAACCTGAAGCAGACCCGAACTCCTACTTGTCAAGATTGGGCAGGGCTTGCAGCTGCCTGGGGCTGCTCAGCGTTGGTGTTTGTTTCGGGCATAGTTAGGCCTCCCTTTCGGAGTAGTTATTGGCCACCAGAAAAACCCCAAACCTTCGTGTCGCCTGGTGTAACAACACACCCCTCCTAAAGGGGGCTGGTTGGGTAGTCGAGGTATGCCCCGGATAAGCGGGCATAAGAAAACCGCCCTGACGCTATGTCAAGACGGTTGCTGATGAGGTTTGTTTGGTTAGACGCGCTCCTGCAACGCATCTAGCATTTCTTCATAATATCCCTCTTCAAACACTGGTTCGAGGGCGAGGATTTCGTCAAGCAGTTCTGAGGGAATGCCATTTGGGTCATTCTGTACCACAGCGCTTATGCCTGCAATTGCGCCAAGAGTCCCATCCTCATCGATGAATGAATTCATGTCCTTGAACTCTTGATCAGTAATGACCTTTTGCTGGTGCATATGCTGGAGAACCAAACGTATTTCCGCTTCGCCCTCATCCATGTCCAGCCCTCCTTTCTTCAGAAACCGGTCACCCTTATTTTACCGCGGGAATGCTGTATTCCAACGTCTTAGCTCCGCCGGAATTCGCCACGGCGATACTTGTGGTGTGTTCTACTGTTCCCAAGGGCGTTGGGGGAGAACCTCACGTAACACGGCGCGAAACGTGGGGGTTAGTAGTTGCGTGGAACCCCTGTCGTCGGATCGATATTATGGTTCAATTATCTTGGAAGGCGGTGGGGAATATGTCTGAGATGCGTTTACGACTGGAAGGCGAGCCGGGTACTATACCGGCAAGTGAAGTCGGAAAAATGCTCGAGCGTGCCAGCGATTTGGTGAAATCGGTCGAGGGGGGCGAGCGCAGCGAACCCGTGGTAACGAACTTGTGCATTGGCTCAGCTGAAGCCGTCCTAGAGATTCCTGACCTGGCGGGAACCACCATTGATTCTGGGCTGGATATGTTGGTACACGGTGGGAAGGCTCCGACCGGCTGGACGAATCGTAGTCTTAGGGCTGTGGATGACTTATCAAAACTCCGTGGAGGTAAGGGCGCGAAAACCGGGGTTATTTTTAACATCGGGGACTTGCCGGAACGGGTAATTACACCAGAGATAGGAAGGATAGCGTCGCAAGTCAAGATTGAACCTGATACTGCGCTCACCCAAGTGAACGGGGTAATTTATTCGTACACGCACCGCACACCTGATGCACCTTGCCAGATTAAGCTACGCCTTGAGGGGTCGCCGACTGTCACGGTGACTTTACCGGAATCATTGGCAAACTCTGCGCGTGGTCTTATAGAGCAGCCTGTCGAGGTTACGGGAGTTGGTGTTCGCAGCGATGACGGCATGAGCATTGTTTCCCTGGAAGCCACCTCTATTGAGCCTGATGACTACTATTGGGATGGTGAACCCATTGATGCGCGTGAACTTGTAGGGATTTGGAAGCGCGCTGCTAACGACAGCGATTCCGTTTCCTTGGTCAGGGCGATGCGCGATGCCTGGTAAATACTTAGCAGTAATCGACACCAGCATACTTGTCTCACTATTCCTCAATGAGACCGCAGACAATCACGCCAATCGAGCCGAACAAATCGTCAACGAAAACAGAGAGACACTGGTGTTACCGTCCCTTGTCGTTCTTGAAATTATTGCTAACAGCGACTTGAAACTTGCACAATCATTGGATGCTCAGGCAAGGAATGAAGCCGTGCGGGAAACTCTCCGCAAGCTCGCCAAGCTAAAACTTCGCACGGTCGACTTGACACCTAAAGTTTCAAGAATAGCCGCGAGACTGATTCCCGATTGCAATATTAAAGCCCCCGATGCAGTCGTGGTCGCAACCGCCCAAGCATTCGGAATCCCTACTGTCTATACATGGGACCAGAAACTCATTAACGCCACCTCGAAACTTGGCGAAATTACTAAGGTCACGGAACCGCCAATCATTGCCCAACCCACCTTGGGCATCTGAACATCTCTCTCATTTCGCATCAGAACCAGTAGCTGCGGGCGCGGGTCTGGGCGTTGTTGTCGGCCGTGGGTAGGCACTGAATCGCGGAACGATTCGGGGCTAAAGGAATGTGAACTGGGTTTTATGCGGGTGAAATGGGTGGTTTTTGGGGTGGTTTTTGCTTGATTTTCTGGCTCGCAAAAGGTCGTTAGCTGCGATTTTGGGTTTGTGGTGGAGCATAGGGAATTCCACGATTTTCTGCGAAAATCGTGTCACGCTCGGAATCTTCGGTTCCTCGCGCTGGCACCTGAAAACGCAGTCGCGTTTTCGGGCGGTGCCAGCCCTCTCGGGTTCGAATCCCCTATAGAGTCTTTAAATGTTTGAAAATCCGGGGACTTGCTGTCCTCGGATTTTCAAAATGTGGAGCATAGGGGATTCGAACCCCTGACCTCTTCCATGCCATGGAAGCGCGCTACCAACTGCGCCAATGCCCCGAAGTGCCTAAACAGTATATATAAACCGGGCGGTGACAGCAAATTAACGGCGTGCCTGACCTATATCGGCCGCGCAAGGGGTGTGGGTGGGGGCAAGGTGGTGTGTGGCCGGGGGCATTGCGGTAGCACGAAGGATCGCACGAGGCCGGGGGCGCGGGGTTGGGGCGCTTAGAGCATAGTCCTAGGCCCGGGAGCCCTTGGCACGCTTCCTGCTGATTCGTAGGATCAAGCCACCGGTGGCGGTAAACAATACTGCCGCGTATAGGTAGAGCAGCGAATTGGCTCCGGTCACCGTTGTATCAAAAGCGTTCAGATTGTCCTGCGGATTAGGCTGATTGGGCACGCCCGGGGAAGCCGGTGCAGACGGCGTACCAGGGGTGCCAGGCGAAGCCGGTGTGCTGGGCTGACTGGGTGTACTCGGCGAGGCCGGTGTATCGGGCTGGTTTGGCGTGCTGGGCGTAGCCGGAGAAGCCGGAGTACTTGGCGAGGTGGGGGAGGGAGTGGGTGAAACTGGGCCCGTGGGATTTCCTCCCGGGGTGCCTGGAGTTCCCGGGGTGCCTGGTGTGCCAGGTGTGCCAGGTGTCCCTGGAGTTCCCGGAGTTCCCGGTGTTCCCGGAGTCCCCGGAGTGCCGGGGTTTCCACCTGGGGCTGCGCCAGAGAATTGCGCAGTAAAGACATAAGAAGCCTCGGTGAGCGGAGTGTCAGTAAGTGGATCCTTATCCCACTTGTCGAAACTCTTTTCGGAATCCGGAGTCACATAGTGTTTATTCGGATCACGCGTTCCTGCCAACTGTTGGGGGATGGGAAGCTGCTTCGATTTAATACCGTTGAGGACATCGTAATGTAATTCTTTGATGGGGTTCCCAGCGCCGTCCTGGCCAAAGGAGCCGCCTTCATCGGCCTTGAAGGTGACTCGGACATATCCGCTGGGAGTTGCACCACCCTGTGGCACTTCGAGGACTCTGACATCCTGATAAAAGAAGGTGATTTCATCGGAACCGGTGCCGTTAATACCGATTAGCTTATTGGTGTTTTCATCTACATCGTAAAAGAGCTGTTGCTGCGGCGCGGAGGTGAGTTTCCACCCGCTAATCGGCTTGTAGTTCCGTGCATCATAATGTCTTGCCTTACTGACAACATTATCAGACGCAAGGATGCTGTATTTTTTAATAACTTCCTGTTTCGCAGCTGGGGTAGTGGCTTGTTTCCATTCAGCCTGGCCTCTGTCGTCCAAGTAGTTAACCTTGTAGTTGCGGGTCCGGAAAGGAATATAGAAATAGTGGAAGACATTGTTAGCGTAGTTGGGATTATCTACAAGGTTTCCAGTGTTGTCCATAATTTGTTTCGGCTCAACTTTGAGCATTTGGAAACCGGTGTTATCGTAATGCATACGGTTGTTGTATTCGGTGTAGAGTTTCTTAAGCTGCGAATCTTTAGTTTTCTGCAGTTCCTCATCTTGGGCCAGGAGCCAAGTCTCGCTTAGTTGAGAAGCGTATGACACCGCATAGTGGCCGGCTCGTTCTTTTAAGGGTATGATTTTAGCAGGAATATTCGGGTCGATGCAGTATTGGCTATCCAAGAAGTGGTGATACACCAGTACCTTTTCGAAATTTCTTTTCACCCAAACTGCCCGCAGATAAATGGGATCCACCACATCATTTCCAAAAGAATACAGCTCGGGGACGATATATCGCTTACGATAAGAATTATCAAAATCGTTGGTGTAGTTGCCCTGGGGGTCTTTTTTGTAGTGTAACACTTCCCATCCCAGGAAAGAATAATCGCCCCGCGTGGGTTTTTTAGGCGCTACCAGTTTTTGCCGATGCAACACGGTGAATACCTGTGGGTCACTTGGAGCAGCGCCCGGAGTAACGGTCTTCTGAGGGTAGTTAACTTTACTGGTAGGGTCGCCGGGTGTCTCCTGGATAGTTTTTTGCTCTGTCGCGAGGTATTTGGCGTCAATTGAATCTAAAGTGCCACCTGCCGGGTCAAAAGTGACCTTCCACTTATAGTCAGGTTCTTCCCACTTGGCGTAGAGGACCAGGTTGTGAGCGGGCATGGTTTCCTCGCTGTTAAAAACCATTTTCTGTCCGGCAGGGTCCAGGGCCCAGCCTTTGAATACCATATTGGGCGCGAGTCCGGCGGGTCGTTTAACTTGATAGTTTCCCTCGCTATCCTGTTCTAAAAGATCCGTTAGACCCATTTCTACCAAAGTGCGAACGTCATCCAGATTCAAATCCTGTAAAGGCTTTTTATAAAAGATATCTGTCTAATTGCTTGCATTATATTCGCTGTCAGCTTTGATGGTGGCGGGGTCATTATTGAAACGCAATTTATACTTATTACGTTTATAATAGAAACGAATAT
Source organism: uncultured Mobiluncus sp. (assembly GCF_947087965.1). Taxonomy (GTDB): domain Bacteria; phylum Actinomycetota; class Actinomycetes; order Actinomycetales; family Actinomycetaceae; genus Mobiluncus. The sequence goes on from NZ_CAMUES010000006.1 coordinate 28,097, forward strand.
AACCATTTTCCCTGAATTCGTCGACTCCGTCAGCGTCACCCCACTCATCGGTATCATTGTAAAAGTATTTTATAAAATTCAAACTACCCTTGGTGACCTCATTTCCGTAAGGGTCTATTACCTTTTCCTTGGGGAGAGGTGTTATGTCATCCCGCTCGTCGTTCTTGTCTTGAAGCGCCTCTTCGTCCAGCCGTATCGATTGCACACGATTCTCGTAAGGGGTAAAGCCTTGGACTACCGGAGCCGGATGTGTATAGGTATAACTACCCGTATCAGCCTTGCTTCTATAAAGGTCGTAGTCTATAATTTTATTGTATTTTTCTTTCGGATCCATGCCAGCATGCCAGTTTGGATTTTCTTCGAAGCCATCCATCCAAAAATCCATGTGGTGCGGAATAGCCTGCCAGCTTGGGTCACTTGAACCCGATTGCCAGATACCAAAGGAAAGCGTCGTGAAAGTTGGTGGTGTAGCCTTCCAGTTAGCATTTATAATGACACCGGCGCCTGCGTCAATGTCACTGGTGTAGCCGCTCTTTTTGGTGTAATTATCATTGTCTAAGAACTCTTCAGCCGTTAGCCGGTAAGGAGGAGTGTCGCGGTAATCTTGGGTTGGTGTAGTGTAGTTCAGGTCCCACCCAAAACTTTGTTTGTCATCAGTAAATCCCTTGGTTTCTAAGGCGTCATTCGGCCAGTCTAACAGTCGCTGGTTAAATCGGGCCGTGAAGTGGTAGGGGTGTCCTGGCTCCCCTAGTTTTTCGCCATGTCGCCAAATTTCAGGATAGAAAGTAGAATCATTACCTCTAGCGTTGGATTTCGTAAAGTACAGGTCATAGACCTGTCGGTCGAAATAGATGTTATAGACGGTCTTGCCGGTAGCGGAAACAGGCTTTACCAGGTTTGCAGCATTTGGATCAGCGTTTTCGCTATTCGTTAAATCCTTATTGTACTTGTAGAACTTATTGAGATATAGGAAGGAATATCGACCACCGAATTTATCCCCACGCCAAATTTTAGCTAAACGATCTTTATCCAAGTCGGGGAATTCCACCCCTTCGATGGACTCTTTCTCCAGATTCGGACGGTAACCTGTGGCCTTGTTCCGGTACACGTGAGTGCCCACGAATTCATACTTTTGTAAGAGCGAAGCGTTATCAGCATGATCAGCTTTTTCCGTCCAAAATTGAATCGCATAATCAGCCTGCGGATTATCATCCCAAACCGCGGTGAACTTTATATGTTGGGCCGGCATAATTAGTTTGGCGTTTAGATCTTTGAGAGGGGCTCCGGAGCTGCCGTTAATGATTTCATTAGCCCTAAATGTAGTTTCTCTCCCATTCAAAGTGCCTTGCAAATCGACAGATGGCTTCCAGCCTTTTAACTTAGCTCCAATTTTGGTGGGGATATCAGTGCTCTTGATGGCGGGAATTTCTTGTCCATAATACAGGGTACGACTGGGCACCGCAGTCCCATCCTGGGTGTCATATGTCACAGCAAAGTAGGCGCGATTGTAACGCATTTCCACGCTGCGATTTTGCTGCGTAATTAAAACCTTCATATGTATGTCTTCGGGCACAAAACCAGCTATCTCATCATCAGGTAAGATCTCGATTTCAGGCTGGGAACCAATTGGTCCGCTTTGTTTTTTGATAATGTCGACGTTCGTTCCCGGCTTTCTACCATATTCATTAATTTTTCGTAATTCCTGAAACACGTGCTTTACCGTAACGGTTCCAGGATGGCCTTTATATATATACGGTTTTTCCGCCTGGTGAACTTTTCCATATTCATTGTCACCCGTAGTGCTCCCGGAGGTTTTGGCGGCATTCACGACACCTTGGTAGTCGATGTGGTATTGATTTATTGGCTGATTCGTACTATCAGTAGGCATACCATAGCCGGGGAAAAACGGTAGCTTGATGGTCTTATCGACTTTGCCCTGTTCTTCTGGGGTAGCGTCTGCTCCCACGGTGGCTACGTAGGGTTGGTAGTTGACGATATTTTCTGTACCTTTTGGAATCATATAGTCGCTACGCAGGGTGTAAATCTCTGGCTGCGCCGGATTCGCAATGGCATCCGCCGCGGATTTACCCGTCGGCACCTGTACCGGTTCCGCGCTCAGAGACTCCGGAGGTGTGCCGGTTTCAGCGGCACCAGCCTCCCAGGGCGGGGAAAGAATTATCGCCCCCGGTAGTACCAGTGCCAGCGCCAGTATCCAAGACACGGTTTGCTTAATGGAAATTCGCATGGGGACTCCCTACCCTCAACAGCAACATTTCGCCTGCTTTCCGGAAATCTGTGAAAACACTACCGTGTTCATTCTATCTGTCCCTACCCTGAAAAACCAGCTTACCCTAACCTTCAACTATGACACGCGCCCACAGGCAGTCCCAGGCCGCGCCCCGAATCAGCGACGCGGTTCCTCCCGCCCACCGCCGCCAAACTCAGGCCGCGTCCGGGAAAGTCACTTCGATGCGCGTGCCCTTCCCGGGGGTCGAGTTCACGGTAATCTCCGCCGAATGCAAGATAGCGGCGTGTTTGACGATAGAGAGCCCCAAACCGGTACCCCCGGTCTGTCGCGAATGGGACTTATCTACCCGATAAAAGCGTTCAAACACGCGCTCCTGATCCTCGTAAGGAATCCCGATACCCGTGTCGGTCACAATCAGCTGAGGCCTGCCCAGATGCGTACCCGCCCAAACATCCACCTCACCGCCCTCGCGATTGTACTTAATCGCGTTGTCTACCAGGTTATACACCATCTCACCCAAGAGCGGCTCCACCCCGGTCAGCGTCGTGTGCGAACCGGACAGTGTCAGCTTCACATCGAAAGACGCGGCGCGAGGCTGCAGCCGCTCCACCACCGTGCGGCACAAATCAAACAACTCGACCTCCCCCGCTTCTGCCGGCAGACCGCCCTCGTCCAGCCGGGACAGCTCCATAATGTCGCCAATCAGGTCCAGCAGGCGGGAGGACTCCTGGTGAATGCGCTCGGCAAAACCCGGAATGTCCTCGTCCTTCACCAAACCGTTACGGATAATCTCGGCATATCCCGAGATAGAGGTCAGCGGGGTCTTCAACTCGTGAGACACATTAGCGGAAAACTCGCGGCGAGAACGCGCGGCCGCTTCCTTATCCCGATTTTGATGTTCCAGACGTTGCAGCAGCGGCAAAAACTCGGGGTAAATCGGGACCGTTTTGTGGTCCTTACCGTAAGCCTGGAGCATATCGTGGGGGAGGGGAGGCTCCGCCGACTCAGAATGGTTCGGCTCGTCGTCCGGTTTCGTGTCGGTGTAGGCGCCCGAGCCGAAAACCCCTCCGCCGCCGAAAACGCTGGAGTTTCCGAACACCCCGGTGTGCCGCCCAATCTCGGGCAGCCGGTCGCGGTCATAAGGGGTGCCCGAGAGCGGGTGGTTCAGGTCAATCTGTTCCAGCGGCTCGACAATGAGGCGAGCCTGACGCCGTGCAATCAGGAAAGACAGCCCGAACACACCTAGGGCCATGCCGCCCAAAATCGGCAACCCGGACAGGGCCGTGGCATAGAACGTGCGGACGGGGCGCGCCACCCGGACGATTTTGCCCGACGGGATAGCCCGCGCGTAATAGCACATATCCTCGCTGAGAGTGTCAGAATCACGCACCACGATATCGGAGCCCAACCCGTGTGCTTTGCGTTTATTGGCAGAGACAATCTCAGGCCGGCTCGCGTGGTTGGACATCTGGGCGGCGGGTACTTCGGAATCATAGAGAACCTCGCCGTCACCGGCTACCAACGTCAGGCGAACCCCGGGGGTCTGGCGATGGAATTCGGTGAGCATCTGGATCTGAATGTCGTCGGTATGGTGTTCCAGGCTCAGCGCCAACAGGTTGCCTTCCTCGGTCAGGGCATCCAAAATGTTGGTGCGATTGACCCCATAAAAGAACACGACAGAGCCGACATAAGCAAGCACCAGAGCTAGGGCAGAAATACTTGAGATAGCCCCCAGAATCTTGCGTCGCATATAATCTCCCTTGATTCGATGGCGATTACGCTAACAGCGCCCTCATTCGGAAATCTTGTAGCCGACGCCGCGCACGGTTTCAATGTGTTTTGCGGCCGGGCCGAGTTTCTTGCGCAGCGTGCGAATATGCACATCGACCGTGCGCGTCTCGCCGTGGAAACTGTATCCCCAGATGGAATCCAGCAGTTTGTCGCGGGAAAACAAAATCCCCGGCTGGCTCATGAGTTCCTCTAACAGTTGGTACTCCTTTAGAGTCAGCTTCACCTCCCGGCCCTCAACCGCGACCGTGTGGCGGGGAAGGTTCAGGTCAATAGTGCCGATGGTGAGGATTTCCTCGTCCTCAGCAGTGGGGTCGGCAGGACGAGCCACGCGGCGCAGCACCGCCCGGACTCGTGACACCAGCTCCATCATGCCAAACGGTTTGGTGATGTAGTCGTCAGCCCCCAAGTCCAAGGACTTGACCTTGTCGAACTCGGCGCCTTTCGCTGTAACCATGATGACCGGAATGCCCTCGGTTTCAGGATTAGCCCGAATCCGGCGCAAAATCTGGATACCATCAACGCCAGGCAGCATAATGTCCAGCAAGATCATTTCCGGGAGCAGCTGCGCCATCGCTTCGCGAAATTCCCGATAATCAGCGAAGCCCCGTGCGGTAAAACCGGTGGAACCGAGGGTGTAAACGACCAAATCCCGAATGTTCAGGTCGTCCTCGACAAAATAAATCACACTTCCATTATTCCAGGGAGCGCCCGATTCAGGCGGATTTTGTGTCGAAGCTGACATCGTGTACCCCCGTAATCGAGAAATCCACCCACTCGGCGATGTTCGTGGCGTGGTCACCGATACGTTCCAGATATTTGGCAATCATGATGACGTCGATAGCTTTTTGAGCGTCCGCGGCATCAGCATGCACGATGAAATCAATCATCTCGGTGTTGACCTCAGCAAACATCCGGTCTACCGCGTCGTCCGCCGCCTGGGTGGCGGTTGCCAAAGCCAGGTCGCGGTCGACAAAAGACCGGACCGCATCGTGGACCATCTCGGCAGTTTTCGCCGCCATCTGAGGAATTTTGGGGAATCCTCGCACCAGAGACATATCCGTAGACTTCACGATTTCCGCAATATCCGCGGCCTGATCGCCGATACGTTCCATGTCGGTAATCATTTTCAGAGCGGCGGAAACCTGGCGTAAATCCCCCGCCACCGGTTGCTGTTGCAACAGCAATTTCAGGCACAGGTGCTCAATGTCTCGCTCCATCTGGTCGATGTGGGCATCAGCCCGGATCACTTCACGGGCGATTTCATCGCTGGAACTGGACAGGGCTACCATAGTCTGACTGATGGCCTGTTCACAGAGCTCTCCGGTCTGAACCAGCATTTCGTTGAGCTGCATGAGTTGTTGATCGAATCGGGATCGCATTACCTCTCTACTTTCTGTTCATAACTCAGAACTGTATTTCCCTGGCGCGTACCAGCGGGGTTCGCTGGGGCAAGCGAAAACAGTGTTAGCTGAACCGACCCGTGATGTAGTCCTCGGTGCGCTGGTCCGAAGGTACGCTGAACAGGGTTTCCGTGTCGTTGTACTCCACCAGTTCGCCCAGCAGGAAGAACGCCGTGTTGTCGGCGATGCGCGAAGCCTGCTGCATATTGTGGGTCACAATCACGATGGTGTAATCCCGAGCCAGATCCACGACCAGTTCCTCAATCTTGGAGGTAGAAATCGGGTCGAGTGCGGAGGTCGGTTCGTCCATCAAGATGACGTCCGGTTCGGTAGCCAAAGCGCGGGCGATGCACAGGCGCTGCTGCTGACCCCCGGAAAGCCCCACGGCGGACTTGTTTAAGCGATCCTTTAACTCGTCCCAAATCGCGGCTTGATGCAGGGAACGCTCCACGATTTCGCTCAGTTCCCGGTGATTGCGAATCCCGTTGATGCGCGGCCCGTAGGCGATGTTGTCAAAGACCGACTTGGGGAACGGGTTGGGCTGCTGGAACACCATGCCCACCCGCTTACGCAGGGCGATGGCGTCCATATCCTTGAAAATATCCGCGCCGTCCAGCAGTACCTGACCGGTGATGCTAACGCCCTTGACCAGGTCATTCATTCGGTTCAAGGTTTTCAGGAAGGTCGACTTGCCGCATCCGGAGGGGCCGATCAAAGCCGTGATTTTGCGGGGCTGAATGTCGATGTTGACTCCCTTGAGAGCCTCAAAATCGCCGTAATGCAGGTGCAGGTCACGCGCGGAAAACTTGGCGGTGGTGGAAATTTTGGGCGCAGTGGGGGACTCCAGGACGTTGGTTTGCGCAGTCATGAGTGATTATTCCTTTCCTTTATCAGTGTGGAAACGGTCGGTGAAGTTCGTAGCGTCAATAGTCGGTTCGGCGCGATTCACCGTGTCAGTAGCGGGGACGGGAGTGTCGGAGTTGGCCTTACGCCACTTGCCTTTGCCGCCCTTGGGGGCCTGGTCAGACAGGCCCGCCAGGCTGGCGTGAACCCGTTTCGTGATGGTGCGAGCCAAAATCGAGAACAGGAGGGCAATCAGCACCAACACCGCGGCAGAGAAGTTAGCGATGTCCACCGCGTTGGGTTCCACCGCTTCGGTACGCATGGCCCACACGTGCAGCGACAAGGTCTCGCCGGGACGCATGGGGTTGAACGCGTTGGTGGGGGAGGTGATGTCCGTGGAGGACCAGTTGATGTTGGTGGACATACCGGCGGTGTAGAGCAGGGCGGCAGCCTCTCCGAAACCGCGTTCGGCCGCCAGCACCACCCCTGTCATCAGGTGGGGGAGAGCCGCCGGGAGCTGCACCCGCACAATGGTGGTCCAGTGGGTCGCACCCAAGGCCGCCGAACCGTACTTCAGGTCCGAGGGCAGCGCCCGGAGAGCCGACTCGGTAGACGTGGTGACCAGGGGCAGATTCAGAATCGAAACCGCCAAAGCACCGGCCAGCAGGTTCCACTGTTGGCCCACCATCAGGATAAAGACCAGGTAACCGAACAGGCCGACCACGATGGAGGGTAGGGAGGACAGGGACTCGATAGAGATGCGGATGAACCCGGTCCAGCGGTTCTCTGGCGCGTATTCAGCCATGTAGATTCCGGCGGGAACGCCGAGGGCGACGGACACAATCAGGGACAAAAACACCAGGTAAACGGTGTTGAACACCTGGTTCATGATGCCGTCGCGGGTGAAACTGAGGAATATGGGGTCAAAACTCAACAGGCCGCGAATTACGATGTAGGCTGCCAGCGCCACAATCAACATCAGGAAGAAACCCCCGATAGCGCCAAAGACGCCGGTCATCAGGTTGTTGACGCTCTTGGCACGGCGAATGCGGTGTTCCATCTGGGTGGAAAGACCCGAAGCGGTAGTCGTAGCGGTACTCATTGATTCTGCTTCCTTTCCGCGCCGATGATGTGAATCACAAAAATAAAGAACATCGAGATGAGGAATAGCAGCAAAGCCATGGTCCACAATGCCGAATTATGTTCACCGCCGTTGGTGGTGTTGCCCATGTCGGCGGTAATCGCCGTGGTCAGCGAACTGGTCGGAGAGAGAATATCGGCCGGCAGGGCGCGAGTCTTGCCGATAACCATCGCCACCGCCAGAGCCTCGCCAAAAGCCCTGGCCAGACCCAGAATAATGCCGGTCAGAATGCCTTTCCGTGCTGCGGGCAGGACGATGTGGTAAATCGACTGCCAGCGGGTAGAACCCAGGCCGTAGGCGGCTTCCCGATAATCGTAAGGAACCGCGGTGATGGCATCCGCCGAAACAGTTGTGATAGTCGGAAAAATCATGACCGCCAGGACGATGCCCGCCGCCAGGACCGAATAGCCACCCAGGGGGGCGTGAAAATAGTCACGAATAAATGGCACCAGGACGGTCAAGCCAACCCAGCCGTAAACCACGGAAGGGATACCGAGGAACAGTTCCACCGCGGGACGGAACAGGCGCTCGCCCGCGCGCGGAGCGATTTCCGTGATGAATACGGCGGCTCCCACCGCGAAAGGCGTAGCGATGGCCAGACCCAGGAAACAGGTCATCAGCGAGCCCAGAATAAAGATCAGTGCGCCGACACTGCCGCGCAGAGTCAAATCCGGGCTGTCCTGCGGATTCCAGTCTGGGGAAAACAGGAATTCCTCCACGGTGTGCTGGAACGCAGTAAAGGTGAAAGAACCCTTGTACAGCAGGAACAGGCCAATAACGACCGTGAGCATGATGAGGGAAACACCCGCAATCGCAACGCAGGTACCGCCGATTTTGTTTGCCAAACGGAAACGTTTATCCGCCCCGTTCGAGTCGAGCCGCGGTCGAGCGGGGGATAAACCCGCCCCAGCCGCGGAGTTGCATGTTTGCGGGAGCGCTGAATCTGTGGAGTTGAGACGAGTAGACACATCAGGTTCAGTCATCTCAATTTCCATCGATTCAGGCTCCCGCACCGAAGAAGCCGTGGTAGCCATTAGTTCAGTTGCGCCTGAGCCTCTTTAGGCCGCGGGGTCAGGGTGAGAAGCGGTGGCTTCCGCGGACATCTTGGAGGACACACCGTAGCCCATCTGTTCCAGGTCGCCAGCGAACTTGTCGCCCATCATGTAGTCAAGGAACGCCTTGGTTACTTCATCAGGCTCACCCTTGGTGTACATGTGCTCGAAGCCCCACACCTGGTATTTGCCGTTGTAGGTATTTTCCAAGGTCGGTTCCACGCCGTCGATAGCGACGGGCTGAACTTCGTCCTTGCCAGCCAGGTAGGACAGCGCCACGTAGCCGATAGCGCCCTTGTTCTGGGTCACGGTCTGGAGCAGAGTTCCGGAGTCGTCGGTCTCGAGGGACTGGTTGGAGGCTTCCTCGGCACCACCCAGCGCCCAGGTCTTAAACAGGGCGCGAGTACCGGAGGAGGACGGGCGGGTGACCAATACAATCTTTTCGTCCGGGCCACCAACTTCCTTCCAGTTCGTGGTCTTGCCGGTAAAGATGTCGGTCAACTGGGCGGTGGTGAGGTCCGTGACCCCCAAATCCTTGTTGACCACCGGAGCCATCGTGATGGTGCAGACCTTGTGGTCGACCAAGTCGGCGGCTTGGGTCGCATCGAGCTTCTCGGAAGCGAAGACGTCAGAGTTACCGATGTTTACGGAACCAGCCGCAACCTGCTTGAGACCCTCACCGGAACCGCCGCCGTTCATCGTGACGGTCACATCGGGGTTTTCCTGCATGAAAGCATCGGCCGCGGCTTTTGCCAGGGGCAGCAGCGCGGAGGAGCCGGAACCGGTGACGGTACCGCTTAGGGTCGAGGTCGGTTCACTGGACTCGGTGTCAGTACCGGAGGCGGCCTGATCGCCACCGCCCCCACAGCCGGTCAACAAAGACATGGAAAGCAAGCCAGCGCCAAAAATCGCGCCAATACGAGAGATTTTCATGGTGTTCCTTTCATACATCGAACTTTTACTCCCAAGTCAGATAGTAAGAAAGGATTGTTAAGGCTAGCGCGGGGCCAATGTTAAGATTGTGTAAAACAATTTTACTTTACGGAAGTTGCCCTTTTCTTTTACGATTACATGGATTTTTTGTTAATCTTGGCGGGTGACTTTGGAGATAATCCGGGTCGGAGCCACCACCATGACCCGGTCGTCAGGGGACAGGATTGTTTTGGCGTGAGCGGTCTCCCAAGTGCCGGAAGCCGATTCAATCGCCACGATAGAGAATCCATCGCGGCGGCGCACATCAAGCTCACCGAGGGTTTTCCCGCAGTAGCGCGGCCCCAAACTGGTGATGACCAGGGCAAACCCGTGCCCCAGGTCGATGTAGTTCTCGAAAGATTGCGCGACCTGGTGGGCAGCGCGCAAACCCATCTCGGATTCCGGATAGAACACGCGAGTGATGCCCATCTGGTTGAGGATTTCGCCCTGTTCCGCGCTGGAGGCTTTCGCCCACACTTGGGGACAGTGCAGGGTTAGCAGGGCGGAGGCACTCAGGATGGAGGCGGCGAGATCGGCGCCAATCGTGACCACCCCGCAGGCGTACTCCTCGACAGCCAACTGGGTCAGCGCCTCCTTGTCGGTGGCGTCAGCTCGCACCGCGTGCCGCAGGAGCGCCGAAGCACGTTGCACGACTTCCGGGTTACAGTCGATACCGAGCACTTCCACGCCGCTGGCCTCCAACTCGGTCGCCATGCTCAGGCCGAAGCGTCCCAAGCCGATGACGACGGCGCTTTGCGGGTTGCCGACCGGATGGGCCGGGGAGTTTGGGGTGGAATTGTGATTAAACATATTCATTTGCTTGTCCTAACCGATAAGGGGATGGTCACGAGGAAGTTCGTAGGCTACCGGCCGTTTCCGGGTCGCGAGAGCCGCAGCCAAAGTCAGCGGCCCGACACGTCCCAGAATCATAAAAATTACGACCATGAACTGCGCCGCAACAGGCAACATGGGAGTGATTCCGGTACTCAGACCCACGGTCCCCAGGGCGGAACAGATTTCAAACAGGCACTGGTTGAGGTTGAAAGGGGTAAAGAGCGCCAGCAGGAAAGTTCCCACCGCGACCAGGCCGGAAAACAGTGAAAACACCGCCAAAGCTTGACGCTGAGCCGAACGGGCCAAGCGCCAACCCAGGATATTGATGGCGTGAGCCCCCCGGATTTCACCCCAGAGGGTTGCCATCACCACGGTCACCGTAGTGATTTTCATACCTCCCGCGGTGCCGGCCGGACCCCCACCAATCAGCATCAGCCCATCGGTGATGAGCCAGGTCTCCGGGTACTGTTGGGAAATGTCAAGGGAGTTGAAACCCGCGGTGCGTGGGGAAACGGAGGAAAACAGCCCGTTGAGGAAACGCTGCGGGACCGGCATCGCCCCTAAAGTATCGGGATTGCGCCATTCCAGAGCCGTGATGGCGACCCAGCCGAACACAATCGCCACCGCGGTTCCCAGCAGCATGATGCGGGTGGTCATGCCCCATTTCCACCAGTGCAGGCCGTTGTGGTAGAGCATCAGCCAGACGGGAAAGCCCAAGCCTCCTATCACGATGAGCGCGGCCAAACTCAACAGCAGGAAGGGGTCGGCGCTGAAACTCATCAAGGAATCTACGTAAGGGGCGAAACCGGCGTTGTTGAAAGCGGAACCCGTGAGGAAAACCCCGTGCGCCACCGCCTGCAGCGGTGAGGTGGCGTGCCCGGAAAACCACAGATAGAGGCTGTTGAAGACAGAAAACACCAGTTGCAGCAGGAACGAGGCGACCACGATCTGCCCCACGGAATGACGGACTTCACGCGGAGTCAAGCCGAACCACACTTTGGCGATGGCACGATCCTCGAAAGTGGCGCGTTTGCGCAAGGCCGAGGCGAGCAGGGTGACCATGGTCATGGTGCCGATACCGCCCAACTCAATGAGGGCAAAGATGACAGCTTGACCGAAAGCGGACCAGTAGCTGCCCGTGTCCACCACGATTAGCCCCGTCACGCTGGTGGCCGAGGCAGCGGTGAACAGCGCAATCGACAGGGGAGCACCGCCCGCTAACGCTGGCCCACAGACGGGGACACCGGCGGGGATAGTTCGGGGCGTGACGATGTCAAAAGTCATGGCAACCGCAGTGCCGCTCCGGGACACCGGAAGCATCAGCAATGCCGTTCCCACCAGGATAGTTATCAGGAATGCCGCCGAGATTTTGCGGCCGGGATTAAACTCGGAGATGCGAGCCACCGGATAAGTATAGACCCAGCGCCGCGCCACGCAACTTATTTGGGAACCGCCCCGGATTACCAGTAAGGTAAAAAGGTGATTTCCCCCGATGATTTTCAGCCCCTGATTGAGAAACTGCGCGCGTCTTTCGCGACGATTTCAGCGGTGATGGATCCCGAACTGCTGGCGCAAAAGATTGCTGACTTGACGAAACAAGCCGCCGCCCCGGACTTGTGGGACGACCAAGAAAACGCCCAGACAGTCACGCAATCGCTGTCGATGGCGCAGGCCGATTTGCAGCGTTTACGAGCGATGCAGGCGCGGATTGACGATTTGGAGGCCCTGGTCGAGCTGGGGGCGGAAGAAAGCGGGGAGGACCGCGACGCGATTCTTACCGATGCGGAACAAACCTATGAAACCTTGAAACGGGACCTGGACGCGATGGAGGTGAAAACCCTGCTGAACGGGGAATATGACGAACGTTTCGCGGTCGTCACGATTCGTTCCGGAGCGGGCGGGGTGGACGCTGCCGACTTCGCCCAGATGCTGCTGCGGATGTACCTGCGGTATTGCGAACGACACAACTATGCCACGAAGGTGCTGGATACGTCCTATGCGGAAGAAGCGGGGATTAAGTCGGTAACGTTCCAGGTCGATGCCCCTTATGCGTACGGGATGCTGTCAGTAGAAGCCGGGACGCACCGGCTGGCGCGAGTCAGCCCGTTTAATGCGGCGGGCAAACGCCAGACCTCCTTTGCGGCAGTGGAAGTCATTCCCCTGATTGAGACGACCGACCACATCGAAGTGCCCGAGAGCGACATCAAGATTGACGTGTTCCGTTCCTCCGGGCCGGGCGGCCAGTCCGTGAACACGACAGATTCGGCGGTGCGCCTGACCCACCTGCCCACCGGTATCGTCATCTCGATGCAGGACGAAAAATCCCAGATTCAAAACCGGGCCGCCGCGATGCGCGTGCTGCAGTCACGCCTGTTGATGCTGCGCCACCAGCAAGAACACGATAAGAAAAAGGAGCTGGCAGGGGACGTCAAAGCCTCCTGGGGCGACCAGATGCGCTCCTACTTCCTCTATGGCCAGCAATTGGTCAAAGACCTCAGAACCGGCTACGAATCGGGCAACCCGGACAGTGTATTTGACGGCGACCTGGACGGATTCATCGACGCGGCGATTCGCTGGCGCAAACATCAAGAAAAGCACGACCAGTAGCGGACCCACCGAGAAACAGGCCGACAGGATTCACCCCACGAACGACCTTTGGCGCGGTATTAATCGCGGATTTCCCCTGCGATTGCACTTCTGCGGGTGTCACTCCGTTTTTATCGTTTTGTTATAAATAGACTTAGAAGCGTACCTGAAACTGAACTGGGGAGCGGAAAAGGTTGATTACCTTCGACAACGTCACCAAAATTTACAAGCGGGGAGCGCGCCCGGCACTGAACCACGTGAGTCTCACGATTGACCGGGGAGAGTTCGTGTTCCTGGTCGGGACTTCCGGATCGGGAAAGTCCACGTTTCTCTCGCTGGTTCTGGGCGAAGAAAGCGCCACGGAGGGAAAGATTCTGGTCCTAGGCAAGGACCTGGGGCGATTGTCCCGGTGGAAAGTGCCGGGGTTGCGCCGCCAAGTCGGTGTGGTGTTCCAAGACTTTCGCCTGTTGGAAAACAAGAACGTCTATGACAACGTGGCGATTGCCCTGCAGGTCATCGGCAAGCCGCGCCGGGTCATTCGTCGGGTCGTCCCCGAAGTACTCCAGATGGTCGGTTTGGGCGGCAAAGACAAGCGTTTTCCCCACGAGCTCAGCGGCGGCGAGCAGCAGCGCGTGGCGATTGCCCGCGCTATGGTGAACCGCCCGCCCATTCTGCTCGCGGACGAGCCAACCGGAAACCTGGACCCCTCTACGTCCTTGGGCATTATGCGTCTGCTGGACCGGATCAACCGGGCCGGCACCACCGTGGTGATGGCGACCCACGACGAAGAAATCGTGAACCAGATGCGCAAACGCGTCATCGAACTGGACGAAGGTCGGGTCGTGCGCGACCAGGCTCGTGGCATCTACGGAGCGTCAGCCCCGAAAGGATCCGCCGACGGTACCGACCGCCCTGCTGACGGCACAAGGGCGTTAGCGAAACCGAAAGGTGTCGGGGCGGCGCGGAGAGGAGGCCGTAAATAATGCGACTAACTTTCGTATTATCCCAGGTAGGCCAGGGTTTGCGGCGCAATCTGGCGATGACGGTCGCGGTTATTATCGTGACCTGTGTCTCCCTGCTGTTTGTCGGCTCGGCGGTACTGGCGGAAATGCAGATTAATAACCTGCGCGATACCTGGTACGGCAAAATCGAGATTTCCGTGTCGATGTGTACCAAAGACGACGTGTCTCCCAACTGCAACGGTCAGGAAGCCACCGAGGCTCAGATTGCGGCAATTGACGAACAGCTAAAGTCCGAGCGGCTCAGCAAGTACATCGACGATGTGTATTTTGAAACCAAGGAAGAAGCCTTCGAGAGTTTCAAAAAGCTGGCTGGAACCGAACAGTATTATCAATATGTCCAAGCGGATATGATGCCCGCTTCGTTTAGAATCAAGCTAAAGAACCCGGAACAATACCGGGTGGTCGTTGAGGAACTGCAGGGACGTGACGGGGTCGCCCAAGTCATTGACCAAAAGCAGATTTTAGAGAAGCTGCTGACCGGGTTGCATCAGGCGACCTACCTGGCCATCGGGCTGGCCGTGGCCATGATTATTGCCGCGGTCCTGTTGATTACCACCACTATCCGACTGTCTGCGATGAGCCGGGAACGCGAAACATCCATTATGCGCCTGGTCGGAGCCTCGAACCTGTTTGTGCAGCTGCCGTTCATGGTGGAGGGCGCTATCGCGGCGACGATTGGCGCCCTAGGTTCGGTGGCGATTCTGTGGGCCAGCGTAAAGTTCCTGGTCGGATCCTGGTTGTCGGGACTTTCCGGGGTCGTCGAGCTCATTTCGACCAACGATGTGCTGCTCATTGCGCCGTTCCTGGTGTTGGCGGCCATTTTGCTGGCAATCGTGGCTTCGGCGGCCTCCCTGAACCGCTACACCAGAGTTTAGGGTTCTGTTGGCTATGTTTCGGACCGGGAAAATCGCGGCATTTCGCTAAACTTTTAAGCACGGCGTGTTGTTGGGGAAAGCTGGAAAAGGAGGTGAGCACGTGCGAAGCAAATTGACCGCCCTGGTGGGGGCGCTGGCGGCACTCGGGATTGCCTCGATGTCCACAGTTTCGCTCAGTTATGCCAACGCGGCGTTCACCCCCGCAAACGCTACGGCCGCGAGAGCGACCGCGACCGGCCTGGTGCGGGCTGATAAGAATTCGGACGAACGCAAGAAACTCGAGGCGCAACAGGCCGCCTCGAAAAAGAAACAAGCGGAACTCGCGGCCCAGCTAGAAGGGGTGAATGCGAATCTGGTCCAGCTGGCGGTAGCTCTGGAACAAACGAAAGCGGCCATTCCCGTGGCGCAAACTGAAGTCGCCAATGCCCAGGCAAAACTGGCTGATGCGCAGGCTAAACACCAACAGATTCAAAGCCGCCTGGCAATTGCGAATCGTCAGAAACAGGAACTGCGCGAACAGATTGCCCAGGGCGAGCAAACCATTGAAAAGACGCAAGTTGCCATCGGTCAGATGGCACGTATGGCTTACCGCGGGGCGATGCTGGAAACTTCGCCGCTTTCCCTGCTGCTGGATTCCCAGTCCCTAGATGAACTCACGCTGCGGGCGCAGGTGGCAGCCACGGCGACCAAGTCGCAAAATCGTGCCATTGTGGAAGCTCAAGAGGCCAACGCGGCTAACAACAATGCCCGGGCTCGCCAGGAAGCCGTGACCGTCCGCATTGGGGAACTGGAGACCCAGGCTCAGCAGGCGGTGCAAGCCGCTGATGAAGCCCGCGTCGAACAGCAACGAAAACTGGGCGAATTTCAAGAGTTGCAACAAAAACAGGTCGCCCAGCAGGGTCAACTGAACAATCAGCGGGCGGCATTTGAGAAACAGATCGCGGACGAAAAGGCCACACAGGCGGCCGCGGCGGCACGAATTGCCGCGCTCAACCAACAGCCGGACGCTATGCCGGCGCGATCCATCTCGGGGGGAATTTTTGGCGCGCCCCTCTCATCACTGACAGTGACCTCGCCTTACGGATACCGGGTTCACCCCATCACGAAAACGCGGCGGCTCCATGCCGGCACGGACTTCGGGATAGGTTGCGGAACTCCGATTTATGCCTCACAGTCCGGAACCGTGACCTTCGCCGGCTGGGAGGGGACCGGCGGCAAATCGACTTATATCAACCACGGCACCATCAACGGTTCCAAGTGGCAGACGACCTACCGCCACCAGTCCCAGTTCAAAGTTTCGGTCGGCGCTTCCGTGCAAAAGGGCCAGGTCATCGGCTTGGTCGGTTCGACCGGCGGTTCTACCGGGTGTCACCTGCACTTTGAAGTGTGGCAAAACGGGAAAACTATCAACCCGCTGGGAGTGCTGTAGGCGCGCCCCTCACGCGGGCGGCGTCACCAGAGCGGGTCGGCGAGCGGACGGCCTTGTGCAGTGTCAGTGACGAGTCCGTCACAGACTGGCGGCCACCCGGCCTTGTGAAGACCGAGGGGCGCCGCGGAAAAAGTTGGCAGGCCGCGCTTTTGCGCTAAAATTGCACTCTATGGGTAAAAAAGCTGCTAAGGGGGCGGGTCAGCCAGGGAAGTTGACCCCTTCTCAGCGTGCCAAAGCGGAGTCGGATGCCAAGAAAGTCATCGCCCGGAACAAGAAAGCCGCGCACGATTATTTCTTGGAGGACCGCTACGAGGCGGGATTGTCGCTGACCGGCACCGAGGTTAAGGCTTTGCGAATGGGACGGGCTTCGCTCTCGGAAGCCTGGGTTGAGGTCGACCGCGGGGAAGCGTGGCTGCAAGGGGCCAATATCCCGGAATATTTTTACGGATCCTGGACGAATCACGCTCCGAAACGCAAGCGCAAGCTGCTGTTGCATAAGCGCGAAATCATAAAACTGGAAGGGGCTGTGGCGGCGAAGGGCTACACGATTGTGCCGGTAGAGCTGTATTTCGTGGGCGGACGCGCGAAAGTGGAGATTGCGGTGGCAAAAGGCAAGCAAGAGTGGGATAAGCGTCAAACTATCCGCCAGCGCGAGGACGACCGTGAGGCGCAGCGGGCCTTGCGGGAGGCAAACCGGCGCTCTCGGTAATCGCTGTGGGAGGCCGGGGCTGGCGCAGCCTGGCGCAGACTGGCGTGGACGACCTGGCCGGAGCGACGCGAGCGCAGCGCCATGCCGAATCAGGTTCGGCAGGCTGGCGAGGCTCGGTAAAAGCGGTTGCGTCGCCGCTTTGTGCGGGAGCGCGAGGTTAGTCTGTCGGAGCTGACTTGAGGTACTGATGCTCGGCGCGTATGGCTTTGACCAGTTCAGCGTGGGCATTGGCGCCATATTTCGCCGTGAATTCCTGCCATTCCTGGACCGCTTGGGGATCCAAGTGCATCATGGCCTGGAGGTTGCCCGCGCTGTCGCTGGCGGTAATTGCCTCACCGTCCTCCGAGCCGGCCCATTCGCGAAACACCCGGTAGCCCTCGGCGCGGAACGCCTCTGTGTAGGCCGCGGCCGCCGCGTTGCGATCGGCACGATACGAGGCGACTTCCGTATCAGGAATCCAATAGGCATCGACCAAGGTCATGCCGTTGCGGTGGGTTTTCGTGTCTCCTGGCGCTAACTCGAAGTCATCAGGAGGCCAGGAATCGTCCTCCGGTTCGGTGCGGGCGATTTCGGCTTGAAACAGCTCCAGGGCTTCGGGGGAAAACAGGACGAAATACACGTTATCAATCGGGGTTTCTGCGTTTTTGGTCTGGTCTGGAGCTGCGGAATCGCCAGTGTGATCGGTGTCACGAGAGAGGTGGGTTCCGGCGGCCCACTCGCGCACGGCTGCCACGCCGATGCGCGCTACCTCGGCCATGTCCCAGCCGTAGACTCCGCCGGATATGGCGGGAAACGCCACGTCGTGGGCGCCCACCCGCGCGGCTTCACTCAAGGAGTTCGCAAAAGCGTTGTACAACAGCTGCGGGTCGGTTTGTCCGGCGTGACGGTTGGGCCCGACGGTGTGAATGACCCACCGCGCTTCCAGGTTGAACCCCCTGGTGGCGACCGCTTCGCCCACCGGCAGACCGTCGGGAAAACGCGTCGCACGTAGCTCGCGACAGGCCGCGAGCAGCTGGGGGCCGGCCGCTCGGTGAATCGCCCCGTCGACACCGCCGCCCCCCAATAGTGAGGAGTTCGCGGCGTTGACAATCGCGTCCACATTCATCTCGGTGAGGTCTCCGCCAATCGCGTGTATCTGCATTTTTGTTCCCTTTCGGCTAGGTTTTCAGTCTAGCGTGAAGCGAGATAAACGTCGCGAGGAGATGTGGCGGGGGCTGGCAGGTTCATTGTCGTTTTCCTTCCGGTTATTGGGTGGGTTGGAACACCATTAAGACACGCCGAAACTTTTTCGCTTACCCCACGTAGACCCCACGAAGAGGTTTTACTCGACACCTTGACGGGCGTTTTTATTGCTATTGCAATGTTTTGAGCGGTGCCCTGTGTGGGGCTTGAACCCACGACCAACGGATTATGAGTCCGCTGCTCTGACCGACTGAGCTAACAGGGCGTAAACATCCTAACAAGTTACCGAGCTCAGGTGGTATTTCTGGACGCCGCGAATTTGAACTTTCGGCGTTACTGCCGGGAAGTGTGGAAATGCCCGCGAGGGAAGGTAGCGAGCTGAGATACAGTGGAGCTCATGAGCCTGAGGAAAAGTAAAATCCCCGCGGAGCTGAAACCTCTGTTGCCCCGCGGCGGGCGCAACTGTGTACCGCTGTACTTTGCGTACCAAAACTTGTGGCTGTTCGCCGACCCCAGCGGCTTAATCAGGCGAGACAGCGAGATAACCCGCTGGGAGTGGCACGAGGTGCAGCAAATTGGGTGGGACCGCGATACCGATACTCTGAGTGTGACCTGGCCCGACCCGGGCAAAGCACCGCTACTACTAAAGAACCCGGATTCGGCCATGCTTAAGGCCTTCGGGGACTACGCGCGGATTTACCTGCAAAAGTCCCAAATCTATACCCAGTTTTCGACGCTGCCCTCCGGGACGAAAGTGCGGATTGCGGTGCGGGCCAAGGCAGACGGGAGACGCTTTTCTGAAGTCGTGGCTTTCGGGGCGCTAACGCCGGGCGACCTATCCGCACTGTCCAGCTTGGAATCTCAGGTGCGCGATATGGCGGGTTTACCGGCCTGATACCGGTAACCTCGCAGCGAGTGGACATTCGCGAAAAGGTTCTGTTAGAATCTTATCCGCAATCCCGCGTAGCTCAACGGCAGAGCGTCCGACTGTTAATCGGCAGGTTGCTGGTTCGAATCCAGCCGCGGGAGCTTTTTTGTATCCGGGGCTTCGGGGTTTTTCGAGCCGTTTTTCGCTGATTTTCTGTTGGGTCTTGGGGTCTTTTTTAGGTCGGTACGCGCCCCGCGTCCCGGGCGATTAGCCAGCCAATGGTCGATAGTGTCGGTGGACCAGCCGTTGGCTGTGACCTTTTCGCCCGTGCCTATCTCAACATCGGGCGCTGGCATATAGCCGCGCTGGGAGTACGCCTTTAGCGTATTTTCGGAAAGACCGGTGTAAGCAGCAACGCCGCGCAATGAAAGAAACATGGTGGCCCCCTTTTTTTCAGCGGAACCCCGCCCCCGCGAGGGGACGGGGCGGTTTCCTTATTCTTCCTTGCCTTTCTGTTGCATCTTCTCAAGAATGAGAATCAGCGCTAGAATGGAGTTAGGAAGGGAAACCAGGATACTGATGAGTGCAATCATCGTTATCCCCTTTCCGCTGAGCCCCGGATTGTCCCCGGGGCTTTACCTTTGTTAGAGCGGATGCCCTAACACCTCTAACTATACGCATATATAGGCGTAGCGCCAAGCGTGAGCGTGAGAAATCGGGGATTAAATCGGGGTAGGTGGTTATATAAACCAGCAACCCCGATTTAATCGCGAATTTGCAACAGGGGACGCGGCCGGTCACTCAGAAAAACCCCTCTGCGCTTTAAAATAAGGCTGTGAAAGGAATCCCGGTGCCGCCGAACGGATCAGGCCAGACCCCGCCTAAAACCAGCAAAACCAAGAAGCTGCTGGTGGGAGCTGGGATACTGTGCGCCGTAGTGGCATGCGGCAACGGGCTGGGGAGCAAAGCCAGCGATTCTGAATCTGAGCCTACTGTCTCTGCTAGCCCAACCGTTTCCACCAAGGCGCCGCGTGTCACCGCGGAACCCACCCCCACGCCTTCTGACCCTTCCCCCACGCAGACCCCAGAAATCACTGTTGAACCCAGTCCCACCGTCACGCTGGAAGCTTCCGGGGACGCCGCGACTGTGCTGGCAACCTTGCCTGTGAGAGGGCGGGCGCCGAAAACCGGGTATCGGCGCGGGGAATTCGGCCAGAGGTGGCGTGACATCGACCGGAACGGCTGCGATACCCGCAACGATATCTTGAACCGCGATTTGACCGATAAAACCTGGCGCGCGAACACACGTGGATGCGTGGTGTTGAGCGGAGTTTTGGCGGAGCCCTATTCCGGTGAAACCAGGTATTTTGATAAGTCACAAGCCTCGGCTATCCAGATTGACCACGTGGTCGCCCTGTCCGATGCGTGGCAGAAAGGCGCCCAAGCCTTGACCGCCGCGCAGCGCGAAACCCTGGCGAACGATCCGTTGAACCTGCTGGCGGTAGACGGCCGGCTCAACCAGCAAAAGTCGGATGGTGATGCGGCGACGTGGCTGCCGCCGCATAAGGGCTTCCGGTGCGCCTACGTTTCGCGCCAGATTGCGGTCAAAGCGAAGTATCGGCTGTGGGTGACTCCGGCTGAACGTGACGCGATGATACGTATCCTGAGCAATTGTCCCGGCCAGGCGCTGCCTGCCGACAGCGGGGTGGTCGTCCCCTCCGGGACCGTGCCGGAATCCGTCCCGCCAGACCAGCCGGTCCCGCCGCAGGACGCGGCTCCTCCCGCGGCGGACCCCGCGCCACAGCCCAATCAGCCGGCGAATTCCGGAGCCAGCTACGCCAACTGCCGGGAAGTCTGGGCAATCCTGGGCCGTCCCATCACTCCGCAGGATCCGGGATTCCGAGACAAATTTGACGGGGATCACGACGGGGTGGGCTGCGAATCCCGTCCCCGCTAGGGTTCGCGGTTTTTGCCGGATTACCCCTGTTTTCAGCCGAAAATCCCGGCTGCGGGTAGACTGGGGGAATGGAAAAAATGCGTGTTGACGTGTGGTTGTGGGCGGTGCGACAGGTGAAGTCGCGCTCCTTGGCAACCGCGGCGGCGCGCGCTGGGCACGTGAAAATCAACGGGGTGAGCGCGAAGGCCTCCAGCGCGGTACGAGTGGGGGATGAAGTACGGCTGCGGGTCGCGGGTTTCGACCGCGTCCTGAAGGTAAAAGCCCTGATTCCCAAGCGCGTGGGGGCGCCCGAAGCTATGAAATGTTACGAGGACGTCACCCCACAACGCTTGACGAATCCCGCTAATGCGGCCGTCATCTATCGACCTCGCGGCACCGGGCGGCCGACCAAAAAGGAACGCCGCCAGCTTGACGCCTTGCGCGGGCGGACGTCCTTTTGAAGTCAGTCACAGCGCCTTTTGAAGCCAGTCGCAGCGCCCGGCAACGCCCTGATACGCCCGATGCGGGTTTCAAGCCCGCGCGTGTTTCCCGCTGGGTTTAGCGCACCAGGGTCTTGGCCGCATCAATCGCCTGGTCAGGAACGACCGCGGTCCCGCCAACTGCCAGGATACGCAGGCCGGCACCGTGGGAGGCATAAAGGTCGCGCAGCGCCAAAGTCGTGGCTTCCGGCAAGTTCCCCCCGCTAACCAGCAGGACCACCCCGTTCTTGAGCGACCCGGCGACGGCAGCATCGGCCAGGGCCGTGCCATTGACCAGGTAGATGTGTTGAATCGGGGACTTGTTGTAGCCCAAGGTTTTCTTGGAACGGGCTTGGGCCAGCAGGCGAGCCGTCTCGAAGCGGTCCGCTCCGCCAATCCGCTTGATATTGGTCGGGTCGCTCTGAGCAGGCGTGGCTGCGGGAACCCCCGCCGAGTTCAACCAGGCTTGAATCTTTGGAATCGCGGCGCGGTATTGGGGCAGGCGCTCTTGCCAGAACGTCTGGTAGCGCTCAAACACCAGCGGAGCCAAGCCCAGCGGCCACTTTTGATAGTCATAAGTCCCGTTGATGACCGAACCGGCCATGGTCCACGACCCGGGAGTGACGCCGCGATGCAGGTAAGTGTCGAATTCCAACTTGAAAGATTCCCGCATACTGGACAGGAACGTATCATCTAGCCAGGAGTAATTGACCCCGAAGTAGTCGCCGTACTTTGTGACAACTTCCTCAAAAGTCGCCAGGTTGTGCGGCAAGGAGATGTCGGCTCCGTAGTAGCCGGACCTCGCCAGGGAGGACAGGAACTGGTCGGCGCTGTCTTTGTTGGCTTTATAGAGTTTGGCAACTGAATCGTAGTTGGAATAATTGGCATCAAACAAGAATTTCGACCAATTATCCTCAATGGTTTCGCGGGTATATTTCTCAGCTTCCGCACCAAACTTAATCCACTGCGAAGAGGCCGAAATCTTTTGAGCAATCTCTCCGTTTGGTTTGGACAGTTCCGTGTAATTTTGCAGGGTCTTTTGCCAGCGGGCGATGTTGTCCGCGGTCTTGGGGGTGTCGGCCGAGGGGACTTCCACCGGTCCAGAGTTGCCTTCAGAAGTCTTGGTGGTCGGCGGGGTCGGGGTGCCTCCCGAAACGAATTTGCTCAGCTGCTGGGTGGTGGCCACGGGTATGGCGCCCGTTCCGCCCAGCACGGTGATCTGAGTAATTCCGCCTTGTTGCAAACGTTTCAGAGTCGGGGCGGGGATGGTTCCGTCAGGTTGCACCAGCAGGATGGGGGTGTCCAAAGCCCCGGCCGCCAACGCGTCTACCATAGAGCCGCCGTTAGCGATCAATACCGAAATGTTGCGCGGATGGTGATTGAGTTCAACCCAGCGGTCATAGAGCAGAGCCGCGGTTTCGTAGCGATCCGTGCCTTGAATCTGGGCCGCTTCGACACGGTAATCGGGCGGGTAAGCAGCATTGAGTCCCGCTGGGGTGCCACCCCACAGACCGGGGCCGCCGAGATAAGCCAGCCGATGAGTATCCATCTGGCGCAGAAAGTTGACTCGGCCAAACGTATCACCACCCCAGGGGTCGCCATAGACGATACGTCCCGGCAAAGCTCCGGCGGTGATAGCATCGGGAATCCCGTTCGGTGCCGCCAAGTACACCGTGTTGGCCTCACCATAGGCGGACGCCGCCAGAGAAGTGGCCACCCGGTCGGGACCGGCCAGACGATCCTCGGGATTCGCCCCGTTGGCTGCCGGAACACCTATTCCGGCGAGGAGCGCCGCTCCGGCCAGACCACATAGGAACTTTCGCTGGGAACTAACAGTCATTTTCGCACCGCACTTTCCGTAAAATAACCTGCTTACGAGGGAATTTTACCAAGATTAGGGTCCCGAGAAGGCCGTTTTTGCGGCCAAAACTCGCGGCTTTAGCCCCTTTAGTGCGTTTTAGTCCCAGTCGCCCAGGAAATGGCTGCGTTTGGGGAACTGGGCGTGGTAGTCGTCAGCACGCCGACCCAGGAAGTATCCCGGCACGCATAGCACCAGGAACGCCACGCCGAACACAAAGCCGGGCGCGGCCTGCATACCCGCTACAACGAAAGCCACCACCGACAGCACCACACCCAGACCAGCCCCGATGGCCCACAACACTTTTGCGGACACAGAAAACGCCAGGTGAACCAGGCCCAAGGTGGCAGCCAGCACACAAGACCCGGCAATCATCAGCGTGACGGTCGCCCCGGTGGTCAGCGAGTTCGGCTGTTCATAGGCCGAGCCGGCGTAGGTCAAAAAGTACGCTGCCAGCGCGCACCCGAAAGATCCCACTACGAACGGCCACACGTCAGCGGTGGAGCGCCACAGGGATTGTTTCGATGCCGGGGCTTTTCCGGATTTGTCGCGAGGATTGTTGCCCGCACGAGATTCTCCCTCCGGTTTTGCGTTCGCGGGGGACTGATCGGGGCCGCCGGGTTTTTCTTGTTTGCCAAGGTTGTGCGAGGACATGACTCCTAGTCTAGTAAAATTGGGTAACTATGACTGATTTGAAACCTGTTGCGTGTCCACTTCCGGCGCTGCCCGCAGGTGCTCCCGGGGCGGATGTGACCTTGGAGGACGGGGCCATTCGCCGCACGATTTTGCCCGGAGGAACGCGGGTTATCACCGAGCATATGCTGGGCACCCGCGCCGCTACCGTGGCACTGTGGGTCGCGCGCGGCTCTCGTGACGAGGTCGAGGGGGCGCGGGGCTCCACACACTTCTTGGAACACCTCTTATTTAAAGGAACCCCGCGTCGCACCGCCCATCAGATAGCGATGGAATTTGACGCGGTCGGAGGCGATTCCAACGCCGCTACCGGCCGGGAATGCACCCACTACTATGCCGAAGTTTTGGGCGAGGACGTGCCCATGGCCATTGATGTTTTGATGGATATGCTGTGTGCGCCCTTGCTCAATGCCGCCGATTTTGAGATGGAACGCGGCATTATCCTCGACGAGCTGACGATGGCGCTGGATAACCCCAGCGAACAGGCTTTTGACGAGTTTACCCGCCGGGTTTTTCCGGCGCATCCGCTGGGGCGTCCCATTGGCGGCACGATTGAATCGGTAAAAGCCGACACTCTGGAGGCCATAGTGGCTCACTACCAGGCCGGATATGCCCCGGATCGCCTGGTGGTGGCGGCCGCAGGAGACATCAGTCACGACCAGGTGTGTGAACTGGTGGCGCGGGCTCTGCACCGTTCCGATTCCCCGTGGCCGCAATGGCAATCCGCGCCCGACCCGGCCCAGCCCGCCCTAGACTTCAACACCGTGGCAGCCGTTCCGCTGGGCAGCCCCGCCGACCGTTGCGGAAACAGTCTCAACGCGGCTGGTCAGGGCGCATGGAAACCCGAATCCGGGGTGTTCCAAATCGCAGGAAAGTTTGAACAAAGCCGCATCATTATTGGCGGACCAGGACCGGGGGTAGCGAATGCGAATATGCCCGTCATGAATGTGCTGAACACCGTGCTGGGCGGGGGAATGAGCTCGCGTCTGTTCCAAAATATCCGGGAAAAGCGCGGTCTGGCCTACACCACTTACGCGTTCAACTCATCGCACCGGGACGCGGGCAGTTTCGGGGTGACTGCGACCTGCAATCCGGCGAATGTGGACGAGGTAGCGGCGCTGCTGCGTGCCGAGCTGGAGGAAATCGCCACCAACCCAATCCCCGCGGACGAGCTAGCCCGAGCCAAAGGGCAACTGCGCGGAGCCACCCTGCTGAGCTTGGAGGATAACACCGTGCGCGCCAATCGCCTGGCTCATGCCGAAATCCTGCGCGGGGCCTATATCCCGCTGGCCACGAAGCTGGACCAGATGCAGGCCGTTACCGCCGCACAAGTGCGGGATTGGGCGGCTGAACTGGCGAAACGTGCCACCATCGAGGTGTGGTTGGGGCCGGGGGAATAAAACTGTCCCCGGCAGTTCCGGCCAAACCCCGCGTCCACATGGCGGACGTAGCTTCCATCATGTGAACAAAGCGCTTAAGATGACTGCATGAGTACTTTTGGGCGTTTTTCAGTAGCAATGGTGACTCCTTTCCATGCGGATGGTTCGGTGGATTACGAATCCGCCGCTCGCTTGGCGAAGCACCTGGTGGACACCGGCTGCGACGCCATCTTGGTTTCCGGCACCACGGGGGAAGCCCCCGCCACGCACTTGGACGAAAAAGCCCAGCTGCTGCACACTGTGCGTCACGCGGTAGGCCCCGACATCAAGGTCATCGCCGGGGTCAGTTCCAACGATACGGCTCACACGGTCGCGATGGTGCGCTCGGCGGCTCAGAACGGTGCCGATGGCTTGCTGGTGACCGCCCCCTACTACAATCGGCCTTCCCAAGACGGCATTGTCACTCACTTCCAGGCGGTTCACGAAGAAAGTGACCTGCCCATTCTGGTCTATGACATTCCGGGTCGCACCGGGGTACGCATCGCCCCCGAAACGATGGACCGGCTGGCCCGGCTGGAGCGCGTGCGGGGCGTTAAAGACGCTACCGGCAACGTGAGCGCGGGTATCCAGGCCATGCGGCGCACCGGACTGGAATGGTACAGCGGCGACGACGCGTTGAACTTTTTCTTTATGGCAGGCGGCGCTTCCGGGGTCATTTCAGTAGTGGGACACCTGGAGGGCAAGCGGATTTCAGCCCTGCTGGATGCCGTTGCCGCCGGCGACCTGGCCCGCGCACGGGATTTGGACGCACAGCTGGAACCCTCGAATCGCGCCATTATGGGTGCCGGTCAGGGAGCAACTTACGCGAAACAGGCCGTTTACGCCCTGGGGTTAATCGAGTCTCCACGCCCCCGCCTGCCGCTGGTCGAACCCAGCGAGACCGAAATCGCCGAGATACGCCGGGCTCTGGTGAGCCAAGGCTTGCTTTAGAAACAGCTGGCGCGGCCTGACGCCACGCCACGAAAGGGAGGATGCGGAAATGTTGAAAGTCGCGGTAATCGGGGCCAAAGGTCGCATGGGCAGCCAAGTTTGCGCTGCGGTCAGCGCCGCGCCGGATATGGAACTGGTCGCCCAACTGGACCGTGACGATGACATCACCGCTGGTTTGCGCCGTGCCCATGCCACCCACGCGGTCGACTTCACCATTCCGGCCAGCGCGGAAGCCAACGTGATGGCGGCCCTGCAAGCAGAAACGCACGTGGTGGTGGGCACGACCGGCTGGAGCGAGGACGCCTACCAGCGGGTTCGCCAAGCCGCCCAGGCCGCCGGGCGTTCCGTGCTGATTGCCCCCAATTTTGCCATTTCCGCCGTGTTGGCCATGAAGTTCGCGGCCGCGGCAGCCCCGTACTTTGAATCCGTGGAAATCCTCGAAATGCACCATCCTGACAAACTCGACGCCCCCTCCGGCACCGCCATCGCCACCGCGAAAGGCATCGCCGCGGCGCGCGAGGCTGCCGGCGCCCCCGACTTCCCGGATCACACCGAATCGGATCCGCACGGGACGCGCGGCGGAAAAATCGCGGGCGTGCCGGTCCACGCCGTGCGTTTGCGCGGCTTGTACGCCCACGAGGAGATTCTTTTCGGTAACCCAGGCGAGCAGCTGGTGGTGCGCACCGATTGCTTTGACCGCGTGTCCTTTATGCCCGGAGTGTTGCTGGGGCTGCGCAAAGTCGCCGCGTTCCCCGGACTCACTATCGGCTTGGAGCCGCTGCTGGGGCTCTAGGCGCGGCGTTCCTCTTTCCCGTTCCTATTCCCGTTTCTCTATCCCGTTCACAAGGGCCGAGCCGGATTTTTGTTCCTGCGGCGTGCGTTCCCGGGCGGGTGCGTCAGCCCGGGGGAGGGGCAAACCGCTAAGATAGGGGGGTGAGTGAAGATATTTTTCAGCTGCCACAGCCCGGCCCGGCCCAACCCGATGTCTTGCGAGTGGTGCCCTTGGGCGGCCTGGGCGAAGTCGGCCGCAACATGACCGTTTTGGAAACCGAAGGCAAAATCCTGATTGTGGATTGCGGGGTGCTGTTTCCCGAAGAGATTCAGCCCGGGGTGGACCTGATTCTGCCGGATTTCACCTATATTCAAGACCGGATGGACGACGTGGTGGGCGTGGTGCTGACCCACGGACATGAGGATCACATCGGAGCGGTGCCCTACCTGTTGAAACTGCGCGAGGATATTCCCGTCTACGGTTCGCACCTGACGATAGCGCTCGTAGAACCGAAACTTTTGGAACACCGCTTGTCAACCACGAACCTGCGGGTCAAAGCAGAGGGCGAGCGGCTCGACTTGGGACCGTTCCACCTGGAGTTTTGCGCTGTAAACCACTCGATTCCCGACGCCTTGGCGGTCATGGTGCGTACAAAAGCCGGCTCCGCGCTGATTACCGGGGACTTTAAGATGGACCAGCTGCCCCTGGATGGGCGCATTACCGACCTGCGTGCTTTCGCGCGCTGGGGGGAAGCCGGGGTCGACCTGTTCTGTGTAGACTCCACGAATGCTGAGGTCCCGGGATTTATTGCCTCCGAACGGGAAATCGGACCCGTCCTCGAGGACGTATTCCACCACGCTACCGGCCAGATTGTCGTGGCTTCGTTTGCCTCCCACGTCCACCGGGTGCAGCAGGTGTTGAACGCCGCCGCGAAGTCTAACCGCAAAGTCGCCCTGGTAGGGCGGTCTATGGAACGCAATATGACTATCGCCGCGGAGGCCGGCTACATGACCGTGCCGGACGGGGTGCTGATTGACCTCAAAGACGTCAATTCCCTGCCCCCCGAACGCCGCGTGTACATGGCTACCGGATCGCAGGGCGAACCGATGGCCGCCCTGTCGCGAATTGCCAACCGCAATCATCGGACGATTTCTATCGGCCAGGGCGACACGGTGGTGCTGGCGTCCTCCCTGATTCCCGGCAACGAAAACTCGGTGGGGCGCGTCATCAACCAGCTCATTCGTCTGGGCGCGCAGGTCGTGCACAAGGGTAATTCGAAGGTTCACGTTTCCGGTCACGCCGCCACGGGCGAGCTGCTCTATGCCTACAACATTGTGAAGCCAAAGAACGTGATGCCCATTCACGGCGAGATTCGCCACTTGGTCGCCAACGGGAAACACGCCGTGAAAACCGGGGTCGACCCGCGCCACGTCATGCTTGCCGAGGACGGGGTGTGCGTGGAAGTCAAGAACGGTGAGGCCCAGATTGTGGGCCAGGTGCCGTGTGACTTCATCTATGTGGACGGTACCTCTATCGGGGAGATTGGGGAGTCCGAACTTTATGACCGCCGCGTGCTGGCCCAAGAGGGGTTTGTGGCGGTTTACGTGGTGATGGAGATGAGTACGGGGACTATCCTCGCTGGTCCGACCGTCATCGCCCGCGGGGTGGCGGAAAACGACGACGTGTTTCGGGATATTGAGCCGGCCATTGCTGACGCGTTGAGCGCGGCGGCGGCCGACGGACAAGCCAGCGTGCGGGACATGGAGCGGGTCGCCCGCCGCACCTTGGGCCGTTGGGTGTCCAAGCGGTTGAAGCGCGCACCCATGATTGTGCCCCTAGTGCTGGAAGCTGACTAGCTCAGGGAGAATCGCCGTGGCTCGTTTCATTTCCACTCAATCAATCAACCTGGAACTACCCTTGCGGGTTGACCACCTGCCCAATCAAGGTGCCGAAGTCCGTGCCTCCATCATGGAAGGGGCGGTCGTGGCCGGAGGATTCTTTGTGGTCGCCACCGTGGCGCGGCAAGGCATCGCCGCCTGCGTGACGGCTCCCCTGGGAACTGGCCCGAACTCGATTCAGGCCCGACACTCCTTGGGCAGAGAAGGGATTTCCGTGCTTTCCCACGAAATTGTGGGGGATATCGGGTTGCGGATAGCGGCCATAGATTCCGAAGGGGTGCGTAGCGTCATTACGTCCCCCGGCGTAGAAATTGAGCCCGACCCGCGCGACCTGGCGGGGATAATTCTGCGGGACAATGATTATGTTTTTGCCAGCCTCAACGATCTGGCTTACCCACAGCTGGCCGAAATTCTCACGAACTGGATTGAACAGCTGCCGAACAATCTGTTCCTGGCGGTGGCGGGGGGCCCGCTGGTCGGGGAAGTCGACCTGGACGTGATGGTAAAAATCCTGGCCAGGGCGGATTTGTTGACGTTGAATAAGCACCAGACCGAGACGGTGCGGATGCGCTTGGGGCGCGGTCCCATTGCTGAGGTGCTGCGCCGTTACGTAAAACCGGAGACGATTTTGGTGCTGCGTGACGGGCCAAACGGGGCAGCGATTCAGGAATTTGCGGGGCAGATGCCGCGAGGAGTGCCCGCTTATCCCACTGACTTGGTGGACACAACCGGAGCCGGAGAGGCCCATACCGGGGTCCTGCTGGCCTCACTGATGATGGGGCTACCGCTAGACCAGGCTTGTGAGCGGGCGAACGCGGCCGCCTCGCTGGCGATGGGGCGACGGGGTTACTACCTAATTCCCACGGCTTCCCAAATCGATAACTTCCTGGCTGCGAACTCTCGGCTATAATCCCACCTTTTCGGCGTGGGAGTGCCAAAAAAGGTCCCCGAGCGGATAGCCTAAAAACGCTATGAGTGCGACCAAAACACAAGCTAAAACCAACCCGTCGAAACGCGGGGCTGCTGGCGGCAATCGAAAAACAGCTCGACCGGGCAATCGCCCCGAGCCGACTCGCTCCACTTTGGACCCCCAGGTCAAACGCGACATTTTGGGGCTGTGCCTCATCGCTCTGGGGATTTTGGTAGCTCTGCGGGAATGGTTCGGCCTTTCCGGTACAGCCGGGAACGTAATTCATGTGACTTTCGCGGGAATTTTCGGTGTGTTTGCGGTCATTTTGCCCATTGGTCTAGGGTTTCTCGCCGTGCGTTTGTTCCTGCGGGGTCGTTTCCTTCCCGACCCGGACAATGACGGTGTCACCGAGGCAGAAGCTACGGAAGTCGCCGCGCTTCGCGGCGCGCAGGAAACCCGGATTCTGGTGGGACTTTTGGTTATCTTGGGAGCGCTGGCGGGAATGGTGCATGTGGGGAAGGGTTTGCCCTGGCCCTCCACCGGTTTTCCCGAGATCATGGCGGCCGGAGGTCTGCTGGGCTGGTTCTTCGGTCATCCTATCGGCGTGCTGTTTTCGCCGTGGGGAGCATTCCCGCTGCTGATTATCATGATGCTGATTGGAGTCCTCATCACCGGGGGAATTCCGGCGGCTACCCTGGTGACGCTGATTCGGCAGCGTTTTGCCCGACTGACTCCCAGTCACGACCTCAGCGATGCAGAGTCGGAGGTTGTGGACCTCAGCGGTGCGACTGAAGTCATGGCACCTTCGCGGATGCCCTGGAAACGCCGTCGCCCCCAGTCCGATGCGGAAGAAACCAAGGTCATGGAGTCGGACTCGACCTTGACCGCTCAGTCCACAGACCCCATCGCGACACAGACCCTCCCGGAGCCGCCCGCGACCGGAGCCACCGAACTGCTGCCTTCTCGGAAACGCGGGGGACGGCATAAGGCCGAAACCAAACCGGCCGAGGCGACACCACAGCCCGAACCGTCTGCCAAAACTCAGGACACTCTGCCGGAGCGGGTCCACACCGGCTTGGGACACGACATCGACTACCACCTGCCCTCGCTCGACCTGTTGAAAGTCGGGCCTGAACACGTGAAACGTTCCCCGGCTAATGACCGCGTCATCGAGTCCCTGACCAACGTCTTTCAGCAATTTGGGGTCGCGGCTGAGGTTACCGGCTTTTCACGCGGGCCGACGGTGACCCAGTACGAAGTCACACTCGGTCCGGGAGAAAAAGTCTCGAAGGTAGAAGGGTTGTCCAAGGACATCGCCTACGCGGTAGCGTCCCCGGAAGTGCGGATTTTGTCACCCATTCCAGGAAAATCCGCGATTGGGATTGAAATCCCCAACGCGGACCGCGAAAACGTTTACCTCGGTGACGTGCTGCGTTCCGAAGCGGCCGCGCGCCTCACGCATCCGTTGGTCACCGGGGTCGGCAAGGACGTGGAGGGCGATTACGTCCTGACTAACATTGCCAAGACCCCACACCTGCTGGTCGCCGGGGCGACCGGGTCGGGTAAATCTTCGTTCATTAACTCGATGATTACCTCCATCATGATGCGAGCCACCCCGGAACAGGTCCGGCTGATTCTGGTCGATCCGAAACGGGTGGAACTCACCGCCTACGCCGGGATTCCCCACCTGGTCACGCCCATTATTACCTCGGCAAAGAAAGCCGCGGCGGCGCTGGAATGGTGCGTCAACGAGATGGATATGCGCTACGACACCCTGTCGAACTACGGGTACCGTCACGTTGATGATTTCAATCAGGCGCTGCGCGCCGGCAAGGTACAAAAGTTACCCGAGTCGCGTTTCGAGCCCGAATGGATGCCTTACCTGCTGGTCGTGGTGGACGAGCTGGCTGATTTGATGATGATTGCGCCGCGGGACGTGGAAGCCTCCATTCAACGCATCACCCAACTGGGTCGCGCGGCGGGAATCCATCTGGTGTTGGCGACGCAGCGTCCCTCCGTGGACGTGGTCACGGGCATTATCAAAGCTAACGTGCCTTCCCGGCTGGCTTTCGCGACTTCCTCGAACCAGGATTCCCGCGTGATTTTGGACCAGTCCGGGGCGGAAAAACTCATCGGTCAGGGCGATGCCCTCTACCTGCCCAGCGGCGAATCCAAGCCCCAGCGGGTGCAGGGAGCCTGGGTCTCGGAGGAAGAGATCACGCGGGTCGTCGCCCACGTCAAGGCGCAGATGGAGCCCGTGTATCGCGAAGGCGTCACCAGCGAACAGAACAGTGAAGAAGCCAAGGTTCCCGAAGAAATCGGGGATGACCTAGACGATGTGCTGGCTGCCGCCGAACTGGTGGTTTCCACCCAGTTCGGTTCCACTTCGATGATTCAACGCAAACTGCGCAAAGGATTTGCCAAAGCTGGTCGGCTGATGGACATTCTCGAAACTTACGGGGTTGTGGGACCTTCAGAAGGCTCCAAACCGCGCGAAGTCCTGGTCACGAACGAAGATTTGCCCGGCGTCCTGGCCATGCTGCGCGGAGAAACCGCACCTGAGCCGGACCTCTCGCCGGACGGGGAGGAACCGGAATACGACACCGGGGAACCTTTTGACGACTCTGCAGACAGAGAGCCTCCGGCACCGGCCCCGGAACCCGACGATGCTGCTACCCGCCCGCTCGACCCCACGGTGGCATTTTCCGACGGGCCCGACTCGG
Organism: uncultured Mobiluncus sp.; assembly: GCF_947087965.1. Taxonomy (GTDB): domain Bacteria; phylum Actinomycetota; class Actinomycetes; order Actinomycetales; family Actinomycetaceae; genus Mobiluncus. The sequence goes on from NZ_CAMUES010000006.1 coordinate 60,687, forward strand.
CGACCCCGCCGACCCCGGCGAAGCCCGTGGGCCGCCAGGAATTATACGATTCGGACGACACTGAGCCTTTGCCGTTCTGACTAGGATAGATTCATGACCGCAAACCCGCAGGAAGCGCCGCAGCCACCCGCGCCCCCGAACTTTAACATCGCCAACGTGCTGACGGTTATCCGCCTGATTTTGGTGCCGGTATTTATTTGGTTGATGCTGGTGCCGGGGGTGAAAGCACAAGTGTGGGCTTTTGTGGTGTTCGCCGTGGCCTCCGCGACAGACAAATTGGACGGGACCCTGGCTCGTCGGCTGAACCTGGTCACCGATTTTGGCAAACTTGCCGATCCTATCGCCGATAAAGCCCTGGTGCTCAGCGCGTTTGGGTTGCTCAGCCTGCACTGGCCGGTGTTTTGGGCGGTCACTGTCCCAGTTTTGGTGCGGGAATTGGGGATTACCCTGATGCGTCTGGTTTTGGCACGCCGGGGGCGGGTCATGCCCGCCAGCCGCGGCGGAAAACTAAAGACCGTGACCCAGATGGCGTTGATTTTACTGCTGTTGATTCCGTGGGAGGCCCTGGTCCCCGCGGCGTGGCCGGTGGTGCGCATCGTGGCGATAGTCCTGTCGGTCCTGGTCGTAGTCATTACAGTGTTCACCGGGATTGACTATGTGCGCCAGGCCATGCGCCCGACTGAGCAACACTAGCCACGAGGGCGGAGCTCCTTTCCCGCCACCTTCCGTAGTGGACTTCAAGCTGCCAGAGGCGTTCGCCTGGGGCAGGTCTGTCGGATTTTCGGTGAACGGCGTTATCGAAGCCAGGGCAGTCACCGACAACGCCCCCGCAGCAATAACCGCCAAAAGTTTATTTCTGATGGTTCCCATTTCTATCTCCTCGCTTCCAAAACCAGGGTCAATCGAGCCTTTGTACCCCTAATATCGTTCAAAGCGGGTTTTTCGGGGCACCCAAGGTGCTGCCCCCCGCCAACACATGCAACGATTTCTTGACGGTTGTGGTATTTTCGGGGATTTGCCGGGCTTTTTTCATTCCCCTTTTTCGTTGTAAAATAGCGGAAAAGGATTGAAATTCCAACGAAAACTGGACACGACTCCTTTATTTTTCGTGGAACCAATCGTAGAATTTTTATCAGGAGGTCGGAAAAGCCGACCGGGCAAGGAAAGGAGACGAAAATGAAGCCAGTAAGTAAGAGAGCAGCTGCTTTTTTCGTTGGATTAACTTTAGCAGCAATGGGGGTGCCTACTGTAGCTTTTAGCGTCGGAAACAATCCGCAGTGGGGGCAAGACATATCGATGGTGCAAATAAACTTCAATGGGGTGTCATGTTCCGGTACTAAAATCTCTCCTTACCATGTGTTAACAGCAGCACATTGCTATTATGTAGGTAATCCTAATGTAGGTGTCGTGATTACATCAGATTCCGGAATGCGTATATGGGATTCTAATTCGACCAAGTTGTATCACAATGGCGGGAACATAGCTTCTTGGTCAGTCTTCCCGGACGGAAGAGACCTTGCTTTAATCACCACAAAGACACCTTTGTCTGGGGCCATTGCTAATGTCGTGAATGTAGACACTATTAAAGACCAATTATCATCTATGCAAATTAAGGCGTGCGGGGAACGTTTAATCGACAGCAATGGAAACGCAGTCGATGGCGGAAAAGACAATGCCTCCTGTGCTGTATTTGGTGGAGCAACTACAATTAATTCTAATTCTGTTTACTCCGAGTCTGTATGGACTACGGCTGGTAATCCTGTAGAACATGGAGATTCGGGTGGCGGAATTTTCGCAAATGGCAACTTGTTTGCTGTGCTCGCTCATAATCCTACTGAAACCAGCAGCAAGAGCAATTCAGTAAAATATTCCGTTCTCGGTGCCCTCATTGACTCCGCCGTTTACTCTTGGCTGCAAGCACATGGGGTGCCGTTGAGCAACCAGCAACCCCAGCAGCCCAAGCCCCAGGGCATCCAGGTAGGCAAGTCGCGTATTGGTGGTATCACTCGTGTTTCTACTTCCACAATGCTGCTAGATAACGCCGCGAACAAGTCCGAGGTGGTGTTGGCTACGGGTCGCAACTTCCCGGATGGTCTGGTGGCGGGTGCCCTGGCCGGAGCCTCCAAATCCGGCGTGGTCCTGACTATGGGAACCACTGCTATTGAGCCGGAGACTCTAAGCAAGTTGAAGTCCGTGGGAACCAGCAAGGTCACTATTGTCGGCGGAACCGGTGCCGTCAGCCAAGGTGTGGAGGATTCTCTGAAATCGGCGGGAATCCAGGTTGTGCGTATTGCGGGAACCGACAGGTACGATACGGCTTTCAAGGTGTACGACTACATGAAGAACACCGGGAAACTAAAGACCAGCAGCGTGTTCGTCGCCACTGGCAAAAACTTTCCTGACGCCCTGGCGGCTTCCGCAGTAGCGGCGAAAATCGGTGCGGCGGTTATCCTGGCGGACACCCCGGAGCAGGTGAATCGCGTGGCGGGAACCTATCCGTACGCAGTAGGAGCACAAACCAAGGCTCTTATGTCGGAGACTGTCTCCATGTCAGGATGGTTCGACGGCAAAGACCGGTATGACACCGCGAACAAGCTGGTGAATTGGTCGCGATGGAAGGGCGGCGACACCGTGATGGTGGCTATCGGCACGAATTTTGCTGATGCTCTTGCGGCTGGTCCGCTGGCGGCTTCCACGGGACAGTTGCTGGTTTTGGCGAACCCTTCGTCTGCGGTTCTCAAGGTGCCAGCGGGCGTGAAGAACCTGGTCTTCATCGGCGGAGAGGGAGCGAATCCCGACAAGTACGCGGTCATTAACTGACCTCGTGAACCAAGCAAACCCCCCATCCTTTGCCGGGTGGGGGGGTTTTGCTATGCATTGATTTTAGAAATAATGTTAGCTTATTGCGAGCTTAAGAGTTATAATGTTACATACAGCTAACATTAAGGAGGTCGTATGCAGGTTCTTACGCCATCAACCAGCCGCAACGCCAAGCAGCTCGGCGAGCATGTCAGAAACTGGCGGAAAATCCACAAATTTACTCAAAAGAATCTTGCGGGAAGGGCTAAAATCACCAGGCAAGCCTTGGCGAAAATCGAACGGGGAAACCCTCATGCCCGCTTGGATGACATCTTGTCAATCCTGGAGATTCTCGGGCAAGAGAAGAAAATGCTCGACTCTCTAGACCCCCTGAATGACTCCGTGGCCCGGCTTCGATGGGGGCTGACCGAGAAAGAGAGGGTCCGGTGAACGGCATTCTGGAAATCTATGCGGATGAAATCCACGCCGGGACTTTATTTGGTCAGGGGAATTCTATTTCCGGCAGTTCGACTTTCGCCTACGCCGGAGAGTGGCTGAGTCGCCCGGACGCCTACCCGCTCAGCCCGGACATCCCGTTGAATGAGAAAAGCACACATTTTTACGGCGACCCGCAAATGCCCGGTGCCATTGCGGACGCAGGCCCCGACTCTTGGGGCAAAAGGCTTATACATGCCACGCACCGTGGGAAGGAAATGTCCGAGTTTGACATTATCGCAGCGGTTGACGACCGGTTGCGGATGGGGAACCTCAGAATATATTCCGATGGTCAGCCTGTCGCACTCAAAGTTGACCCGCTGCCCTCCCTGGATGCGGCATTGCAAGCGGCTGAGTATGCGGGAAACCTTGATGCCATGACGGATGACCAGCTCAAGCTGGTGGCCGATGCGGGGTCTTCACTCGGGGGTGCCAGGCCGAAAGTAAACGTCAACGACCAGGATTTCGGGCTGTCCATACTGAAGTTTCCCTGGCGGCATGAAGACGACGATACGGAAGCATGGGAGTTCGTGGCCTTGTCGTGTGCGAACCAGGCTGGCATCCCCACCCCGGAGCACAGACATTTGAGAGTGGATGACTTCAATTCTGCCCTGTTGGTGAAAAGGTTTGACCGCGAAAACAACCGGAGAATCGGCTACATCTCTGCCCGTTCCGCACTCTCACTTAGAGCTAATGACAGCTACTCCTACGAGGAGCTGGCAAACAAAATCGACATATTGTGTGTAGACCCGGAAAAAAACAAACGTTCTTTGTTTGACCGTATCGCCTTGTCAATCATTTTTGACAATGTGGACGACCACATGCGAAACCATGGTTTTCTCCGCGAAAAAGACGGATGGGCATTATCCCCGGCTTTCGACATAACGCCACAATGGCAGGGATGGAGAACGGATGCAACCCCCATCGTCTACGGGCAAAGCGGCTTCAACAGGACGCTGGAGCAACTGGAAAAATCTTCGGAGAAGCTCGGAATCCCCAGGCAAGAAGCAAAACAACGGATAGCCGCCGTTGCGGATGCCTGCTCGAACTTCATGCAGATAGCAAAAGACCTTGGAATCGCCTACATTGACGAATCGAACATGGCAAAGAACATCTCCAAGAAAATCGAGGAAGCCGCCCCCCTCGCCGTTTCAGTCCCAAAACGCAAGGAAACACCCCCGCCAGGCAAAATCTGGGTAAAAGAGCACTATCGGGGCGGAAAACTGGTGCCCGGATACTGGCGTACAGCTCCAAATAGGTGAGCCGAGTCACCGCCACCATACTTGTACACGGCCGTGCCCTGGCAGCCTCCACCGGACAGTTGCTGGTTTTGGCGAACCCCAACTCCAATACCTTAAAGGTTCCGGCTGGTACCAAGATTCTGGTCTTCATTGGCGGGGAAGCCGCGAACCCCGACAAGTACGCGGTAATCAACTAAGCCGACAGTGCAAAACCCCGGTCACCGTAAAAAGTGACCGGGGTTTTGCCGCGTTCCCGAGGCGTCGTGCTGGGGCGGCAATCAGTCCTGGGGATGAGATTTGCGGGAATAAAAGCCTGACAAAGTCGGTTAAACTGAGTGTGATGAACCAAAAAGATACCTTTGCCAACATGAAGTTGCCTTACGCGCTGCGTCCGGGGATTAGCCCGGAGCGTTCGGTCAGGCCGGCGAATCGTGCGGGGGTGCGAAGCCTACCTAAAAAGCGGTATTCTGATTCCATGATGCAGATTTCTCCAGTTGCTAAAGCCTCCACGCCAGTATTGCGGCGCGAGCTCGGGGAGGTTTTGCGTCAACTGCGCCAAACTCGCGGCCTGACTTTGCGCGATGTTTCGGCGAAGGCGCGCGTGTCGTTGGGTTACCTTTCCGAGGTGGAACGCGGTCAAAAGGAAGCCTCCAGCGAGTTGCTGGCCTCCATCTGTTACGCGTTGGACGCGCCGGTTTCTTTCGTACTCCATGAAGTTGCCGATCGGATAGCTGTGGTCGAGGGCGTGGTGGTCCCCGAGCTGGTGCCCGATGAGCTGCTGGACAGCATCGACTGTGCCCCGATTTCCTGATGGCTCAAATCCAGGGCGGTCCGGTGCAGCGCGGCATGACGCGCTCTCAGTTTAAGCAAGCGCTCTCCGAGGTGTTTCCGCACGGTTTGGGCGAAACTCTGGCCAGCGACCAAGTATTGACCGAATGGGGCATGACCGCGCTCCAGGCGCTAGAACGTGGCGCGGATCCCCTCGCGGTGTGGCAAGCCCTGCTGCGCGCCACCGATCGGGACACGGAGGAAAACCTGTTCTGGCATCGCCGGGATTTACACGCGTCGCGTCACTAGCCCCTGCCTGCGGCCCAAATGCTACTATCTGGCGGGCAAATCCCGAGGTCGGGTTGGTTTTAATCTTTGGGCTGGTTTCGCGGTAAAGTTGAGGAATGCTTACAAAAATGTCCTCTTTCTTTGTCCGCACCCTGCGTGAAGACCCGGTAGAAGCCGAAGTGGAGTCCCACAAGTTACTGGTGCGGGCGGGCTATATTCGCCGCGCCGCGCCAGGGATTTACACCTGGCTGCCGCTGGGGTTGAAAACTTTGCGGCGCGTGGAAAACATTGTGCGTGAAGAAATGGACCGTATCGGGGGACAAGAACTGCAGTTCCCGATGCTGCTGTCCAGCGAACCTTACGTGGCGACGAACCGCTGGGAAGAGTTCGGCCCTTCGCTGTTCAAACTCAAAGACCGCAAAGACGGGGATTACCTGCTGGCCCCCACCCACGAAGAAATGTTTACCCTCGCGGTAAAGGACCTGTACACCTCGTACAAAGACCTGCCGGTCATTCTGTACCAGATGAAAGAAAAGTACCGCGATGAAGCTCGTCCGCGCGCGGGAATCATTCGGGGTCGCGAGTTCGTGATGAAAGACTCCTATTCCTTTGACCTCACGGATCAGGGGCTGGAGCATTCTTACGCCCTGCACCGCGGAGCTTACCGGCGGGTCTTTACCCGTATCGGACTGGATTACGTCATTTGTCACGCCCTGAGCGGCCCGATGGGCGGTTCCGCCTCCGAAGAATTCCTGTTCCCCTGCGCAGTTGGCGAGGACACCTTCGTGAAGTCCCCCGGAGGCTACGCCGCCAACGCGGAGGCCGTCACCACCATCGCTCCGCAGCCCCTCCCTTATGACGACGCCCCCGCCGCGGAAGTACGGCCGACCCCGGACTCCACCACGATTGAAACGTTGGTGGACCAAGCGAACAAACTCTATCCGCGCGCGGACCGGCCTTGGGAAGCTAGCGACACGCTGAAAAACGTGGTGGTGGTCGCCGATTATCCTGACGGGCACAAAGAAGTCCTGGTTATCGGGGTCCCCGGCAACCGCGAGGTTGACATGAAACGCCTGGAGGCGAGCCTGTCTCCCGCTGACGTGCGCATGGCGGAGGCCAAAGACCTGGAGGCCTACCCGGATTTGGTGCCGGGCTACATCGGCCCGCAGGTCATCGGCCCGAACTCACCGAAACGCACTACGGACGCGGACGGTAATCCTGTCGGTTCCCCGCGCTACCTGATTGATCCGCGAATTGTTCCGGGCACGCGCTGGGTGACGGGAGCCAACCAGGCCGGAATGCACGTGTTCAACCTGGTGTGCGGGCGCGATTTTACGGCCGATGGCACTATTGAGGCCGCGGAAGTCTTGGAGGGCGACCCGGCTCCGGATGGTTCGGGGCCGTTGACGTTGGAGCGCGGCATCGAAATCGGCCACATTTTCGCGCTGGGACGCAAGTACGCCAAGGCTCTGGGGCTGAGCGTGCTGGACGAAAACGGTAAGGCACAAGTCGTGACGATGGGCTCTTACGGTATTGGCGTGTCGCGTCTGGTGGCGGCCATTGCCGAAGCAAACCACGATGATAAGGGACTGATGTGGCCGCTCAATATCGCCCCGTTCCAGGTTCACGTGCTGGCCACCGGCAAAGACCCAGAAATTTTTGCCACTGCCGAAAAGCTCGCGTGCCAGCTCGATGCGGCTGGTATCCAAGTGCTGTACGATGACCGCCCGAAGGCTTCCGCCGGGGTGAAATTCAAGGACGCAGAGCTGTTGGGAATGCCTTTTGCACTGGTCGTGGGCAAGGGCTTGGCTGAGGGCAAGGTCGAGATTCGTCAGCGCCGCGAGGGCACAACTGTGGAAACCTCCCCGGAGAACTGCGTGGAGGAACTGCTGCAGGCCATCGCGGATGAGGGAGCAAAAACGGCTTTCTCCCTCAGCTCCACTGAGCTGATTGGCGAGCCTGATCAGTGGGAAAAGGATCAAAACTAGGCGCCCGGGCGGTGGCAAAGAGAGGTCAACATGGCATTTCGTGAGATACGCGTGGTGGGGGATCCCGTGCTGCGCACCCCTTGTGACTGGATCACAGACCCGCGCGACCCCGGCGTGAAACAGCTGGTCGAGGACCTGTTAGAGAACGTGGACGAGGACGGTCGCGCCGGGTTGGCGGCGAACCAAATCGGGGTCAGCCTGCGGGCGTTTTCCTGGAACATTGACGGGGAAGTCGGCTACGTTTTGAACCCCAAACTGGTCGCCACCAGCGAAGATGAATTCCAGGATGGCGACGAGGGCTGCCTGAGTGTGCCGGGGCTGTTTTACCCGACGAAACGCGCTTGGTATGCCCGCGTGGAAGGCATCGACCTGGACGGAAAACCGCTGGTGGTTGAGGGTGAAGAACTGATGGGGCGCTGCCTGCAGCACGAATGCGACCATCTGGAGGGACAGTTGTACCTGGACAGATTGGAACGCAAATACCGCAAGGAAGCGCTGCAGCAAATTCGGAAAATGGGTTGGTAGACCCCGGATAGGCGTGCAACTGCCACCGGTTTAGCGCATAATAGAAACATAAGTTACCTCGTTGTGATTCGGTGTTCGGAGGGGAAGCCGCAATACCGGCCCGTTGAGCTGTGGCTCAACTCAAGCACAACAGGAGGTAACCATGAACCAATACACGCGAGGTGTCCTGTTTATTCACACGGCGCCCAGGGCGTTGTGTCCCCATATTGAGTGGGCGGCGGGGACGGTTTTGAACACCGAAGTCAGTTTGGATTGGACCGTCCAAGAGGCCGACCCGACGTTTTTTCGCGCCGAATTTTCTTGGGTAGGCATGGTCGGAACCGGTGCCAAGTTGGCTTCAGCTCTGCGCGGGTGGGAACACTTACGCTATGAAGTGACCGAGGACGCGGCTCCTGGCACGGACGGCGGACGCTGGTCCCACACTCCTGAATTGGGAATTTTCTATGCTCAAACCGATAGCGTGGGCAACGTGGTGGTGCCGGAAGGCCGAATCTTGGCGGCGTTGGAACACGCGGATAATCCCTTGCAAATGCGCCGTGAGCTGGACTTAGCCTTGGGGCGCGCGTGGGATGAGGAGCTGGAACCGTACCGTTGGGCGGGTGTCGGTGCTCCGGTGAAGTACCTGCACAAGGTCGTGTGAGCCCTTTCTCAGGGTTGCCAACGTTGCCATTACGGGGAAAATTCGGTGTAAATTCCCCACGGAGGCTCGGTTTCATATATCCTGAAACTATGACGAACAATGCTTCCGCCCACGCGGAACAATCTCAAAAGGATCGCGCAAACAAATCTCAGCCTGGTCTTGGTTTCGAAAAGGGATCGATTGTCCAAGAATTTTATTATGACGATGACGTCGATGAGACACTGCGTCGCGCCATTGAGGACTTCCTCGGAAACGAACTGGTCGACGAAGATTACGGGGATGTCTCTGATGGGGCGCTGATTTGGTGGCGCGCCGAAGATGGCGAAGTCGATGATTTGGCGGATTTATTAGTTGACGCATCTGGAAACCTCGACGATGGCGGGCTGATTTGGGTCATGACCCCCGTGTCGGGCAAGGCGAATTCGGTGGATACCCAGTTCGTCGAGGAGGCCGCGAAAACCGCTGGTCTGCGGGTTATGTCCTCCTCTCACGTGAGTCCCGATTGGCTGGGAATCAGCCTCATGGCGCGCGGCACGAACCGCTGAAATCCACCTCTATTGAATCCCCACTCGCCCCGACCCTAAGTTTCAGAAAAAGGGGCTAATGTCGTAAGATTTAGGGGCTTATGAAAACCAAGCGGACCGGACTGGCCGGCAGACCGCAAGAACAAACGATTTTGGAGACAAAGTGAAGAGCACTGTTGAAAACCTCAACCCCACAAAGGTCAAGTTGGCAATCGAGGTTCCCTACGAGGAATTCAAGCCCGAGATGGACAAGGTTTTCAAGGAATACGCCAAACAGGTCAACATTCCCGGTTTCCGCCGCGGACACGTCCCGGCTCGCGTGCTGGAATCCTACATCGGCCGCGGCGCGGTCATTGAGGACGCGGTCAATCACGCGCTGCCGGAATACTACGGCCAAGCTGTGCAGGAACATAAGATTGCGCCGATGGGTCAGCCTAACGTGGACGTGACCGATACCCCCAATATTGAGGGCGAAGCCGGCGGCGATTTGAAGTTTACGGTGGAAGTGGAGGTACGTCCCGAGGTCAAGCTGCCCGATTTCTCAAAGCTCAGCTTGGAAGTCGACGCGATTAAAGACGACCCGAAAGCCCTGGACACCGAGCTGGATAACCTGCGTCGTCGTTTCGCGACTCTGAAAACCGTGGAGCGCGCCGTCAAGCAGGACGACTTCGTCACCCTGGACCTCAAGAGCGAGATTGACGGCAAAGAGGTCGATTCCCTAAACCAGACCTCCTATCACGTTGGTGCCGGTGGTTTAGTCGAGGGCCTGGATGAGGCTTTGAAGGGTTTGAAAGCCGGAGCAACTAAGACGTTTGAAACCCAGCTGAAGTCTGGCCCGCACGGGGGAGAGACCGCTCAGGTTACCGTCACCGTGGATTCTGTGAAGGAACAGGTCTTGCCGGAAGCCGACGATGAGTTCGCCATGATGGTTTCCGAACACGACACCATCGATGAGCTGAAGCAGGAACTTGCGGAAAACGTGGATCGTCAGGCTCGCGCTGGACAGGCTATGTCGGCACGAGACAAGCTGGTCGAAAAGCTGCGCGATGAGCTGGAATTCCCGCTACCGCAAGGGGTGTTGGATGAGGCTGTCGCGGCGCAGATTGGCGAGGACGCCAGCGACGATGATAAACAGAAAGCTCAGGAAGCTGTCGAGCAGGATTTGAAAGTTCAGATTATCCTGGACGCTCTGGCCGAAGAACGCCAGATGAGCGTGTCTCAGCAGGAACTGTTGGAGTTTGTGCTTCAGACCGCGCAGGCTTACGGCATGGACCCCTCCTTGCTGCTGCAAAACGCGGAACAGAACAACCGGATTCCGGCATTTATCCAAGAAATCGCTCGCAACAAGTCCATCGCGTCCGCCCTTGGGGAGGTCGAGGTCAAGGACACGAACGGCAAGGTTGTGGACCTGAAGGAATTCATCGGCGAGGAGTCGGCGGAAGACGAGGACGCTGAGGAAAAGCCGGCAAAAAAAGCTCCCGCAAAGAAGGCGGCGGCAAAGAAAGCCCCGGCTAAGAAAGCTCCGGCAAAGAAGGACGCCGCGGACGAGTAACTCTTGAGCACAAGGCGGGTTTCGGTACTGACCGGAACCCGCCTTTTGCTATCAACTGACACCCCCGCACTGGCGAGATGAGGGAAAAACCGCCCGGCGAGACTTGTGAATAAATCAGAAAGAAACCGACCGACACCGCGAGGGGACGCCTCCGACCAAAGTCGGGATTAGCCCATAGCGAAACCGGGGGAATGAAGCGCGAAGGACGCGCGGTTTTCCGTTAGGGTTAAGTGAACCAAGCGAGGAGGAAACGTGACCGTAGTTAATCGCGACGAAGAAACGCCCGATGTACCCACGGGTGGGTTTATTTACAAGCGCTTGCTGAAAGAGCGCATCATTTGGCTGGGCGATGAGGTCAGCCAGGAAAATGCCAATGCGATTTGCGCCCAGATGCTGCTGTTGGCGGCCGAGGACCCGGATTCCGACATTTATCTCTACATCAATTCTCCCGGCGGCTCCGTCACCGCGGGCATGGCTATCTATGACACGATGCAGTATGTGAAACCCGACGTGGTGACCGTGGCGATGGGAATGGCGGCCTCGATGGGGCAGTTCCTGTTGACAGCCGGAACGAAAGGCAAGCGTTTCGCGACTCCGCACGCCCGCATCCTCATGCACCAGCCTCTCGGCGGTGTCCAGGGAACGGCCTCCGAAGTGCGGATTAATGCTGATTTGATTCTGGCGATGAAGCGGGAACTCGCTCAGATTACTGCCGAGCGCACCGGTCACACGCTGGAAGAAATCACCAGGGACGCGGACCGTGACCACTGGTTTACCGCTCAGGAAGCCTTGGAATACGGCTTTATTGACGCGGTGGTAGAGAACGCGGCCGCGGTACAGAGCTCGAAGAAGGGGGAGTAATGAGGCATTATCAAGGTGATTTAGGAGTGTCCGCAGGGGTTGCTGCGGTTTCGCCCGCGAGTGCGTCTGTCCCCGCGGGGGCGGCTCCGGCGTTGCCTAGCGCGCGCTACATTCTGCCGACTTTCGAGGAACGCACGGCTTACGGCTACAAACGCCAGGACCCTTATGCGAAACTGTTTGAGGATCGGATTGTGTTCCTGGGTAACCAGGTGGACGATGCTTCCGCAGATGACGTGATGGCGCAGTTGCTGGTGCTGGAAAGCCAGGATCCCGATTCGCTCATTACCATGTACATCAACTCTCCGGGCGGGTCTTTTACCGCGATGACGGCGATTTATGACACGATGCAATACATCAAGCCCGAGATTCAGACGGTTTGTTTGGGTCAGGCGGCCTCCGCGGCGGCGGTGCTGCTGGCGGGGGGTGCTCCGGGCAAGCGTCTGGCGTTGCCCAATGCACGGGTACTGATTCATCAGCCGGCCATTCAGGGCGCTCAGGGTCAGGCCACCGATTTGGCGATTATTGCTGAGGAAATCGACCGGATGCGGGCCTGGCTGGAGGAAACACTGTCGAAGCATTCCAACCGCAACGTGGAGCAAATGCACGAGGACATTGACCGGGACAAGATTCTCACGGCTCCCCAGGCACTGGAATATGGTCTGATTGACCAGGTGCTGGAGCCGCGCAAAGGCAGCTCGAGCTAATTGTGACTTGCCATCAACGTGGCTTCACGCTTTGATAGCGTGGAGCCACGTGGTTATTTGGCTGTGTTTAGCCTTGGTTGGCTTTGGTTGTACTGATGTGCCCTGAGGTGCCCACCGTTCAGAAGCGCGGGGGCGGGCGTTGCTAATCGGTCGCTCGACTCGCCACTAGGTCGGGTTCGCCGCCGCGCGACGGGTCTCTCAGTTTGATGATTTCCTAGAGAAGACACTGACTATGGCCCCAAGGCTGATACAGATTATGGCCACGTTGCTGATAGGAGCCAGAACTTGCAGGAGATTCAAGACCGCCAAGGCAATGATTATTGCCAGAGCTAGCAGAACCGTCCAAATCTGGGCGGTACCGTTGGTTTTGTTGCGAAAAACAATCATAGACAGGCCGGACAACACTCCCAGACCAATGAACAGGTAAGCTATTACGTCAGGCATCGCGCCCCCCTTATATTTATGACTTTTCTGATGTCCTCGGTTAATCCCGGAAACTGCTTAATACTAATATGTCAGCCGGAACAAATATACCTACAAATGTGGGTATTGACTCACCGCCAATAATAGGTGCGGGGCTACCCGTCCGGCACCAGAAGCCTCGCGCGACACCGACGCCAAATCCTTGCCCGAAACCCCTATAGAACACCAAAACCCGTCGAGCTGCACCCCAGAGTCGGCGGATTGGCCCTCAAAGGCGTGTTAACAAGAATAAAAACCTCTAAAACCGTAGAATCGTAATCAGCCCGAACTCGTCTATGAGAGGAACTCATGTCACGCACTGCCGAATCGGTCGACCTGCTGAAGTGTTCTTTCTGTGGAAAGTCCCAGCGCCAGGTTCGCAAGCTCATCGCCGGTCCCGGCGTATATATCTGTGATGAGTGCATCGAGCTGTGCAATGACATTATTGCCGAGGAACTCGACGGTAGCCCCGCGGGCGGGTTGGACGTCCTGCCGACTCCCCATGAAATCTTTGATTTCCTGCAGGAATACGTGATTGGTCAGGAAAAAGCGAAACGTGCCCTGTCCGTGGCGGTCTATAACCACTACAAGCGGGTGCGCGCCCAACGCCACGGCGAAGACACCGGTATGGAGCTGACGAAGTCGAATATCCTGCTGCTCGGCCCCACTGGAACCGGAAAGACGCACCTGGCGAGGTCCTTGGCGCGATTGTTGAAAGTCCCGTTCTGCATCGTGGACGCCACCGCCCTGACCGAAGCCGGCTACGTGGGCGAGGACGTGGAAAACATCTTGCTGCGCTTGATTCAAGCCGCCGATGGGGACGTGAAAAAGGCCGAACGCGGCATTATCTATATCGATGAAATCGACAAGATTTCCCGCAAGGGTGAAAACGCCTCCATCACTCGGGACGTGTCCGGCGAGGGCGTGCAGCAGGCTCTGCTAAAGATTATCGAGGGCACCACCGCTTCCGTGCCGCCCCAGGGCGGGCGCAAACATCCGCATCAGGAATTTATCGAGATTGATACCTCCTCGATTCTGTTCATTGCCGCCGGGGCGTTTGCCGGTCTCGACGAAATTGTGAAAGCTCGGTTGGGACAGCGCTCCACCGGGTTTGGCTCGGACCTCAAGTCCGTAAAGGAACACGGCGACCTGTTCGCCAAAGTGACCCCCGACGACCTGCACAAGTTCGGTTTGATTCCGGAGTTCATCGGCCGTCTGCCGGTCATTACCAATGTGTCGGCCCTGGACGTTGACGATTTGTCCCGGGTTTTGACCGAGCCCAAGAACGCCATCTTAAAGCAATACCAGCATCTGTTTGAGCTCGACGGGGTGAAACTGACTTTCACCGATGCGGCGATTCACGCGGTGGCCGAGCTGGCTGAGAAGCGCGGCACCGGGGCGCGTTCGCTGTCGACCCTGATGGAAAACACCCTCTCTCAAATCATGTTTGACCTGCCCTCACGTGAGGACGTGGCGGAAGTTATCATCGAGGCGGAGTGCGTTTTTGAGGGTGCCGAGCCCACCTACGTGCTGCAGGACATTCATGGCGGTTCGGTCGCGAAGACCGCCTAACGTTTACGTCACAAGGTTCCCCGGCGGGTTCACGCCGAGCTTGCGGCTCCTCGGGGGCGGGCGATTGTGTGCAACGGTTGAGATATGTTCCTCTGTGTAGGAAGGCAGCATTACTAACTCATGATGCCAGATTGTGGCAACACCTTAAAACGGCTCTCCAAGCTCCATCGCGCTGTATTAATCCAAATCGTTCACTAACCCTCAGATTGATGGTAGGCTCAAACTGGGATTTGGGAGGGATATCATGAGAAAACTTTTTTCAGGATTGGTTTGTTTTTCCATCCTCATGATTGGTTTATCAGGATGTTCTCAAGACGACTCGGAGACGCCTTCCTCGCAGAATAAGCCCAGTAATACTGCTAGTTCTGTTGACGCAGCTAATCCTCTCATGCTTGAAGCTGGTCCGGGATATGCGGGATCACTTTCCTCCCGTGAAGTGCTTAATTGCAGTCTTTCGATACCCAGTATCGATGCTAATCCTCAGCCGGATACGCTCGCTCCTCTAAACTATAACCGTATTTGGGATCCGAGTGTACCAGCGGTAAATGGCAGTTCTTGGTATAAACAAATCCAGAAAAACATTAAATCAGGCGACCTGGATGCTATGGGGGAAGTTTCTCTGACTTTGTTGCGTCTGGTACAGACCTATCATCCTGACCAGGTTGGTATGGGACTGTACTTTGATACAACGAACAACCAAAGTGGAATTTCGCTCGTGGGTAATGGTAAAAGTACCGAGATGACTTGGCGTCAAGTTATCGAACAGCTCGATATTCCACAGGACAAAGGAGCTCTCGAGTTGGCAGAGCTTTTGCCGGAAACGACCCCAAAAGTCCAAGTCACCTATGTTGAGAACAGTACTGAAAAGCTCTGTAATGCGGCACGGGGATTATCCGAATACCTGTTTAGAACCAGTTACCTTTTGACGGGAAACTATAGCCTGACTTACGACACTTCTAAAGGTATGCTCAACTTCAGTCAACGTAAAGGAACCACAAATCCAGACGGCGGTCTGTTGAATCAGGATAATCTGCCACCAAAACTACTGGCGGAAATAGATGAAACCATTGATGTTTCCAGGCTCATCGAAACGAAATATTCAGGGCTCATTTATTACTCTGAGTTTTAACCTGACTCCCATCCTTTTGTTCGACGCTGTCAGATGTAGCTTTCTGTGTGACTGGTGTGGCTTCACTGTGCTTTCGGGCAGCCCATTTGATTATCTCAGACCACTTCCGCTATGGCGCGGCGACCCGGTAAAGTGAGAGGGGAACCTAGTGAAGGGGCAACAATGAACACTACGCAAGCCGAAGCTATCGCCGCGAACCCGCCGCAAACCCCTGCTGAACTCAAGGAATACCGCGCCACCATCGACAACATCGACGCCGCGCTAGTGCATCTGCTGGCGGAGCGGTTTCGTTGCACCCAAAAAGTCGGTCAGCTAAAGGCGCGACTGGATTTGCCGCCGGCTGACCCCGAGCGTGAGGCGCAGCAGGTGGCGCGCCTCCAGGCTTTGGCTGTCTCATCAGGGCTCGACCCCGAGTTCGCCAAGAAGTTCCTGCGTTTCATTGTTGACGAGGTTATCCGTCACCACGAAGCGGTGCGCGAAACGCCATCTGAATAGCACATCCGAGCCATTTTGCGCTGGTGGAACGCGTTATTTCTCTATTTAGGTAAGGCAAGCCTTGCCAATTGTTTTGCGCTATGTCATGATTGTCTGCGTCGTTAAATATTAAGGAGAAATTCGCATGAAAGATAAAATCATCGGTTCGCTGCCTACCATCGTGTTGGGACTGCTCATTGCCATCGCGCCCCGGACTTTTGCGCCGGTTTGCGAGTTCGCCGCCAAACACAGCTCCGGCATGGAACATATGTCCGGGATGAAAGATTCCGGCGGTATGGACCACATGGACCACATGGATCACATGGGGCAGGCTGGCAAAGCGATGGGTGAGGCGCATCAGCATATGGCGTGCTACTGGACCGCTCAAGCCAGTCTGGGGATTGGAATTCTCCTCGTAATTATCGGGCTGCTGGCGTTGTTTGTGAACTCTCAAATTCGCACCGGTTTGAACCTGAGCGCGGCACTCATCTACGTGCTGGAAATTTCGATTGTCACCGTGCTCATCGGAATGTGCAAAGGCGAGGAAATGTCTTGCAACGTGTATGCCATGCCTACGCTATCGGCACTGAGCTGCGTGGGAATTCTGGCAGCTGGCGCGGCGATATTCCTGGATCAAAAGAATCGCTCGGAACTTCAGAAGGTCTCGGCATAATTCGCAATGCAAAGCAGCCAGATAACCTGGGGCAAACTCCCTTTTCGTAATCTCAAATATTACCGTTACCGCAGTTTAGGACTGTTTCTGGTGGCATTCCTGCTCAGCGCGATAACGTTCGGTGCAGGAATGGTTTCGCTGAACCTCAGCCAAGGCTTGTCATCGGTCAAGGAACGTCTGGGGGCGGACATAATGATTGTGCCTTCCCAGTTTGAGCAGTCCGCAAAGGATATTTACCTCTGCGGAGGAAAGCCGAGCGGGTTCCTGTTGCAAGATGATGTGGCTGATTTGGTTGCCAGTGTTCCCGGAGTGGAACGGGTCACCACACAAACCTATATTGCCTCCCTAATGGCGAGCTGTTGCGAGGTGCGGCTGCAGATTATCGGCATTGACCCAGACACTGACTTTGTCATTAAACCCTGGATTCAAGCCACTTATTCCCGCGGTCTGCAGGATGGCGAGTTGGTCGCGGGTTCCAAAGTCCAGATTAATGCCCAGGGCAAGATTCGCCTGTTCAACTATGAATTCCCGGTAAGCGCGCGGCTGGCTCCGACAGGCACCAATCTGGATTCGTCTGTATTTGCCAATCTGGCGACCACGAAAATCTTGGCGCGCCAAGCGGAAAAGGTGGGGCATCCGGTCTTGCCCGCAGATCAGATTGGACACCGGGTCTCCGCAGTGATGGTAAAGGTCAAGCCCGATTACACCCCGGAGGACGTGGCGCAGT
Source organism: uncultured Mobiluncus sp. (assembly GCF_947087965.1). GTDB lineage: Bacteria > Actinomycetota > Actinomycetes > Actinomycetales > Actinomycetaceae > Mobiluncus. The sequence goes on from NZ_CAMUES010000006.1 coordinate 78,109, forward strand.
ATATTTCCAAATCCCCGCAGCTAAAGGGCTTGGGCTTTGTGTCCGCTAACGGGATTAGTTCCCGGCTCAAAGAAGGCGTGGGGCATATCGTGGGTGCTTTGCAGGTCTTTCTGATTATCTTTTGGGCAGTATCACTGGCGGTGTTGGTGACGGTCAACTGGGTTAGCGTCATGTCTCGGAGCAAAGAATTGGGCTCGCTGCGGATAATGGGCGCAACCAGGACGATGCTCACCGGCATGCTGCTGAAAGAGAATCTGCTGGTCAGCCTGGCGGGCGGCGTGCTGGGGCTGGGGCTCAGCGCGGTGCTGTTGCGGCCCTTTGGTAATGCCATTCAAAGGGCTTTGAAACAGCCCTATCTGCAAAGTGATGTTTGGAGCCAGTGTTCTCTGGGCGTCCTCATCCTGGTGACAGTGTGTCTCAGTGCCGTGCTGGCCAGTGCTATTTCGGCGATTCGCCTGCTACAAAAGGAAACGTACCAGGTCGTGCGGGAGGGGCAATAGATGCTGCTGGAACTATGTGAGGTGACCAAGAAGTTTTCGCGGCGGGGTCGCGAATTCAACGCGGTAGACAGCGTCAGCCTGGAGATAGATGCCAATCAGTTTGTGGTCATTTCAGGCAAATCGGGTAACGGAAAGACGACCCTGCTGAACCTGATGATGGGCCTGCTTCGGCCCAGTTCAGGAACGGTTCGGGTGACAGGAGAGGACTTGTCTGGTCTCTCGGACCGGGAACTGTCTCAGCTGCGCCGGTTTCGTGTGGGAATGATTACGCAGCAGCAAACCCTGGTCAGTTCCCTCAACGTTTTGGATAACGTGGTGTTGCCCGCGACTTTGCCGGCACAAGGGCGTTCTCCGGGGTCATCGACCCCGGTGGCGGTCGAGTCTTTGCCCGTCAATCGCGCGCTTGATTTGCTGGAAAAGCTCGATATCGCGGACCTAACACACGCCTGGCCCGCGGAACTGTCCGGGGGAGAGATGCGCCGAGTTGCCATCGCCCGCGCACTCATGACCCAACCGGAGATTTTGTTGGCGGATGAACCGACCGGCGACTTGGACGATGACTCCACCGCGGCGGTACTGGGGCTATTCCGCGAGCTCGCACAAGGGGGCAGCGCGGTCGTGATGGTCACTCACGACGCGGCCGCTTATGAATACTGCAACCGCAGGTTCAATATGTTAGACGGTCACCTGGAGGAGTTGCGGTAGGGCGAGGGTACTTTGTTAAAAAACAGCCCTGAACAGCTAAATTTGCTATAAGGCAAGGCTTGCCTTATTTATTATTTTTCTGTAGCCTTATCATGTTTCGATTTAGAAAGAAGTTGAGGAAATCGTGGACGCAACCAGAAACCAGCCTTCTCTGTGGGCACGTGGACTGCGGTTTATCGTAGGTTTTTCCGCTTTGGTGGTGGCGCTAGCCTTCGGCGGAGTGGTCTGGCCCAGCGCGGCCACACCCCAAGATTCCGATCTGGGTGAATGGTCTGAGGTTGTGGCGGTAATGCAGGAAAAGCTCTCCGCGGTTCCGGAAGCTGGCGATCCGAGCGCGGTCCAGACTCTGATTCGTCAAGCCTACTATGAGAACTACCAGACCAGCGGACTGGAGGACCAGGTCAAACACGCTTTGGGGCGTGACGTCGACGATAAGTTCGTCGCCGAACTATTGAACTTACGCAATCTCAGCCGTGACGGCGCGAGCCCGGAGGCGCTGCGAGAAGCCAGCGACAAAGTCATAGACCTGCTTACAGAAACGGTAACTAAGCTGGTCAAAGCCCCGAAGGTGGCGGATCAGTGGAGTAGGGTCGCCGACACGATTGCGCAAACTATCACCGATGCCCAAAGTGCCTACGTCAAGGGACAAGCCGACCGGGCATTCACCTTGGCTACCGAAGCGTACCTGGGACATTACGAAGCTGACGGGTTTGAAAACAACACCATTGTGCACAAAGGTTTCAGCCGCGTGACTGAGATTGAGGGCATGTTCAGTGACTTGCGACAGGGTTACAAAGACGGTCGTGACCAGGCTCAGCAGGAGAAACTTGGCAAGGACCTGATTGCGAAGCTGACTGAGGACGCGCAATTTTTAGACTCGAAAACGCAGGACACGGGACCGCTGGGGATTTCCGGTTTCTTTGCCGCTTTTCTGATTCTGCTGCGTGAAGGCGCGGAGGCACTGCTGGTCGTGGCGGCGTTGGTCACCTACGCGTTGAAAGCGGGACGGCGCGACCAGCTGCGGGGAATCCTCGCTGGCGTGGTTATCGCCGTGGTCATTTCCATCGGTCTGGCTATTCTGTTTGGACAGCTCAGCGCCAGTGTGCAGAGCGGAATGGGTCAGGAACTGCTGGAGGGGATTACCGGCCTAGCGGCAGCCCTGATGCTGATTTATGTGTCTAACTGGATACTGAGCAAGTCCAGTGGCAAACGCTGGGAAGAATACATAAAGGCGACCGCGGGCGAAAAAACCGCGTCGGGAGGCGTTTTTGCCCTGGCATTTGTGTCCTTCCTCACCGTCGCCCGGGAGGGCGCCGAAACCATCCTGTTCTTTTACCCGATTGTCGCCGGGGCGAAAACGCACAGCGATTATTGGTTTATCGTTGGGGGTGGCGTAACGGCGGTAGTCATCCTCGCGATTCTATTCGTGCTGGTCTGGCAGTTCGGGGTACGCCTGCCGCTCAAGCCGTTCTTTAAGTGGACTTCGATATTGCTGGCGTTGCTGGCGATAGCCATCGTGGGTGGGGCAATCAAAGAGCTGCAAGAGGCCGCTTTGGTCGGGGCGCATATGGTGCCTTCCGTTCCTACCGTGGTGTTCCTAGGAATCTATCCCACCGCGGAAACCCTCGGTGCACAGCTTATTACCGCCGCAGTATTGGTCGGCCTTGCTCTGTTGCAACGCCGCCAGGCAAAAGCCGACCACCCCGAGGCGGGCGGCTCCGAGACTCGTTCCGACACCCATATCTCGGAAAGTAATGATAAAGCTCCCGAAGGACACTCTTCGAGGGAAAACACACAAGACGCTGTCGAAGCACACAGCGGAAAGGAAGAATAATGAAGAAGAAGCTACTGGCTCTGGCAGCCGTCCTGGCGTTGGGCACGAGCCTCAGCGGCTGTGGCGGAACCTCGGCGGACAACCAGGCGAAGCCGCAGGAATCCAAGCCGGCGACCGAGCAGGAACAGCCGGAAACCCCCAGCGATCCCAACGTTGTGGGTATCAAGGAGATTCCGGTTGGGGATTCTGGCGAACAAACCAACGGGCCGCTGAATGTAAACGTTGTCTATTTCCAGGCTGTCGATATGGAACATGGCTCGATGAAGATGCCTCCGGCCTCCGAGTCCGATATGCACTTTGAGATTGACGTTTCCACTAATGAAAAGGCCGAAGAATTCGGATACCCGGCCGATTCATACCTGCCCTACCTGGACGATTTGAAGGCCACAGTTAAGGATCAAAAGACCGGTGAGGAAACTGACCTGGGCACCATGATGCCGATGATCGCCGTTGACGGTCCTCACTATGGTAACAACATCAAGCTCAAGCCCGGTCTGTACGATGTGACCATCACCATCCCCTCTCCGGAGGACAAGTTCATGCTGCACACGGGTAAGGATTCCTCCGCGGTCAAGGGACGCTTCTGGAAAGAACCGCTGAAGTTCGAGTTTAAGAACTGGCAGTGGGATGGGCAGATTCTCTAAGTAGATTTCATTGCTCAAGTTATTTGTTGTCGCCCTCCGCTATGGGCTGCCGCTGTTCGTGCCGCTGGCAATCTTGCTGGCAACACGGCCACACGCCCCGATGGAACGCCGAGTTGTCGCTCGGATTACCACCGTGGTGTTGGTAGTGGCAGCCCTAGTGGCGGCGACGCTGGCATGGTTTCGACTGAATACGAACCTGATAGATGTTCCCACCATGAACTTCTATCTGGTTCCAGTAATGCTGATTTGCTCTCTGGGCTTCCTGGGGATGTCCTGGTGGTTTGGTGCGGCCGACCTCTATGACATTAAACAAAGCGCTAAGCATCGGGCGCTGCTGGTGGTCTCGCTGTTGACTGCCGTCAGCATCATCATTAATTTCGGCTTTGAATACGCATTTTCGACCGATGAAATTGTGCTGATGGGGTCCTCCCCATTAGAAACTGAATCGCTGGCACGATTTGCCGGCTTTGTGTTTGGTTCTTTGCTGGTGGTCATCGCTGGATGGGCGTATGTACACGCGACCAAGCTGGTTCCCGCGATGGTGCGTTTGGCAATTACTACCGCGGTGTTTTTGGTAGTCATCGGTCCGCGCTCTATCCTGCTCTATCAGCAGCTCGCTGCCCGTGGTTTCCTGCCCCGCTCGCGGACCATTTTTGAACTCGTGTTGTGGATTCAAAATGCCAACACCGTCATGTTGCTGACTCTGGTGGTACTCACCGCCATTCCCGGCATCATCGCCATTTGGTTCAGCTCCAAACCCGTCAATGTTTCCGGACCGGAAGCACGTTTAGCAAAAGCGGATCGAATTTCTCGCCGTCACTTTTTGGAGCTGGCTTTGGGGGGTACGGTCGTCTTCGTTTCGGCTTTGACTGTCGGCAAACGTGTGGCAGAAGCTGTGCCAGAGTTATCCCCGATAGAGCCTTCCACCGTGAAAGGCAATGTGGTTTCGGTGAGTCGGGAGCTGGTGTCTGATGGACACCTGCATCGGTTCGCCTACGTGACCGAGGACGGGACGCAAGTCCGTTTCATCGTCATTCAAAAGAACGCGGTGGCTTACGGTTGCGGGCTCGACGCGTGTGAGATTTGCGGGGAATCCGGTTATTACGAAGACGGCGGGAAAGTCATCTGCCGGCGCTGCGGGGTCATGATGAACATTCAAACTATTGGTTTCCCCGGTGGCTGTAACCCCATTCCGATTAAGTATGAAGTTGGCCCGAAAGAATTGCGGTTTTTTGCTGACGAGCTGAGTGGGCACGCCAGAATCTTTAAAACCAAAATAATCTAAGGCTCTAAGGTATAAGTTTCCATGTTCTTTTTCAGGATGATTTTCAAGGCATTGCGCCGGCAGGTCGGCAAGCGCCTCATGATTGCGGTAACGATTTTCCTCGGGGTGGGGCTCACGACTTCTATGCTCGCGGTCATGCTGGACGTGGGGGACAAAATCAAGCAGGAACTTGGTTCTTACGGTGCCAACATTCAAGTGCTACCGCAAGGAAAATCCGTAGTTTCCCAACTCTATGACTTTGAGGATACGGATAGCTCAGCGAATACCCAGTCCGGAGCGCTACAGGAATCCGAACTGGCAAAGCTGAAAACCATTTTTTGGGCCTACAACATCGAAAACTTTGCGCCGTTCCTAGAGACCAAGGCCGAGTATTCCGGTCATGATGTCGATGTAGTCGGTACTTGGTTCCGCAAAAAACTGGCTATTCCCACGGGAGAAAAAGTTGATACCGGCATGGCAGACATGCGCGACTGGTGGGAAGTCCAAGGCAGTTGGCCGAAAGCCCCCGACGAAGTCATGGTCGGAACGAAACTGGCCCAGCAAAACGGTTGGCACCTGGGGGATTCTCTCACGTTGCAACCGCCACCCGGAATATCCGGCTCCGCGCCCATTCCCACCCTGACTATCAGCGGCATTTTTACTTCCGGTTCCAATGAAGACCGGCAACTTTTCGCTGATTTGAGCATAGCCCAGACACTGTCCAATCGTCCGGGGCAGGTCGATAGGGTTGAGGTCCGGGCTATCACCACGCCGGAAAATGACCTGTCACGTAGGGCTGCTCGCGATCCCAGCTCACTGTCGCTGGAGGACTGGGAGACCTGGTACTGCACTGCTTACACGTCCTCGATCGCCTATCAGATTGAGGAAGTCATGAGCAACGCCGTGGCTACTCCCGTCCACCAAATCGCCGACAGTGAGGGTACGATTCTGGAAAAAACCCAGCTCATCATGACTTTGGTGGCGATTTTGGCCATGGCTGGTTCCGCTCTGGGCATCGCTAACCTGGTGACCGCTTCGGTGATGGAACGTTCCGCAGAAATCGGGCTGATGAAAGCCTTGGGGGCGCGCAATCTGTTCGTGGTGCTGATGATTCTGACGGAAACCTTCATCGTGAGCCTGGTCGGGGCCGCGTTCGGGTGCCTGGGTGGCATCGGGCTGGCACAACTGGTCGGCCACTTGGTATTTGGGGTCAGTATCAATATCCGCCCGGTCGTGTTCCCCCTGATGGCGGTCATCGTAGGCATGACTGTTTTGCTGGGCTGTTTACCTTCCATCCGGGCGCTGGTGACTTTGCAGCCGGCACGAGTCCTGCACAGAAAGTAGGCGGGAATGAATTCACACAAACGAATGTTCGTGCGCATCATCTGGAAAGCCTTTGCGCACCGCTTCTCTCGAGTTTTGATTGCTTCCCTAGCAATCGCGATGGGTGCCTCCACCCTCTCCGGCCTGGGGCTGGTGGCGGTGACAGTTCCCGACTATATCGCCAAGGAACTGCGTTCTTTTGGGGCAAACCTGGTGGTGCTGCCGCAAGGTTCCAACGTAATTACTCCGGAAACGGTGTCTGCCATAGACCAGCAGTGCGGCGAAAGCCTGTTGGGGCGGGCCGGCTACAGCTACGGTAACCTGCTCTATGGGCAACAGCCCGTTCCCCTCATGGTGACGAAATTTGCCGACGCCCGGTCAGTTCGACCCTACTGGTCAATCGAGGGGAAAGTGCCGCAGGGTAGCGAACAGATCCTGTTAGGCGTGAACCTCGCAGAAAAATTCCGTCTGCACGTCGGTGACTTGATTGGCCTCAAGGTGGCGCAGCTGCGGGAAAACAACGATGAGCAGAACTCCGGAGATGTTAACCATTCCGGCAAACAGTTGGAAATCTCCGGGCTGCTGCGCACCGGCGGTCCCGAGGATGACCTGGCGGTGTTGAGCCCAGACAGTTACACCGCTATGGGCGGGGTTGCCGACCGCTATAGTTTGGTGGAATATTCCCTGAAAGGTGATACTGCCCAGCTCAGCGCCTTAGCGAAAACTATCGAAAAAAAGGTCAACGGAATTGACGCTGAGGTGGTGCGTCGGACTACGCAAAACGAGACGCGCATCGCCCATACTCTAAGCAACCTAATTTGGGTGGTCAGTATTATTATTTCCGCCCTGATGCTCATTGCGGTATCCGCGACACTGAGTTCGATTGTTTCGGAACGTGCCCGCGAGATTGGATTGAAAAAGGCCTTAGGGGCTTTGAGCAAGGACGTATTCACGGAGCTCATCGGAGAGTCGATACTGTTAGGGCTGTTCGGAGGCTTCTTAGGGGTGCTGCTGGGAATTGGGCTGGCGGATTACATATTGCAAAAAGTTTTCCTGGCACGAGTAGAAATCAACTGGATAATTATAGTCCTCACAATTGTGTTTTCGGTAGCGGTAGCGGTTATCGGCTCTTTATGGCCGGCTAAACGCATCGCCCGGATTAATCCTATAAACGTTCTTGGTGGAGAGTGAGAATGCTATGGCAGATAATAATGATGAACAATTGATTTATCGAGTCGAGAATGTATCTCGGAAATACGGCGAGTTAGCGGCGCTGGATAATGTCAGCTTGGACGTGACTCGAGGCGAGTGGCTCTCGGTAGTGGGACCTTCCGGTTCGGGCAAGTCGACTTTGATGAACATTTTGGGCTGCCTGGATTCTCCCACCGAAGGACTGGTTTACCTGGAGGGGGAGCGTCTGGACAAAATGGGCGAGCTGGAATTGGCTGCGGTGCGCCGCCGCAAGATTGGCCTCATCTTTCAACAGTTCCACTTGGTCAAGCACCTTTCCGCGGTAGAAAACGTGATGATGGCTCAGTATTACCACTCCCTACCCGATGAAGCCGAGGCAATGGAGGCCCTGGATCGCGTGGGCATGTCCGCTCGCGCCACCCACCTCCCTCATGAACTATCCGGAGGGGAGCAGCAGCGCGTGTGCGTGGCTCGTGCCCTCATCAACCACCCCTCCGTCATCCTCGCCGACGAACCGACCGGAAACCTGGACGAGGCAAACGAAAACATCGTAATCGACTTTTTTTCGCAGCTGCACCGGGAGGGCACCACGCTATTGGTCGTCACCCACGATGCCAACGTCGCTCGGCAAGGGCAGCGACAAATCATCTTGGAACACGGAAAAATCGTCAGCGAAGTAAAAAATCAGCCGCAAACTTCCGCGGCAGGCGCGCCGGAAACATCGGAAACAGGAGGGAAAGATGCATAAAGCGACCGCGGGAGCATTGCTTGCTATCGGCATGGTCGCCCTGAGCGGCTGTGCGACTTACCCAGCGGCCTCAACGTTGCCCGATGGGCAATATGCGGGTAGCTCACAGCCCGAAGAGGACGGTACGGTCGGCAAAGTTCGCTTCACGATTAAGGGCGGTCAGGTGGTTGACGCCGAGTTCCGTCTCTACGACAAAGACGGGACGGTACATGACGAAAATTATGGCAAGACCGCCAGCGGTGCGATAGATACGGAGTTCTATCAGCGCGCCCAAGACGCCATCAGCGCCGAACAGCGCTATGTACAGCAGTTCCTGCGGACCGGGGACCAGAATAAGGTCGATAGAGTGGCCGGTGCGTCCTTATCACATCGGTTGTTCCTCGACGCGGTACAGGCGGCTATGGACACCGCGCAAAAGTAGGCGTTGTGCACCTCGCGCAGACTTTGCACGGAGAAACCACGATTACTTTTGCCGCGATGGGAACGCTGGTGACGGTCTCGTGGCGTAGCGCTCCCCAGGTCGCTGAGGTCCTGCGGGTGAGCCTGCCGCAAAGGGTGGCGCAGTTGGAGGACGACTTGTCGCGGTTTCGGGCGGATTCACCCGTGAGCCGCCTGAACACCGAGTGGAGGGATGTCGGACCGTACTGTACCGCGGTGTTTCGGGCTGCTCAGGATTGGTCGCAGCGTACCGGAGGGTTCTTTAAACTATTCCCGCGCTTGGGCGTGGGCGCTGAAACGCTCCAGCTCCGGGGCGAACAGGCTCGTCTCACCGATGGAGCGGGGGCTGGGGGCCTGGATTTGGGAGGTATCGCGAAAGGTTACGCGGCCGCGCACCTGGCTTCCCTCATTGCACAATCGGGCGGCAGCGACATCTTGGTGTCCTTCGGGGGTTCGTCAATTGTGGCACCGGATCGCCGGGCTACCATCAGGGTGCAATCACCCTGGACAAGTCGGGAATTCCTGGGAAATCTGCAGATAGAAAACGAGGCCCTCTCCTTTTCCGCGCTACCACAAACGGATATTGTCCCCAGTCTGGTGCGCAGCCATATTCGCGGTCTGGACGGGCAGCTCGCGTTTACCGATATTTGCGCGGCGCTCGTGGTGGGACCTGACGCGATGGATTGCGAGGCCCTCTCTACCGCGCTGATTGCGGGAGGCACCCCCCTGCTGCATGAACTGACTCAAAAGGGCGTTTTGGGTGCGGCATATCGCGCCCTCGCCATGACTTCCAACGGGAGGGTGTTTTCCGACCCCGCGCTACAGTTGAGTATCACGATAGATTTACCCGAACCGTTGCCGCTGCGCCGCGCGCCGGGGGACTGACAACGCTACGGGATGGTCGCGACCCACCGGCTTTTGCCCGGTCGGTAGCCAAACCAAAGCTCGGCACAGAGCCTACAATTTACCTAAACGCTCCCGAGGGCGAGCGTGAAACCCAGGAGGCGGACTGAACGTTAATGCGTGACTGTGCAGGAAACCCGGCGGCCGTGCCGGACGCGGCGTTGATTTTGGCAGGAGGGACCGCGAAACGTTTAGGCGGGGTGTCCAAACCCGATTATCGGGTGGGGGGCACCAGGCTTATTGACTGGGTTTTTGCTGAAATCGAGCGCACCAGGTGCTCCGGTCGCCGTGTCGTGGTCGCTCCCGCGCGCCTGTCGGTTCCCTCCGGGGTAGTGCTGACGTTGGAAGATCCCCCTCTGGGCGGACCTCTGGCGGGCCTCAATGCCGGGGTGTCTCAGTTGGGGGACCTGCCGGATTCCGCGGTCGTGGCGGTGATGCCTTGTGATGCCCCACTGACCCCAAGATTGTGGGGGAACCTGTGTGCGCAGCTAGAGGACTGCGCTGGGGCGGCGCCGCTAGCGGACGATGGTGAAACGCGACTCCAGTACCTGCACGGTTGCTACCGGCTGGGCGCTTTGCGGGGACTGCCCCAAGTTCGGAACCGGTCAATCCGCAGCGGTTTTTCCCGCCTGGAGGTGGCCGCGGTAGCGGACCCGCAACATTATTGCATGGACGTCGACACGCCCGAAGACGCGCGTAAAATGGCGGCGCGCCTAGAAATTCCCCACGCTGTTGAGGTTTGATTCTCAGAAACCGCTTTCTATTTTTGAAGTACGGTTCATTTTTTATCTAATTTCGATGGATTTACGAACTATAGTTCATTTTTCTGATGGTGACCCCCGCCACGGCACGCTCCCGGGCGGTCCTCTCTCAGCTGACTCTTATGCCTGGGTCTGGTCAAGCTGTTCAATGATGTAATGCAGCAGGGGGAGCACCACCTGCAAGGCATCAGCGACCCCGCCCGAGGAACTGGGGCAGTTCACGATGACCGCCCCACGAGAAGTCCGGGAGGTCACCCCAACTACAGCACGAGACAACACCGATTGCGGCGTGTTTTTCAGACCTACGGCACGAATCTGTTCAGCAATCCCCGGCAACTCCACATCGCACACCGCCAGAGTCGTCTCGGGCGCGATGTTTCGGGCGGAAACCCCGGTAGAACCTACAGTCACGATGAGGCGCGCTCCGGCCTGTTGCGCACGCTCAAACTCAGCACGCAGGGGAGCCGCGAGGTCATCGATAACTTCCTCGCGAATTACCTCAATCCCAAAGTCGCTCAGCAGTTCACGAGCTTTGGCGGCACCTTTCGGAGGTTTGTCGCCGCTAACCACTCGTGAATCAACAGTGATGATGGCCGCGGTTACCTGAGAATGCTCAGCCATAATGACCTCCTGAACGAAATCTCCATTTACGCATCTGTTACGTAACTAAATTACCATCAGTTTATAGCTGCTCACGCCACGTTTCTGGCCCTTTTTACCGTTACGCTGAGGTTGATTACCTGGTTAAACGCGGTTCCATGACCTGAATTTCAAAATCTGCCTAAGAATCGTTTAACTCTGTTAGCTTTTAGACAGGTGTTCAATAATTGCCGGAGTGGCTTAATAAATAAGGAGAGACATGACCGCAGAGACTCAGAAACTAGATGCCTCCGGAAAACTGTTGAAAAACTGGAATCCCGAAGATTCCCAGCAGTGGAGCTCAAAAATAGCCTGGACGACCCTGGTGGTTTCCACCTACTCGATGATTATGGCGTTCTGCGTGTGGTTCTTAGTGTCGGCATTGGCGCCGAAACTCAATGAAATCGGCTTCGGACTCAGCAAAGCGCAGCTGTACTGGCTGGCAGCGATGCCAGGCCTGTCTGGGGGCTTGATTCGTTTCATCTACACTTTCCTCCCTCCGGTAATCGGAACGCGCAAGTTGGTGGGAATTTCTTCAATCCTGTTCACCATTCCCATGTTTGGCTGGTTTTTCGCGGTGCAAAATGCGGACACTCCGTACTGGTGGCTGCTGACTTTGGCGTTCATGTGCGGTATTGGCGGAGGTTCTTTCTCGGGATATATGCCGTCAACCGGCTACTTTTTCCCCAAGCGTCTGTCTGGCACAGCACTGAATCTCCAGGCTGGTATCGGAAACTTGGGTATGTCTATCATTCAAATCGTCGGGCCTATCCTCATGGGATTCTCCCTGTTCGGTTTGTCCTGGATAGCTCCGCAAAGCGGCCCCAACGGCGATATCTGGGTTCACAACCCCGCTATCTTCTTTGTTCCGTGGTCCCTCGTGGCAGCCGTACTCGCGTTCACGCTACTCAAAGATGTTCCGGTGAAAGCCAACATTCGGGAACAGATGGACATCTTTTCAAACAAAAATACCTGGTTCATGACTCTGCTCTATGTGATGACCTTCGGGATTTTCTCGGGCGCCTCGGCTCAATTCGGTTTGCTCATCAACAACAACTATGGACCAGATTCAACCTTGCACCTAGCTGTGCAAGGTGCCACCTATGCTTTCCTCGGTCCGCTCATTGGCTCCTTAGTGCGGGTTTTGTGGGGGCCGCTGTGCGATAAGTTCGGCGGGGGGCTGTGGACATTCGTTTCCGGTGTCGGCATGGCCGTCACGCTGGGAGTTTCCGGATTCTTCCTGATGAATCCCCAGTCCGCAGCGGACTTTAGCGGGTTCCTCTGGGCGATGCTGATTATGTTCTTCTTTGCGGGAATTGGCAACGCCGGCACCTTTAAACAGATGCCGATGATTATGCCCAAACGCCAAGCCGGTGGGGCTATCGGCTTCACGGCTTCTGTAGCCGCGCTCGGACCGTTCCTGGTCGGGGCGGGCCTTGCCGTTATTCCGGCGGCACAGTTCTTTTTCGGTGCCACCGTGTACTGCATCTTCTGTTCCGTTCTGTGCTGGGTACTTTACGCCCGCAAGAACGCTCCGTTCCCCGGTTAGACCGCGCCAAGTGGAGGTAATAAACAATGAGTGAATCGAAAAACCAAGGCGGGGGATACAAAGACGTTCCCTCGGGAGTATTTGCGCTGGGCTCAAAACTGCGCCGCGGTGAAATGTCTGGCGATTCCCGCCAGCTGTTTATTGAAGGTGGTCGCGACGCAGACGCCTTCTATCGGCAACGCTGGTCCTACGACAAGGTCGTGCGTTCGACTCACGGGGTGAACTGCACCGGATCTTGTTCGTGGAAAGTGTATGTAAAAGACGGCATCATCACCTGGGAATCCCAAGCCGTTGATTATCCCTCCACCGGGTCGGAACTGCCTGACTATGAACCGCGTGGTTGCCCCCGGGGAGCTGCCTACTCTTGGTACGAGTACTCTCCGACCCGGATTCGTTACCCCCATATTCGAGGGGTCCTGCTGGATTTGTACCGAGAGGAACGAAAATCGGGCAAGGACCCGGTAGAGTCTTGGGGAGCTATTGTCGAGGATCCGCAAAAAGCCAAAGCCTACAAGTCCCAGCGGGGTAAAGGCGGCATGGTGCGAATCGGTTGGGATGAGGCCAATGAGATTATCGCCGCAGCCCACGTCTATACCATCAAGGAATACGGTCCGGACCGGCTGGCCGGGTTCTCGGTGATTCCCGCTATGTCGATGATTTCTTACGCCGCCGGATCGCGGTTTTATGAATTGCTGGGCGGGGTCATGCTGTCCTTCTATGACTGGTACGCTGACCTTCCTCCCGCCTCGCCGCAAGTTTTCGGCGATCAAACCGATGTTCCCGAGTCTGGTGACTGGTTCAACTCGCAATACCTCATCATGTGGGGTTCGAACATTCCCCTGACCCGTACTCCAGACGCTCACTTCATGACCGAAGCCCGCTATCACGGGCAAAAAGTCGTAGCCATTTCGCCTGATTATGCCGATAACACCAAGTTTGGCGATGAGTGGCTGCGGGTGAACCCCGGCACGGACGGGGCCTTGGCGCAAGCTATGGGTCATGTAATCCTCAGTGAGTTCCACGTTAAACGCCGGGAGCCATTTTTCCTGGATTATATGTCGCGCTATACGGATGCGCCTTTCTTGGTCAAACTGCAGGAAACCGAACACGGAGTGGTGCCCGGTAAGTTCCTGACAGCCGCTGATTTGCCTGCTGAACTAGCGGGAGACTTGAAAGATCGGCCCAATCCGGAGCATCGCGGACTGGTACTCGACGTGGACGGAACCATCAAAGATCCCGGCGGGACCCTGGCAGACAGGTGGGGTGAATCCAATGGTAAAGGTCACTGGAACTTAGCTCTGGACGGGGTCCAACCAGCAATTTCGGCGCTCGACCGGCCTGATGCCGCTGGGATTGAAATTGTTTTACCGCGCTTTGACCTGCCGAGTTCCCAATCCGAAACGGTAGCGCTCGGTGCCGGCCTTGTGAAACGGGGAGTTCCCGCTTTCAAAGTCGGAACGGACTATGTCACGACCGTCTACGATTTGCTGCTGGCTGAATATGGGGTGAAACGCGGTGACCTGCCCGGCCAATGGCCCAGCGGTTACGATGACGGCTCCACTCCCGGGACTCCCGCCTGGCAGGAAGAACATACCGGCGTGCCCATGCACGCAGCCATTCGGATTGCCCGCGAATTTGCTCAAAATGCCCTCGATTCAAAAGGGCGGTCCATGATTGTGATGGGTGCGGGCACGAACCACTTTTTCCACTCCGACACGATATATCGCACTTTCCTGGCGCTGACCACCATGTGTGCCACCCAAGGGGTGAACGGCGGCGGCTGGGCGCACTATGTCGGTCAAGAAAAGGTCCGCCCGATTGCGGGGTGGCAACAGTACGCGATGGGTCTGGACTGGTCCCGCCCACCTCGGCAAATGATTTCTACGGGGTTCTGGTATCTTTTGACCGACCAGTGGCGTTATGACGGTTCTCTGGCTGGACAGGTGGGGTCCCCACTGGCTGACTGGAAAGGCTTGACGAATGCGGACACTTTGATTGAAGCCTCCCAACGCGGCTGGATGCCCTCCTACCCGCAGTTCGACCGTTCCGCTCTGGAAATTGGCCAAGCGGCCCAAGAAGCCGGCATGAAACCCGGTGAATACGTGGTGCAGGAGCTCCAGGACGACCGTCTACACTTTGCCTGCACCGACCCTGACAACCCGCGAAACTTTACCCGTGTCCTCGCTAACTGGCGCACGAACCTGATGGGTTCCTCCGCCAAAGGCGCGGAGTACTTCGCGCGTCACATGATTGGAGCCGACAACGCAGTTTCAGCTGACGAACTTGCGCCGGAACGCCGCCCGAAGCTGATGAAGTGGCGTGACGACCCGGGTATCGGCAAACTCGACCTTATGTTCACGGCTGACTTCCGGAACACCTCTACCACGCTGTTTTCAGACATTGTGCTGCCGGCAGCCACTTGGTATGAGAAATACGATATTTCGTCAACTGATATGCATCCCTTCCTGCATTCATTCAATCAAGCGGTAGTGCCGCCGTGGCAGGCTCGCTCTGACTTCGAGGTGTTTCGGGATTTGGCATACTTGGTGTCGGAAATGGCGCAACGTCACCTGGGCACCAGGCAAGACGTGGTCATGGCACCGATTGCTCATGACACCCCCGATGAGATGGCTTTGCCGCATGGAATCGTGGAGCCCTTGCAGACACGTGAACTCATTCCCGGCAAAACTTTGCCAAAGTTTATTCCGGTGGAGCGTGACTACACCAAGATTTATGAAAAGTTCACCACGCTCGGCCCCAACGTGGAAAAACTCGGCTTGCCCATCAAGGGTCTTACGTTGAAACCCGACCGGGAAGTCGAAGTGCTGCGGGGAATGAACGGGGTAGCCACCAGCGGGGTGGGGCAAGGGCGTCCGCTGTTGGATACCCCGATTAAGGCGGCCGACGCGGTGATGCAGATG
This sequence comes from uncultured Mobiluncus sp., assembly GCF_947087965.1. Classification (GTDB taxonomy): domain Bacteria; phylum Actinomycetota; class Actinomycetes; order Actinomycetales; family Actinomycetaceae; genus Mobiluncus. The sequence continues at coordinate 93,529 of NZ_CAMUES010000006.1, forward strand.
TCAGGCACCACGAACGGACGTATCGCGGTACAGGGCTTTTGCCAATACGAAGCCCAAACCGGCCAAAAGCTGGCGCAACTGGCCCTCGGGGACGAAGAAAAACGACTGACGTTTAGAGAAATTACCATTCAGCCCCGCTCGGTCATCACCTCGCCGGAATGGTCCGGTTCGGAACACGGCGGGCGGCGCTACTCCTCGTTCGTCATCAACATTGAACATCTCAAGCCTTTCCACACCTTTACGGGACGAATGCATTACTACCTGGATCACGACTGGATGATTGACATCGGTGAATCCTTGCCGGTGTATCGACCCCCGCTGGACTTGGCGCGGATCTACGGTGACGCCGTAGTGGGTGAACTTTCCAAAGACGACGGCGTAGCCCAAGTTGCGGTGCGTTACCTGACCCCTCACAACAAATGGGCTATCCACTCCCAGTACTACGACAACCTGTATATGTTGACTCTGGGACGGGGTGGACAGACTATCTGGATGTCTCCCGAAGATGCCGCCAAGATTGGGGTCAAGGACAATGACTGGGTCGAGGCCTATAACCGTAACGGTGCCGTGGCGGCGCGTGCGGTGGTGTCTCACCGGATGCCGCCAGGGACGGTCTATATGTATCACGCACAAGAGCGGGTCAGCGGCACACCTATTTCACAAAAGTCGGGTCTGCGCGGCGGTATCCACAACTCACTGACCCGGATTTTGTTGAAACCAACCCACATGGCCGGAGGTCACGCCCAGCTGACCTACGGGTTTAACTACATTGGTCCCACCGGCAATCAACGTGACGAAGTGACGTTGATTCGTCGCCGTACCACGGAGGTGAAGTTCTGATGAAGGTACTTGCCCAAATCGCAATGGTGATGAATCTCGATAAATGTATCGGGTGTCATACCTGTTCAGTTACCTGCAAACAAGCGTGGACGAACCGGGAAGGCACGGAATACGTGTGGTTCAACAACGTAGAGACCAAGCCCGGTGTGGGATACCCGAAAGAATGGGAGAACCAAGGAAAATATCGCGGCGGCTGGAGGCTCACGCCTTCCGGTAAGCTCCGCCTTCGCACCGGCGGCCGGGTACACGAATTGACCAAGATTTTCGCCAACCCGCAGATGCCCACCCTCGACGATTATTACGAACCTTGGACCTACGAGTATGAGAAACTGCTCGCGGCCCCGAAAGACTCAAAATATTTGCCGAGTGCACGTCCGGTGAAACAAATCACGGGTGAGCATATCAATCAGCCGACTTGGGGCCCGAACTGGGACGACGATTTAGCCGGCTCACTGGAAACTTTGCCCCAGGACCCCATCTTGGAACAAATGACAGTGCAGGTTAAGGCCCAGATTCAAGATGCTTTCATGTTTTATCTGCCCCGGATTTGCGAACATTGCCTGAATCCGGCCTGTGTCTCGGCTTGTCCTGGAACCGCGATGTACAAGCGTACCGAGGACGGTATCGTGCTGGTTGACCAAGATAAGTGCCGTGGCTGGCGAATGTGCGTGTCGGCTTGCCCGTACAAGAAAGTCTATTTCAACCACCTCACAGGTAAAGCCGAAAAATGCACCCTTTGCTACCCTCGCTTGGAGGCGGGGGAGCCCACGGTTTGTTCCGAAACCTGTGTCGGGCGGCTGCGCTACTTGGGTGTCTTGCTCTACGATGCGGATCGGGTTGGCGAGGCCGCTGCGGTCCAAGACCCCCAGGACCTGTACCATTCCCAGCGTGACCTGCTGCTGGATCCTTTTGACCCAAAGGTGCGGGCCGCTGCGGAGGCAAACGGGGTGCCGCATTCCTGGATTCAGGCAGCTCAAGAATCGCCGGTGTACAAGCTCATTTCAGAATATGAGGTGGCTCTGCCGCTCCACCCGGAATATCGCACTTTACCGATGGTTTGGTACATTCCCCCGCTGTCCCCGGTGATCGATGCGGTGACGGCTGCGGGTGCCGACGGTGAGGACGCCAAAGTCCTGCTGACCTCTATCGCGACCATGCGGATTCCCCTGGAGTATCTCGCTGGACTATTTACGGCGGGGGACACCGTGCCGGTTGAAAAGTCCCTGCGCCGCCTGGCGGCCATGCGCAGCTATATGCGTGGGCGCCACCTCGGGGAAGAACCCGATGCCACGGGAGCAAACGCCGTGGGCATGACCGGGGAACAACTGGAGGAAATGTACCGGCTCCTGGCTATCGCCAAGTACGATGACCGTTTTGTGGTGCCCACCGCCGGAGCGGAAACCCCACGAGGCTTGCGCGAATTGGGCTGCTCCCTGGACGTACTGGGCGGGCCTGGTCGGGGCGGTGAGGGTATCCCTGCCTTCAGCAATACCGGCTCCACCAGGACTTTCGTTCCGCTGGAGGTTCATCAATGAGTCAGGTGCTGACGGGCCTGCCACCTCGGGAGGCTCTGAATTCAACGGAGGCGGGACGGTCGCGGACCGCCCAGATGATTGCCTCTGTCCTGTTGGACTATCCGAGTGAGGACTACCATAATCAGCTGTCCATCATTCGGTTGGAGCTGGACAACGTGGAGCCGGAAGTTGCCGACGAGTTCCAAACCTTTCTGGATTGGGCAGATTCGCACAATTTGCGCGAAATCGAGGATTTGTATGTGCGAACGTTTGACCAGAAACGCAAATGCAATCTGTACCTTTCCTACTACTCCACCGGAGACACTCGGATGCGCGGTTCCGCTATTTTGGCTTTTCAACAGGCCTTTGAGGCGATGGGCTGGAAAGTCTGTGGGGGAGAACTGCCGGATTATTTGCCCGCTGTGCTGGAGCTAGCCGCCCGCAGTGGCGATGAGCTCGCGGAGCATCTGATCAATATCCACCGTGACGGTCTGGAAGTGCTCCGGGCAGCCTTGGAATCCTTGCAAAGCCCCTGGTCTTCTGTCGTTGCGGGACTGATTTTGACGCTAGACCCGCTGGACGAAAAGGCAAAAGCAGCGTTCCGTAAACTTATCTTGCAAGGACCGCCCGCCGAGATGGTCGGCGTGCAGTCACAACCGTTCTTTTTGACACCAAAACAGGAGGCACGCTGATGAATCCCATTGAGCTTTTCTTGTGGGCAGGGTTCCCTTATCTAGCACTGGGCTTGCTAATCGTAGGCCTGATTTGGCGTTACCGCTATGACAAGTTTGGGTGGACCTCACGTTCCTCCCAGATTTACGAGTCGGCTTTGTTGCGTTGGGCATCGCCGTTGTTCCACTTCGGAATTTTGTTCGTGGGGGTGGGGCACGTGATGGGGTTGCTTATCCCCAAGTCTTGGACCACTGCCTTGGGAGTTTCCGAGCACGGATATCACCTGATGGCAACCATTGGCGGCATGGTAGCGGGGGTAGCTGCGGTCGTTGGCCTGCTGGGTTTGCTCTATCGGCGTATCGTCAATAAATCAGTACGTTTCGCCACCACGAAGAACGACATTTTCATGTACATTCTGCTGTGCCTCCCGATTGGCTTGGGCTTCTGGGCCACTTTGCAAAATCAGGTGCTGGGCGGGGCGAATGGCTACGACTACCGGGAAACCATCAGCCCCTGGTTGCGGTCAATCCTGACTTTCCAACCCCAGCCGGAGCTGCTTGCGGGGGTACCCAGCTCTTTCAAAATGCACATTATCGCCGGACTTCTGCTGTTTGCGATTTGGCCGTTCACCAGGCTGGTTCACGTAGTTTCCGCTCCGGTTATGTACCCAACCCGTCCCTACGTGGTCTATCGTTCCCGCACGGAAGGTATACGCGGAGCCAAGACTCCGCGTGGCTGGAAACCCGTGACGACTCGCCCGCAACCGCGAGATTCACACTCTTACGGGGCTTGACTATTGCAATCTTGAATCACCGCTGTTGAGGGCAGCCGGGAGGCGCAATCGCGCCTGAGCGCTGTGACTTTATCAGCGGGGCGGGTCTCAGTTACTTTGCTGGTTTCGCCGGTTTTGCCGGGGGCTCGCCCAGCTCGGCAGCGCTGACCTGCGGGGATTCGACCTCGCCGGCGACGAACTCCAGTTTGCCCTCCACGTGGTTGGCGGCCACCAAGTCGGCGCGAGCCGCCTCGGCACACGCCACATCGGGCTCGGGGAAAGTCACGGTGGCGTGCAAGAACGGGGTGCGCTGAGACACTTTGGCATCCGACTTAACCTTACGGAGAGCCGACAGCGCCCCACCGGCCGCCCGCAACACTTGGGGATTGCCGCTCACGCTATCCAAACCATCGGTGCTGGGCCAAGCCGCCCGATGCACCGACCCGGTGCGATACCAGGACCACACTTCCTCAGCGGTGAAAGGCAAGAACGGCGCCAGCAGACGCACCACGTTATCAATCGCCAGCGCCAGGGTCGTGCGCGCGGAGGCGACCGCGGCGCTATCGGCCGCCGAATCCTTGCCGTAAGCGCGGTCCTTGACCAGCTCCAAGTAATCATCACACAGCGTCCAGAAGAAGCTCTCGGTCACTTCCAGGGCACGAGCATGGTTCATTTCCTCGAAAGCCTTGGTCGCGGAGGTGATGACTTCCGCGAGGGTGGCAATCAAAGACCGGTCTACCTCGACCGTTACCAGCGCCGGATCCAAGACTAGGTCGGCGTCCCCGCCCATCGAGAGGGCGAACTTCGACGCGTTCAACAGTTTGATAGCCAAACGCCGCCCGACCTTCATTTCGCCTTCGTCAAAGGCCGCGTCCGTTCCCAGCCGGGCCGAAGCCGCCCAGTAGCGCACCGCGTCGGAAGAGTGCTTTTCCAGCAGTCCCATCGGGGTCACCACGTTGCCTTTGGACTTCGACATCTTTTTGTGGTCAGGATCCAAAATCCAGCCCGAAATCGCGGCTTGGCGCCACGGCAGAGTGCCAAACTCCAGGTGGGACCGCACCACGGTCGAGAACAGCCAAGTACGAATAATGTCTTGACCCTGGGGACGCAAGTCCATCGGGAAAGTCGCGGCAAACAGCTTTTCATCCCGCCCAAAACCCGAATAAATTTCGGGAGTCAGGCTGGAGGTCGCCCACGTGTCCATAATGTCGACTTCCGCCACGAAACCGCCCGGCACGCCACGCTGAGATTCATCGAATCCGGCGGGCGTATCCGTGGTTGGATCGATAGGCAGCACGTCCTCACTGGGCAAAATCGGGTGGTCAAAGTCCGTTTCGCCAGAGTCCTTGACTGGATACCACAGGGGCAGCGGCACCCCAAAGAAACGCTGGCGGGAAATGAGCCAGTCGGTATTCAAACCGTTGACCCAGTTCTCGTAGCGAACCCGCATAAAGTCAGGCACAAAGTCCAGTTCGCGCCCGCGCGCCAAGAGTTCCTCACGCAAATCCGTGCCTCCCGCGGTGCGGGCATAAGGCTGGCCGCCGTTGCGGATATACCACTGGCGCGAAGTCACGATTTCCAGAGGCTTGTCGCCCTTTTCGTAAAAGTTCGTCATACGCTGGGTCGGTTTCGGATCCCCCAGCATCTCCCCGGATTCCCGCAACGCCTCGACGATAGCCTTCCGGGCAGAGAACGTCGTTTTCCCAGCGGTTTCCTGATACAGCGCCCGGCCGCGCTCGGAAGTAATCCAATCCGGCACGTCAGGAATAATCCGACCGTCCTTGCGTAGGATAACCCGGGTCGGCAGCTGCAAATCTCGCCACCAATCCACGTCCACCAGGTCGCCGAAAGTACAGCACATAGCGATACCCGAACCCTTTTCCATCTCGGCCTCGGGATGAGCCAACACGGGAACCCGCACGTCAAACCCTGGTGACGTGACATAGGTGCCGAACATATCGGCGTAACGCTCATCGTCGGGGTGGGCAATCAGTGCGCAGCACGCCCCCAGCAGTTCCGGACGAGTCGTTTCGATAACGATGTCGCCCTTGCCGTCCTCGCGATGGAACGCAAAAGAATGGTAGGAGCCAGGATAGTCACGCGCCTCCAACTCGGCTTGTGCCACCGCAGTCTGGAACGTGACGTCCCACAGGCCCGGAGCCTCGGCCGCGTACACCTCGCCACGAGCAAAGTTACGCAGGAAAAACGTCTGCGCCACCTTTTGCGCCCGCTTGCCGATGGTTTGCATCGTGTAGGACCAGTCGATAGACAGTCCCAGCGTCCGCCAGAGTTCCTCGAACTGTTTTTCGTCCTCAGCGGTCAAACGTTCGCACAGTTCCACGAAGTTTTTGCGGCTAATCGGCACCTGGTCGGCGTTCTTAATGGACTTGCCCTCCCCGCCCTCATACGGCGGAGTGAAATCAGGCACGTAGGGCAGGGACGGGTCGCAGCGCACCCCGAAATAGTTTTGCACCCGGCGTTCGGTGGGCAGACCGTTGTCGTCCCAGCCCATCGGGTAAAACACGTTCTTGCCGCGCATCCGCTGGTAGCGCGCCACCAAATCCGTGTGGGTGTAGGAAAACACGTGACCAACATGCAGCGAACCAGACACGGTGGGTGGCGGGGTATCGATAGAGTAAACGGCTTCCCGGGTAGTATCCGGGTCAAAAGCGTAGGTCTGCGTCTGGGTCCACACCTCGCGCCATTTGTCCTCAATCCCGTCCAGGGTCGTCTTTGCCGGTACGCTCGGAGCTTTCAGTCTCTCGGTCATCGTTTTCCTTTTATCGTTGTGATTTACCTGCAATAGTCTACCCGCTCGCGTTCCCGCTACCCTAACGCGTTCGGCGTGGTGGGGTTATTTCTGGGTCGCTTTGGCATCCCCGGCAATGGCGCCTTCAACCATGTGTACTACGGCCCGTGAGAATCCCGCGTCCTCGCCAGCCAGCAAACCGGCAATGGTGGAGCCGCCGGGGGAACACACTCTATCGACCAGCTGGCCGGGGTGAGCGCCCTTTTCCAAACCGTCTTGCAGCATGAGGGCGGACCCCAGCAGCATCTGGGTCGCGGACTCGATGGCTGCCGCTTTTGTCAGCCCCGCCGCCACACCGGCTTTTGCCAAGGCTTCCACGTAGGTATAGGTCCAGGCGGGGGCGCACCCGGCAATGGCGGTAAACGCGGGGAACAGGGATTCCTCCAGCTCGACTGTGCGGCCCACCGCGTTGAACAGGCCTCGGGCGTACTGCTTTTGTTCCGGGGTTACCGCCGCGTTCGCGCACAAGGCCGACATGGCGGCGTTGACTTGTGCGTTCAGGTTTGGCATGACCCGCACTATGGGGGTGTCCGGGGACAACCAGCCCTCCAGATGGTCCAGTCCGACCCCTCCGGCGATGGAAATGACCAGCTTTCCTCCCAGCTCTGGGGCGATTTCGGTGAGAACTGCGCCGATATGTTTCGGTTTCACCGCAATGACCACCGCGTCAACCGACCCGACCAGTTCCCGGTTAGAAGCCACCTGCTGGGCTCCGAACTCTTTGGTCAGCGGGTGTTCACCCGGGGTTACGCCGAAATCAGAAAAACTCAGGTCGCAGGCCTTGACGAAGTCATGTTTGAGAGCTCCCGCCGCAATCGCCGAACCCATGGCACCCATTCCAATAAAACCGAGTTTCATGTTGCCTCTTTTCCTGATTTGCGCAGTTTTCCCTGACGTTCAGAGCAAACCGCCGGAGTCGTTTTCCTATAGGCTAAGTCTATAGCGTGGCTCTGTAGCCAAAAATTCTGGAAAGGTGACCGAAAGATGAGCATCACACCCGGACCCGTAAAGCCGTCCCAAGAGACTCTTGACCCCCAAAGTTTCGGAATTACAGTTCCCGAAACGCGCCCGGCCCGCCAGCCGGGACGAGTGCTGGTGACCGGGGCTTCTACCGGAATCGGGTGGGAAACCGTGAAACAGCTGTGTTCCTGCGGGTGGGAGGTGTTGGCGACCGCCCGGCGCGCCGAAAGGCTGGCCGCACTGGCTTATGAGACGGGCTGCGCGGCTTTTGCCGCTGACCTGACCATTCCTGAGCACGTCCAGGCGCTGTTCGAGTGGGCGACCGCCGAGGGCCAGGTCGTGGACGCGGTGGTCAACAATGCCGGGGGCGCGCGCGGCACCGACACCGTAATGGAGGCAAAGCTGGAGCGGTGGAAAACCATGTACAGCATCAACGTTTTGTCCTCCCTGCAGGTCACCCAGGCTTTCCTGCCGCAAATGTTGGCTCACGGGGGTGGGGATTTGGTGTTCGTCACCTCGACTGCCGGTCACGAGACGTACCCAGGCGGGGCGGGCTATACCGCCGCCAAACACGCCGAGGCGATGTTGCCCGAGACGCTGCGCCTGGAGCTGGTGGGCCAGCCGATTCGGATTATCGAGATTATGCCGGGATTGGTGCAAACCCCGGAGTTTTCCTTGTCGCGCTTGGAGGACAAGGCTGCGGCGGAGGGCGTTTATGCCGGGGTGGATTATCCGCTGGTGGGGGCCGATATTGCCCAAGCTATTGTGTGGACCTTGAACTTGCCGGCGCACGTGAATATCGACCAGCTGAAAATCAAGCCTGTGGAACAAGCCACCAGCACGATCAAAGTCCGCCTGGAAAAACCGGCTAGGTGAACCATGGCGCGGATAGTTGTTATAGGCGCCGGTTGGCGTGCCGACAGGGAGCGTAGCGAGTGTGTGTCGGCGCGTGGTGGTGTGGAGCCGGTGAAAAAACGTTGCGGGGCAACGTTTTCGGCGGAACTCCTGAAAAGAAAAGGATATTAGGATGGCCCGGATTGTTGTCATAGGAGCCGGAATGGCCGGCCACTCCACAGCCCTCGGCTTAAAACATCGTCTAAAAGACGACCACGATGTCATCGTCATCAGCCCCGGCTCGGCTTGGACGAATCCTGATGTCATGGCCCAGATTGCCTCCGGCCTGCAGCCGGTGCATCGGCAAGCTGTCCCGCTCGGTCCGCTTTACCGGCGCAAAGGTATTATTTTTCATCAAGGCATGGCTACCGCGGTTTACCCCAAAGGCTACCGGAACGACCCGCGTCCCCAGGTCCAACTAACTTTTACCGGCTCGCACTTGGAGGGTCAAGTCGCGCGGGTGCCTTACGATTACCTGGTCATTGCCACCGGACACGATATCGATCGAGTAGCGGGCATCCCCGCGGAAGCGACCACGGTGCCGACCTGTGTCTTGGACCGCCTGGACAGTGCCATCGCAGGGGAAGCGGAACTGCGCAGACTGCTGTTTGAAATGCAGGATTCCCCGGTGGGAGGCAAACCGAAAGTCATTGCTATCGGTCGTTCCGCTCGCGGCATGGGCGGTTTTTACGGCGCGCTGGAATATGCCCTGTGTGTGGACGAGGTACTGCGGGCTGCTTTCCTGCGCTCCCGGGTGGAACTGCACTTTTTCGACGCGGGACGACCGTGGATGTACGGCCACACCGATAACCCGAAGATGGAAGAAGACATGCAGACCGCCCTGGTGCATCTCATCGATACACACCGCCTGATTTTGCATAAAGATATGCGTCTGGCCTCGATCAATGGGCGGAGAGTCAGGTTTATTCCGGTACACGGCGAGGGCCAGCCCGGAGAGATGGAATGTGATTTGGTGGCGGTGGAAGCGGCGCGGGTCCTCACGCCCTTGGCGGTGCATGACGCGAACGGAGCTGATTTGCGCCAGGATCTGTATGACGGCTGGGGGCGGCTGCGGGTGGATGCAAAGACCCAGCAAAACGCTTCCGGTCAGGTAGTGACGGTGCTGCCGCGAACTTTCCGCAATCCCACGTATCGCAATATTTTCGGGATTGGTTCGGCTATCGCGATGGACACCCGCGAACTCAACGCGGATAGTGATTCTGTCCCGGCACCTGTCCCGATGCAGACTCGTGACATGGCTCACTTGATGAGCCGCCAGGTTACGGATTTGATTATTGAGGAACTGACCGGCCAGAGAAACAAAGTGTTGCCCGAAACCTTGGAAGAAATCGAATCAGTGTTGAGTTTGTGTTGGGATTACGGGTTGATTTCCTCGCGGGGTTTCTATGCGGAGCTGACCTACCCAAAGAAAGGCAAAGATGCTACGCAGCAGGTGCTGCGGGTGCGCCACGGTTTAGGTCCCTATTGGTCGGTGCGGATGGAGCGTTTCTTGGAACGTTACCGTGCCAAAGGCTGCGTCTTGTGGTGGTTGCTGCCCACGTAAGAGCCTATTCGGAATCTTCGTCCGGTTCCGGCATCGCGTTGGGGAGCTGCTCGGCCAGATGCTCAAAGAAATCCTCGCTGGATTCCAAGGCGCAGCGTACCTGTTCGTCCAGCTGTGCGTCTGTTAAGCCGGTACGCCAGCTGATGGGCAGTTCCGTATGCACGTAGACTTCGCGATCCTCGGTCACTCGCGCGTAGGCTTTCGGCCAGTAATAATCCGTGTTCCAGCGGTTACAAATGGAGTTAATCAGGATGAAATCGTCCAGTTCCGGTTCTCCGCGCCAAGTGCCGCGCACGCAGAGAATAGTGTCTTTTTCCCCGGTTACTTGAAAGTAATAGATACCGTTTTGCCAAGCCCCGCCCACGTCGCCATCGTGGTTGACCTGGTAACTCCAGTTGTGTCCTTCCAAGACTTTCTTAACCCGGTCACGGGTCAGGTTGGGCAACCTATTGACGGAAGAAGGCACGTTGTCGAACGGTGATTCAAAGGGGTTATCGAACAGATCCCCGCTGCCCTCACTCATGACCCGTTTCCTCCCGCTTGGCTGTGAATTCCATTTTAGCCGATTGCGCCATACCCTGCCGTGGAATTTCTCTGGGGGTGAAAGCGCGGCTTTCCCTCCGGAAGTGGCGGGTTATTGCCGGCTGAGCCGCCCACAGTAGGATGGGATGGTGCAGGAAAAACCCCCGGAACTGGCTTTGACGTGGCGCGGAAAACACGAAGTAACACTGGCCACGCCCCGGCTCTACGTCCGAGCCGAGCACTATCATGAAACGCACGGGGGCGAAGTTGTGACTTCGCAGAGCGAAAACCGCCTCTATGCCGGGGAAAACCTGCAGGTCATGAGCGGATTGTTGCCCCAATATGAGGGCAGCGTCGACTGCATCTATATCGATCCACCGTTTAACTCCGGGGTGGATTATGTACAACAGATTCGGACGCACCACCGGGGTGGCCCGAAACACACCATCGCTGTGAAACAGTACGGCGACCGCTGGCAAACTGCGGACTACCTGCAAAATTTGTACGAGAGGCTGACCGTACTACGGCGATTTTTGTCGCCAACAGGAACGATCTTTGTCCACTGTGATTGGCATTCCTCCGCCGCTCTGCGCCTGGTCCTAGATGAGGTGTTTGGGGCAAGTAACCTGGTCAACGAGATTGTGTGGGCTTACGCTTCGGGCGGAGGGTCGCGGCGGGCTTTCGGCCACAAACACGACACCATCCTGTTTTACGCCCGCGACCGGCGCAGCTACTTTTTCGACCCCGACGCGGTGCGGGTGGCGTATAACGCGACTATAGCTCCGAAACGCCGCGAACTGTTCAACCCGCACGGTATGGTCGCCCCCGATGTTTGGCAGATCTCCCGGCCGCCGAATCATTCCGAGACTTGGGTGGGGTATCCGACCCAAAAGCCGGTGGAAGTCATGCAACGCGCCATAGCCGCGGCGTGCCCGCCGGGGGGACTGGTGATGGACTGTTTCGCCGGATCCGGCTCTACTCTGGTGGCGGCAGCCCAGCTGGGACGGCGTTTCCTGGGGATAGAGCGCAATAGTTTGGGGGTGCATTTGGCTCGGCGGCGCCTGGCGCGAGACGGAGTCAGCTTTGAGGTGTGGCGAGATTCCGCGTCCTGGAGTGCCAACCGAATCGTGCCGAGCTTGGAGTCATTGGGCCGAGAAATCGAAACCCGCCTCGCGGAGCTGAGTGCCGCCGTGGAAAAGAGTACTGTCGAGGACGAAACGACCGTCCAATCCGACAAACCGGACTGGACGGAGCTGGTAGATTGGGTGGCCCTAGACCCGGATTTTGCCGGTTTTCCCGCCGGCGTTTTCACGCCTCAGTCCGTGGTGGCACCGTCACGAGACACTGTCGTTGATTTTGCCGCCCTCGGTGAGAACCCTCGTGGGGTGGGGCTGGTGGCAGATGTGACCGGGCAAGATTACTTCGTTAGGCTGGACGCATGAGCAATAAGGACAAAACTGGTCAGGGCGCCACACCGGAGGAAAACCGCGGTCTGGAACCGGAAACTCCGCAGGTAGCACCGTGGGACGGGTGGTTTGGCAAGAGTTCAAACCGTAACCAGCGGGGACGCAATTTGGCTCTAGCGGCGTTCGCTGTGGTGGCCGTGACCGGTTTGGGCACCCAGTTCGTTGGGGACGACGGCTGGTTCTTCGGGCTCATCGGCGGTGACCAGACCCATTCCGTCAGTCAATCCGGGAACGCCGGGGCACAGACTCCTGACGCCGCCGCCGGAAAAACTGCAGGAGCCCTCGCCAGGGACGTGTTGGACACTTTGGCAGTGCGCGACAAAGATCCTTTCCGGGGCTTTGACCGTGAGCAGCTGTTCGGCAAAGGGTGGCTGGACCTCGATGGCGACGATTGCAATACGCGCAACGAAGTGTTGGCTCGCGACCTAGAGAACGTCCAATATCGGGCGGCTACGAACACCACTCCCGCTCGCTGCGTGGTACAAAGTGGGGTCTTGCACGATAAATACACCGGGGAAACCATTGATTTCAAGCGGTCTCAGGAGACCTCCGACGCGGTCCAGATTGACCACGTGGTGGCGTTGGGTAACGTGTGGCGTACCGGCGGACAGCAGCTCAGCCAACCGGAACGCGAAGCCATCGCCAACGACCCGCTGAACTTGGAAGCAGTAAAAGGTCAGGTCAATCAGGATAAACAATCCCAGGATGCGTCCGAATGGCTGCCGCCCGCGCGCGATTATCGCTGCGCATACGTGGCACGTCAGATTGCGGTGAAAGCGAAATACGGGCTGTGGGTGACCCCGGCAGAGAAACAGGCCATGACGGGGGTGCTGAAGGGGTGTCCCCGGGAGCCAATTCCATAGGTATCAAATTGGAATCGGTGATTATAGGGGGAGAATAGCCGGGTAGCTGCCAATAATGGCAGCTACCCGGCTATTCTCCCCTTATATTTACGGTTTATAAAAACCTAGCGCGGATACACCGTAATCTGAGTGGCTTTGACCTCGGCGAAAATGGGCGAACCGGGAGCCAGCTGCAGGGCGCTGACGGCTTGCGGAGTCAGGACGGCTTGAATGCTTTGCCCCCCGTCCAGCTCCAAACTGATCCACTGCACCGCGCCGCGCGGCGTGATGTCCGTGACGCGCGCCTGCCAGGTGTTGCGCGGAGAGCCGGAAACAGCAGTCTGGAACAGAGCCACAGATTGCGGAGCAAAAGCGGTGAGAGCTGGGGTTTGGGGGCCGGGATGATTCTTGCCTTGCCACAGTCCCGTCAGTTTCACTACGCCGACATCAATGGTGGCGACTTCGCCGGATTCCTCGATGACCCCGGAAAGCAGGTTCATGCCGGACAGGTTTTCCAGGAACTTCGTGGCAGGCTGGCCCAGCATTTCTACCACCGTGCCTTCCCCAATCAAATGGCCGTTTTCGATGGCGACCACATGGTCGGCCAACATCCATACGTCGAGCGGGTCGTGGGTCACAAAAATCACGGTCGGCCGCGGCTCTTGACGCAACCGTTTCGACAGTACTTCCCGCAGTTTGGCGGCAGTCTCAACGTCAAGGGCGGAAAACGGTTCATCCAACAGTACGACTTGCGGGTGTGTCGCCAGGGCTCGCGCAATCGCCACGCGCTGCGACTGCCCGCCGGACAGAGCCGTGGCGGGACGATCCGCCAGTTCCAAAGCGCCCACCGCCGCTAACTCCTGGCGCGCGATGCGCCGGGCTTCCTCCCGTGACCGATGCCGGGCTCGCGGTCCAAACGCCACGTTTTCCAACACGCTCAAGTGTGGAAACAGCAGGGGTTTTTGGGTCAGCATCGCAACAGGACGCTGATGTGGTGGCAGAGAACGGGAGGCATCGGCAAACACCGTATCCCCACTGCGGATCTCTCCTGAATCGGGGGCCAACAGCCCGGAAATCATCCCCAGAATTGTAGACTTCCCGGCCCCGTTCGGTCCGACGATGGCGGTAATGAGTCCCGCCGGAAAAGCACACTTCACCGTAACGTTGCGTTCCTTGATGCCTGCTTTCACCAGGACTTCACTTCCGGCCGTGGTGGTAGCGGTGGGGAATTCCGCGGGATTTGCCGCCGTATCGGGGCGAGTTTTCACTGGTCATCACCACTTTCCGGTTGTGTCGTGAGCTGTTTAGTGCGGCGGGTGGTAAAGATAGCCGACAATCCCATCATGGTGGCCGCCAACAGCACCAGCACTACGGACAGTGCCAAAGCCAGGTCGGAGTCGTCCTCGCGCAACAGGTAGATAGCCTGGGGGAGGGTCCGGGTCACCCCTTGCAGAGAGCCCGCGAAAGTCAGGGTGGCCCCGAATTCGCCCAAAGCGCGGGCAAAAGCCATGGTGGCACCCCCGACTATGGCAGGGCTCAGCAAAGGTAGCGTGACGCGGCGCAACACATAGGTCGGAGATGCCCCCAAAGTCGCCGCAATCCGCTCGTAACCGGAATCAAAAGTGCGCAACGCTGACTCCAGGGACACCACGTAGTAAGGCATGGCCACGAACGTTTGCCCCAGTACCACGGCTATGGTGGTGAACCCAATCTCGATACCGGCCAAGGACAGGTACTGTCCCACTACGCCGCGGCGCCCCAGCGTCACCAAGAGCGCTAAACCGGCTACGACCGGGGGTAACACCATAGGCAGGACCGCGAAAGTGCGCCACACGTAAGCCCAAAATCCCTCGGTGCGCGAAATCAGCAGCGCCAGGGGCGTCCCCAGAATCAACACCAGCACCAGCGACACCAGGCAGGTGCGCAGGCTCAACAGCAGGGCGTCGCGGGATTCGTCGCGGGTCAGGATTTCCACCAGACGGGTCCACGGCACTCGCACCATGAGCCCGACAATAGGCAAAACGACCAACAGCAAGGCTATCCCCGCCGGCAGATACAGCCAGCGGGGAAAGCCGTGGTTATTAGCGTTCAACGCGAACCCTTACTCAGTGGGTCTCATGAACCCGTACTTGGCAAAGACCTTTTGTGCCGCGTCGGACAACACGTAGTCCACGAAGGCTTTCGCGGCCGCATCGTTGCCGTTGTCGGCAGCCATCTTGGTGACCACAATCGGGTAGGCATTGACCACGGTGTCAGAGCCGGGAATATCGATGGTGTCCACCGCGTCCTTTTCCGCCAGCGCATCGGTCTGGTACACCACGCCCGCGTCAGCTTCGCCGCTGACGACCTTACCCATCACATCCTTGACCGAAGTCTCCTCGGACACAGCCTGACCGGTGAAACCGACCTTTTGCGCCAACTCACGGTAGGCGTTGCCGCAGGGAACCCCCTCGGCACAAATGACCAGTTTCTTGCCGGTGAGGGAGTCGTCCAGCCCGGTGACCCCAGCCGGGTTACCTTTCGGTACCGCCAAGGTCAGGGTATTGTTCACAAAAATGCTCGGTTCGCCGGCATTCAGACCCGCGTCGGTGGCTTTCTTCATATTCTTTTCGTCAGCGGAGGCGAACACGTCAGCTTTGGCACCGCCTTGCATCTGATCAAACAGGGAGGAGGAGCCGTCAAAGTTGAACTTTACAGTAATGTCGGGGTTATCCTTCTGGAAAGATGCGCCCAGCTCAGAGAAACTAGCCTTGAGGGAGGCGGCGGCGAATACCTGAATCATCTTGGCCTCGGCCGTTTCGCTCGGTTCTGAGTTCGCGGTGTTGGCGTTGTCCGGTGCACAAGCGGTGAGGCCGGTGGCGGCCAGGGCCAGGACGGCCAAGCCTGCTCCGAGACGCGCGAGTGTTTTCATGAGTTTTCCTTTCGCATAAGCCGGGTCGGCGGTTTTCCGTTGTCGACCGTTTCATTGTGGCGGCACAAGGGTGTCGTCAGGTTTTCCCTAAGATGCATCAATTACGACATTCGTGGCTTTGACCCGGGCGGTAGCGACCGCGCCGGGCACCAGTCCGAGTTCTTTCACCGACTCGGTGGAGATGAGGGACACCACGCGGAAAGGGCCGCATTGCAGTTCGACCTGGCTCATGACTGTGTCGGAAACGACTTTGGTGACCAGACCGCGGAAATGGTTGCGGGCTGAAATGAAACCCGTGGAATCCGCGTCACCAAAATCTTTGGCTTTGTCTTGAGCTAGTTTCGCCAGTTCAGCTCCGTCTACGACTTTGCGTCCCGCATTATCGGTTCCGGCGCTGAGATGACCGGCGTCTATCCACCGGCGTAGCGTATCATCGCTAACACCCAGTAAATTTGCTGCGTCCTTAATCCGTAACTGATACATATTTGCCACCCTATCTTAAATTTTGCGGACATTTTCTGATGTTAGACCAGTTTTTGCGGAAAACACCCACGCGTTGCTCAGGACATCAGCGAAAGTCTTAGTTTGCGGGGTACTTTGCTACTAAGGCACGAAGTTTTGCCACATTTTCGCCCGCTTGCGCAATGTCTCCACCCGCGGCAAACCCGACCAGGAAAGCCGTCAGCGGTGCTCCCGGACGGGACGGCCCGTGCGCGACATCGCTGATGAGGTTCAATAGTTCCTCTTGGACGGGGGCAATAGTCCATTCCGGTAGCTTGAGTTCCTGGCTAGCGGCTTGCAGCCATGCCGCCATTTTTGCCATTTTTTCCGGATCGTCTTTGCGTTTTTCTTCTGCCATGTCTGCTCCTCAATGAGTATGGTCAAAAATTAAGTGAGCCGATGGGCTCACTCCTTCAGCATAACGGATAGGCTCCATCAGGCGAGGACAAACCATAAATGCCTAGTGAACTGGAATAATATTTGAGACGCGATAGAATGGCGAGATATACCGAGGGCTGAGGAAGTAGGTAGGTTTGACTGAGACGCTGACACGAGTCAATCGTGTGGGGCAGGCAGCTGGGCTCGCGTCTCCCTGGGCTTTGTCGCTGCGAGACAGCTGGGGACGAACCGCGAGAGACTTGCGCTTGTCGGTGACCGATCGTTGTGATTTACGCTGTTCGTATTGCCTGCCGCGTGAGGGCGTCAAGTGGGTGTCGCGTCAGGAGCTGTTGGATTCCTCAGAAATTTTGCGTTTGGTGGGAATCGCGATTCACCGCCTAGGGATTACTCAGGTTCGCCTGACCGGCGGGGAGCCGCTGTTGCGCCCGGATTTGCTAGAGATTGCAGCGGGGATTACCCACACGTTTGCGGCCGCGGGGCGTGACCCCCAGGTGGCTCTCACCACCAACGCCCGCAGTTTGGCACCGCTGGCTCCGGCACTGCGGGCGGCGGGAGTTCGGCGCATCAACATTTCCCTCGATACCCTCAACCCTGCCCGTTTTGCAGAAATCACCGGGCGCGATGAACTCGCCTCGGCTTTGGAGGGTATTGACGCCGCGCTCTCCGCAGGTTTCCAGCCAATGAAAATGAATACGGTCATGTTGGACCAGGTCAGTTTGCGCGAGGCTCCGGATTTGCTGCGGTTTTGCCTGGAGCGGGGTATCGAGTGGCGCGCTATTGAATATATGCCCTTCGGCCCGCACACGGTCCGGGTTGGTTCCGCTGAGCAACTGGATTTTTCTAAACTGCGCCCGGCTTTAGAACGCGAATTTCGTTTGTCCCCGGTGCGCGAAAATATTGATATTCATGCCCCGGCAACCCGTTTTCAGGTGTTCGACTTAGCGGGCACAAAGCGCCTGGGGACGATGGGGTTGATTTCTTCGGTATCCGCGCCTTTCTGTGCAGACTGTAACCGAACCCGGCTTTCCCCGACCGGACTGGTGCGTCCCTGCCTGTTCTCTAACTTGAGCTGTGACCTGGGGGCGATGTTGCGCCGCGGTGCTAGCGATGACGAACTGGCGCAGGCTTGGGCGGCGGTAACCTGGGAAAAACCTTCCGGGCACGGCTTGGGTCAGCAGGACTTTCAATCTCCAACGATTCCAATGGCTCAGATTGGGGGGTAAAGATGCGGGATAGTGGCGATAACACGGTAGGTGTACAAGTGCGTTTTTTCGCGGCGGCCGCGGATGCGGCGGGCACCGATACGGCGACGGCACAAGTAGCGCGGGACGTGAGCGTGGCTGATGCGGCGGCTCAGGCGGGAGGAGATGGCCGCGAATTAAATCAGGTGCTTTCCATTTCGTCATACCTGGTGGGGGGTCTGCGCGAATCGGGCCAGAAACGCCTCGCGGACCTCGACGACCTCACCGACCTCACCATCGATGTATTACCTCCATTTGCCGGTGGCTAGTTAACATCCTCGCGTAGTTTTGGAATTAATTTAGGAGCATCTTTGGCAACCATACTGCAAGCGGATCTGACCGATGAGCCTTTGGACCCGACTCGGTTTGAAGCGAGCTTTACCGTGCCCGAAGCCGGGTGCCAGCTCGTGTTCATCGGCCGCGTGCGCAACCACGACCAGGGGCGTGGAGTGGAGGCTATCACCTACAGCGCTCACCCGGACGCCGCCCGTGAACTGCAACAGATTGCCGGTGAGGCCAGTACGGTTCCCGGCGTGCAGGAAATTGCGTTGCGCCATCGGGTGGGGCATCTGTCGGTCGGCGAGGTAGCTATTTTGGTCGGAGTTTCCGCCGCTCATCGGCAAGCTGCGTTTTCTACAGTGTCTTGGCTGGTCGATGCGGTCAAGGACCGGGTTCCCATCTGGAAGAAACAGGTTTTTTCCGAGGGAGACGCCGCCTGGTCAAACCTTGACGCAGACCTCCAAACCCGCAGCCGCTATGCCGCACATTGCGCGATTCCAGGTTTTGGAGCAACCGGTCAGGAGCGCGTCACGAGTGCAAAAGTCCTGGTGGTAGGTGCTGGCGGGTTGGGCTCGCCCATCATTGCGTACCTCGCTGCCGCCGGGGTCGGCCTGTCCACGGCGGGGGGAACCCTGGGGATTGCCGATGGCGACACGGTGAGTCTGAGCAACTTGGGACGCCAAGTCATTCACCCGTTTAACCACCAAGGTGAGCCGAAAACCGCTTCTGCTGCCGCCACTGTCCGAGCGCTGAATCCCGAGGTCAACGTCTGCGAGGAACCGGCGCTGGATGCTCAGAACGCCGCCGCGGTTATCGCCCAATACGACCTGGTGGTGGACGCCACCGACACGTTTGCCTCGAAATACCTGATTTCAGACACCTGCGCAAAGTTGGCGCGACCCCTGGTTTGGGGCTCCGCGGTCGGAGCAAACTTCGAGGTCAGCGTGTTTTCCCCGGAGGTTGGGACGTGTTTACGCACGCTCTATCCGACTCCGCCTCCGCCCGCAAGTACCCCGGACTCCACCACCGCGGGAATCCTCGGCCCCGTCTGTGGGCAAGCCGGGTCCCTGATGGCTACCGAGGTCCTGAAAATGGTCTCAGGTTGGGGCGAGCCCCTCATCGGACGCCTGGTCATTGGAGACGCCCGCATGGGCAAATGGAACGTGGTGGATTATTCGGCGCGTGCCGCCTCATCCCAAAACCCAAACTGTTACGAAACACTGTCCGGCAAGACTGGTGAACTCAAAGGAGAACAATCGTGAGTGAGACAGAAACACTGCTTGATTACCAGGAATTTTTGGCCCAGCTCCTGGAGGAAATAACTCCGCTGACACCGCGGGAACTGCCGGTGGGCGACACTTTGGGATTGACCCTGGCTGAGCCGGTCATTTCGCGTCTGTCGGTGCCGCCCTTTACGAACTCGGCGATGGACGGATTTGCTTTCAATAGTGCGGGGCTACCGGTTGACGGTTCCGTAACGTTGCCGGTGGCGGGCGACATTCCGGCGGGCACAGAACCGAGCGCCGAATGCCAACCGGGTCAGGCGTGGCGGATTATGACCGGCGCGAAAATGCCCTCGGGGGCGGACACCGTGGTGAAAGTGGAGGATACGAATCAACAGCCGGGTCCCGTTGAGCTGCCGGAAACGGTCACTATTCATCGTGTTCCCCGGGCCGGGGCGAATGTGCGCCAGGCCGGAGAGGACCTGCCGGCCGGCACCGAAGTTCTGGCTGCCGGCGAAGTCATGAGTCCGGGGGCGATTGCTTCGGCAATTTCAGGGGGCTACGCGACAGTTACGGCCTTCCCGCGGGTCCGGGTGGGAATTATCGCCACCGGTTCCGAGCTGGCAGGGGCGGGGGCTTTGCTGGAAGGGTCGATGATTCCAGATTCAAACTCGTCTCTGGCGGCGGCTTTGGCACGAGTGGCCCAAGCGGAGGTCAGTTTTGCGGGCCAATGCGGGGACGACGTGGCACAGTTCCGAGAAACCTTGCGCCGGGTGGCGGACATGAGCGACCTGGTCATCACTTCGGGCGGGGTTTCGGCCGGCGCTTATGAGGTGGTGAAACAGGGCGTTAGCGATTGGGGATTCCATTTCGCACGAGTTGCCCTGCAGCCGGGTAAACCTCAAGGTTACGGTTTCGTGGAGGCGAGCGGGGGGCGCCGAGTACCGGTACTGACCCTGCCGGGAAACCCGGTTTCGGTTTTCGTCTCGTGGCACCTGTTTGCACTGCCGGTACTGGCGAAGCTCGGTGGGCGTGATCCACAGCGGGTGCACGAGTGCCAGGAAGCGACCGTGGTGGAGGCATGGACCTCGCCGCGAGGCAAAGTCCAGGTAGTGCCGGTGCTCTTGACGCCGGGACAGCCAGGGCAAACCCCCACGGTGCAGCGCACCCACCCCTTGGGATCGAAGTCACACCTGGTGGCCTCGCTGCATAAAGCGAATGCCTTGATGCTGATAGACCGAGATGTCGAATCCGTGGCGCCGTGGTCGATTGTGAAAGTCCTCGAAATCTGACATCAGCGCGGCTTTGAGAGTTGCCGTGGTTACGGCTGCTTCCGGTTTCGGCGCCAATCGTGGAGCGCCGCGATGCCGACCGCCAGGAAATACAGTGCCAGCAGGGCTGAGGCCTGCAAAATGACGGGCCACGGGGTTGGTAGCGGGTTGGCGATAGCTGAGAAGATAAACGCCACCATTGTCGCCCAGCGCCAGCCTTTTAACATGGTGCAGGCGCCGAGTACCCCCAGGAAGTTCAGCA
Organism: uncultured Mobiluncus sp.; assembly: GCF_947087965.1. GTDB lineage: Bacteria > Actinomycetota > Actinomycetes > Actinomycetales > Actinomycetaceae > Mobiluncus. The sequence continues at coordinate 114,471 of NZ_CAMUES010000006.1, forward strand.
TGACCAAAATTTCGGGAATCAGGAAAGAAATCCCGAACGCCAATACCAGGCGAATATAGAACTTGATATAGGCATCGGCCTGCAGCAGCATCGCTGAATCTGGGGGAGTGAATGAGGACAGAATCGACACGGCTCGCGGTGCGGTCCAGTCGCCGAATACCGCACCAGCGGCGAATAAAATGACTCCGGCCACGCCAAAAATCAGCATCCAGAACCGTTCCCGGCGGCGCAGACCGGGCCAGATGAAAGCCAAAATCTGAAAAATCCACCACGGCGAAGCAATCAGCACCCCCAACCACAGGGACACGCGGATTTTCAGGTCAAAGGCCGCGCCGATGGTCTGGAAGTTTAGGTTAGCCCCGGCGACGTCTTTCATGGGGGCGGTGATGTGTTCCAGTGCGATTTCATAGAGGAACCAGCCGCCAATCGTCGCCAAGGTGATGCCCACAAATGACCAGATGATACGTTTTCGCAGCTCAGCTAGGTGAGCAGTCACCGTCATGACGCCTTCTGAGTTGGCATCACGATTCCGGTCAGAGGGTTTCTCAGTGGGCACTTGAACTGTTACTTAGCGGCATCATTGCCTGGGGCCGGGTCAGTTTTAGAGGAATCGTTGGCGGAGTCATTCTTGCTCTCAATGGCTTTGCCGTCAGCCTTGGTGTCCTCGGTCAAATCGTTGAGCTCTTCTTTCAGGACTTTCGCGGATTTGCCCACGTTGCGAGCAATCTCCGGCAGTTTCGAGGCACCGAAAACCACGACCAAAATAATGATGACAGTAATCCACACCACAGGGCTTACGCTGAACAACATCACATGTGCCGGAACCATTAATCTCTCCTCTGTATAGGGCTAAATCAACACAAGTTTATCAGTTTACGCGGGCTTTTCTTGACGGGGTGCGGTGGGTGGCTCGGCCGGAGGTTCGTCAGGTTTGGGCTCGGTCGAGGGGTTGGGGTTATCCGGGGTTTTTTCCGGCACCAGGCCCGGGGTGGCGGCTTTCTCGATGCTGGTGGCCTGTTCCATCCACAACTGCATTTCTTCGGCCACCGCGTCTTTAATCATCTTGCGCGGGTCGTATTCGCGCGGATCAAAGTTTTTTAAATCTACGTTGAGGCCGGACTTGGTGAAATTCGCTTCTTCGCGCAGACGGGCGGACCACGCCCGCAGCCACTCGATCACTCCTTTGAACCACAGCAGAGCTTGGGCGGCGTGCTTCGGGCCGATGACGATGACGCCCACGACCAAAATGAGCAGCAGCTCCGAACCGCTGATCCCAAAAAATTCCACCTGACAATTCTAGTAAGGGAAACGATTTCCTGCATATATTAAAAGGGTCAGTTCAGAAAACTTGCCCCGAAATGGGGACGTTCCCAGAAAGACTTGTGATGGAAAATACCCTGCCCATGAACCACCTGAATGAACGCGGCGAGGCCCGAATGGTGGACGTCTCGGCGAAAAGTGAGACGTTGCGCGAAGCGCGGGCGCAAGCCACAGTCAGTGTATCGCCTCAGGTAGCCGCCGCTTTGCGGGATAATCGTGTCCCGAAAGGAGACGCCTTGGCGGTGGCGCGCATCGCCGGGATACAGGCCGTAAAACGCACCCCGGAACTGCTCCCGCTGGCCCACCCCTTGGGAATCGACTACGTAGCCCTGGACATCACCCAGGAGGGCGATGAGGTCATTTTGCGCTCCACGGTGAAATGCGTGGAGCGTACCGGGGTAGAGATGGAGGCCTTGACCGCGGTGACGGTGGGGGCGTTGGCGCTGGTAGACATGCTGAAAGGGGTGGACCGCCAGATTACCTTGCGCGAGGCCTTCGTGACCTACAAATCCGGAGGTCGTTCGGGGACGTGGGAGCGGGAATCATGAGCCACGCCGAACAGTCTTTGCCGCCACAGACACCGGCTTGTGTCATTACGGTTTCCGATTCCGTTTCTGCGGGCGTGAACTCGGATCGGTCCGGTCCGCTGGCGGTGGAATTACTGGCGGGCCTCGGATTTGCGGTGAGTGGACCGGTGGTTGTTCCGGACGGAGTTGACTCCGTTCACGAGGCCGTGTCGGCGGCGTGTCGTAGCGGGGCGCGGTTGGTCTTTACCACGGGAGGGACGGGGATTAGCCCGCGTGACCTCACTCCCGAAGCTGTTGAGGGCCTGGTGGAAGCCCGTTTGAGCGGAGTGGAGGCCGCGTTGCTGGAACGTAACCGACAGGCTACCCCCCTGGGTATGCTGTCTCGTCCCGTAGTGGGGATATCCACGCGGGCAGCGGGGGCCGCGCTAGTGGTGTGTGCCCCCGGTTCTCCGGGCGCGGTGCGTGACACAGTAGAGGTCCTCACTCCGGTGCTGGGTCATGTCCTGGCAATTTTGGACCGGGATGCTTTCACGTCAGCAGAGTGAATTTTTCAGCGAACATTCAGCCAGGTAGGAGTACAATTCTGGGTGCTTTGGTTAGTACAACCCTGGTTAAATATCGTAGATTCGTCCTAGAGCAGGAGGCAGTTGGCTGACATGAAAACCACGATGAGGTTGGTTGGGGCAGCGTGTGTAGCAATGACGGCAGTGGCGCTTTCGTCATGTGCGTTAGCAGGAAAATCGGAGGCGATGCAGTCTTACGATTTTAATTCCATCAAACCCGATCCGGTTATCGCGGCGATGGTGCCGCAGGAAAATCGGGAAACGTTGCGGGTTGCTATGGAACTGCATTATTCCCCGGCGGAATTTCTCGATGACGCCAATCAGCCGGTGGGCTATGAGGTCGACGTCTTAAAAGCTCTCGCTAAGGTAATGGGCATCAAAGAAGTGCAATTCATCGACGAAGATTTTGACTCCATCATTCCCAAGGTAAACGAGGGCACCGATGATTTGGGCATGGCCGCTTTGACGTTGAATAAAGAGCGGCTCCGCCAGGGAAATATGGTGTCCTATGTTGAGGCAGGTTACAGCTATGCAACCCAGCGAGATAACCCGAAGGAATTTGACCCGGTCTCGCCTTGTGGATTTAGCGTGGCGGCACAGTCGGACACCACGCAGGCCGACACCTTGCAGGCGGCCAGCGATCAGTGCGTGTCAATCGGTAAGCCGTCGGTCACTATCATTACTGAGCCAGATCAGGACAAATTGATTTCCCAGGTCGACCAGGGAAGCATTGATGCCATCATCGGGGAAACACCCATTTTGGCCTATAACCAGGCAAAATACCAGAATTTTGAGATGTTCGGGGAGTCCTTCGAGAATGCTCCGCAGGGTCCTTTCATCGCGAAAGACAATCCTGAGCTGGCCAAAGCCATTCAAGCCGGTCTGCAAAAGATGATGGATACGGGAATGCTTGCGGATGTGCTGTCTCCCTGGGGTGAAGAGACTATAGCGTTGCACTATGCCACGCTAAACCCGCCGATTGCCTGAAATCCCCTTCGATTTTTTCTCTCTGGGTTACCATAGAACAGTAGAGTTATCGGCGATGCCCCTTTTCAGGGGAGGAAAGCAATGACAATGAAGCTCATAGTGAGGGTATTCTCGGCGGCAGCGGGTGCCGCTTTGTTGGGAGCAACACTTGCTTCCTGTTCCGGCTCGACTAGCTCAGCGGAAGTGAAATCTTATAACTTCAATTCCATCAAACCGGATGCTGAAATCGTGGCGATGGTACCGCAGGCGAACCGGGATACGCTGCGGGTCGCGATGGATATTCCCTATTCTCCCGCCGAGTTCTTCGATGACAACAATCAGCCGGTCGGCTACGAAGTCGATGTCTTAAAAGCCTTGTCGAAGCTGATGGGCGTGTCGGAACTGAAAATTGCCGATGAAGAATTTGACGCAATTATTCCCAAGGTTAACGATGGCACCTATGACATCGTCATGGCATCCATGACTCTCAACAAGACCCGGATGGACCAGACCAATATGGTTGCCTACATTAAGGCGGGTTACATCTATGGCACCCAGGCGGGCAACCCCAATAATTTCGATCCCGCCAACTCTTGCGGATTGAAAGTCGCCACCCAGGCAGACACCACGCAGGCCGAAATTTTGCAGGCGGCCAGCGATTCTTGTGTGAAAGCTGGAAAACCGGCGATACAGATTGTTTCTGATGCCGACCAAGATAAGTTGGTGCAACAGGTTGCGGAAGGAACCTTGGATGCCGTCATCGGGGAGAGCCCGATTATGGCTTACGCCGAGTCGAGGAATCCGAAGTTCGCCACTATCGGTGAGGCTTTCCAGGTGGCGCCGCAGGGCCCGGTCACTGCGAAAGACAATCCTGAGCTGGCCAAAGCCATTCAAGCCGGTCTCCAAAAGATGATGGATACGGGAATGCTAAAAGATGTACTTGCGCCCTGGGGCGAGGAATTCATCGCGCTCAACTACGCAACCTTAAATCCGCCGATTGCTTAATTTTCTTCAGGGAGGAAATGAAAATGCGTTTTTCAACAATGATTAAATTCACCATGAGCGTGGTGCTGGCGCTGGCAGTTTTGGGCGTAGTCGCCCAAATTGGCACTATCGCCACGACAGGTCAGGTCAATCGGGCTCAAGACGAATCCAACCGGCGTAATAACGGGATTGCCTACATAGAGAATGCCCGAACGAATATGGCGGATAATGCGCGAGTCTTTGTAATTTCCGGCCTGGAAGAAGCCATGATGGATTACTTCAACCAGGTCTATGTGAATCGCGATATAGAGTACGGGGCTAGCCTCATCGCCGACAACGGCGGCACGGAAGATGAAAACAAGCTGGTGCAGCAGTCCTCGGAAGCGGGAAAAATCACCCAAGAAACGGAGATTCACGCCATGGCTTTGGCTGCTTTGAGTCGCGAAGCTGACTTTAGCGCTCTGCCCAGCGATTTGGAAAACTTCCAATTCTCGCCTGAGGAATTGGCTATGGATGCGGAGGCACAGCTGCAAACAGCCTCGGACCTGGTGTTTGGAGAAACCTACTCCAACTCGTACAAGTCCGTGATGTCTCCTTTGAATATGTTGAATCAGCTGGAAACCGGGGCTGCCAATGCGGCCGATACGCAAATGGGTCGAGCCGCCTCCTTGCAAAAGGTCACCATCTATATTTTGATTGCGATATTCATTGTTTTGGCAGTGACGGTGTTGCTGTTCTTGCTCGCCGCGTTACGCACTGTCCGTCTGCCTTTGTCTCGGCATACTGAGGCTTTGCAGAATCATGATCAGTATGATTTGAGTTTCCGGTTGCGTGATGATACGGGTGTGCCGGAGATTCGGGATTTGGCTAAGGCTTTCAATGGGCAAAATGACCAGGTTAACGAGCTGATTGGGGAAGTTAGCGGAACGTCCAAGGGCTTGCATGAACATGCGGGTAATTTGGCGAACACGGCTGCTGAGTTGGATGAGACCGCTCAGGATACGCGGGCTCGGGCAGCGGGGGCTGCTGACCAGGCGCAGTTGTTGGCTACGAATATGGATACTTTGAGTGCGGCGATGGAAGAAATGCAGGCGGCGATTCGTCAGATTTCTGAGTCGGCTACTTCGGCTTCGCAGATTTCCGAGGAGGCGGTTGAGTCTGTGGGTTCGGCGACGAAGGTTATTGATACGTTGGGTGAGTCTTCGCAGTCTATTGGGGAGATTACGAATTCGATTACTTCGATTGCGGAACAGACAAATCTCTTGGCGCTCAATGCGACTATTGAGGCGGCTCGTGCGGGTGATGCCGGGAAGGGCTTCGCGGTGGTTGCTGGTGAGGTTAAGGATTTGGCTGCGCAGACGGCGGTGGCTACGGCGGATATTTCTGAGCGGGTCAGTTCTATTCAGGAAGACTCCACTAAGGCGGCTGAGGCTATTACTCAGATTAGTGAGATTATTGCGCGGATTAATGATTCTCAGCAGACGATTGCTTCGGCGGTTGAGGAACAGACGGCGACGACGAATGAGATGTTTGGGGTGGTTCGTGGGGCTGCGCAGACGACTCAGGATATTGTGGGTTCGATTGAGACGGTTTCGGCTACGGCCGAGAAGTCTGCGGAGGGGGCTCGTACCACTTTGGAGGCTGGTCAGGCAGTTGCTGATTCTTCCAGCCAACTAAGCAAACTCGTCTCCCGCTACCACTAGCGCAACCCGAGTGTTCTCCCGGATTAGCTACTGAAAATTTACCTGGAATTAACTTTCAATTCCGCTATATTCAGGTCGGATAGCTGTTATTGTTTGTATATTCAGACAATTTGGTGTTCGAAATCAAGGGAGATGCGTATGCCAGCCCGCTGGAAGATTTTGTCCGTTTGTGCTCTAGCTTGTTTGAGTCTTTCAGTCGCGGGTTGCAGTAGCGGTCCGGCGTCTGATTCTGGCGGGGTCGAATCCTACGACATCTCCAAGATTAAAGCTGATCCGAAACTTCACGAGATGTTGCCGCCGGATAAGCGCGATTCCTGGACCGCCGGCGCATTCATGCCGTATTCCCCGGCTGAGTTCTTTGATGACAGCAATCAACCCATCGGCTACGAGATAGATACCTTGAAAGCTCTAGGCAAGCTGATGGGCGTGAATGATGTCCAGTTCAAAAGTGAGGAGTTTAACTCGCTGCTGGACCGGGTCAACGATGGCACCTTCGACCTGGTTATGTCCACTCTCACCCTTAAGAAATCACGGATGCGCCAAGTCAACATGGTTTCTTTTGTAAACGTGGGAGTTATTTATGCCGTAGGACCAAACTCAGAGTTCGACTACACCAATCCTTGCGGCTTCAAAGTGGGTGCGCGTACTGACACCACCATGATGGAGGCCTTGAAAGCCGCCTCGGATACCTGCGTTGCCGAAGGTAAGGAACCCATCAAGATCGCTGAGGACCAGGACCAGGAGGTGCTTAATTCTCAAGCGGCCGAGGGGACTTTGGATGCGGTGTTGGGTGAAGAGCCCAGTATGCTCTACGGACAGATTAAGTTCGACGGTTTCACCACGGTGGGGCAAAACTCGGATGTGGCACCGCAGGGCCCAGTGTTCGCCAAGGATGACGAAGCCTTTGCAAAGGCCGTACAGGCGGGGCTGCAAGAGATGATGGACACGGGTCTGTTGGTTGATGTGTTAAAACCCTGGGGTGTGGAGTCACTGGCTTTGAACTACGCCACCTTGAACCCCCCGCTGATGTAAGGAATTGATGATGAATTTTCGATTTTCGTCAATGGTAAAAGTTGCCTCCATACTGGTGGTTCTATTCTGCGTCCTGGGTTTGGTGGGAGACATCCTGGCTGTAATCTCTACCCGGGAGGTGCAAAGCGCGCAGCGAGAAGCCTCGTCTCGCTCCGCGGGCGTCAACCTGCTGACCTCGGCGAACAGCGACTTGACGAACTTGTCGCGAGCCTACGTGGTGGGCGGACTTTCAGCGGATCTAGCTGATTACACCAATCAGCTCTATATCAAGCGTGATCGTGAGTATGGGGTACGGTTGCTGAACGAGAACGGCGGCACCAAGGAGCAGCTTGACCTGCTGAAAGAGGCTTTGGAGGCCAGCAAGATACGAGATGACATTGAGCTGCACGCCATTGCTTTAGCCGCGCTGGCTCGCGGCGAGGACATGGCGGCTATGCCCGCCACGGTGGAGAACTATTCCATTCCGGCCGAGGAGGAGTCCCTACCCGCCGAACAACAGCTCGCTCTAGCTTCCGAACTGGTTTTTGGCCGTGACTATTCGTTGGCGTCGGCTTCCGTAATCGAACCGGTACGAAAGATTGGACATCTGGAGGCCGGTTCTCTGGAAGCGGCAGGTTCCGCGATGCAACGTGCTAACGTTGGTCAGACCATCTCTCTGTTCGCGCTGATGGTGGTGTTTTTCCTACTCGGCGCGGTCGTGTTGACCTTCCTGATTCTCCTGGCTCGCCGGGTACGTCGGCCTTTGTCTCGGCATACTGTGGCTTTGCAGAATCATGATCAGTATGATTTGGGTTTTCGGTTGCGTGATGATACGGGTGTGCCGGAGATTCGGGATTTGGCGAGGGCTTTTAATGGTCAGAATGATCAGGTTAATGAGTTGATTGGTGAGGTTAGTGGTACTTCTGTGGGGTTGCAGGAGCATGCTGGTAATTTGGCTGATACGGCTGCCCAGTTGGATGAGACTGCTCAGGATACGCGGGTTCGGGCGGCGGGGGCTGCTGAGCAGGCGCAGTTGTTGGCTACGAATATGGATACTTTGAGTGCGGCTATGGAGGAGATGCAAGCGGCGATTCGTCAGATTTCTGAGTCGGCTACTTCGGCTTCGCAGATTTCTGAGGAGGCGGTTGAGTCTGTGGGTTCGGCGACGAAGGTTATTGATACGTTGGGTGAGTCTTCGCAGTCTATTGGGGAGATTACGAATTCGATTACTTCGATTGCGGAACAGACAAATCTCTTGGCGCTCAATGCGACTATTGAGGCGGCTCGTGCGGGTGATGCCGGGAAGGGCTTCGCGGTGGTTGCTGGTGAGGTTAAGGATTTGGCTGCGCAGACGGCGGTGGCTACGGCGGATATTTCTGAGCGGGTCAGTTCTATTCAGGAAGACTCCACTAAGGCGGCTGAGGCTATTACTCAGATTAGTGAGATTATTGCGCGGATTAATGATTCTCAGCAGACGATTGCTTCGGCGGTTGAGGAACAGACGGCGACGACGAATGAGATGTTTGGGGTGGTTCGTGGGGCTGCGCAGACGACTCAGGATATTGTGGGTTCGATTGAGACGGTTTCGGCTACGGCCGAGAAGTCTGCGGAGGGGGCTCGTACCACTTTGGAGGCTGGTCAGGCAGTTGCTGATTCTTCCAGCCAACTAAGCAAACTCGTCTCCCGCTACCACCAGTAAGGGCGGGTCTGCAGCGGTCTAAAGCATCCCGACAAACGTTCCGCACAGAATCTTGGTAATCATTGCTACGGGATAAGCCATGGCGTAGCCCAGGGAAACCCGAGGGTCGGTGTTGGTTTGGTCGTTAGCGAATCCCAACACCGCCGGCTGGGTTTGGGCGCCGCCCATGAAGCCGGAGAGCTTCGTGCCTCCCATTTTGGCTACCAGACGCATCAGGATGAACAAGGTGAGTCCAAACACATTGGTGACAATGAAGCCGAGAAGCAAAATTCTCCACCAATCCCCGCCGGTGAAAGCGGTTTGAATGGAGCCTCCGGCATTCGTTCCGGCCTGGGCCAGGAACAGCAGCAGACCGATTTCACCCAAGACCTGACCCGTGGTGTAGGGCAGAGTCGTGACAAATGGGCCGATGCGCCCCACGCGGCCCATAATCAATCCCATAATGATAATTCCGGCGGCATACCCGATGTTGAAGTATCCGCCTCCGGGGTTGGGAATGGGAATCTCACCAATGAGGAAACCTAAGGTCATCCCGATGCCCAGCGCTACCGGGTTGAGTGAGGTGAGTCCGCGGGTGGAATCACCCAGGTATTTGGTGATGACCGAGATGCTTGATTTCGGCGCCACCACGCGCAGTCGGTCGCCCAGCTGCAACGTAAAGTCCGGGTAAGCCACCATGTCTACGTCTCCGCGTCGAACTCGTGACACCGTGGCACCAAAGCGGTCACCCATGTTCAATTCCGCGATGGTTTTGCCAGCCTTGGAGGCATCGGAAAGAGTAATGCGTCGGTAGTCGAGGTAGCTGCGGTCGGTCTGTAGTGAATGGGAGGACGAATGACCCAATTCTTCGATAATGGTGTGTACGGAGGAGGCCTCGCCCACAATCGTAATCAAATCGCCGGGGTTGAGCGTATCAGACATATTGGGGCGGGTGATTGGCCCCTGTTCGCCACGGCGCAGACGTGAAAAAGCTAATTTTTCGTTGAATCTCTCAAAAATTTCGCCTAAGCGGGGGTGGGTGTCGATTTCCACTCGAATCGTTTTGGACACGACAGGACTGGGCGCGTCTCGGTCATTTTTGCCCTTTTTCAGTGCTAACGACGCGAAAAAGAGCATCCCTAGAACACCGTAAAGATAAGCAATAGAATAACCGACCGTGGCGGTGGCGATGTCCCCGGACGTTTCCCCTCCTGCCTCGAGCATTGGAGTGTTAGTCAGTGCCCCAGAGAGGGTCCCCACTATTTGGCTGATTGGCATCCCCAGTAAGGTGCCGATTCCTACCGCGACAGCGCTGACTCCCACATAGGCTCCGACCAGCAGGAGGATTGATTTCCAGGCCGTTTGTAGGGTCGCAAAAAAGTTCGGACCAGAGTTTGAACCAATACAAAATGCGAACAAAGAGAGTCCCAGTACGGCGATTTCTTTCGGAATCATGAGCTTTATGCCCGAAGCACTGGCCCAGGCGGAGACGCCGATAGCGAGGAACAACACCGCGGCTGCGCCCAGAGAAACACCTTTGACTTTGATGTGCCCAAAGGCCATGCCTATTCCCAATAAAGCAGCTAAAAGGACAATTGGGTGGGCTGCGAAAAATTCGAACAAAATGTCCTCCAGAGACGTAGTGATAAATCAACCTTGTGGTCGGGAAAACCAACAAAGTCAGTCTATCAGCGCATACTGAAAGAATCGTCAGCGTCGGCATTAAGAACGGGGTGGGTGTCGACAATTTCCCTGTCTTGCAGCCAATTTCGATCCGTGAGCATCCGGGCTGTGGAAAGGCCGATGCCAATGGCCAAAATGACCACGGACACTTCGCTAAGGGAGGCGATAGCTCCTATCGTATTTCCTTCGTTGAGGTGTACTAAGGCTGAATAGAGAGGAACGCCGGGAACCATCAGCACTGCTGCCGGAACGGACAACGAGACTCGTGAATAGTTAAAGTTCGACAGACGGGAAATAACGTCAGCAAGCAGACCGATTGCCAGCGCCTCCAGCCCTACCGAAAATTGCCAATTGAATCCCGATTCCACAACGAAAAAACGCAACGGATTAACCAGAGCGCATATCAACCCGGCATAGACGCACAGTCGCCGGGTCGAATTGAACAGCATGGCAAACCCGGCAGAGGCCACAAATGAACAGAATGTTCGGGCGAAGTACAGCCAATGCCCCTCCAGAGGCGGGTTCACCGCGGGGTCTACCGCCCAGTGGAAGGTTAGGGACACAATCCACACGCTCGCTCCGGCTGAAATAATCAACATCAAGGTATAAACCAGGCGCGGTATCCCAGCGGAAAGATCCAGGCGTACCAAATCGAGCATCGAGGTAATGAGCGGGAAACCGGGAACCAAAAACAGTACCGCGGAGACAATTCCCACCCGGAATCCGAGAGGATCAGCTGTTATCCAAGGCGGTATAGTCGCCAGAACCGCTGGTGAATAGGCGCGCTGCAGCATCGTTTCCAGTAGCACGGCGCAACCGATGTAGACCAGTGAGGCAGCAAAACCGGCGGTCATCCAGACCGCAAAATGATTAGTTTTCTTTGCCATCATTATCCGGCGCACGCTTTGCCCGAATCCCGCCGCTACACCAGCCAGAACGCACTCGATGAGCCCGCCGCGGTTCAGGAAACAGAAACAGGCACAGGCAAATCCTGCTGCCAAAGTGTTAGCAATCTTATTGAATTCAGGTTTGTAGGACTCAATGCGATCCATGAGCCGGTTTGCCTCGCTGACGGGCGTGTCCGGTTTAATGTTTTGGATAAACAGGCGCAGTCGATCAAGTTTGGCCGCGTTGGTGCCAAAGTCCCTCTGTTCCGAGATCTCGGTCCGGGAAAAAGGGCGCAGATAGACGGTAGAACTGATTTCGCCAAAGGTGACTTGGACGTGGTGCTCATCGGCTCCCAACGCGGTAGCCAGGCGTGCCATAGAAATCTTAATCCGGTACGCAGAAGCCCCGCAGGACTGCAGCATATGGCCTAAACGCATAGTTGTGCGGGAGACTTCCGTGAGCTGGATACGAATCTTTTCGTACTCAACCATGCTCTGGGTATTGACTTCAATAGGCTCGTCAGCAGCTTTTTTCTTGGGGGTAAAGGCGTGGTCGCGCTCGCCACGCAGTCGTTCCAAGTGCTTTGACAGAAACATTGCGGTCTGCTCTTTCACGCGTCGGGGAAAATTTAGATTCAATGACACAAACAGATTTAACCATCTGGTGGACGCCATTAATCAGGACTAAGGGCACAGCCAGCGGAAATGATGAGGCTACCCTAAGTTTGAGAGCGCCAGCTACCACTGCTTCCGGCTTTCTGGCGGGGGTATAGCCCTGTAAGGAAGTGTCTCATTATTCGGTTCGGAATCCACATAGTGAGATTTTCCCCTTGCGGGTTTCCATCCTTTTAGCCCCAGAGCTACAGTTGGGTGCATGAGCGAACCAGAAACGAAATCCATGGGAGCCTATGGCCCCGAGGAGACCCCCAATGAAATTGATCCCGCCGCTCGCGGCGAAGTCATGACCGGTGCGAAAGCTGTCATTCGTACCTTGGAGGAACTGGGAGTGACCGATATTTTCGGGATTCCCGGCGGGGCGATTCTCTCCACTTTTGATCCGCTGTATGACTCCCAGAAACTCAACTTCGTGCTGACCCGCCACGAACAGGGCGCCGCCCACGCTGCTGAGGGCTACGCGAAATCCACCGGGAAAACCGGGGTAGCGCTGGTGACTTCGGGACCGGCCGCCACAAACCTTCTGACCGGTCTGGCTGACGCCATGATGGATTCGGTCCCGGTGGTCGCGATAACCGGCCAGGTCGGAGCGGAGTCTATCGGTACTGATGCCTTCCAGGAATCCGACATTGTCGGTGCCTCAATGCCCCTGACGAAACACAGTTTCCTGGTCACTCGTCCCGAGGACATTCCTTCCCGCCTAGCGGAGGCCTTCTTCATCGCTTCCTCCGGGCGTCCCGGACCTGTTTTAGTGGACATCACGAAAACGGCCCAGAACAAAAAAATGGCCTTTACCTGGCCTCCGCCGATGGAGCTACCCGGATATAAACTGCCTGGCAAGCCTTCCAAACAGCAAATTGCGGCGGCGGCCACCGAAATCGCGGGAGCACATCGACCGGTGCTATATATCGGTGGCGGAATTATTGGTGCCGATGCGACCTCTGAGTTGAAAGAGTTAGCTGACGCTACCGGGGCTCCCGTAGTCACCACCCTGACCGCGCGCGGAGCTTTCCCGGATGACTCTCCGCAGCATATGGGAATGCCGGGGATGCACGGTTGCGTGTCCGCGGTGCTGTCGATGCAACAGGCAGACCTGCTGATTGCGCTCGGTACGCGTTTCGATGACCGGGTCACCGGAGACGTGAAATCCTTCGCTCCTCACGCCAAGGTCATCCACGTTGATATCGATGCGGCCGAAATCTCAAAAATCCGTCACGCCGATGTCCCTATTGTGGGAGATCTAAAACCAGTCATCGCGGCGTTGCTGCGGGCACTGCCCCAAGCCTACAAACAGTATGGCCGGCCGGACTTAACCCCGTGGATGAAGTCTTTGACCAAACTGAAAGACAAGTACCCCGCGTACTTTGATGATACGTTGGACGGCCTGGTCAGCCCGCAAAAGGCGATTAAAGTGCTCGACGAGGTCAGCGACGATGACGCAATCGTGGTCACCGGGGTCGGCCAGCATCAGATGTGGGCGTCACAGTTCATGACCTACCGTTATCCGCGCACCTACATTTCGTCTTGTGGTCTGGGAACGATGGGATTCGGCGTCCCCGCCGCGATGGGCGCAAAAGTCGCCAATCCGGATCGGGAAGTCTGGCTCATTGACGGAGATGGCTCGTTCCAGATGACGAATCAGGAACTGGCCACCTGCACCCAATCGCATATCCCGATAAAGGTGCTGCTCATCAACAACTCCTCGCTGGGGATGGTGCGCCAATGGCAGACCCTGTTCTATAACGAACGCTATTCTCAGACCGACCTGCATGACGGAGCCCGTAACCTCGATGAGGCAAACCGGTTGGGAATCCCCGATTTTATGCTTCTGGCGAAAGCCTACGGAGCTGAGGGAATTCGGGTTACCGACCCGAAAGACCTGCGCCAAGCCCTGGAGAAAGCTCACCAGATTGACGACCGTCCGGTCGTAGTCGAGGTGCTGGTCAGCCCCGATGCCATGGTGTTCCCGATGGTTCCCGCGGGTCAGACCAACGACAAAGTCATTTATGCCCCTGACAAGACTGTGACCTGGGAGGACTAAACATGAGTATGACACATACCCTGTCGGTGCTTGTCGAAAACAAGCCTGGCGTTTTGACCCGCGTGGCGGCGCTGTTTGCCCGCCGTGCTTTTAACATTCAATCCCTCGCGGTGGGAGAAACTGAGAAACCCGAGATTTCGCGCATCACCATCGTGGTCGATGTTTCTGAAGTGTCCCTGGAACAGGTCACGAAACAGCTGAACAAGCTGGTGAACGTGCTGAAAATCGTGGAGTTGGAACCCGAACGAGCCGTTGAGAGGGAACTCGTGCTCATTAAAGTTTCGGCTGACGACACGAATCGAACCGCAGTACTCCAGATTGTGGAACTGTTCCGGGCTCATGTCGTGGACGTGTCACGGGGCACCTTGGTCATCGAATCCATCGGTTCCCCGGCGAAACACGCGGCTCTGTTGCGCGAGTTGGAGCCTTACGGAGTTCGTGAAATCGTCCAATCGGGCAACGTCGCGATTGGACGCGGATCGAAGTCCATCACCGATCAAATTTAGGGGCAAATTAGCCGGACTTTGCCTAGTTTTTGCACGGAAAAACGCCCTATATCTTTTTCAATGAAACACCTCTACAATTAATAAGGAGAAAAAATCATGGCGGAAATTTATTACGAAGACGACGCTGACCTGTCGCTCATTCAGTCTCAGAAGGTGGCCGTAATTGGTTACGGCTCGCAGGGTCATGCCCACGCGCTGAACCTGCGCGATTCCGGGGTCGACGTGGTCGTGGGCTTGCGCGAAAGCTCCTCCTCCCGGGCGAAGGCCGAAGAACAGGGCTTGACGGTGAAAACCGTGGCGGATGCCGTGAAAGAAGCCGACGTGGTCATGATTCTGTTGCCCGACCAGGTGCAGAGCAAGGTCTATGCCTCCGAAATCGAGCCGAACCTAAAGCCGCATGCCGCCCTGTTCTTTGCGCACGGGTTCAACATCCGTTTCGGCTACATCAAGCCCGGTCCCGGCCACGACGTGTGCATGGTGGCGCCCAAGGGCCCGGGGCACGTGGTGCGCCGTACTTTCGTTGCCGGTCAGGGCGTCCCCGACGTTATCGCCGTGGAATGCGACGCCTCCGGACGCGCTTGGGAACTGACAAAGTCCTACGCGAAAGGCATCGGCGGGACCCGCGCGGGCGTCATCAAGACGACCTTTACCGAGGAAACAGAAACCGACCTGTTCGGTGAACAGAACGTGCTGTGCGGCGGCGTATCCAAGCTCATCGAGTACGGTTTTGAGACCCTGGTCGAGGCCGGCTACCAGCCTGAAATCGCCTACTTCGAGGTGTGCCACGAGATGAAATTGATTGTGGACCTCATCAACGAGGGCGGCCTGTCCAAGATGCGCTGGTCTATCTCCGATACGGCCGAATACGGCGACTACATCTCCGGTCCGCGCGTCATCACCCCCGACGTGAAAGCCCACATGAAAGACGTCTTGGCGGATATTCAAAACGGCAGCTTCGCCAAGCGTTTCATGGACGATCAAGCTGCCGGAGCCCCCGATTTTAAGCGTCTGCGCGCTGCGGGCGAAGGTCACCAGATTGAAAAAGTCGGTGCCGAGCTGCGCCAGATGTTTACCTGGAATACCAACAAAGACACCGATTATGTGGAGGGCCACGCCGCTCGCTAATCGCCGAGTACAGATAAGGACATCGTGATGAAAAAGTTAATCCCCATATTAGCGTTGGCTTCAGTTTGCGCTGCGTGGGGGTCAACTTTTTTTATGATAAAGGATCATGTTCTGGATGATATTCCGGCTTCTGATTTCCTGACCGTGCGCTTTATTCTCGCAGCCATGATTGCTTGCGCGTTGTGGTTTCGGGAATTGCGCACGGCAGGCTGGAAGACGCTGGCTCTCGGCTTCGGAGCGGGGATTCTCTACGGTTTGGGTCAACTGGCGCAAACGTGGGGATTGAACCTGACCTCTCCTGCCACCTCGGGATTCATCACTGCCATGTCCATCGTCTTCGTGCCTTTCGTGGCGTTGATTTTGTTCCGGGAACGTTTCAAGCCGATTACTTGGCTGTGGATGCTGCTGGCAACTCTCGGCTTGGCGGCACTGTCCCTGCAAGGGTGGTCCTTCGGTCTTGGCGAGCTGACAACCCTGTTGGGGGCGTTATTCTTTGCTATCCAGGTGGCCTCTCTCGGTGTAATCTCGCCGGGACGTCCCGCGGGAGCGCTGGCTGCCATGCAGATGGTGGGGACCGCGGCGGTGAACGCCGTTCCGGCGCTTTCGGATGGAGAACTCATCCTGCCGTCTAACGGTGCCGTCTGGGCCAGCCTCATCTATATGGTTCTGGTTTGTGCGGTGGGGGCTCTGTTCATCCAGACCTGGGCACAAGCACGGATGTCCTCTACCGAGGCGGCCTTGATTATGGCTTGCGAACCGCTTTTTGCCACCCTTTTTTCGGTATTGTTTAGCGGGGAAGCCCTGACGTGGCGGCTCTTGGTGGGCGGTACTCTCATCATGGTGGCGATTGTGGCGGCGCAGTTGGTCGGGGTTCATCCCGAAGACAACAAGCCGGACCGGGTCGAAAGCCGCGAAGCAGCTCCTTTAACTGAGAACCGCACTCGGAAAACCGCCGATTTTAGACATCAAAAGAAAGTTGGAGTTACGTTATGACGAGTATTGATTTGGCCTTGATTCCAGGGGACGGCATCGGTCACGAGGTCGTGCCCGAGGCCGTGAAGGTCCTCAATAAGGTCTTGGAGGGTGCGGGAGTTGGTTTGAAAACCACCCTCTACGATTTGGGGGCGGCTCGTTACCATCGTGATGGGGTGGTTTTGGATGATGCCACGGAACAAGCCCTGCGTGGCCACGACGCGATTTTGCTGGGGGCGGTAGGCGATCCTTCCGTGCAGTCCGGGGTGTTGGAGCGCGGGCTGCTGTTGAAGCTGCGTTTCGACTTTGACCACTACGTGAATCTGCGCCCTTCCAAGTACTATCCGGGGGTGCCGACCCCGCTGGCGAATCCGGGCAACATTGATTTTGTGGTGGTGCGCGAAGGTACGGAAGGACTGTACTGCGGTAACGGTGGGGTGTTGCGTCAAGGCACACCACAAGAGATTGCCACCGAAGTGTCCGTGAACACACGTCACGGTGTGGAGCGGGTCGTGCGTTACGCTTTTGCGCAGGCTCAGGCGCGCCGCCGGCATCTGACTTACGTACACAAACACAATGTGCTGGTTAATGCCGGACACCTGTGGCGCCGCTGCGTGGAGGAAGTAGGAAAGGAATTTCCGGAAGTGGAAGTCGACTACCTACACGTTGATGCGGCCACGATTTTTCTGGTCACAAACCCCGCCCGGTTTGATGTGATTGTGACCGATAACCTGTTCGGCGACATCTTGACCGATGAAGCCGGGGCAATCACCGGCGGTATCGGCTTGGCGGCATCGGGAAACATCAATCCGGAAAAAACCTTCCCGTCTATGTTTGAACCCGTCCACGGTTCCGCCCCGGACATCGCTGGACAGGGCAAAGCCGACCCGACCGCCACTATTGCGAGTCTGGTCCTGATGCTTAACCACTTGGGCTATCCTCAACTGGCGGCGAGCATTCAACGTGCTATCGATGCGGATATGGCTCACCGCGCCGCCGCATCTGCGGCCGGGACCCCCCTGGTACGCACCACCAGCGAAATCGGCGACGCGATAGCCGCCTCTCTCTAAGGCTGGTGACCACGAATCCCCGAAAACTCTAAGATTCTGGGCACGGCGTGCCTCGAAACACTTTTCCTATCAATAACCCAATGAAAGAAGAAGAACAACATGAGCAATCTCGAAGAACTCGCGAAACAGCCGCTGCCTAACGCCAATGAACTGGCGGGGCGATTCCCGCTCCAGCCTCATGACCATAGGGCCGACGAAGCTACCTACCGGGAAGTAATGCAAAAACTCGCTTTCGGTCAATCCTTTAGCGATTACATGGCACACGCGTTGTGGACCAAGGACGGAGGTTGGCAGGAAAAGGATTTGCGTCCCTATGGGCCGCTGCCGGTGTATCCGGGAACCTCGGTGTTGCATTACGGTCAGGCGATTTTTGAAGGATTAAAGGCGTACCGCCGGGCCGACAACACGATTTGGCTGTTCCGTCCCGCTTTCAACGCGAATCGGTTTAATCAGTCTGCGCGCCGTTTGGCGCTGCCGGAAATTCCGGTTGAGGACTTCGTGGGGTCTTGTGTGGATTTGGTGCGTGCCGATGCCCGCTGGGTGCCCGTCAAAGATGGCTCCACTCTGTACTTGCGTCCCTTTATGTACGCCTCGGAGTCTTTCCTGGGGGTGCATCCGGCGCACGAGGTGACCTACCTCAATATCGGTTCGCCGTCAGGGCCTTACTTCGACAACGGCTTTTCGCCCGTTTCTATCTATGTGTCTGAGGATTACCACCGCGCTGGACCGGGCGGTACCGGCGAAGCTAAGACTTCCGGTAACTACGCGGCGTCTTTGCAGCCCCAAGAGATTGCGGCGGAAAAAGGTTACGCGCAGGTGTGCTTCCTGGACGGGGAAACGAACACCTATATCGACGAGCTGGGCGGCATGAACGTCTTTGTGGTGTACCGCGACGGCAAAGTGGCGACCCCGCAGCTCACGGGGTGCATCTTGGAGGGCGGTACCCGCGGTGCGATTATTCAGGTTCTGGCTGATGAAGGTATTACCGTCAGCGAGGAACGCATCGCCCTGCACCAGCTGTTGGACGACATTCGCGCCGGTAAGGTTGCCGAGTTCCTGGCTTGCGGGACGGCCGCGGTCGTGACCCCGATTGGCAAACTCGGCGGGAAAGACTTTGAGCTGGACGTTCCCACTGGCCCGATGACCAAGCACATCCACGACATCATCACCGGCATTCAGTGGGGACGCCGCGAGGATTCCCACGGCTGGTGCTACCGGGTGCTGTAGTTTGGCAAGCTGAACGATTTATTAACTGCCTTATGAGATTGTCGCTAAGACAATCCCATAAGTTGTTACAGTCACGAGAATAGTGTTTTCTAAATCCGAGAAATAGTGCCTAGTAATCCGGCACCTTAGGTATGGTTGTTCGGGGTTTCCTGAAAGAGCGAGAGCTAACGCAATACCGCAAAGGTAGCAATCAATTAAGAATGGGCAGCTGGAAGGGGTAGACGTAGACCTGCTGGTTAGAGGCGGCGATGGCTCCGCGGATGCTGTGCCACAGGGTTAGAGCGAACACTGCCAGCCACAGAACCAGAGCCAGCGGAATTAACAGGATAGTAAAGAAAGCAATCCACCCGGCGATACCAGCGATCCACATGGCGACGTTAAAATTAAACGCTCCAGCCGCAGCGACGCGCACTGCCGGGGAACTGTCCTTTTTCACCAACCAGACGATGAGTGGCCCCAGGAATGACAGCCAGCCGGCGGAAACAGCCATAGCGATGAGGACTGAAAGATGAGCGAACATCGCCCACAAACGTTCATTATTATTCACCCGAGTATTTTTTCATCCCGTAGACATAGCCGCAACTGGAAACACGATTCCCAATTTGGAACTTTTCCCTTTCCCGCCGACACCTGAAAATAATTCAGAGGCTGTACCTATTGGGGAGGCGTCCCCGTCACGACACGCTGTTTCGGGGTGAGCCGTTTCTTGGGTAGCAGCGGGGCTTTGTCCCCTTCCAAGGTTAGCGGCCAAGCGTTGACCACAGCTTGCGCGAACCGTCGGGAACGTTCGGAGTTTCCGACGGTGTTGCAGTGCACTCCGTCGCCGGTGATGAACCATTCCGGACGCATATCCCGATCCCACGGATAGACCCACATATTCGGGTAACGTTTCTGCTGGTGGTAGAGTTCTGCGTTCCAAGCGTCCATAACATCTTTGGTGTACCACCTGGGTGATCCGTTCGGGTTCACCACGGTCGTAATCCACAGCACCGGGTATTTCGGACCGATAATGTCCATAGTGGTTCGAATATGGGTGTCATAGTCGGTGCCGCCATAGACATTCATGTTCGCGGCATCGTTCGTTCCTAAGGCAATCACAAAGCACGAGTCCCTATCAATCCCGCCGGCGAGGATTTCGCGGATGGAATCGTTTCCGGACGGGAAGTCCTGGAAGCCTTGATTGGTGGCACGCGCCCCGAAGCTCGAGTTGGTAACTTTCGTGGCGCCGGTGGCCGTGTAGGTCTTGGTGGCATTGTCTGCCGGGTTGAGCACCCCGGCATCGGTAAACATTGCCAGGGAAGTGGAATCTCCCACATGGATGATTTGGTGGCATCGGGTGCGGGTCGCCGCGAGAGCTCGTGCCTGAGCCGCTTTGCGTTCCCGTTCCGCTTGAGCCTTCGCCAAGGCTGCCTTTTTTGCCTCGAGTTGGTCGTGATAGCTCGTGGCAGCTTCCGTTGGTACTCCGACCAGGGCAAAGATGAGGAAGAAAGCAAGGGGGAAAGACAACAGGGCGTGAGGTAGGGAGCCTCTGCGAGTCAACCACCGCCACAGGGGGACAAAGAATCCGTTGCGGCGAATGGGATCTTCGACCAAGATCCAAGACAATGTGGCTAGGCCAGTGGTGGCTCCAATGATAATCAAGGCCCTGACAATAACCGGCACCACCTGCAGAGGAGTGTAAAGGAAAGCGATAAGTGGCATATGCCACAGATACATGGCGTAAGACCTCTCCCCAATCCACGCGAGGGGACGCAGCGCAAAGAGCTTATATATCCGCGTGTAGCGGTTCGAAATGGCAAAGAGCAACGCCGCGGTAGCCAGCGAGAGGATTACCAGTAAACCGTTGAACAAGGCTGGTGAAGAATCAGGAATAAAGACATAAATGGCCAGCACAGCGCCCAGACCAAGCCATCCCAATACTTCAGCTAGGTAGCGATCCTTACGAAAGATGACCCTGCCAATGAGGGGGCGTGTTGTATTCGGATTGGTGGGCTTAATCATGATGATGGCGAGAATGGCACCCACCAGCAGGCCGCCCGCGCGAGTATCGGTGCCTTCATAAAGGCGGGTGGCATCCATGCCGAGAGAACACCCGTAGGCTAGCCATGCAAAAGAACCCACGGCGAGTATAGAGGTGAGGATTACGAGCAGCGAGCGGCGGCCGCGGCTGATGACCAGGAGTAATAACAGTACCAGCGGCCAGAACAGATAGAACTGCTCCTCGACAGACAATGACCACATATGTTCAAAGGGGCTCTGGGAGAACTGGTCAAAATAGGAATCACCCCAAAAGATGGTGGCCCAGTTATTGACGTAGAAAATGGCGGTGAGTCCGCCGAGACGATAGTCCGGCCAGCTGTCGGCTTTAAAGAACGGCGTGAGGGCCCAGATGACCAGGACCGTGAGAATGACTGCGGGCATTAAGCGGCGCAGGCGGCGCAGCCAAAAGGTCTTTAGCCCCAGGTTTCCGCGGCGATACCAGGAACGCATGAGGTTACCGGTGATGAGGAAACCCGAGATGGTAAAGAACACGCCCACACCGGCCAAACCGCCGGGCATCCATCTGAAGCCAAGGTGATAGCAAATCACACCGAGGACTGCGAGGGTTCTCAAGCCATCGATGCCCGGGTTATAGCGCGATTCGTTACCTATCGGTTTTGGCATAGCGGTTGCTATAGTACCCTTTCCGGGGCGCACAAATTAAATCAAGGAGATATTAAATCAATGAGGTATATGGCAGTGAAATTAGAACTCAATTAATCTCTCGCGAGGGACTTTTGTAACATGGGGGCATGAAAACGACTCAGCCGATAGAGATATACGACACCACTTTACGTGACGGCGCCCAGATGGAGGGCATCTCGCTATCCGTTGCGGACAAGCTGAATATTGCGCAAGCCCTTGATGACCTGGGGGTTAGCTTTATCGAAGGCGGCTGGCCCGGCGCGATTCCGAAAGATACCGAGTTCTTTGCGCTGGCGTTGTCGAAACTGCAACTGCGCCATGCGACCCTGGCCGCTTTTGGCGCCACCCGCAAGGTGGGTACCAAAGCTAGCGAAGATCCGCAGGTGCTGGCACTGTTGGATTCCGGGGCGCCGGTCATTACCCTGGTGGCAAAATCAGATTTGCGCCACGTCACGGATGCCTTGAAAACTACCGGTCAAGAAAACCTGGCGATGGTGCGCGACACGGTGCAGTTTCTGGTCAAGGCTGGTCGGCGGGTGTTCGTGGATGCCGAACATTATTTTGACGGCTTGACTCACGATGCCCAATATGGGCTGAAAGTGCTGGAAGCCGCCGGACAAGCAGGGGCGGAAGCTGTCGTGCTGTGTGACACCAACGGGGGTAACCTGCCCTCAACCATCGGCGTAAAAGTCGCTGAAGCCCGCGACTATCTGGACAAACACGGCCTGGAGCAGGTCAAAATCGGGATTCATACCCACAATGACACGGGGTGTGCCGTGGCGAACGCTATGGCCGCCGTTGAGGCCGGGGCGGTACAGGTCCAGGGCTGCGTAAACGGCTACGGGGAGCGCACCGGCAACGCCGACATCCTCACCCTTATCGGCAACATTGAAATCAAAATGGGCCGACCCGCCCTTTTGAATGAAAACGGTCTGACCGAGCTGACGCGCACCTCACACCGGGTGGCGGAAATCACGAATCTGCGGCCTTCCAAGCGCCTACCTTACGTGGGCGATTCCTCGTTTGCACACAAAGCGGGTCTGCACGCCTCGGCTATCCGCGTGAATCCGGACTTGTATCAGCACATTGATCCCGCGACAGTCGGCAACGATATGCGGATGCTGGTTTCCGAGATGGCGGGACGAGCTTCGGTCCAGCTGAAAGCCAAAGAGATGGGCATTGACCTGTCCGGGACGCCCTACCTGACCGGCCGGGTGGTGGAAGCGGTGAAGGAAAAAGAGTCCCACGGTTACGTTTTCGATGCGGCTGACGCGTCCTTCGAGTTGCTGGTGCGGGCACAAGGCGGGGACTTGCCGACCTATTTTGAGGTTGAGACGTGGCGAACTTTGGTGCAAGCCGGTCGGGCTTCGCTGAGCGATAACGGAGAGGCGGAAGCCGAAGCCACCGTCAAGCTGCGGACTCGTGACGGTCGAAAAATCGTCACCGGGGAAGGCAACGGCCCCGTAAACGCGCTGGACCACGCGCTGCGCCAGGCATTATCCCAAACCTACCCGGACATCACGAATTTTGAACTCATCGACTACAAGGTGCGGATTCTGGACACGACCTTTGGGACGGACGCGACCGTGCGGGTGCTGATTACGACCACTAACGGTGACATTCAGTGGACCACAGTCGGGGTGGGCGAGGACGTGATTGAAGCCTCCTGGGAAGCCCTCGTCGAGTCTTTGACCTGGGGTTTGATGCATCTCGGGGTACGTCCTAAAGTCTAGTTTGCTCGGTTTATGCCGTATTTGTCTCAAGTTTCCCCGACTGAATTTCCGGTCGGGGAAACACTATTTGAGGGAAAACCGTTGCATTGTCATAAAAAAGGCCGGAAAAAGCCTAAACTGATAGCGGTGAACAGCGATTATGTACTATATCAGGATGATAATCCGGTTTATCAGACACGGATACTTTTATGGAAGGCGGCGTTCTTAGATGTCTAAGAAAAAGGCGGCACCAGCACAGACTGATGCCACCGTACAGGTTGGTGAAAGCCCAACTACTGACGGTAAAAAATTCCCTTTGGGGAAAAAGATGTTCTTGGTCAATATGACTGCAGCCATAGCGGCTCTTTTGCTGTTAGCAGTGGAATGGATTGGACTTGGCATTGCAAACTCAGATGTATCCCAAAAGTCCGCCAGCTCGGTAACTTCGCAGGAAATTACCAAGCTGGCGGAGGAATGGCGCTCCGCGGAATTTCTCTGGTCGCAGGGCATCTACACTGCTCTGCGCGGTGACCCGAACGCGTTGCAGACTTTTGGGGAATATCTCCAGAATCTCGATGCCTTCAACCAACACGTGTCGAATTTCCCCACGGAAGAGCTCAGAGCCCAAAATCAGGTCACTTTTGAGAACATAAAATCAGATGCCGCATCACTCAATTCCATGTTGACTAAGGTCAGTGGGTCCGTGACTTCTCTGGATGGTCTGCGTGGTGCGGTGGTAGCCGAAGCGGAAAATATCCGTAACGTGTCGAGCTCAATCAGCGATAACATCGGGAAGCTGAGCGAGGATTTGAATGTCCAAAACCAGGCTGCCAATGCTCGGATTGAATTTATTCAGCCCTTGACGATTGCGGCAATCATCGTTACCGGTGTGGTGACGCTGTTTATCATGCTGTTACTGAACCTTAAGATGTCGCGAGGCTTCATGAGGTCAGCTAAGGAAAGTTCCGCTGCCTTGAATCAACTTTCCCACAAAGACCTGACCATTCATCCCGTCAAACACACGAATGACGAGATTGGACGCTTGGCGGAAAAACTTGTGGTGGCAGCCGAAAAACTACGTAACATTTTTGGTCAAACCGTGTCGACAGCTGAGGAAGTACACGCCACCACGCAAAAGATGGTGGGTGATGGTCATGACCTCATCGGCACTATTGAACAGGCCAGTAACGTGATTACTTCCGTTGCGGCTGCGGCTGAGCAGGTTTCGACGAGTATCGCAACGGTGGCAGCAGCTGCGGAGGAAATGGGTGCCTCGATTCGGGAGATCTCATCGAATGCCAATGAGGCTGCCAAAGTTGCCACGGAAGCTACCGAAGTCGCGGCGCAGACGAACGAAACCGTGACCAAGCTAGGTGAATCCAGCCAAGAAATTGGTGAGGTCATCGAAACGATTACAGCGGTGGCGGAACAGACCAACCTGTTGGCACTCAACGCTACTATTGAGGCGGCTCGAGCCGGTGACGCTGGCCTCGGGTTTGCGGTTGTGGCGAGTGAGGTAAAGGATTTGGCTGCGGAAACCACGACGGCCACCGCTGATGTAGCCTCACGGATTGAACAGATTCAGGTCGACACCGGTCAAGCGGTCGAGGCCATTAACCAGATTAGTGACATCATCGCTCAAATCAACGACTTCCAGGCCACTATTGCGGCGGCAGTGGAAGAACAAACTGCCACCACCAATGAGATGACCAAGTCCATTTCGGAAGCATCTTCCGGGTCGACCGAGATTGCGGCCAATATCAACGAGATAGCCCAAACGACTAACAACAGCGCTGATAACCTGCGTGATTCTGTTGACAGAGCGGAGGTCGTGGCGAACCAGACCCAAGATTTGAACCAGCAACTTAGCGAATTTACCTACCGGGAAGGACAGTGAGAATCATGACTCAGACTAATCCGGTCAACCAGCTAGGGGAGCAGGGAATGAATAATCAACCGAATGATACGAAGAAACCGCAAAAAGCCTACAAGCGCACTACCCTGTTGAAGCGGCTGTTCAGTGGGGCTTTGCCGGGGTTCGTGGGAATGCTCATCTTGGGTCTAGCCTGCGTAATTACTATGACTCAGACCAACCACAGCACGAAAGAGTACCTGGAGGCATCAACCAACGCGGAAACTCTATCTTTGATGGAAGCCGAGATCTATGAGATTGGCCAGCATCAATACGCTTATGCGCGTTCCATTTTGGAAGGCCAGCCCGACGAGGAACAGGCCGAACAGCTGCAGGCCACCCAAGATGCTTTGGAAGATAACATGCAAACGATTATCGACACCACGAACTCTGAACAGGTGCGTACGGCGGCTCAACAAATCATGAAGTCTTCCGCTAACCTGCGTGAGGTTGTGGCGCAATCGACTACGGAATTACAAGCCACGCAAGGACAAGATTCAGCGGTCTTGAGCACGGTTCTCCCACAGGCCGTCAATGATATGGTCGCGCAGCAGGATCAGCTGACACCGCTGCTAAAGCAAGTGCTAAATCAGTCAAAGAAGGACATGGAGGGCCAACGCGTCCGGGGACTGATTTTCCAGACCATTGTCCTAGTTCTCGTGGTGGTCTTAGCGGTATTAATTATGGGTAAAGTGCGCCGCTCTATCACTCATTCCGTGCAATCTGTGGAAACTGTGGTGAAAGGTCTGACTCAAGGTGACTTGACGCGCAGTGCGGTTATCAATTCCAATGATGAATTGGCGGACATGTCGCGGGCGGTGAATCTATCCAATACGACCTTGCGAGAGGCCTTTGGGTCTGCGGCTCGCACTTCCGAGACTGTTCGTTCCGAGTCCGAGACTGTGGCTAATCTGACCTCCAAGACCGCTCAGGCTGCCGCAGATTCAGCCGCACAGGCCACCGCTGTGGCAGGTGCAGCGGAACAGGTTTCCTTCAACGTTCAGACCGTTGCTGCGGGCGCAGAAGAGATGGGGTCGGCTATCCGGGAGATTTCGTCTAATGCCAATGAGGCGGCGCGAGTTGCCCAGGAGGCTACCCAAGCAGCCGCGGTGACCACTGAAACTGTTGAAAAACTGGGCAAATCGTCAAAGGAAATTGACGAAGTCATCCACACTATTACCGCGATTGCGGAGCAAACCAACCTGTTGGCCCTGAACGCCACTATCGAGGCCGCGCGTGCCGGTGAAGCGGGCAAGGGCTTTGCGGTAGTAGCTGGAGAAGTCAAGGATTTGGCTGCGGAAACAGCTAAAGCCACGGATGACATCACCGGACGGATTGCCAAGATTCAAGACGACACGGATTCTGCTGTCACGGCTATTCGGCGTATTTCTGAGATTATTGCTCAAATCAACGATTTCCAAACCACTATTGCCGCCGCGGTAGAGGAACAGACCGCTACCACCAATGAGATGGCGCGTTCCGTGACTGAGGCAGCTTCCGGCTCTTCCACGATTGCCACGAATATCGGCCAGTTTGCCGGGGCTGCCAGCCAGGCGGTGGAACCGTTGAACGCCCTGGCTACAACTGCTTCCGATTTGCAGTCCAAGGCCGCGGATTTGCGTGCGGAGCTGGGCAAATTCAAGTATGAATAAGCGCAGTTGGGCGTCCCGTCCGACTCGCGAAACAACTCAATAATGGGGTGAAACCTCACGCTGGTGCCCTCCTATGGCTTAAACTTGATTTATAATCACCATGCAGCCAGAGGAGGGCATCAACGTGATTGGTTCGGTCCAGGAGTTCGCTCGCCTGTGTACTTCGGATAACGAAGAGGACTTCATGCGGGCAATGACTGACGTGGCGCCGACTTTTATCTGGGAGGAAATCATCCGCAAACGCCCGGAGCTGGCTGAATATGTGGCGCAGGCACAGAATTTGCCCGACACCGTATTTGAAACTATCGCGCTTTTTGCCCCGTGGCGAGCTCGCTACCTGGTCGCGATGCAGGAGCGCACTCCTGCTTATGTACTCGCTAAACTTGCCAAAGACGGCGATAGTCGGGTGCAAAAGGCAGCGGTGGCCAATGAATTGACACCGTTGAAAGTTATTGCGGAGCTGCGTGAGGACACGAACGAGGAAATCTCCCAGCTGGCTCGTTTGGCGTGGACTGAGCGGGCAGAGAAACGCGCCGGTAAACATTCCGGGCGTCCCGAAGCGACGTGGGATGTACCGCAGCCACCGGGAAATGCCGAACCTGAGGCGGACGAAGCTGCTCGCTACAAGTCGTATTTTGACGAGCTGTGTGCTCAGCGTGGCCTGACTGAGGATGATGTGGTACGGGGGTTCGACCCTCGTGATCCTCAACTGCCGCTGTCTCCCGAAGGCCCGTGGGTGGTCGCTCCCTGGGGTGATGAAGGATACGTCGTTGGTTCACAGCGCGGTGCCGAGTTTGCTGCCTACGAAGTGTTGCCTGATTTGGAAGCGGCGGTGTCCCTCGTCGCCCGGTTGGTGCGAGAAAAACCGGAAACTGGTGAACTGACGACCAACGCAGCTGAGCGCGGTCACCGTACCGCCATTGGAATTGACGCCCGCACGATCTCCCGCGGCGGGAAACCCGGCTCCAACGAACTGCGTCCCGGCGACATGCTGGACTGTTTTGACGATGATAAAGCCCAGTTTTTGTTTGCTATGGGGACTCCTTTGGCGCAGCGGGGGATTCGCCTGAACAATGAGAAACCCTACCGAGTCTTTGAGGTCATGGCGCCCCTACCACTGGCGGTTTTGGAGGGTCTCACCGCAAAGACTTCGAGTAATCCAGGCGGCGGCGCGATAGTGGTTTTGGATAAACCTCTGCGGTGGTATCTGGACCACAACTTCCTACGTGAGCTGCGTTAATTTCTCATATTGAGACAGTAATTTCGTAAAGTGAAACCCGTGTTACTATGGGGCTGTGTCGCACACCATGCTGCTGTTGCCTAACCGCGTAGGGCTCTGAATCAGCCAGGCCCCCTGCGCGGAGTTCTTGCTTGCCTGGTAACTAAGATTAAAGCAACAGCAGTAAAGGAATTTCACCATGCGTACCTCTGGATTCACCAATCGTCAGCAAACCTCCGGAATGCCTTACGGTAAATACCGCCCGTTCCTAGAGACGAACCCCATCTCACTACCTGAACGAACCTGGCCTAACAACCGGATTACGAAGGCGCCGCGCTGGTTGTCTACCGACCTGCGGGACGGCAACCAAGCCCTCATCGAACCGATGGACTCCGCGCGCAAGCGCGAAATGTTTGACCTCCTGGTGCGCCTAGGATTCAAAGAAATCGAAATCGGTTTCCCGGCCGCTTCCCAAACCGACTTTGACTTCGTGCGTTCCCTGGTAGAGGATGACGCCATACCCGAGGATGTGACCTGCTCAGTACTCTCGCAATCCCGCCCGGAACTTTTGGAACGTACCCTGCAAGCCATTAAGGGATACCATCGCGCTACCGTACATCTCTACAATGCGACCGCCCCGGTCTTTCGCCAAGTCGTGTTTCACAACGATAAAGCGCAAACCATCGAGATGGCGGTGTCCGGCACTCGTGAAGTCATCGCCGGAGCCGAAAAGATCCTCGGGGACGACACAATCTTTGGCTACGAATACTCCCCGGAGATTTTCGTAGACACCGAAATCGACTTTGCCCTGGAAGTTTGCGAAGCAGTGATGGAAGTCTGGCAGCCCGACAGCGAACGGGAAATCATTTTGAACCTGCCTACTACGGTGGAACGCTGCACACCCAACGTTTACGCCGACCAAATCGAGTACTTCTGCCGCCACATCTCACACCGTGAACATGTCTGCATTTCGGCCCACAACCACAACGACCGCGGCACCGGCATCGCGACCGCCGAACTGGCCCAGATGGCTGGCGCTGACCGGGTTGAAGGCTGCTTGCTGGGTCAGGGCGAACGAACCGGCAACGTTGACCTAGTCACCTTGGCGATGAACCTCTTTAGCCAAGGTATCGACCCCCAACTGAACCTGTCCAACCTCGATGAAGTCCGCGAAATTGTCGAGGGCTGCACCCGTATGTCCACCCCGCCGCGGCTGCCCTACGTGGGGGACCTGGTCTATACGTCCTTCTCCGGCTCCCACCAGGACGCCATTAAGAAAGGCTTTGCTGCGCGCGAACAGAAGGTTCGGGACGCGGGCGGAGACGAAAACCAAGTCATTTGGGAACTGCCCTACCTGCCTATTGACCCTCACGATGTGGGGCGCAACTACGAAGCTATCGTCCGAGTGAATTCGCAATCCGGCAAGGGCGGTATCGCTTACATAATGAAGGAAAAGCATCACCTCGACTTGCCGCGCCGCCTGCAAATCGAGTTCTCGAAAATCGTGCAGCGCACAACCGATCGTTTCGGCGGTGAACTGGGGGCGAACGACCTGTGGCAGATTTTTGCCGATGAATACTTGCCGGCTTCAGAAGCGGGGATTGACTCGCGTCACTGGGGTCGTTTCTTGCTCGACGGGGTGCATGTTTCTTCCGTTCCCTCGGCTTCTGGCGGGGACACGGAAGTCTCCATTACGCTGAACGACCGCGGCGCGAAGCTCCAGCTGGAATCGTTCGGCAACGGTCCTATTGATGCCTTCGTCCATGCCTTTGAACAGATGGGCATGGAAGTGCGGATTCTGGATTACGTGGAGCACGCGTTGAGCGCCGGGCGTGACGCCACCGCCGCGGCCTATGTCGAGGCCGTAGTGGACGGCGAGGTGCTGTGGGGGGTCGGCATCGATTCTTCGACCATTCGTGCCGCTTATAAGGCCGTAATCTCGGCGATTAACCGGGCGCAGCGCCAATCCCAAGTCGTGGATAGCTCCGTTCCGTTTCCCTGAAGATTGAACCGCTAGAGTTTACCGGGGAAAGCTCTGACCCGGTAGGTTCGCGTTCGAGAATCCAACCCGCAAGTTCAGGGTATCGGGTGGCGATTGATAGGGTAGGCCAGGACGAAGGAGTAAATCATGTTCGTGCCCAATGTCACCGCGGTCGGAGGGCTGCTGTGGCTCAGTGCCATTGTGGCTCTGCTCCCGGTAGCGGTGTTCTTTGTGCTGGTCGGAGCCGTGCGGATGCGTTCTCACTGGGCGGGAGCTATCGCCCTGGGGGTCGGATTGCTCGTGGCAATAGCGGGGTTCCGGATGCCGGTCGACATGGCTGTCGCGGCCGCCCTGCTCGGGGCGGAAAACGGCTTAATCCCCATCGTGATTATCGTTATCGCGGCCGTGTGGCTACACCGTTTGATGGAGGCGACCGGGCGGGAAGCTGATTTGCGCAAGGTTTTTTCGGCTGTCGGTCAAGAGGATTTGCGTATCCAGGCCATGCTGATTGCGCTGTGTTTCGGGGGTCTGCTAGAGGGCTTATCCGGTTTCGGGGTTCCCGTGGCGGTGGTGACCGCGCTGCTGCTGGGGCTGGGATTCAAACCGATGAAAGCGGCCGTGATTGCTCTGGTGGCGAATACTTCCCCGGTGGCCTACGCGGCGTTCGGGGTACCGATAACGACCGCGGCGGCCCTTCTGAGCGGGCATGACCCCATTCAAAACGCCGCTGACATCACGTATTATGTGTCCTGTACTGAACCGGCGATTGCTTTCGTGATGCCGTTCGCGCTGAGCTTGTTGATTGATAAGGATCACTTCCGCCACATGTTCCCCCTGGCTTTCGTGATGGGCCTGGTGGAAGGTATCGGACAGTTCCTGACCTTGCGCTTTGTGTCCTTTGAGTTGGGTGGGGTATTGCCGCCCATAGTGACATTCCTGGTAGTGGCGTTGATGGTGCTGGTTTATCGGCCCCCGGTTCCTCCCGAGTTTGTCACGGAAAAGCCCACTGACCTGCGCGTGGGGCGGGTGGCGCTGGCTGTGATGCCCTATGGCTTAGTTATCGTGATTCTATCTGTAGGGCGAATGGTGCCCCAGGTCGCCAAGGTTTTGACCGCGACGGATTTGCACGTTGCCTGGCCCGCTTTGGCAGGGCGGGTGGCCAGCCCGGACAAACCGAGCGTAGCGGGAAACATCGGCAACATCACCATTCCGATACTGTCCCAGCCGGGAGTGTTGATTGCGGTGGCGGCGCTGGTAACCGGGGTGGTGTTTACCCTGGTTACCGAAGGCGGGAAATATCCGCTTGGCTTTAAACAGGTCGGTGCCAAGCTGTGGTCGGCGATTTATTCCATGCGGTATTCCGCGGCCACCATCCTGGAAGTGATGGCGTTGGCTTACTTGATGAACATTTCCGGTATGGTTTTGACCATCGGGACCCTGCTGGCGGCAACCGGAACGTTCTTCCTGTTGCTTTCCCCCATGATTGGCTACCTCGGCACAGCGATTTCCGGCTCGACTACCTCGGCAAACGCCCTGTTTGCCTCCCTCCAAGAGACGACTGCTCTCCAGATTGGTCTGCCTGGGGCTTTCTCCGTGGCGGCCAATACCGCGGGCGGGGTCATCGGCAAGCTCATCGCCCCCCAGTCCCTGGCGATTGCCGCCGCCGCGATGGGCGAACCCGAGAAAGAGACCGATCTGCTCCACGAAGTGCTCGGCTGGTCTTTCTACCTGCTGCTTTTCGCAGTGTTCATCTGTTTTGTCTGGGGCCTGATTTTCCTGGGCTAGCCCGCTAGCTTTCGGATTCCTGCCAATTCTAGAATCCAGTACTGCTAGCATTTACCGCAAAGGATTCGCAAAACCCGGGGGTGTACAGATGAATAAATGGCAAATCTTCTTCTATCTAGTGTTGTCTGTTTATGCTTTCTATGTCCTGTTTTTTCGAGGAGGGACTTTAGTCATTGCTTTCGCAATCCTGTTGATTTATTCACTGGTTCGGGACCTTCCGAAAAAAGACCCTCGGAACGATTCACGACCCCCGTTCTTCCGCAAGGACAACAATGACAGGCTCTAATCTGTCCTCTACGAAGGAATGGTGGAGCGGAACCAGACTCGGAGGACGGAATGAGTCAGGGGAATCGGGTTACGAAAGAGTGGGAACGGGATTCTTCCGCTTGCCCGTGGGATAATAATCCGTGATGAGAACTTTTCGAGATGCGGCCGTTATTCTGCGCACCCAAGACCTGGGGGAGGCTGACCGCATCGTGACCCTGCTGACCGAAAACCACGGGCTTTTGCGCTGCGTGGGGCGGGGAGTACGAAAGACCATGTCGCGCCTGGGAGCGCGACTGGAACCTTTTGGAGCGGTCGACATTCAGATACGCTGGGGCAAGTCCGGCCTGCACCATATTGAACAAGTGGAAATCCTGGCTCCTTATGGCCGCAGCCTCGCTAACGATTACGCCCGCTACACCGCCGCCAATCTGATGGTAGAAACCTTGGAGCGTCTAACCGAGGACTCTTGGACTAATGAGCGGTACTATCACTTGACCGTTGGGGCTTTACACGCTTTGGCGACGGGGCGTCACGAGCCGTCTTTGATTCTGGATTCATACCTGTTGCGTCTCATGTCGTTGGCGGGCTGGGCGGCAAGCTGCTGGGATTGTGCGTCTTGCGGGGCCAGGGGGCCACACGTTTACTTTAATCCCAGCGGCGGCGGGGCGATGTGCGTAAACTGCAAGCCTACCGGGGCGCGACCGGTTGATTCTGAGACGATGCGCCTGTTGGCGGCTTTGGCTGTCGGAGATTGGCAAACTGCTCAAGACAGCGGATGGATGGCGCGGGCTGACGCCCACGCCTTAGTGTCGGCTTTCGTGCAGTGGCACGTGGAGCGCCGTCTAAAATCCTTGTCCTTGCTGGAACTCGCCTAGGTTATTACGTGGAAAAATCCTGGATTCGTCGTATCACCCCGCCGCGGGAGAATCCTGAGTTGCCGGCGGGATTGACGCGCGCGGCTGCTACGCACGTGGCAATCATCATGGATGGGAATGGACGCTGGGCGAACGCGCGGGGTTTGAATCGTACCGCCGGTCACGAGGCGGGGGAATACGCCCTGATGGACACCATTGCGGGAGCAGTCGAGGCCGGGGTGAAATATCTCAGTGTGTATGCGTTCTCTACCGAAAACTGGAAACGTAGCCCGGCAGAAGTGAAGTTCCTGATGGGATATTCACGCCGGGTGCTGCGGAATCGACGCGATGAACTGAACGCCTGGGGAGTCCGCGTACGATGGAGCGGGCGGGAGGGTCGCTTGTGGAAATCGGTCCTCACCGAACTGCGGACGGCAGAGGTATTGACCAGGGAAAACACCGGCACTCAGCTGATTATGTGCCTCAATTACGGGGGGCGAGCGGAACTCGCTGACGTGGCTCGGAAACTGGCCCAGCGAGTGGCGGCCGGAACATTAAAACCCGAGCGCATTACCGAGGCCGTTTTCGCTCGGGAACTGTATCTGCCAGATGTGCCGGACGTTGACCTGCTCATTCGCACTTCCGGGGAGCAGCGCACCTCGAACTTCTTGCCGTGGCAGGCGGCTTATTCGGAGCTAGTTTTCGCCACCGAGCCGTGGCCCGAGTACGGTCGTGAGGCCCTGTGGCGGGATTTGCTGGCCTACCAACACCGGGATCGCCGCTTCGGCGGGGCGATTGATAGGCCGCAGTGACGTTTAATTCCGAGCGCTACGGGTGAGTCCTGCACGAACGACCGTTTTCAACGCGAAATTTAAGCACGAACCATTCTCAAAAGCCTTCAACCTGCGGTAATAAATTCCCACCGAACCCCGAATCCAGGAAACCGGGTCCGAAATCGGTCGTTCGTGTACAACTTGGCTCAGCGGCTGTCCCGATTCCCCAAATTAACAGCGGCCCCACATCGCCAGCGAGCGGTAAGGTGAAAGTATGAACAACGACGTTTTACCTTTTGAAACTGACGGCGTCATAGACCCGACGAAGCTCCTGGAATGGCTACCCAAAGACCTTTATATCGGCGGTAACTGGCAGCCCGGCGTGGCGGGCGAGCGCTTCGAGGTACTGAACCCCGCAACCGGCGCCGCCTTAACGCAGGTCGCCAGCGGCAACGCCGCGGACGCCCAAGCCGCCTTGGACAAAGCCTGCGCAATCCAGCCAGAATGGTCCGCGACCCCGCCTCGTGAACGCGGCGAAATCCTCCGGCGAGCCTTTACACTGATGGACGGCAAATACCGCCGCGCCCTGGCGGTAACGATGACCCTGGAGATGGGCAAACCGCTGGCCCAAGCCAACGGGGAAGTCACCTACGGAGCGGAGTTTTTCCGTTGGTTTTCCGAAGAAGCCTGCCGGGTTCGCGGGGATTACTACCGATTGCCGGAAGGTAGCCTGCAGGCAATGGTCATCAAACGCCCGGTGGGACCCTGCGTGTTTATCACCCCGTGCAATTTCCCGCTCGCGATGGGAACGCGCAAGATTGGTCCTGCCGTAGCAGCCGGATGCGTCTGCGTGTTGAAACCGGCGCGAGATACCCCGCTGACCGCGCTGTTCCTGGCGCGAATTTTGGAAGAAGCGGGCTTGCCCGCCGGGGTGCTTTCCGTGGTTCCCACCCTTCACTCCGGGGAAGTCAGCGACACTTGGCTGCATGACCAGCGGGTGCGGAAACTTTCGTTTACCGGTTCGACCGAAGTCGGTAAGGCTTTGCTCAAGACCGGCGCGGACAGCGTATTGCGCACCTCTATGGAGCTCGGGGGCAATGCGCCGTTTGTCGTCTTTGATGACGCGGATGTGGATCGAGCGGTGGACGCCGCCCTCATCACCAAGATGCGCAACATGGGGGAGGCCTGCAACGCGGCGGATCATTTCTTTATTCAAGAGGGAGTTTATGACGAGTTCGTCACGAAGTTCGCCGCCGCGATGCGGGCGCAAAAGGTTGGCGACGGGATGAGCGAGGGGGTGGATGTCGGCCCGCTCATCAACCGCAGCCAGCTCGAAAGAGTCCGCATCATGGTTGACAAGGCCCTGTCCCAAGGGGCGGAAAAAGTCGGTGGAACCGGCAACTTGGACCCCCAAACCGTTGACCCAGGGGGGTACTATTACCCGCCCACGGTCCTCACGAACGTTAGCCCCGACAGTGAAATCGTCACCGAGGAAATCTTCGGGCCGGTCGCACCCGTGGTGCCTTTCCGCACGGAAGAGGAACTGGTGCGGATGGTCAACGCCGACCGGATGGGCTTGGGCGGATACGTACATACTTCCTCGTGGGAGCGCATTTTGCGCCTGGCGCAGCGCATCGAAATCGGGATGATTGGATTCAACTCCGCTACAATTTCCAACGCCGGGGCTCCTTTCGGTGGGGTCAAGCAGTCCGGGCTGGGGCGCGAGGGTTCCACCGAGGGGATTGCAGAATACCTCGAGACGATTTATATCGGTTTGCCAGCGCCCAAACTCGAGTAAACTCGCAGAGCCTAGATAAACAGCGAGGGATCGATGTTCATATCGGGACTGACCGGCTTCTTGGGATTGCGCAGTTTTGCCGGCACTCCCAGGGCGATACGCCCGGCGGGAACGTCCTTGACGACCACGGCGTTGGCGCCGATTTTGGCACCGTCTCCGATGTTGATGGCGCCCAGAATTTTCGCTCCGGCACCCACCATGACCTCATTGCCCAAGGTCGGGTGGCGTTTACCCTTATTCATGGACTGCCCGCCCAGGGTCACCCCGTGAAAAATCAAGCAGTCCTCGCCAACTACCGCGGTTTCCCCAATGACCACCCCGGTCGCGTGGTCGATAAAGAGCCGGCGTCCGATGGTCGCGGCCGGGTGGATGTCCACTCCCGTGATGAGGCGCGCGAATTCCTGAATCAGGCGCGCCATCATTTTAAAACCATTGACCCAGAACCGATTGGACAGCCGGTGTGCCCACAGGGCGTGAACCCCCGGATAGGTGAGCGCGACTTCCAAGCGTCCGCGCGCGGCGGGGTCGCGTTTCAAGGCCGTGTCCAAGTCCTCCAACAGCAAATCTCTCACGCCGAGTTTGTAGGCGGGCAGGTGCCGTGGCGGGGCGGTGTGTTTCACAAAAGTCATCAGGACGGGTACTTCCTCTGGTTGGTTGAACGACCGGGCGCTAACTATTCTAGGCTATCGTTTCCGGGGTTCGTTTCGGGCGTATCGTTTTGAGCCAGTTCTAGCGGCTCTCTTCGAGCCAGTCCGGGCCAGCCTGGGCCAGTTTTGGCGGGTCGGGTCGTTCCGTTTATCTCGTCAAAAATGCACAAGGGTGGTGGGTTCAATCTGCCTGACTACCGCGGTTCCTCAGTCGCCCAAGTGCGCAAACAGTACGGTGGACAGGTAGCGTTCGCCGGTGTCGGGAAGCAGCGTCACCACGGTTTTGCCGGCAAACTCAGGTCGCGCGGCCAGTTCGGCGGCGGCCGCCAAGTTCGCCCCGGAGGATATCCCAACTAAAAGTCCCTCCTGGGTAGCAGCTTTCCGCGCCGTCTCGATGGCATCGTCCGAGTTCACCGTCATGACTTCATCAACGGTTGCACGGTCATAGTTATCCGGCACAAAGTTGGCGCCAATCCCCTGAATCTTGTGGGCGCCAGCCTGACCGGTGGACAGCAATGCCGATTCTGCCGGTTCTACTGCCACGACCCGCACGTTAGGGTTCTGTTCCTTGAGGAACTTTCCGACCCCGGAAACCGTGCCACCGGAACCGACTCCAGCCACGAACGCGTCGACGTGTCCCTCGGTCTGTTCCCAAATTTCGGGACCGGTGGTGCGATAGTGAATCTCAGGATTGGCCGGATTATCGAACTGTCCAGCGAACACTGCTTCGGGGTGGTTCGCCAAGTAGTCCTCGGCAGCTGCAACCGCAGCCGCCATACCCCCCGCCGGGTCCGTCAGCAGCAGCTCCGCCCCGTAAGCCTTCATCAGCTGGCGACGTTCCACACTCATGGAGGACGGCATCGAGATGACGACTCGATACCCCAGCGCAGCCCCCACCATGCACAGGGCGACCCCGGTGTTACCGCTGGTAGCCTCCACAATAGTGCCGCCGGGTTGGAGGGCTCCCGAGGCTTCGGCAGCGCGAATAATCGCCAAGCCGGGCCGGTCTTTTACTGAACCACCGGGGTTCATGAACTCCATTTTTGCCAGCACAGTTGTGCCGATCCCTGCGGGCAGCATCCGATTAATTTTCACCAGAGGAGTGTGGCCGATTGCTGCTGTGACGTCGTTCGCATAAGTCATAGTTAATCCCTTAGATTCCTTTTCTCAGTTTTCTGTTCGTTTCCCCGACGGGAGCCGTATATTACAACCGTGAGCGCACCACTTTTATTCCCGATTCGCCAAAAGTTACCGGCGCGCCGAGCTGGGCGGCGAGAGCGGCGGCGAGTTCGTCCTGGGTGCCTCCTTCCACCGCCAGTTCAAACGTGACCCGGTTTGACCAGGTCACGCTTAGGGGCTTGCAGCTTCGCGAGTGCAGCCAAGATTCCAGGGCAGCAGCCCGGTTTGCGGCAACATCGAAGGACACCACGGGAACGGACTTGACTTCCTCCCTTCCCGCAGCCGCGATAGCCCCCTGCGCCGCCTCACTGTAGGCTCGCACCAAACCGCCTGTTCCCAGCTTTATCCCACCGA
This sequence comes from uncultured Mobiluncus sp., assembly GCF_947087965.1. Taxonomy (GTDB): domain Bacteria; phylum Actinomycetota; class Actinomycetes; order Actinomycetales; family Actinomycetaceae; genus Mobiluncus. Next base: position 152,227 of record NZ_CAMUES010000006.1, read on the forward strand.
AATACCGTGTCACCACCACACAAACATTTTGCAATCCGCTGCCCAGCAGCACATCGAGCAGAGGACGCCCGGCAGTACCGCTGGGCTCGCCGTCGTCGCTGGAATGTTGGACTGGCTGGACCCCGTTTTCCCAGCCTGTGGGTAAATAGGTAAAAGCGGAGCAATGATGGCGCGCGTCGGGATACTGTTTCCGCTCAGCTTCTATCATTTCACGGGCTGCGACTTCATCCGCGGCATCTCGTGCCACCCCCAGGAAACGCGACCGTTTGATTTCCAGCTCGAAATATCCCGGTGCGTCCTCAGCTATGGTCACGTAGCGTTGCGTCATACTTTCGCCTCACGATGGTCAGTTTGATAAAATCATCGAATTGTTGCTAACATTGTATGTCTTGTGAACAATCACTAATTGAAAGGAGCGCAGGGCAATGGCAGTACCCAAGCGCAAAATGTCCCGCGCCAACACTCGTACACGTCGTTCTGCTTGGACGGCTAAGTTGACGCAGCTTGATAACGTTAAAGTTCAGGGTCAGGAAGTCGCGGTTCCGCGTCGCCTGGTTAAGGCATACCAGACTGGCCGTTTGACCGTCGAAGACTAACGAGGTCGATATTCGCGACGCCCGGCCCTGGTGCTGGGCGTTACGTATTTAATTATTTCATAAGTCTTTTCGGGCAGTTTTCCGGGTACGCTCGGGGATGGAGGCAATATCGTGGTGGACTTGAGCAGGGTCGAAGTCGTTTTGCTGGATATGGACGGCACCCTGACCGATTCTGTATCGCGTATTACCGAGTATTTTGCGGCTTTGGATCTGGAGCTGCACGGCCGGATGCTGCCGCCTGACGCTTACAAGAAATACGTGGGTCCGCCTCTCGCCGTGGCTATGCAGGATATGGAACCGGATGCTGATGAACAGCGGGTGGCTTTCATGGTCGAGCGATACCGCGAAATGTATTGGCCCAACGCCATTGACGTGCCGCTTTATCCTGGTATTCGGGAAATGTTGGAAAAGCTGCGGGCGAGGGGATACCGTCTGGGAGTAGCGACTACTAAGAACCAACAGATGTCATTGGAGATTCTCCAGCACCTGGGGATTGAAAATTTTTTTGAAGTCGTTTCGGGGGTGATACCGGGTACTTCCCGAGTGGACAAACCCGCGGTCATTGCTGCGGCTTTGGAGCAGTTCGGGTTGAGTGAGCCGCAGGATAAGCGGCGTATCGTGATGGTGGGGGACCGGTTCTATGACATCGAGGGCGCTCAGATTAATGGGATTCCGGCAATCCTGACTACCTGGGGCGATACGGCTCAGCCCGGTGAGGAACGCGGGGCTGTACAGGTTGTCTCGACGCCTGCCGAACTGCTGAGCGCTTTGGGTGTCCATCCGGGAAAGAAATAGGCAGCCTTGAAAGCTACGCAGATGTCTACGATCTCCTGGAATGCCGAGGGGCCGAACCTGGTGGTAGCGGGGGATAACCTGCCGATATTGCGGAGATTGCCGGACCGGTCGTTTCAACTCATTTATATAGATCCTCCGTTCAACACGGGGAAAGTGCAGTCGCGTCAGTCCCTGAAAACGGTGCGTACCGATGCTCCGGTTGCCGGTTCACGAGTGGGGTTTCAAGGCCAGACTTATGAAACCGTGCGTGGGAAAGTCACCGCCTACAACGATAGTTTTTCGGATTATTGGGGTTTCTTAGAGCCGCGCTTAGAGGAGGCATGGCGTTTGCTAGCCCCCAGCGGTACTTTATACCTCCATTTGGATTATCGTGAAGTTCACTACGCAAAAGTGTTGTTGGATGCGCTATTCGGGCGGGACTGTTTCCTGAATGAGATTATTTGGGCGTATGACTACGGCGGGCGTTCCAAACGGAAATGGCCCGCCAAGCACGACAATATCCTCGTCTACGTTAAAGACCCAAAAAGGTATTATTTTGATTCTGAGTCTGTGGACCGCGAGCCGTATATGGCTCCTGGCTTGGTGACCCCAGAGAAGGCCGCGCGGGGTAAGCTCCCGACTGACGTGTGGTGGCACACTATTGTTTCCCCCACCGGAAAGGAAAAGACGGGATACGCTACGCAAAAGCCCGAAGGGATTTTGCGGCGTATCGTCCAGGCTTCGAGTCGTCCGGGGGAGTGGGTATTAGATTTTTTCGCAGGTTCCGGCACGACCGGGGCGGTCGCGGGCCAGCTGGAGCGTCGCTTCGTGCTGATAGATGAAAATCCGGAAGCGATTGCGGTCATGCGCCACCGTTTCAGCCGGGCGAACATTTCAGTTGAGTTTCTATCGGAGTAAAGGCTCGGCTCGTGAACTTGGAACTACCGAAAATTATCCGGCGGCGCAGTCCCGAAGTGTTGGCGCCGGCAGGAAACCTGCGGGTGCTGAAAACCGCGGTGAATTTCGGAGCTGACGCGGTGTACTGCGGTGGGGCAGAGTTTGGGATGCGAGCCGCTCCGAAAAACTTTACGTTAGAGGATTTTGAACAAGGCGTTCGCTATGCTCATGCCCGCGATACTCGCGTGTATGCTACCGTGAATATCATTCCTGGAAACTCTGAGGTGGCGGGAATGAACGCTTACCTGGGGGCGCTGGCGGAAATCGGGGTGGATGCGCTCATTGTTACGGATATCGGTATTCTCATGGCAGCGCGACAGATTGCTCCGCACACTGAACTGCATATTTCCACGCAAGCCGGGGTAATGAATTATCAGGCCGCCGCCGCTTTGCATGAGCTGGGGGCAAAACGGGTTGTTTTGGCTCGCGAGATGAGCCTGCCGGAAATTCGAGAAATGCGCGCCAAGATCCCCGCTGACCTTGAGATTGAGGCTTTCGTGCACGGTTCCATGTGCATGGCATTTTCGGGGCGCTGTCTCATTTCCAAATACACCACGGGACGGGATGCCAATCACGGGGACTGCGCCCAAAGCTGTCGATGGAAATACCATGTAGTCGAGGAAAAACGCCCCGGCGAGTTTTTCCCCGTTGAAGTGACCGAGGGTGGCACCTACCTGTTTAATTCTCAGGATTTGAACATGCTGGCACACGTTGATGAGGTCATTGCCGCCGGGGTCACCAGTCTGAAAATCGAAGGTCGTGCTAAGGGCGAGTATTACGTCGCGGCTCTCACCAATGCTTATAAAACCGCGGTCACTACCTACCTGAACGGGAGGGAAAACGTGACCGAACTGGCTTGTGACGGCGCTTTTGCCCTGCCCGAATGGGTCTTGCAGGAACCGTACAAAGTCACCCACCGAGAATACGGCACCGGCTTTTTTTACCCCGAAAAACCTGCGACAGAAAGTGTTACCAGAGGAGGGTATATTAGTGATTGGCTTTGGCTGGGAACCGCGGTGGATTACGATGCCACAGCGCAGCGCCTGACGGTGCTGTCTCGCAACAAGATTGTGCCCGGACAGCAGGTAGAGTTCCTGATTCCGGGAACCGAGCCGATTTTGTTCGAGATTCCCTCCGCGGGGATACGCGACGAAGCAGGGGAAACAGTGAGTGAAATCAATCACCCGGCCCACGAGTTTTCCTTCCCTTGCGAGAGGGTGATTTCTCCCGGTGCCATGCTGCGCGGAAAAGCTCGTTAATGCGGCAACCCCGAGTGCCCGGGCGGTATGTAAAATCGGGCGGCCTTTTTGGAAATAGAGTTCAATCTGGGCTTGGGCTAGGGTGTAAGGGTGCATATTGAGTATCAAAATGATTTGAAACCCGGTCAAGCCGAACTCTTGGTCCACGACTTGCTGGAAGTCTCTTTCGGACCCGAAGAACTGGGGGATCCCGGTGATGTGATTCAGCAGCTAACGGGTGGGGAACTTCAGGTATTCTCCGCGTGGGACGGTTCGCGGCCTTTGGGTGCGGCTATCGGTTGGCTCGCCACCGCAGAAATCACGATGCTCAGTTGGCTGGCGGTCAGCCCTCTGACTCGTGGACGCGGCGTAGGCTCTGAGCTGTTTCACCAGGCTATTTCGCAGTGGGAATCGCGCCACAACCCTCTCTTGATTCTGGGAGAAGTGGAAAATCCTCACCAGCACGTAGCCTCTGAACAGTACGGCGACCCGCGTCGGCGGTGGGCGTTTTATCAACGATTGGGCGCTAAACACCTGAACTTTCCTCTTGAGATGCCCCGACTCAGCCCGGACGTACCGGTGGGCGAGGATATGTGGCTGGTGAGTTTTGCCGGCCGGGCGCACGGCGCTATTGACCCGCAAACCGGCGAGCTCTCCGGTTTGGGGGTGGGTAGTGCTCTGCGGGAATTCCTGGATATTTACCTGAAAGACAGCGCCGAGACACGTGATGCGAACGGCAACTACCGTCCGCTGGTGGAGCGGATGTTGGAAGCAGCCGCGCAACTCGACTAGTTTCAGGTCTGCGGAAACTACTATAGCTGCGAGGATTTTCCGTGCGTGATGCGGTCTAAAGCGTGGGGTCTGCGGTGAGAATTTCCGCGACTTCGGAACATGTGGGGGAGTAGGCTCCGACCTTGCTGACCGTGAGTCCCGAAGTAATGGTGGCGCGGTGCAAAGCCGCCTGTACGTCACTCAATCGGGCTTGCCGCAGGCGCTGTTTGGCTGGTGCCGAGCCGAGCAGTCCGTCGTCCAGTAAACCGGAAATCAGCCCCGCCATGAAAGAATCCCCGGCACCCACGGTGTCGGCGACCTCGATATTGAGCGGATCAACCACCAACATATCCCGGTCATTGGCGCAAAGTGCATAGGAACCCCACGGTCCGCGGGTAGCAACAATCAGACCCGGCCCCATCTCTTTCCATTTGTGCAGTACAGACTCGAGGGGTACGTCATCGCCGTAGAGCCAGGCAATGTCCTCATCGCTGGCTTTCACCACATCGGCCAGGCTGATGATTTCCTCGATTTGAGAGCGGACTTCCTCGGGGCTGCCCATCAGTGAAGGTCGAATATTCGGGTCGTAGCTGACGGTTCCCCGGATTGCCATCGATTTGACCGCGCTCATCACTGCAGAAGCGCCGGGCGCGAGCGTAGCTGCGAAACTGCCGGTATGCAGGTGGCTAAGCTGAGTTGCGTCCGGCAGCGGCGGCACTTGCCAATCCAGCTCGAAGTCGTAGGTCGCCCGACCGGCGGAGTCAATATGGGCGTTAGCAATCGGCGTTTTCTCGGCGTTAGCGCTGCCCGCGACAATGTCTACCCCGGCGGAGTGCAGATGCTTTTCGAGGCTGTGACCGCGGGCGTCATTTCCCCACCAGGAAGCGAGTGTGGTGGAGTGTCCCAAGCTGGCTAAACCGCACGCCACATTGAAGGGGCTACCGCCCACCTTTTCTTCAACCTCGCCGGCACGCTCAATGACGTCAATAAGCGCTTCACCCAAGCACAGTATCGGCAAACACGTTGAGTTCGTTTCTGTCATGATTATCACTCCACACCTAGTAAATCGAACATCCCTGCCAGCAGAATCCCCTTCGTTTCCGGCATAACTTTCAGTACTCTCAGCTTTTGAGCGCACATACCAATCAAGGATACTAGGAATGACCAGCCGCCGCCCGGAAATGTAATCCCGGAAACAATCCGCCTGAAGTTATGGTGACTTTTCGGATTTTGTCATTAATGCTGCTGTCGAGAACTAATTTGCCAGCTTGAAACGGCGTTCGAAGCTGTGAGGAAATCACGGAATGGACCTTCCTCAGCAGTTAGCTCGGCTACCGAACCAGCTTGTATGACATGTGCCCCCGAAGCATCGTCGGGCTGCAAAAATACGACCTTATCAGCATCTCGAATGGTCGAAAGTCGATGCGCGACAACAATTACAGTTCGACCCACAGCCAGGTCACTAATTACTTTCGTGATGGCTGATTCATTCTCGCTATCCAATGCAGAAGTAATCTCGTCTAGCAACAAAATCGGGGCGTCTTTTAAGAAAGCGCGAGCAATCGCCACTCGCTGACGCTCCCCACCGGAAAGGCTTTGACCAGCTGGTCCGACATTTGTCTGCCAACCATGGGGCAAAGCCTCGATGACTTTATCCAGTTGCGCACGTTTGGCAGCCGATTCAAGTTCGGCGTCACTCGCATCGGGTTTAGCTATCCTGAGGTTTTCCGCAATAGTCATATCGAACAGATATACATCCTGGAATACAAACGAAATCATTTCCATGAGTTCTTTGGTGGGAATATCTCGCACGTCTGCGCCACCAATTTTCACGGAACCGGAATTGGCATCCCAGAACCTGCCCACCAGACGCAAAATGGTTGATTTACCAGCTCCCGAGGGGCCCACCAGAGCCGTAATCTGTCCCTGTTCCGCCACCAGACTGATGTCATTCAAGACCTGGCAATCATCCACGTAGCGGAAAGAAACTCCCTTGAACTCGATGTCTTCGCCCTGAGGCAGCTTCTGTTGAGTTGCGCTCGGCTCGGGAAGTGGTCTGGCATCTACTATCTCGGTTACGGAGTCGAGGGCTACCTTTACGTTATTCAGCTCAGAGGCAATCAAAGCAGCTTTCGTCAAGGGGTATAGCATCCGAGCGGTAATCGCCATAATCGCTAAAAACGTGATGGGGGTAAGGGCAGCTTGGTTCACCAGGCACACTCCCACGCACACTATGGCAGCAAAAGCGGTGTGTACCACAAAGGTAAAAGCCTGCCCCGGTCGGCTTTTGATTCTCAGCCCGTCGAGAGTTGCTTTCGAATCTGCCTTCAGTGCGATAGTAACCGGATCCCAAGAACTGGACCTGCCCGTCGCTCGTAGGACGGTCTGGAGCCGGGCAAATTCAATCAGTCGACCAGCGGCTTGTTGCGCAGAACGATCTTCTAGCTCATTTGCCCTGGTGAGAGCAGCTTGCATACCTCGCCAGATGAGATAGAGCGGGATGATTACCGCGGTCATGATTAATGCCAGAGGCCAAGAAATGAATGCGGTGGTAATAATCATCACCAACGGCACGATGAATGAGTTACAAAGCGTTGGAATCACGATTGAGGCAAAGTGTGACAGCGTGTTCACCTCTCGGGAAGTCGCATTGGCGACTGCCGCCTCTCGCTTTGCGTTGAACCAACCGAGCGGAAGTCCCAGTACGTGCTCAGCGAGACGAGAAATCATTGTGTCGCAAACTACAAAGACACTAACTCGATACGATGAAAACATGGCAACCGCGTCGACGATAAACGTTGCCAGACCCAGAACTGTCAGCACAATCAGCCAAAACACAGTCTGGTCTGAACCGGAATAGAAACTCTGCATGAACCAGATTGTGACCGAAAGCGTCAACCCCTGCAGCACTGCTGAGGCTACGAACCACGAAATTATGGTGCGAAGCTGTGCACCGTCAGCGATTTTAGTCATTGACTTCCACATATCCTGACCTACCTAACCATCTGAGTCCGCCACATCGTGGCATAGCGCCCGTCTTTTTCCATTAATTCGTCGTGGCAACCACGCTCAACAATCCGACCGTCTTCGATTACCAAGATTTGATCTGCATTGCGGATTGTCGCCAGACGATGCGCAATAACAATTACCGTTTTACCCGTGGTTAACTTCGCGAGAGCTTCATGTATTTGCTGCTCGGAGCGGGGATCAGCTTGGGCTGTCGCCTCGTCAAGAATCAGAATCGAAGCATCCTGCAGATATGCCCGAGCCAGTGCCACACGCTGTTTTTCACCACCGGAGAGGAACCCACCCTCGTCACCCAAAATCGTGTCATAGCCATTTGGTAGCTGCATGATGCGCTCGTGAATGCAGGCGGCTTTCGCGGCTGCTTCTACTTCCGAGAGACTGGCGTCAGGTTTGGCTAGCGCAATGTTATTAAATACGCTGTCATGAGCGAGCGCCACCTCTTGCAGCATTATTGCCACGGAACCGAGCAACAAAGTATTACTGGCATCGCGCACGTCAACCCCATTGACCAAAACTGTCCCGCTGTCCGCTTCATAGAACCGGGCAATCAGTTTTGCCAACGTTGACTTGCCGCCACCTGAGGGACCTACCAGGGCGGTAACCGTGCCCGGCTGGGCGGTAAAGGAAACCTCTTTGACAGCTGGCGTGTCTGGTTCATACGAGAAAGTGACGTCGCGCATCTCCACTCTGCCCACGTCAGAGGCATCACCCGTAGTTTGGCTACCGAATTTCATTGGTTCCAGAGAAAGTAATTGGACAGTACTCTGTGCCGCGAGTCTCGCTTCGTAGAGATGCTGTAACAGACTGATTAGCGTGGCTAAGCCATCGGGAACACCCGGTGCAATCAAAAAGAATGGCAGAGTATCGGCAATCTGCATCCAACCGTTCTTTACGAAAACAACTGTCAACAGTGCCACAGTCACAAAAATCACTGCGGGACGAAGCAGCGCACCGATACTAGAAACGGCTTTACCTGATTGTGAAACCCAGCTGTACGAGATGCTGGAAAATTTTTCTCTGGCCTCATTGAACTTAGTTTTTGTGGCGTCTACGGCTTGAAAGTTTTTAATCTCTTTGATGCCTTCCAGCATTTCCACGGTGGCATTAGCCAGACCGGTTTGCGCCTCCCCAAAACGCGCGGTTAAGTCGCCGTACCCGCGCATATTGAGTACGTAAATTAACGAAATTACGGCAATCCAGAGACCAAACAGCACCAGGCACAATCTCCAATCCACCCACAGCAGGTAGCCGAACCCCGCGACCAGAGACATAACCGCATTCGTGGCATCCCCGGGTAGGTGCGCCACCATGGTGTGTACGGCCGCAGTATCGTCACAAACCATCTTTCTGATTTGCCCGCGCGAGTAGGCGTTTACCTGACCCAGGGGCAAATTGGCTAAAGCATCAACGACTTGTTGACGCATCTTGTGACGTAGTTTCGCCTCGGAGAGGTGCGTAACGCCCAGACCTGCTACATAGAGTGACTGTCCGATAAAAAGTGAGATGACAGCAACAGCAGCCCAGAACCAGATGTTTCCGGTCAGACCGTCCCTAGTAACACTGTGTAGCCAGATTAGAGCCATTTGGTGCAGCGAGATGTACGGCATTATGCCTAGTATTGCCCCACATGCGGTGAGTAAACCGGAGATAATCATCGATGTTCTTGCGGGTTTAATTAAGTCTGCAACAGACATTTTTTTCATGTAGAGCCTTTCAGAAAAATAGACATAATATGGTGGTCAGAATCCAGAACGTGGCTACCAGCACCCAGTCGCGTCCTCGCCAAGGGGCGGAAATCAACTCGGTACGTTTAGGGAAAGCGCCGAAGCCCCGAGAATCCATCGACAACGCCACTCTTTCACCGTGTTGAATGGCGAGAATCGCCAACGGAACCAGCGAGCCTGCCCAACGTGCTACTGGTGCAAAGATTCCGTAGCGCTGCCCGACTCCACGCAGAGCTTTTGCGGTTCGCAATACTTTGAAGTCGTTCTGGAAGCGAATAATAAAACTCACCGCCGCGATACCGGCGGAAGTGATTCGGTAGGGCACTTTAAAAGTCTGGTTTAAGCACACCAGCATCTTTGTCGGGTCGCTATAGATGCCCGAAAGCAGAACTAAAGCTACCAGGGCTCCAATTCCGCTGCCGGCGGCATAGTTCGTGCCAACATCATTTAGCCTTGACGCCATAGAGAGAAGGTCGTTGTGAGAGAACATCCAAATCATAAAGACAGCAACCAGCCACGAACCGAGAATGCTTCCCAGGGTACGTGTCCGGTTTGCTCCTGCCAGCAGCATCGCCAGGCTGGACACGGAGAGCAGCGAAAAATTAACCACCGGATTTTTGAGGACGAATATCGTCACCATGAGTGGCACGAGTGCGATAAACAAAGTCAGGGGATTGAAGCTGTCGAAAAGACCGCGAGTTTTGCGCTGCGGGATGGCAGCCGGAGCCTCCACCTGCGGGGAAAACGGCAGTGCGATTATGTGTGAGCAGTATTTTTGGGCGAGCTCCAGATCATGCGTAGCCATAATGACTAGGTGCCCTGCAGAGCACAGTTGTTGGATGAACTCCATCAACTCGCAAGTGTTTGCCCAGTCTTGTCCGTAAGTCGGCTCATCGAGAACGATTACTTTGCGTTGCTCCGCCACCATCGTGGCGACGGAAAGCCGGCGTTGCTGACCGCCAGAAAGCGTTAGTGGATGTTGCTCGCTGACTGCTTGCAGATGGAAACGATTCAAAAGGTCGTCGATTTGGGAATCCGTTACCTTTCCGACGCTCAGTTCTTTGCGCACGGTGGCTGCTACCATCTGGTGTTCAGGATTCTGGAACACATAACCCACCTGGTGACTGCCCTTTTTTAGGGGGATGCCTGCAACCGAAGCGTCGCCCTCGAAACGCAGCAGACCGGCAAGGGCAGATAGCATTGATGATTTTCCGGCACCATTTTGTCCGATTAATGCGACGAAATCGCCAGCAGCAAACTCTGCGCTGATACTTGGACAGCGGCGCGGTATCGAAAAGTCATTTAGCTTCAGCAGTGCCTCCGGTCGCGCGGATACCGGCTGTCCGGTCTCGTGCCATTCCGTGTTGTCCCTCATCCAGTACTTAACTTGATTGCCACAAAACTCGTTTAGATTAGGTAATTCAATGCCGGCTTCGGGGCAAGTCAGTGCTTCCTTGTGTCCCGAACGAATTGCTCGCGGCAACCAGATTCCGCAACGAGCTAATTCCTGAGTGTGGTTTAAGAACACTTCTCGAGGTGTCCCCGCCGCGATGATTTTACCTTTTTCGTTCAACGCAAGCACGGAGTCACAGATTGGCAGCAACGGATCTAAATCATGGTCAATCACGATGACACCGATGCCCTGGTGAACCAGCTGTTCAATTAGGTCATAAAAGTCTCTACGTCCAAGGCTGTCAATCGTAGATGTGGGTTCATCTAGAACCAACAACTTCGGGCGCATTGCCAGCACCACAGCTATTGCCAGACGCTGACGTTGTCCACCAGACAAGGTCCAAGGACTATCATGTAGCTTTTCGCTCAAGCCGACCTGCGCAGCAGCCTGTGCCACCCGCGATTCAATCGTATCTGGATCCAGACAGAGATTTTGTAGTGCAAACGCGATGTCATCATGCACGCTACGCGTGATTACGGCAGCATCGGGGTTCTGCCCCACATAGGCAACCTGTCGGGCGATAAACTCTACGCTGGCATCGGCGATTTGTGTCCCATACAACTCGACACAGCCTGAATACTCACTCGGTAAGCAATGCGGTATTAATCCACAGATGGTCCTGACCAAAGTGGTTTTACCGCAGCCCGAGGGGCCAATGACAGCACAAACTTGTCCCTCCAGATAGCTCAAATCGACATCAGACAGAACCCACTTTTCTTGACCGTAATAGTGAACACTAAGCCCCCGAACATTCAGGCTCTCTTTAACCTGATTGCATGTCTGATTAAGCACGGTTAGCCACGCCCACGCCTGCCTTGTTCAACAGGCGAGTAATGCCTACAGTTACCAGCCCGCCCAGCAGGGCTGAAACGACAGAAGTAACCACATATGCCGTGCCAAACGGTATCCCTACAGTTTCCTTGAGAAAAGTCAAGTAGAGGAGTCCATTCAACAGACCAAAAACCCCTGCAGAAATCATGAATGCCCAAGTCTTCCACTGGCGGTAAAGCATTACTGCGAGTGGAACTTCGATGTACAGTCCCCCTATCAGATTTCCGATTATAGCCATGGGACCGGTAGGCGTGACGAAGATACAAATTACGCCGATAATGAGGGAGGCTAGCATGGTGGCACCAGGACGGCGAACAATCGTCGAAGGTAACAGATAGGGGATAACCCAAAACCCCATGATGGAACAGCCAATCAAAACGCCCCGCGGGGAAGTAGCAAGCAGTGGTGCAATGTAGTTCAGTGGAAGCAAAATAATTAGCCCAACCACTGCCAATGCAGCTACGGTCATCAAATTCCGTGTTCCGAGTACGGAGTTTGCCAATCCTGTTCTGGATGAAGTGTGTACAGTTGGCGTTGTTTGCTCAATAATTTCAGTCATAGCTCTTACCAAAGCCCTCTCAGACAATGTTTAACAAAAAATCATTAATTAGGTTAGCCTAACCTCGCCAAATTTGAAAGTACAGGTTTAACTGGGGTTTAGGTGTAAAAATTTGGTATCAGCACTGTTTTACTCAGCGGCTCATGCGACTGCGTCGCTGCCGTTTTTCTGTTTGGTGTTTCGGTGGCGCAATGCCCACTGGGCATTGCTTTTATGCCGCCTTCACCGTTTTCGCGACGGCTCACTCTCGGGTTAAAGGACAAATTGTGTGTCTGTTTTGAAGTGTCCCAGGTTTTGTTCCGCTTCTTATACGGG
>NZ_CAMUES010000007.1 GCF_947087965.1 uncultured Mobiluncus sp.
ATGCCCAACCGGCAGGGTGAAGTCGCCAAGATGCCCAAACCGATGCCGGCCTGCTCGACCACCTGTTCGGATCGGATGGAGATCTACACCCAGTTCACCTCCGAGGTCGCGGCCAAAGCCCAAAACGGTATCCTCGAGTTCCTGCTGGTCAATCACCCGCTGGACTGCCCGGTTTGCGACAAGGGCGGCGAATGCCCCCTGCAAAACCAGACGTTCATGGAGGGCAACCCGACCTCGCGCTTCACCGATAAAAAGCGTGTCTGGCCCAAGCCGGTGCGCCTGACTTCCGAGATTCTGCTGGACCGGGACCGTTGCGTGCTGTGCCAGCGCTGCGTGCGTTTCGGTAAAGAAATCGCCGGTGACGCCTTCATCGACCTACAAGGGCGGGGCGGCGGTTCCTCTCCATGCGATCACCACTTCTTTATGGGTGAAAACATTGGTTCTTTCGACACGCAGGTGTTGGGGATTTATGACGAAGAGGCGAACCCGGACGGCGCTACCGTCACGGCTTGTGAATCGATGACCGGCCCGAGTGGGGAGCCCGGCATTATCGGTTCGATGCATTCGGGTAACCCGGACGTGGCGCACCGCGACGTGTCCGGTCGACGTTTCGCCTCGTACTTCTCCGGTAACGTCACGCAGATTTGTCCGGTCGGCGCGCTTACGAACGCCTCCTACCGTTTCCGGGCGCGTCCCCACGACCTCATCTCGACCCCCTCGATTACCGACCAGGACGCCAGTGGGGCGGAAATCCGCGTCGATGCGCGCCGTGGGGTCGTGTTGCGCCAGCTGGCGGGGGACAATCCCGAGGTCAACGAGGAATGGATTTCTGACAAGGACCGTTACGCTTTCGCGTGGCAGTCCTCCACGGACCGTTTGACCCGCCCGATGGTGCGTAACGACGCGGGCGAGTTGGAGGAAACCGACTGGGGTACCGCCCTTTCCCGGGCCGCCGCCTATGTTAAAGAATCTGCGGAAAACTCGGAGGTCACGTTCTTCCCCGGCGAACACCTGACCCTCGAGGACTACTACGCTTGGGGCAAGTTTGCTCACGTGGTAGGCAAGTCGAACATTGTGGATGCGCGCTCGCGAGACTTCCGCATGGACGAAGTGAACTTCATCAAAATGCGGGTCGCGGGGCGTCCGGTAACAGTGACCTACCAAGACATTGAAAAAGCGCCGTTTGTGTTCCTGGTCGACCTGGAACCGGAGGACGAATGCGCCACCCTGTTCCTGCGGCTGCGCAAAGCTACGCAAAACCACGGCACGAAGGTCGCCACCCTCGCCTCATTCCTCAGCGATGGTGCGCGCAAACTCGGTGCCACCCTGGTGCAAAACCAGCCGGGGGAGCAACTCCAAATCCTACAAGACATCATCGATGGTAAAGGCGAGTTTGCCTGGGTGAAAGAATCCCTGAGCCAGCCCGGCTCACTGGTGCTGATGGGGGAGCGTGCCAGCTTGGTCGTTGACGAGCTGGAATATGCTGCGCGTCTGGCCGATGCCACAAACGCCGCTTGGGCGTGGATACCGCGGCGTGCCGGTTCGCGTGCCGCTATTGAGGCGGGCTGTTTCCCCGGTCTGCTGCCGCGCGGTCGCCTGGTAACCGACCCGGCGGCACGCGCCGACATCGATGCGGCTTGGGGCCTAAAGGAGCCGCTGCATGAGAATCTGCCGCTGTGTTTCCGGTGTATGTTGACCCCCGAGGCTTGGGAACAGTTCCTGCCCGGCACCACTATGGTGATGGGCGGGGTGGACCTGCGCGACCTGGAGGACCCGGACGGCACGCGGGAAGTCCTCAAAGGCGTGAAGCACGTCATTCAGCTGGAGGTGCGCAAGACCGAGATTACCCAGTACGCCGATGTCGTCCTGCCAGTGGCTCCGCCGCACGAAAAGAGCGGTACTTTCATCAACTGGGAAGGCCGGCTGCGCCCCTTCGGTCAGGCTTTGGCCTCACACGCGCTGCCGGACTGGAAGGTCATGAACCTGTTGGGTCGGGCCGCGGGCTACGACCTGGGGCTGGATTCTCTGGCCGCGATTTGGCACGAATACGAGGAGCTGGGGCCCTGGCAAGGTATCCGTTTGGGGGCGCCTTTCCGGCAGGATCCTCCCATTGTTCCCCCCGAGGCGGGTCAGGCTCTGGTTATCACCTGGAAGCCGCTGCTGGACGCGGGGCGCTGCCAAGACGGCGAACCGTACTTGGCGGGGACTGCCAAAGTTCCGGTGGCGCGCATGAGCGCGAAAACCGCCCGGGAAAACGGTATTACCGACTTTGCCAAGATTACGGGACCGAAAGGCGCCTTGACTCTGCCGGTGGTACTCACTGACCTGCCGGAGCGGGTCGTGTGGATGCCGGAATGTTCCCCCGGATCCCTGGTTCACGAAACCTTGGGTTCGGCTTACGGCCAGCTTGTTAGCTTGAAAGCAGCGGAGGCGTAACCATCATGTACACATTGATTCCTATCCTGACCGTTATGGGAGCTGACCTGTGGCCCGCCGTGGCAGCGGCTCCGAAAGGGGCTGACTTCAGCCAGGAAACCTGGTGGATTTCCCTCATCAAAGCCCTGATTATCATCGTGACGCTGATTCTCTACGTGCTGTTGGCACTGTGGGTGGAGCGCCGCGGCTTGGGCCGTATTCAAACCCGTCCCGGTCCGAACGTGCGCGGCCCGCTTGGTTTGCTCCAAGCGGTTGCGGACGCCGGCAAGATGGTGTTCAAAGAAAACTTCCGTCTCAAGGGTGCCGACACTCTGATTTACCTGGTTTCCCCGATTCTGGTGGCATTCACGGCTTTCGCCATCTTCGCGCTGATTCCCTTCGGGCCCAACGTGACGATTGGTGGAATCTCTACCCCGCTGCAGTTGTTTGACTCCGGGGTCGCCACGCTAATCGTGCTGGCGATTTCCTCCATCGGGATTTACGGGATTGTTCTGGGTGGCTGGTCGGCGAACTCTCCGTTCCCGCTGCTAGGTTCCGTGCGTTCCACGGCTCAAGTTATCTCCTATGAGCTGGCGATGGGCACCGCCTTGGTCAGCGTGTTCATCATGGCTGGTTCCATGTCCACCTCCGAAATCGTGGAGGCGCAAAAGGATCCGAGCTGGCTGCTGGGACTGTTGCCCGCCTTCATCGTCTTTCTCATCGCTTCTTTCGGGGAAACGAACCGTCTGCCCTTCGACTTGACGGAATGCGAAAGCGAGCTGGTGGCCGGACATCAAACCGAATACTCGGGAATGAACTTCGCCTGGTACTACCTGGCCGAATACATCAACATCTTTAATGTTTCCGCCGTGGCGGTGACCATGTTCCTGGGCGGCTACAAAGCGCCGTGGCAGTGGGACTTCATGAACCCCGTCACCGGGTCGCCGTGGTGGGGGATTCTGTGGTTCACCCTCAAGGTGTGGTTCCTGTTCTGGATTTTTGTGTGGGTTCGCGGCACTCAGGTGCGCTTCCGCTACGACCAGTTCATGAACCTGGGCTGGAAGGTCCTGATTCCCGTCGGTTTCGTGTGGATGATGGCGGTGGCTTGGATTAAGGCGCTGCCCGTGTTCTTTGGCTTCAACTCGCAACAAATCATGATTGCGGTAGCGGGGGTCTGCGTGGTGCTACTGGTCATCGTGATGTTGATTCCCGTCAAGAAAGCGAAACCGGTTGCGGACAAACCCTTCGACCCGATGGCGGACGGATTCCCGGTCCCGCCCCTCCCGGGACAAGAGCTGCCTCCCAGTCCGCGTTCCGGACTCTTGAAAGTCACTCCCAACATCCCGGCTGAAACGGCCATCACGGGCGGAAAGGAAGAAAAGTGAGCGAGCAAACTTCTGACAACAACTTGGTCGCCTCCCCTGACGAACCGGACCACGCCGCCGCGTCAACTGGTCCTGCCCCCGCCGCGGACGTGGATCCCCAGCTGTGGCAACGGAAGAAAAAAGGCCCCATCGCGGAGTCGCTGAAAGCGGTCGCCGGTTTCGGAGTCACGTTCCGCAACTTCTTCCGCCCCTACGTGACTGAACAGTATCCGTTCGAAAAGGTACCGACTCAGCCGCGCTACCACGGACGTCACCAGCTGAACCGCTACCCGGACGGCTTGGAAAAGTGTGTGGGCTGCGAACTGTGCGCCTGGGCTTGCCCGGCCGACGCTATCTATGTAGAGGCCGCCTCGAACACCCCGGAGGAACAGTACAGTGCGGGCGAACGTTACGGGCGGGTCTATCAAATCAACTACCTGCGCTGCATCTTTTGCGGGATGTGCATCGAAGCCTGCCCGACGCGGGCCCTCACGATGTCTAACGATTACGAGATTTGGGATGACAACCGCGAGGATTTGATTTTTGAAAAGGACCGCCTGTTGGTTCCTTTGAATGCCGGGATGCTAGACACGCCGCACCCGATGGCGTCAGGCACTTCTGACATGGATTACTACAACGGAAGCGTCACCGGCGCGACCCCCGACCAGATTGACTGGGTCGCGAGTCGCCGTCCGCACGATGCCTCCTTGGCCAGCGCCGGAAAACCGGCACAGGAGGTGAAAGCATGAGCCACTTGCTGCAAGCGGCCGCCGCCTTACCCGAGATGGGCACCGGTCAGACAATCTTCGTAGCGGCGTGTTCCGCTCTGGCGTTGATTGCGGCTTTGGGTGTCGCGCTGTCGAATCGAGCTGTTCACGCCGCGGTCTACATGGTCGCCATGATGGTGTGCGTGGCCGGCATCTACTTTTCGGTCGGAGCCGAGTTCCTGGGCGCGGTTCAGATTGTGGTTTACACCGGCGCCATCATGATGATGTTCCTGTTCGTCATCATGTTGGTGGGGGTACAAGCCGTGGACTCGCCGCGAGACTCCAAAGTCGTGACCGTGGCGGTGGCGGTGCTGCTGGTTGTCGCTTTCGGGATTATGGCGATAGTGGCAGCCGCAAACACCACGGTGAACGGGGCTCCGGCGCAGCCCAGCGGGGATCCGAATCCGGTCCGGCTGGCCTCCGAAGTCATCAACACTTACTACGCTCCGCTGGAAATGGTCGCGACCCTGCTGATTGTGGCGGCGGTCGGGGCGATGAGCCTGACCCACTCCGAGGCGCTGTTGCCGCGCGTGACCCAGTCTTTCCTGGTGAAGCAACGCATGAAAGCGTACCGGGAGTCCGGTCACGTCCTCGGTCAGACTGTGCCGCCGGGTGTTTACGCCGAAACCAATGCTTTGGATGTACCGGCTATCAGCGGCGAAACCCTGCGTCCGGTGCCGGAATCGGTACCGCGCGTGGTGCGAGTTCGCGGCGAAGAACGCTCGCTTGGGGAAGCCTCACCGTGGGCGGCTCGCGCGTTGGCGGCCGAAGCCAGTGGTGACGTGAGCTTGCATGGTGCGAAATCCTCCGCGCTGGTCGCGCGTTCCGGCGCGGCGGGAATGCCCGGAACCGGCGCCCCTGAAACTCTGCCAAATCAGGCAGAACCGCTGGACAACACTATTGAGGGCCACACCGAACCGGGTGCAGCCACGAAAGAAGGAGAGAACGCATGAACGTGATGTTCCTGGTATTCGTGGCCCTGGGCCTCTTTGCCGTGGGCGCCCTGACCGTGCTGCTCCACCGTTCCGCAGTCATTGCCTTGATGGGTGTGGAAATCATGCTGAACTCGTGCAATATCGCGCTGGTGGCTCTGGGAGAAGCCAACGCCAATATGACCGGCCAGGTCCTGGCGTTCTTTGTGATGACCGTGGCGGCGGCGGAAGTCGTGGTCGGCTTGGCCCTGATTGTGTCGCTGTTCCGCTCCCGGCGCACCACCTCCCTCGACGACTTCAACCTGTTGAACGGCTAAGGGGGAAAGGAAAATATGTTGCAAACTTTCAATCTTGTCAACGGGCTGGCTAGCGGCGCGATTCTGGAATTCGGAGCCGCCACCGGCATGGCTCAATACGCCTGGCTGATGATTGCCATTCCTTTCGTCAGTTCCATGTTCCTGCTCATTGCAGGGCGCCGCGTGGATTCCTGGGGACACTACCTGGGAATGCTGGCGCCGTGGGCCTCCTTCGTGGTTGGCGTGGCCATTCTGGTAGAGATGCTGGGACGCTCCCCCGAGAATCGGGCGCAAACCCTGACGGTGTGGAACTGGCTGCCCGGCTCGGAAGTGAACGTGAACTTCGGTCTGCTGCTGGACCCGCTATCCATCTCGTTTGTGATGCTGGTGACGTTCGTCGGCGGTCTCATTCACATCTATTCGGTGGGATACATGGCGGCTGACCCCGACCGGCGCCGTTTCTTTGCCTACCTGAACTTCTTTGTGGCCTCCATGCTGACCTTGGTGCTGGGCAGTTCCTACCTGGTGACGTTCGTCGGTTGGGAAGGCGTCGGTTTGGCATCCTACCTGCTGATTGGCTTCTGGAACCAGGTACACAACAATGCCCTGGCCGCGAACAAGGCTTTCATCATGAACCGCGTGGGTGACCTGGGGCTGCTGCTGGCGATGATGTCAATGTTCGCCGTGGTCGGCTCCGTGGATTTCGCCGATGTGTTGGGCGTTACGCTGCGGCCGAGTTGGGCTACGGCGATTGGCCTGTTCCTGTTGCTGGCGGCCTGTGGTAAATCCGCCCAGTTCCCCCTCCAAGCCTGGCTCGGTGACGCTATGGCCGGTCCGACCCCGGTGTCCGCGCTGATTCACGCCGCCACGATGGTGACCGCGGGCGTGTACCTGATGGTTCGTTCCGGCGCTATCTATACGCAAACCCCGGTCGCGTCCCTGGTCGTGGCCATTGTTGGGGCTATCACTCTGCTGTTTGGGGCCATCGTCGGCTGTGCGAAAGACGACATGAAGAAGGTCCTGGCGGCCTCTACCATGAGCCAAATCGGTTACATGATGCTGGGGGCGGGCCTGGGCCCGGTCGGCTGGGCTTTCGCCATCTTCCACCTCATTACCCACGGCTTCTTCAAGGCTCAGCTGTTCCTGTCTGCCGGTGCGGTCATGCACGCGATGAGCGAACAGGTCAACATTCGCCGTTTCGGCGGGCTGTTCAAGGTCATGAAGATTACCTGGTTCGCGTTCTTTATCGGCTGGCTGGCTATCCTGGGAATCCCGCCGTTCTCCGGATTCTTTTCCAAGGACAAAATCATCGAGGTGGCTTTCCTGCCCAACCCGAACTTCGGAACCTGGTACCCCTGGGTATTTGGTCTCGTTGCCCTGTTCGGCGCCGGTATCACCGCTTTCTATATGTCCCGCCTGTTCTTCCTGATCTTCCACGGGGAGGCTCGCTGGACTACCGAGGCAGAAGGCGCCCCGGTACACCCGCACGAGGCCGGTCCGTGGATGACCATTCCGCTCCTGGTGCTGTCCGTGTTCTCCATTGCACTCGGCGGCCTGCTCTCGGTAGGCAACCTGTTCGTGACGTGGCTGAACCCCATCGTGAATATCGGCACCCGCGGCCAGATGGTCGAGCATGGCGAGCCGGTCATGCCCGAAGCCCTGCTGATTGGGTTGACCCTGGCGGTGGTCATCATCGGGGTGCTCACCGCGTGGGTGCTGTTCATGAAACGTCCGGTCGAAAAGGCCGTGCCCGAAGCCAACGCCTTTATCATGGCGGCCCGCGAGGACCTCTACCAAGACGTTGTCAACGAAAAGGTTGCGATTATCCCCACGCTGGCGCTGTCCTCCGGGGTGGCGGTGGCAGACCGGGTGGTCATCGACGGCATCGTGGAAGGCACCGGTCGGCTCTCACTCTGGCTCGGTAAAGTCGGGGCGCTGGCTCACTCCGGTTCCCCGCGCCGCTACGCTGGCTGGACCCTGTTCGGCACAGTTTTGGCTCTTGTCCTGGTATTGGCGACAAGGCTGTGAGGTAAACGAAGGATGAACATGGTTTTGACTCAAACAACTATTCCGACAACGGCTGGTTTCCCGTGGTTGTCCTTGCTGGTGGGTATCCCGATGGGGTTTGCCCTGGCAATCTGGCTCATCCCCTGGCTGCGTTCCATCGGCCGGGAAGTTTCCCTCGCCGTGTCTAGTGCGGTCCTGGCAGGTGTGCTGGTGGCCCTGTTTACCAGCTATGACTTCGCCCCGGAGACGCCGGGAGCTTTCCAACTGGGCGAATCCTACTCGTGGATGCCCGCGATTGGCCTGTCTTGGGCGCTGGGCGTCAACGGGCTGGGCATGGTGATGATTATCCTCGCCACCGCCCTGACCCCCCTGGTCATTCTGGCTTCCTGGCGGGACGACACCGACCCGAAAGCGGCAGCCGGCTACGCCGCCCTCATCTTAGCTTTGGAATCCTTCATGGTGCTGCTGTTCGTCGCCCGTGACCTGCTGCTGTTCTATATCGCCTTTGAGGGGATGCTGATTCCGCTGTACTTCCTGGTGGGCCGTTACGGTAACGGGGATGCACAAGTGCGCCGCCACGCCGCTATCAAGTTCGTACTGTATTCCCTGGCGGGCGGCTTGGTCATGCTGTTTGGCGTCATCGGCGTCTACGTGTATTCCGGCGGTGGCGACCGGGCTTTCCACATGGATTACCTGACCTCCGGGAACTTCCACCCCGGGGCAGCCGGCATGTGGATGATGACGACTTTCCTCATTGCTTTCGCAATCAAGGCTCCGATGGTGCCGGTACACACCTGGCTGCCTTCCACCGCGGCGGTTGCCCGCGGCGGTACCTCCGTGCTGCTGGTGGGGGTACTGGACAAGGTCGGTACCTGGGGCATGATTATGTTCTGCTGGCAGCTGTTCCCGGAGGCGTCCGCCAAAGTTGCGCCCGTTATCGTGGTGTTGGCAATCATCTCGATTCTGTGGGGGGCACTGGCGGCAATTTCGCAAAAGGACCTGCTGCGTTTGGTGTCTTTCACATCCGTGAGCCACTTCGGGTTCATGGTGCTGGCGCTGTACATCGGCTCTCAGACCGCGATTGAGGGCGCCATGCTCTACATGGTCGCCCACGGGGTGTCTATCGCCGGTTTGTTCCTGTTGAGCGGCTGGCTGACCACGCGAGGCGGCACCCAAGAAATCGCGGCCTACCGCGGTTTCCAGCGGGTCACCCCGACTTTGGCAGGCCTGTTCCTGGTGTCGGGCTTGGCGGCTATCGCCCTGCCTGGCCTGTCCGGTTTCCTGCCCGAATACTTGATTCTGGTCGGCACGTTTAAGATGAACATCGCGGCGGCGATTGTGTCTATCCTCGGAGTAGTGCTGGCTTCGGTTTACCTACTGGTGCCTTACCTGAATGTGTTTACTGGGCCGATTGACGGCGAGGTTCGCGAAGCTGACGATTTGAACTGGCGGGAAAAGTTCATCATGGTTCCCTTGGTTTTGGCGATGTTTGGTTTGGGCGTTCTGCCCGGACCGACCTTGGACCTGATCAAGCCTGATGCTGCCCTCATGTATCAAGCAGTGTCTAATAGCGGGTTGGTGTCTGCCTCAGCTGTCTTAGCCACGAGCGAAGGAGGCGCCCAATGAACGCGATTCTTCCGGTGATTGTGAAAACCTTGGAGGTTAGCCCCGTGGTGGAGTGGGATGCGCTAAGTCCCCTGCTAGTCCTGCTGGGCGCCGCCGTGTTAGCGACCCTGATTGAGGCCTTCCCCTGGCCCGGCTTCCGTAAAGGCGTCAACGCCTTCCTCACTATCGCCAGCATCATTACAGCGATTATCCTGGTGGCTTGGCGTTTCTCCGTGGTCGGTCAGCAGGGGGCGCGGCAAATCGCGGCGGGAACCCTGTTTGAGGATCAGCTCTCGCTGGGATTCCAGCTGGTTTTGCTGGTCGTAGGGCTGTTGGCGGCCATTGTCGTCATTGACCGCTCCACCCCGAACGACGGCTCGTTTGCTCCCCAGGCGGCCGACACCCCCGGCTCTTCCCAAGAAAACTACGCGATTAAGATTCGCTACCAGCGCACGGAAATGTACGCCTTGTTCCTCTACTCGCTGGGCGGCATGATGGCTTTCATCAGCTCAGGGAACCTGTTGACCCTGTTCGTGGCCCTGGAGTTGATGAGCTTGCCGCTCTACATCATGAGCGCGATGGGTCGGCGTCGTCGCCTGCTGAGCCAAGAAGCCGGTCTGAAGTACTTTATCCTCGGCGCTTTTGCCTCGGCATTCTTCCTGATGGGTATCACCATGCTCTACGGCTACACCGGGACTTTGAGCATGGTCGAGATGTCCAACGCGGTGGCCTTGAACTCGGGCTTGGACTGGATGCTCCTGACCGGCGGGGCGATGCTGCTGGTGGGCTTGTTCTTTAAGGTTTCCGCCGTGCCGTTCCACGCCTGGGCTCCCGACGTTTACCAAGGCGCGCCCTCGCCGATTTCCGGCTTCATGGCGGCTGGGGTGAAAGTCGCTGCTTTCGGTGCTCTGCTGCACCTGTACAGTTTCCTCTACACGCAGTTGAGCTGGGACTTCGTGGTCCTCATGTGGATGGTCATCATCGCGACCATCGTGGTGGGCACCTTCCTGGGCATCGTCCAAACTGACGTGAAGCGGATGTTGGCATACTCCTCGATTGCCCACGTGGGCTTCATCATGATTGCCCTGTTCGGGACTACGGGTAGCGCTTTCACTTCCATAGTCTTTTACGTCTTGGCTTACGGCGTCGCCACCATCGGCGCTTTTGCTGTCGTCTCGATTGTGCGTGACGAGGATGCAGAAGGCACGGTGCGCGGCGAGGCTTCGGCGCTGAGCTCTTGGGACGGTTTGGGGCGTAAGCATCCGGCCATGGCCGCCGCAATGGCTATCTTCCTGCTGAGCTTCGCGGGTATCCCTCTGACCGGTGGATTCATTGGAAAGTTCGTCGTGTTCGAAGCGGGCTTGGCGGCGGATTCCGCCAACGGCATCCTGGTCCTGATTGGATTGCTGGCCTCGGTCGTTACCGCGTTCTTTTACTTCCGGGTCATCATGCGAATGTTCTTTACCGAACCCGGTTCAGACACCGCCACCATCTCGGCTGGCGACGGCTTGACCAAGTGCGTCATCGTGCTGTGCGCGCTGGCGACCATCGCATTGGGTGTCGCCAGCCAGCCGCTTTTGGCGTTGTTTACTCTGGGCGCATAGTCTTGAACCCGTGAGAAAAAAACTGACCGCTACGCAATACCCGGTCTCGACCGATTCTGTCTTAGAGACACAGGGCTCACTGGAAACGAAACTCCAGGAAGCCTTAGATGACGTCGAACAGATGCTGGTGCGGGAAACCCAGACGCAGCGGGATAACACCTCTGAGCTGGTTTCCCACCTGCGATCCGCTGGTGGAAAACGGATGCGTCCCCTGCTGACCCTACTCATTTCCCAGCTGGGAGCTCCGGATCAACCCGTGTCCACCCAGGTTAAGCAAGCCGCGGTGGCAGTGGAGCTGACTCACCTGGCTTCGCTGTACCACGATGATTTGATGGACGAAGCGACCGTGCGTCGCGGGGTGCGCGCGGCGCACGTGCAGTGGACTAACACTCTGGCGGTGATGGCGGGGGATTTGATTTTTGCCCGAGCCTCCCTGCTGGTGTCCGAACTCGGACCTAGCATCGTGGCGCAGCATTCCCAAACGTTCGAGCGGTTGTGCTTGGGGCAAATGCATGACATTTTCGGTCCCGGCGATGATGACGACCCCATCGAGTTCTATATTGACGTGCTGCGGGACAAAACCGGCGCGTTGATTGGCTGTGCGGCACTGTACGGGGCGGAACTCTCCGGCTGCGAGGCGGCCACGGTCGCGGCCGTGACCCAGTTCGGCGAGGATTTGGGCGTGGCGTTCCAGATTGCCGATGATGTGTTGGATCTGCAGGCTACCGAGGCTCAAAGCGGGAAAACCCCCGGAGCCGACCTGCGCGACGGCACGAAAACGCTACCCGTCCTGCTGCTGGAAAAGACCGTGCAGGAGGGCCGGGACACCGAGGCCGACCGCGCCTTGTTGAAAGCGATTGGCGATACTGCCTCCCTGCAAGACGATGCGGTTTTAGCCCAAGTCACCGCCCAATTGGCGGCGCACCCGGTGACGGCGGAAACAAAGCGGCTGGCCGAGCAGTGGGTCGAACGCGCCCTGGGACACCTGGACCACATTCCCGAAGGAAAAGTTAAGGCCGCTCTCTCGGATTTTGCACACTTGCAAATTAACCGCCTAAAGTAGACCTGAAACTGAGGAGGACATCATTATGATTCGTAAAATTGCCGGACTGTGCCTGGCAGGAGCCCTGGTATTTAGCTTGACTGCCTGCGGAAACGAAGCCAAGGACGGGACGAAACCCAGCAAGGATGAGTTTTCTACGGCTCTGGCTGACCAGCTCGCCGCCGCCAAGAACGGTGCCGATGGGGAGGCTAAAGATAAGCAGCAAGAGGCCGCTGTAGCGGACATTATGTCTGTAGCTTTGGCTGCCTGCGCGGCCGATAAGGTCTATGAAGATTTGCCTTCCGGCACCGTGATTACGGTGGTTGAGGGCCGATTGAAAGACCTGACGCCGGGACACCGTCGCACCGTCGACGATGCCGTGAAAGCCTGTGCGGAAGAGATCGCTGCTGATTCCAGCGGTAAATCCAAAAAATCCGGAAAGTAAGGCTTAGAGCAGGGGCTTCGCCGCACATCAGTGCGGCGAAGCCCTTTTTATTTTGGGGGTATGCAGCCGCGCCGTTTTGACGCTACTTCGTAGCGTCGGCGTTTTATTTTTGTGGTGCTTCGCCTGAAACGGTGCACCAGCACCGTTTCTTAACGGCTTCGCGCTGTTGCCGCGCCGATTTGACGCTACTTCGTAGCGTCGCCGGCGCGCCCTTTGAACTCATTCATTGTGTCGGCGACGCCGAAGAATTCCACCATCGCGTCCATGAAAGGTACCGGGAAGGCCTGCAAAATCTGTACCAGGCGCACAATCGGGGGGTGGACCTTAAACTGGGTACCTTTGTCGATTGCGTCCAAAACCTGAGTCGCGACTTTTTCCGGAGTAAGGATTGGCAAAACCAGGGAAAACTTTGTTTTCACCCCGGCGAACATCCCGGTCGAAATGTAATACGGGCAGTACAGCAAGGTATGGACGTGCGAACCCATATGGCGCAGTTCCTCACGCAGGGATTGGGCAAAACCGACCGCCCCGAACTTGGAACCGTTGTAGTCACTCAGGCGCGGCACCCCGACCAACCCAGCTGCTGAGGCGATAGTCACGACTGAACCGCGGTCACGCGCAATCATGCCCGGCAAAAACTCGCGAACCGTACGATAGTGGGCAATCGTGTTCACCTCGAAAGAACGCTGCACATCGCGGTCGGTCGTTTCCAACACAGGTTTACCGGTGACGATACCGGCATTGTTGATGAGGATGTCAACCCTGCCGTACTCGCTCAAGGTCTGTCGAGCAGCTTCATGCACGACCTCGGCATCGGTGACGTCCACCGTGAACGCCCCGGAACGGAAACGCGGTGCCGTGGCGGCAGCTTCCGCCATACCGGCCGTTTCCGCGCCGGACTCGGCATTCAAATCCCAAATGATGACGGCTCTGGCTCCGCGCCGGGCAGCTTCCACGGCCATCAGCCGGCCAATCCCGGACCCAGCTCCGGTAATCAACACCACGGCACCCTTTACCGGGGCCTTGAAAGGTTTGAAAAACAACATCTTGCCCGCCTTCCTGCAGATTGTTCCCACCGAGGGCTGACATAGACCCCGGATTAGACCAAATTCTATTCCTGAGACGCAATCGGTGTGGGTCAAACGGTAGGATTGAGGACGTGAGAAAAAAGACGCAGCTGACCCGGGACACTGGGGACCCCGCCGAACGCGCCGCAGCGACCCCCGAGGCCGCACTGTCGCGCACTCACCGCAAGAAAACTAAGAACTCGCCGTGGTGGGTGGACTTGGTTGTGGGGGTGGTCGTCGCTGTTGTCTTAATGGCGCTGGCCAAAGCGTTTGTTTTTCAATTTTTCGTGATTCCTTCCGAGTCAATGGAAAACACCCTGATGAAGGGCGACCGGATTTTTGTTTCGAAAATGAAGAACTTTCAGCCCATTGAGCGCGGCGACATCGTAGTGTTCGAGGATCGCCACAACTGGCTGCCTGACGAGTTTAAGAACGACAACCCCACCGGTTTTGCCGCTACCGCCTTCGGACAAGCCCTCGATAAAGGACTGCGGGTGTTGCAGCTGAAACCTGAATATCCCGGGGGATACCTGGTCAAGCGGGTCGTTGGAGTTAGCGGGGACCACGTGACCTGCTGCAATGTCCAAAATAAGATTGAGGTTAACGGCAAGGTCGTGGCGGAACCCTATGTGAAGAAGGGCGCAAACACGATACCGGTGTCTTTTGATGTGACCGTGCCCGCCGGCAAGTACTGGGTGATGGGGGACAACCGCGATAATTCCGGGGATTCCCGCTACCATCAGGACGACAACAACCACGGTTTCGTGGACGAGGAACAAATCGTGGGCCGCACTGTGCTGCGCTATTTCCCCGTGAGCCGGATTAAGACTTTTTCCAATCCGGGCCTCAATCAGCTGCCTCGCGCGACCAAGACGGCCCGGCCCCCGAACAACCAGCCGCCTCCGAGCGACCAGCAGCCCCAGACACCGCCGCCTGCTACCGAAGCTGTCTCGCCCGGAGCCTCCCCGGAGGGCGCGAAAAACAATAAATAGCGCGGAAAATTCGTACCGTAGGTGGAGACTTCCCGGCGAGATTTAGCTCACTTATCGTTACAATCAAAGCGTGAAGAAACATTTCAATGGCTTGAAAACCGCAGTGCTGCTGGGTGTGCTGTGGATGGTACTGTTGGCAATCGGCGCCCTGTTAGCGGGCGGCACCGGAAACCGCACGTGGATTATCGTGTTCGGGGCCATCGCCCTGATTCAAACCGCGGTGGGCTATTGGAACTCGGACAAAATCGCTTTGCGTGCCATGAACGCCCAGCCGCTCACCCCCCAGCAAGCCCCCGAACTGTACTCGATGGTGCAGGGCTTGTGCCAGCAGGCAGACCAGCCCATGCCTGCCTTGTACCTCGCCCCGACCCAAACCCCCAACGCCTTCGCGACCGGGCGCAACCCGCAGCACGCGGCGGTGTGCGTCACCCAGGGCATTCTGGACATTCTGGAGCCGCGCGAACTGCGGGCCGTGCTGGGCCACGAACTCATGCACGTGTACAACCGGGACATTCTCACGTCCTCGGTGGCGGCGGGCTTGGCCGGGGTTATCACATCCATAGCCCAGTTCGCTTTGTTTTTCTCAGGGCGTGACCGTGAAGGCGGGGGAGCGATTGCCGGTCTGTTGCTCGCCTTGGGGGCACCTATCGCGGCTTCACTCATTCAGTTGAGTATTTCCCGGACTCGCGAGTTTGATGCGGACGAGGACGGTGCGCGCCTGGCTAATGACCCGCTGGCGCTGGCTTCGGCCCTCAAGAAGCTGGAAACCGGGGTGGCTCGCGCCCCGTTGGCGCCCACTCCGCAGCGTCAAACTGTGTCTGCCATGATGATTGCCCACCCGTTTCGGACACGTAACCTGTTTTCGACCCACCCCCCGATGGATCAGAGGATTAAGCGTCTGGAAGAAATGGCGGGTTATTAGCCCCGGAAACCTAGTGGCTGGGGGCAAAGTTTTGTCCGACGCGAAAAACCCCTAGATTAGTAACCGTGAGTGAACTGAAGCGGGATTTGCGGGCTTTACCCAAAGCGCATCTACACCTGCATTTTACCGGGGCGATGCGTCCCCAGACCCTGCTGGAGTTGGCCCGGGAAACTCAGCAGCGTCTGCCGCGCTTTATGGGGGAAGGCGACCCCCTGCACGTCCCGGCTGACGAGCGGGGCTGGTTTCGTTTTCAACGTTCCTATGACCTGGCACGAGCCCTGGTGCGCTGTGAAACGGTGATGCGCCGCATTGTGCGGGAGGCGGCTGAGGACGACGCGGCGGAAGGCTCGCGACGTTTAGAAATACAAGTCGACCCCACGTCTTATGCCCCCTGGGTGGGGGGACTGACCCCTGCCCTGGAAATCATCTTGGACGAAGCGAAAGTTTCCGCCGCGGCAACCGGGGTGGAGATCGGGGTCATTGTGGCGGCATCTCGCACCCGCAACCCGATGGATGCCCGAACTTTGGCGCGTTTGGCCTCCCGTTATGCCGGGGATCAGCCGGGAGAAGTCATCGGATTCGGGCTGTCCAACGATGAACGTTCCGGTTCTACCCCCGACTTTGAACCGGCGTTTCGTATCGCCGCGAGGGCGGGGCTGGCCAGCTTACCCCACGGCGGGGAACTGCGCGGCCCGGAACATATCGCCCAAGTGGTGCGTCACCTGCACCCCGCCCGCCTGGGCCACGGGGTCAGGGCCGCGGAACAACCCGACCTGCTGAGGTCATTGGTAGACCACGGTATCGCTCTGGAAGTGTGCCCGGCCTCGAACGTATCCCTAGGGGTGTATCCCACGCTCGCCGAAGTTCCCTTGCGCACCTTGACCGAGGCCGGCGCCACGGTAGCGCTGGGGGCGGACGATCCGCTGCTGTTCCGGTCACGGCTGTTGGACCAGTATGAATTTGCCCGTCAGGTCGCCGGGTTCACCGACCAGGAGCTGGCCGAACTGGCTGCAGGCTCTGTCCGGGCCTCGTTGGCCAGCGCGCCAACCAAGACAAAACTGCTGGAGCAAATCGATTTGTGGCTCAAGAGTTCCAATCCTGGGAATTAAACGGGTAAAATCTGATGATAGTTACTTTCCGGGATGGCGAGGAGTTTTGCTGGGTGCCTCTAGCTAATCCTGGAGAAGCTGCCTCGGAAACGGCCGAAAGCCTGTTGCCGGCAAACTCTCAGCAATCTGCCCGGTGGGCAGCATTTGGAATCACCAGCGGGAAGGCGTCGCAGTGTTTGATGAATGGCTGACCTTCCCCTCCAATGGGGTGGCCTGGGCATTCCAGATTTTTACCAAGTTCGGGCCATTGCCAATCATGCTGGCAATTTTTATCATCATGGTTCCATTTCGGCCCCAGGTTCCCCGAACCATGCCGATGCACCACCGCCGAGCTATCCTCCAGATGGAGTGGACTTTACGTGTCGCCCTGTCTTTCGCCCTGATTACCGTAATGCTCAGCCCGGCTGCCCTCATCAGCTTGTACAACTCCGGGTTGTTGACGCAAAACGCGTTTAACTCGATGAATACCATGCTGGTGCTGTTGGTGGGGGTCGCTTTCCAATTGCCTTACCTGTTGATGGTTCACGTGTGGTTTCCCCGGCCCCTGAACTGGTTGCCGAATCGCAACTGGGTCATCAGCCCGCGCTTCCGGTTGCGGGCGTGGCTGGTGTATATCCTCATCTGGATAGCGACCGAAATCATGATGGTGGTGGGCGGAATCGCGTTTGAAAGGCCGAATGCCTCCATTTCGAGCGAAGAAATTCTAGCCGCGGCAGGGTATTACCTGATTGAAGGCATCATCTTCCTGACTATGGCGGTATATATCCAGTACCGCATCTCGTGGCGGAATCCCGTCCCGGGAGTGCCGCTGGCGGTGGATATGGCGCTACGCCGCGAGGACTTGAACAATGTGCAAAAGTTCGCCACGTTCATTTTGGGTGCGGGAGTGTCGCGGTGTCTGCAGTTCCTGGCGCAACTTCAATATGAAAGCGGGCCGTTCGCTATCTCAGCTGTATCTCTGGTGTTGAGCTGGGCGGTGTCTTTGAGCTCGTTGGCTATCGCCTGCATTCCGACCTGGTGGTTTATGCGCAAGATGGATCCGTCTCGACGCCTCATGAAGGCGCTGAGAGACAAGGTGATGAGTGAAAAACGTGACCCGAATCTGTTCAGCTTGGAAAATTTCCGGAACATGTTGGACTATGACGAGGACGAACTTATTAAGGGATCTATACCCCAGCCGAGGAAAAATCTGTTTGTGTCCACGCTGGAAAATCCCCAAAAAGATCTGCTGACCGCTCCCGGCTCCGGTTCGGCTCCCGAAGAAGTCGCCCAGGCTTTCACGTATATGTCCAAATTGGCTGCCCGTGCAGGAGTGGGATTGACCCCGGAGGAACGCAAGGGATTGGCGGAGATTCGCCAAGCTGTACGGGAACTGGTGGAACACCGTGTAGCTTTGAATGAGGGCGTGGCATCCAACTTGATTCCGATGAACCCCAATCCCGCGCTGGCCCAGGGCGGTGAACTTGGGGACACTGTTGGGTTGCCCGAAGGACAGGCAGAGGAAGGTGAACCTCTGGATTCGGGCTTGGCGCACCTGTTGGGTCAGTCCGTCAACGACACCGCGGTTGGTTTGGATTCGCAAACTTTACAGGAATGGGGCGAGTTCTACAAAGAAAAAGACGAGATGGAACGCCAGGAAAAGGCATGGGAAAAGCAAAAGGAAATGCAGGAACTGGCCATCAAAACGTTTGGCTTTGACCCTTATGCCTATGACCCCTACGGATATGCCAACCCGTACGGCGGCTCCGCCAACCCCTACGCAGACTTCGGAACCGACCCTTATGCGCAGTCTTATGCGGACGGCTACAGCTACGGGACGGCCAACCCTTATGCGGAGTTATATGGGGATCCCGGGTATTCCGACCCTTACGGCGGGTATGGCTACGACCCTTACGGCTACAGCGCGGCGGGATATTGGCAGATGAATCCAAACATGGCTGGGGCTTACGGAGCATATCCTTGGGGCTGGCCCAACGGTGCGCCCACTATTCCCAATCCACAGCCTTACGGTTACTTGGATGCGGGCGGGACCAATGGTGCATCCTCGGAGGTTCCCGGGAATCCCGCGGCGGTTTCCGGGGCAGGTCCGGAAGGATCTATGTTCCCCGGTCAGCCCGAGGCGGGTCCGCAGGGCGGGGTGTTCCCGATTCCTGGTGACCCCCTTTCCCCCGGAGGGATGGGTGCTGGTGAAGCGGGTCCCGCGAATAACTGGCCGGGCAGCGAACCCCAGAACGCAGGGTTCCCCAGCCAGCCTGGCGGACCTCAAGTTCCCGGTTTAGGCGCGCCAGCGGGGCCGGGTGCGGGAACTACGCCAGCTATGCCCGATGCCCCCACGGAGCCTAGTGCGCCGGTATCGGGAAGCGCGCCGATGGGTCCGGCCGGGCTCGGAGCCCCAGCTGGAGTTGGCACGCCGATGCTAAACAATCCCGTGAATCCCGCGAATCCTGCGGCGTCAGAACATCAGGCTGCACCGGGTTATCCCTTTGTGGTGCGAACGATGGAAGGCTACTCCACCGTGGGCGCTCCCGCGTCGCCACCGTCCCTGCACCCCCTGGTTAACTGGGGCCAGCCCGGTCCGCAGCTTCCAAACCCACCAGCCAACTATGGCCAGCCCGGCCCGCAGGTCCCGGGCGCACCGGCGAACCCTGGCCAACCCGTTCCGCAAGCGAATCCGGGATTTCCCCAAAATCCCGGCCTTGTGAACCCCGCCGGACCGAACGTTCCTCCTCCCGTGCAGCCCAACGCCCCGATGAACATGGAAGCGGCCGATGAAGGAATCGACCCTCGGGCCGTGTACCCGCCGACCTTTGCCAAGCCGCGACCCGCCCCGAGACAGTACGAAGAATTCGTTGAGGGCGAAGCTGAAATCGAAGAACTGCCCTAGCGGACACGTCCCGTACCAAGGGTGGCGCATGGGGATAAAGGAGACTTAATCAGTGCGATTGGCAGAATTATGTACTTTGCGCGTAGGGGGAGAAGCGCGCCGCTTTTTGCTGAGTACGCGGCGTGACGAGCTGATTCAGGTGATTGCGCAGGCTGATGCGGACGGGGAGCCGCTGTTGTTCCTGGGCGGAGGGTCGAACCTGGTGCCGGTGGACGGCGAGTTTCCTGGATTAGTGCTTCGCGATGGTCGCGAGGACGTGCGGGTGTTGACCTTGCAGGAGTTCAGCGACTTGCGCGCTGGCGGGGAGCAACCATCTCAGGGACGTGAACCCGACACTGAGCTGCGCCCTGATGTGTCTAACGGCATTCGTGATGCCGCTGCGGTCGTGGCGAAAGCTCAGCAGCTCGCCACCGCCACGCCCTCGTGCGTATTTCTCAGCGTGTCCGGGGGGCTGGCTTGGGACCGACTGGTCGAGTTTTGTGTGACGCAAGGGTTTTCCGGACTGGAGGCGCTGAGCGGAATCCCCGGCGTGGTCGGGGCGGCGCCCGTGCAAAATATCGGGGCTTACGGAGGGGAAGTCGCGGACTGCCTGCTGGGAGTCACCGCGTGGGACCGCCAGGAGCGCCGGCTGGTGTATTTGAGCGCTGCGGACCTCCGGTTCGGCTACCGAGATTCCCTACTCAAACAGTCTCGACTCCAGGTCGAAGCTGGTTCTGGAATGCCGCGGTTTGCGCCGGCACGCCCCGGGACAAACCCCGCCACCGGGCGGTGGATTGTGCTGGAAGTCGATTTTGTGCTGCAGCGCGGCGGGGGCACACCCGTTCGTTACGCCCAGTTGGCGGGGGCGCTCGGAGTGTCGATGGGCACGGTCGTACCGGCGGCCCAGATTCGCACGGCAGTGCTGGAACTGCGGCATTCCAAAGGCATGGTTCTGGACCCATCCGACCATGACACCTGGTCGGTAGGGTCGTTCTTTACCAATCCGATATTGCCGGTCGAGGCGGCCGCGGCTTTGAGACTGCCTCAGGACGCTCCCCGCTGGGAGGCGGCGCTGCCGGGCCGTGCCGGGGAGGTGGGCGTGAAACTGTCTGCTGCCTGGCTCATCGAGCACTCCGGCATTACGAAAGGATTTATCCTGCCGGGTGCGGGCG
This sequence comes from uncultured Mobiluncus sp., assembly GCF_947087965.1. GTDB lineage: Bacteria > Actinomycetota > Actinomycetes > Actinomycetales > Actinomycetaceae > Mobiluncus. Next base: position 20,603 of record NZ_CAMUES010000007.1, read on the forward strand.
CGGGAGTCTCGACTAAACACGTCCTGGCGCTGACAAACCGCGGCAACGCCACGGCCGCGGACATTCAGGCTCTGGCCAGCCATATCATTGCCGCGGTGCAGGGGGCTTATGGGGTTACCCTGGTTCCCGAGCCGGTCATTTTGTAGCGTTTTGCGAATCACCCAGATTCGCACTACCCGGCGCGAATGACCGATTTCACCGCCTCCGAGCATAACCTCACCGACTCGAAAATGTGCCTACCAGCAGTTTTATGAACAGAACGTCGGGCGCGACTGCGGATTCCAACTCGAAATCGGTCGTTTATGCAATAGCCTCAGCGGTTTCCAACGCTGGTGAGAATCCGGGGATACCCGCTAGGGTTGTCAATAAACCGGGGGATTTGGGCGGTAGCTGCCATTATTGGCAGCTACCCGGCTAGTCTCCCCCTATAATCCACAAAACTCCGCTCCGAACCGACGTTTGCGAAAATAGCGGCGTATCTGGTAGCCTAGTTGGGCGCTTTCAGCGTATGGCGGGTTTCCCGAGTGGCCAAAGGGGACTGACTGTAAATCAGCTGCGCAATGCTTCAGGGGTTCGAATCCCTTACCCGCCACCACCACTTTATTCTGGGTTATTTTTACGGCACAGAAATCGCAGGCGGCACATGGCAAAGAATACCGAAGTTCCCGGCGAAAACGGCGAACTCTTCGATGAAAACAGCAGCCCGCAGGTTCCTCACGAGACTAACGACGGTGACCCGCGGATTGTCACTGTCCCCGGTTCCTCCAAGAAATATCGCACCTCACTGATTCTGGTCGTGGTTCTGATGGGACTGGCTTTGACCCTGTTGCAAGTCTCCACCGTGAACGTCGCCCTCGCAGTGCTCCCCGACTCTATCGGAGCCAGTGCCCAAGAGGTGCAATGGGTCATTTCCGGGTATGCCCTGGCTATAGGGCTGGCGATGGTGCCGATGGGGCGCCTTGGCGACTTGTTTGGTCGCTCGCTCCTGTTTGTCCTGGGCCTCGCGCTGTTTTCCGTGTCCTCGTTCCTGTGCGCTATTTCAACTTCCGGGTCGATGCTGGACTGGATGCGAATCTTGCAAGGATTCGCGGCCGGTATCTTTAGTCCCCAGACCGCGGGAATTATTCAACAGTATTTTTCCGGCCAAGCCCGAGCCATGGCCTATGCCCTGATGGGTTTGGTCGTGTCCGTTACCGTGGCTTTGGGCCCGATGCTGGCGGGTATCTTGATTGCGATTTTTGGCCGGGAACAAGGCTGGCGACTCGCGTTTTCCCTGAACTTGCCGTTGGGCCTGATTGGGGTCATTTGTGCGGTGTTGTGGCTGCCGTTCAAACGGGAACGTATCTTTGCGCGCCGCGCGCGCATCGAAGCCTTGGAAGCCGACATTGCCCGGGCCGTTAAGTCCGGTAAAAAAGCCCCGAAGCGTTCCCGCGTCGACCTTGACCCGCTGGGGATGATTCTGCTGGGGGCGGCGGTCATCGGCATTATGCTGCCTTTCGTAACCACCGGGACGCTGTGGCGTTTCGTCCTGATTCCCGCGTCTCTCACCGTGTTCGTCCTGTGGGTCTGGTGGGAACGGGCTTATGAGGCCCGGGGACGTTACCCGATGGTGAGCTTGCGGCTGTTCAAAATCCCCTCCTATAGCTTTGCCAGCGCGATTGGCGCCATCCAATTCTTGGGCGTGCCCTCCGTCTACGCCATCAACGCCATGTTCTTGCAAAACGGTTTTGGTCAAACCGCGCTCATTACGGGTCTCAGCGGAATGCCCGGCGCAATCCTGTCCGGAGTGACTTCCATCGCGGTGGCTCGCCAGACCATCAAGCACGGCCGGGTTATTCAAGCTTGGTCGCTGGCGATAATGCTGGTGGGGGTGGTGTTGACCGCAGTGCTGGCGGTGCTGTTTGCCCGCGGCGGTTCCGTGTGGCTCATCAGTATCGGACTGGCGGTGTTGGGTTTCGGCTCGGGTTCGATGGGTTCGGCAAACCAAACCCAGACAATGCTGGAGGTTTCGCCCTCGCGGGGCGGTATCGCCGGAGGAATCCAGCAAACCGGCCAGCGCATCTTTACCGCCATCGGCTCTGCCATTCTCACCGGTGTGTTCTTTGGAGCGACCGACGGGCTGGAAGCTACCACGCCGGGGGCGGACCTGAGCTTAGCAGACGCCTGGAGCTACGGCTACGTGATGTCTTTTGCGGGATCCGCTGGATTCCTGGCAATAGCCCTGGTCGTGGCCATTATCTTTGTTTTCTTTCCCCGTCAACCGCGTCCGGTCGCCGCGAGAAAATGAAGGTATGACATGACCACAAAAAAGCCTCAGAACCCCGCATACATAGGGCCCGAAATCTGGCACGACCAAAAGCGAATGTTCCCGCCGATGGCAGTGGGGCTGTCGATGGCAGGATTTTACGTCACCGCTGCCGGTTCTCTCATCGCCACCCTGTCGCGCGACCTTGGCGTGAAGCCCGAGGCTTTCACCTGGCTGGGCGCTGCCTACGGCTTTGGCATGCTGGTGTCGGGGTTGCTGGCGCCCTGGGTGATGCGCAACGGTCCAGTCTGGTCGCTGCGGATTGCCCCGCTGTTGGTCCTGATGGGAACCGCGATGGTGGCGTGGAGCCCCTCGATTGAGGTCAGCTTGGTGGGGGTAACTTTGGCTTGCCTGGGAGGCACGACGGTTTCGGCCGCGGTAGCCGGTACCTTTGTCGGTTCAGAGGGAACGAAGTACCTGTCATTGACCGTCGGGATTGGCTCATCGGTGTCGATTGCTACCACGGTGCTGTTTGCCCTAGTCGAGCGCGTATTTCCCGGTTTTGGCCGCATGGCGCTATGGTTTGTTTTGCTGATGGCCGTGCCGACTTTGGTGTGGGGGTGGAGACTCCCGGCCGTGCCATTCCGGCAGGTGTTGCAAAAGGGTTTGAGCACGCCAACCGGGTCGCCGTACGTAACGGGTGATGTCGCCAGCGGCCAGCCCACTCCCGCTGTTGAGGACGTAAAACCCGGTGAGCCCAGCACTTCTGCGGACTCCCGTAGCTCCAGCGTCTCCCGAACTCCCAGCGCGAAGCCCTCCAAGTGGTTGTTTACTTCCCAAATCCTGCGGCTCATTTTTACGGCCGGAGTCGAGTTTGCCATGTATGCCTGGGCGGTGACGCGCCTGCAGGAGCTGGGGGTAGAGCTGGCATTGGCCTCGGGCTTGGCGACCGCGTTTGCGGTCGGCATGGCGGGGGGCCGTCTGGGTGGGGCTGTCTTTGCGCGGCACTACGGAGCCTGGTGGGTCTTTGTGGGTCTAGGATTCTGCGGTACGGCTGCAGTTGCTTTTGTGCCCTCTGTCGGTGTCGCGGTGGTCGGTTTGTTCATCAGCGGACTGGGGGTGAGCTGTCTGTACCCCATCAGCGCGACTGAGTTTTCCGGCTTGCCAGGGCTACAAAAGCAATATGCCGCCGCAATCATCAGTTCCCTTTCTGGGATTGGCGCTATCGTGACGCCGCTGCTGTTGGGGTTGTTGCTGGCGGCACTAGGCCTGCACTTCGGGTTCCTGGTGTTGCTGGGGTTCTACGTGATTCTGGTGTTTTTGCCGCGGCCCTCCGCCGCACACTTGGGAATCGGCTAAATTGGTGTAAAAGCCGGGGGGGCGTTAGAATATTTCCTTGTGTGTCTTGATGGCGCGCGCCTTTTGCTGCCCGTAAAAGGGCGGCGTCTCGCGGGAAATCACCGCGAGAAAACGATGCAGACCGAGTGAGAGCCGTGTCATCACGGCCTTCACGAAGTTGAAAAAGTTTGGGTGGAGACCTGCCAGGTCGACGCCCCTATGGAAAAGGACCCAAAAATATGGCTAAGAAGAAAGTCATCGGAGTTATCAAGCTCCAGATTCAGGCCGGTGGGGCAAACCCGGCACCGCCGATTGGCCCGGCATTGAGCCAACACGGCGTGAACATTATGGAATTCTGCAAGGACTACAACGCCAAGACCGAGTCGATGCGCGGCTCTGTGGTTCCTGTGGAAATCACCGTTTACGAGGATCACAGCTTCGACTACGTGCTGAAGACCTCTCCGGCCTCCGAGATGATTCGCAAGGCCGCGGGCGTTCAGAAGGGTTCGGGCACCCCGAACACCGTCAAGGTAGCGAATCTGACCTGGGATCAGGTAGAAAAGATCGCTTCGGAAAAAATGCAAGACCTCAACGCTAATGACATCGAGGCCGCGAAAAAGATTATCGCGGGTACCGCTCGGTCCATGGGCATCACGGTCGGTTAATCGTCAAAAACTGTGGAGGGGCTTAGTGTTTGCCCACACCACGACTGCGTAAGGAGCAGAACATGAAACACGCCAAGAAATACAACGAGGCCGCGAAGAAGATTCTTCCCGACACTCTCTATCCCATCGACGACGCCTTCAAGCTGGTCAAGGAAACTTCCAGCGTGAAGTTCGACGCGACCGTTGAGGTTGCGATGCGTCTGAACGTTGACCCCCGCAAGGCTGATCAGATGGTGCGCGGCACCGTTTCTCTGCCTCACGGCACCGGCAAAACCGCTCGGGTCCTGGTTTTTGCCGTAGGTGATAAGGCCGCTGACGCCGAGGCCGCGGGCGCTGACGAGGTCGGTGGGGACGAACTCATCGAGAAGGTTTCCAAAGGCTACACCGACTTTGATGTGGCCGTAGCGACTCCTGACTTGATGGGCAAGGTCGGTCGCTTGGGTAAGGTGCTCGGTCCTCGCGGCCTGATGCCGAACCCCAAGACCGGTACCGTCACCATGGACGTGGCGAAAGCGGTCAAGGACATCAAGGGCGGTCGTATCGAGTTCCGCGTTGACAAGCACGCTAACCTGCAGTTCATCGTCGGTAAGTGTTCGTTTGAGGCCGCTCAGTTGGCCGAGAACTTCCGCGCTGTGCTGGAGGAAGTTGAGCGTCTGCGCCCCTCGACCATCAAGGGCCGTTACATTAAGAAGGCTTCCATCTCGACGACGATGGGTCCTTCGATTCCGCTGTCCTTAGCGGTTAAGGAATAGGCACTGTCTTTCCTGGTGGGGTCAGGGGTAACCTTGGCCCCACCAGTGTATTTGGGCCCTTAGTTGAGCTCGGTTTTCCTTGTGGTTTCGCTCGCGTCAGGGCGAGCGCCAATACCGAACACGTCAGGCGGGAGCGCGCCGAAAGGGTGGTCCTGTCTAAAAGCGCACAAGGGGCAGAGCTCGCCCGCAGTGGCGGGGAAACGGTTGTGGCACGAGGGACAGACTTTCGTGTTCACCGCAGTCAGGGTTCGGGTGGCACCATCGTGGATTTCCGCCCAAGTGGGGTGGTCTTGTACCGCCAGGGCTTGTGGTGGGCACAGTTTCAGGCAGGCGCCGTCGGCTTCGCAGCGCGCCAGGTCTTGGGTGAGGGCCAGCAGGTTGGCGTCCGCGGGGTCAGGCGTGAGAGACAAAGCCTGGTGTGGACACGCGGCGACACATACCCCGCAAACGCTGCACGTGCTGACCTGCAAGGTCCATGACGGCGGCGGGTCCGGCGGCGGCTCGCTCACCCCCAGCAGAGCAAAAGCCTGAGCACTACGTTCTTGCCAGTTGGCGTTCAAGTCCAGGGCGCACGTGGTGGATAGCCCCAAAAAAGACCGCCGCGACACCCCCAGCTGCGAAACCTCGACCCACTTTCCGGCAAACCTGCCCTGGTGCGGTGTCTCCCACAGGCGCAAGCGGCCAGGAAAAACTTCCTCGCCGAGCTGTAGCAGCCGACGCAAGCCACCGTCCCTCGAACACGGCACGAAAGCAATGCGCCCCACCCCTAGTGCCAGAATCTGCGCGAGTGAGCCCAAAGGCGCCTCACCCCAGCAGGCATCGTAATGCAGCGCGCATGCCCGGCGGGGAACGCGCGGCCGGGGGCTGTGGTCGCACGCCAGAATGAGGGTTTCGGGAACTTCCCTCGCACACAGAAAGCGCAGCAGTTCACGCAGGGAGTCTTTCATCGCGTGGAGTTTTCCGAAGTGTGGTCGCCGGGGTGTCCGGGTTCACTAGGTTCGCCGGGTTTGTCGATGGTAGGAGCGGCAGTGTCCCCCGCGTCGCGAGACGCCCCCGGGACGCCCGGGTCGCCAAACTTACCCGCCGTAACACCCTTGTGACGTTGCGTAACGCCTCGGTAGAGAGCGGCGAACCCATCCACAACAGCCTGGGGTGGAATCAGACCCCGCGTCGAGAGAGCCACGCACCAAGATGCGAAAGTGGCGTAGCTCAGGGCCTCCACCCCCTGCATCCAGGCGGTTTGCGCCTGCGCCTCAGCCTCGCGCAAAGTCGCGGGAACCCAGCGCAAGGGGTGTTCGGCCGTGAAAGCCGCCACGATGTCGCGCACGCGGGTGTAATCCTCCGTCCGGTCCTGTTCCAGCGCCGCCATCATTTGCTGACAGCCCTGAGATAGAAAAGCGAACTCCAGTCCCAGGTGGTCATCCGGTTCGGTGTGCAGCCGGGGAGCCTGCAAACCCAGCCGCGAGTAATAGAGCCGGACTTGGATCGTCTCAGTATCGAAAACTAGCTGCTCCTCACCGACATGTACCGACTCGAAAGGCGAAACTCGGGCGTTGGCCGAAACCCCGTAGAGGAAATCCTGATCCATGCGAATCGTCTCATCGTCCTCGTGGCTTTCCCAAGAGCGTTGCAGCAGGTCGATGCCGCGGGTGTGGGCGGCGTGGGCGTCCGTCTGGAGGTCAGCGAGTTCGGGGAGGGGGGACGGTTCAGACCAAAAGGGCCAGTCCAACAGGTTCGTGTAGATGTCGCGGCGGGTGTCCGTGGTCGCGTGGCCCAGGTGCAGCCGGCCCAGGACCAGAAAAGACGCCGCAAAAGCATCGAGAGAGGGGGCGTCAACGCGCTGACTCATGGGTATCTTCCTTCTGTCGTAAAGCGTGGCTCCCGGTTATGCGCCGGGAGCCACCGAGTTGTCTCTAGGACCCCGGTTAGGGGGCGATAACATTTTGCACTGTATTCAAGCCTACATGCCACAGGCCTTCGTAGTGGACGGCTCGGCCCATGAGCTCGCTGATGAACGCCAGCAACAACGAACCGCACAACAACACGGTCAAGTCGGTCGTGGGCTGCGAATGCAAGCGAATTTGGGTGAACGCAAACACGCCTGCGCCAACGACCGCTATACCCAACAGAATCAGACGGCAGGTCAGGAAACCACCCGAGATGACGTCAGCTACGTGAGCCGCCGCCCCGCCCTGCTGATGCAGACCCAACAGGTAAGCCGGGTAGGTAATCATGATGACAACACCGCTGGCCGCTCCCACGATGGTGAGGATTTGCATAGCGGAATGCACCAGCGACTTCAGGTCGTCATCAATCTGGCCCACCGCGAGATGCGAACGCCATCCCTTTGCTTCGGGAGCGGCTTCGGACGCGGACAGCGCCTTTTTCCACACCAGCAACAGGCTCAGTGCCACCGCGAGCGGACCGGTCAACAGAGCCGAAGCAAAGAAGAACACGGGGACCGCGGGGGTGTGCCACGCGGGAATCGTCCTCAGTGAGCAGTACACTCCGCTCATCGAGACCAGCAGAGCCAGCCCGCTCAAGGCGGTGAGGACCGCCAGCACATCGCGGACAGTACGGCCCAACCACTTATTCCACTGGCACGCCGCAAAGACGAAGCCGAAACCGCCGAACAGCACCCCGCTTAACAGTTCGCGGCTGAGCCAGGAGGAGCCGACGTGCAACAGCGTAAACGGCGCATGGAACGGGTCATTCAGGTGGAAAAATGCCGCAAAGAACCCGAGAACCAGCAGCGGTCCGACCGCGAACAAGGATGTGTCAGTCACCCGGTCAATGGATTCACCAGGCAGTTTGCGTAGCCGTCCAAGCAACTGGACAAAGCCCAGAGCCCAAAAAGCCCCAATCGCCATCTGGGCGATGACGGTAAACAGAATCATAGGGAGTTCTTCCATTTTCAGATCTCCTTCGGGTTGGTGATTTCGCCGGTGGCTTGGTCCCACGGTTCCGCGTCCCGGTGTGCTTCGATGACCAGGTGCGGTTCCGTCAAGGACGGGTCGGGCAGGGGGGCGATACCGTTGAGGTTGCCGTGTTTCTTACGGAGTTCCTCGATGGGTCCCCATTCCAAAGCGCGCGAGGGGCAGGCCGCCACACAAGCCGGGTCTTTGCCCTCCGAACGGTAGTCGTAACACAGGTCGCACTTCGACATGTGTCCGGTCTCCGGGTTGAGCTGGGGCGCGCCGTAGGGGCAAGCCCACTGGCAGTAGCGGCAGCCCACGCACTTCGATTCGTCCACGTACACAGTGCCGTCCTCGCGACGGCTCATCGCGGTGGTGGGGCAAACCTCCATGCAGACCGGGTATTCGCAGTGGTTGCAAGAGATGGAAACGTAGTAGGCAAACACTTTCGGTTGGAAGGTGTTGCCTTGGACTTTCCAGGTCCCGCCGGAGTATTCCGCGACTTTGCGCCAGTGCACGCCCAACGGTAGGTCGTGTTTGTCGATACAGGCAATCTGGCAGGCTTTGCAGCCGTTGCAGCGGGTCTGATTGAAATAGAACCCGTACTTGGCGCCAGCTTTGGTGAAGTTTTCAGCCATGATGTGTCCTCCTAAGCCTTTTCAATTTCCACGGTGATGGTATGTACCGCGTTGCCGTGCGCCAGGGGCGAGGGGTGCAGCGAGGACAAAGTGTTGGTGTTTCCGCCGATGTCCACCGGAATATCCTGGTTGGCTCCAGCCGGGGGTTTCACCTCGGAGGCGTCGACCGGGTGATACCACGCGCCCTGAGGCAGGGAAACGACTCCGGGAGCAATGCGGGGAGTGACTTTCGCTTCAATCCTCACGGTACCGCGGTCGTTGTAGGCAAACACTAGGTCGCCGTTCTTAATCCCGCGAGCCTTGGCATCAATCGGGTTAATCCAGATGGTTTGCAGGTGAGCCTCGCGCAGCCAATCCACGTTTCCATACGTTGAGTGCGTCCGGCCTTTGAAGTGATGGCCGATACATTGCAGTGGATACTTGCCGGTCATGGCGGCTGCCGGGCCGTCCCAAGTCTCTACGTATTCGGGCAGCGGTACCAGCCGGTCGCCCTCGGCCTTTTCCCGGAAATCGTCGAAAGTCCACTTGGTAGCCATCTGTTCGATGCGCTGGGAATAGATTTCAATCTTTCCGCTGGGGGTGGGCAGGGGGTTGGCCTGCGGGTCTGTACGGAAGTCTTCCATCGACACGACCGGCCCCTCGTAGCGACGGTAGATGCCCATCTTTTTCCATTCCTCGTAGGTGGGCAGTTCGGGGTCGTCCTCACGAGCGGTGTCAATCGCCTCTTTCAGCCAATCTTCGCGGGTCTTGCCTTCGGTAAACTCGTCCTTTACGCCCAGGCGGTCCGCCAGCTCGGTGCAAATCGTGTAAACGTCCTTGCACTGATACAGAGGTTTGATGGCCTGGGAGGAAACAATCCCATAAGCCATCGGCGCACCGTTTTCCCCGGCGTGATAGTCGCATTCCTCAGCGGCAGAAGTGCCGGGCAGGACGTAATCGGCGTAACGGCAGGACACCGTCATCTGAATGTCGCAATCGACGATGAGTTCGCACTTGGATTCGTCTTGGAGGATTTTCACGGAAGCGGCGTTTTCCCCAGTCTGGTTGACCAGCGAGTTCCCACCGTATTGCCACACCATTTTAATGGGGACTTCCAGTTTCGTGTTGGTGGGGTTGCCGTTGTCATCGACCGGGACTTTAAAGTTACGTACTCCCAATTCGGGTTTTTCCATTACACCCGAGTTGAACGTGTCCATATTTTCGCCGTGCTCAATGGCGTCCAGCCACGAGAACACCGAGATAATCTTCATCGACGGGTTCGGTTTCGAGGTGGTCAGGTTCTTGCCGACCCCGAGTGCGGGTGAGGATTCCCGGGCGCCGTTACCACCACCGGGGATACCCACGTTGCCGGTCACGCAGGCCAGCAGGAAGATAGCGCGCGAGGCGTTCTCCCCGTTTGCGTGGCGTTGCGGGCCCCAGCCTTGGGTAATCGCGCAGGGTTTCGCGGTGGCAATCTCACGAGCCAGCTGGCGGATGGTTTGCTCCGGCACGCCGGTTATGGCTGAGGCCCACTGGGGGGTTTTCTCGATGCCGTCCTTCTTGCCCTCGATGTAGGCGCGGTAGGAAGCGTTCGCGGGAGCGCCGGGCGGCATGTGGGCTTCGTCGAAGCCCACACAATAGGTGTCCAGGAAGGCTTGGTCGTGCAGGTTTTCCTGGAGCATGACGTGAATCATGCCCGCAATGAGAGCCGCGTCCGTCCCCGGACGCAACGCCACCCACTCGTCCGCTAAGTCAACGGCAGTTTCGGAATAGCGCGGGTCAATAATGATGGTGCGCACCCCGGAGGCCTTTTTTGTCTCCAGCGTGGTGAAAGTCAGTCCGCCCCCGCTCATGCGGGTTTCCAGCGGGTTGTTGCCGAACATGACCTGCAGCTTCGAACGGGCCGCGTCATCCAGCGAGTTCGATCCAAACCAAGTCCCGTAAAAGTATGGGTAGGCGGTAGTGATTTCCGTGGTGGAGTAATCGGAGTAGTGATCCAGGTAGCCGCCCCAGCAGTTCATCAGGCGGGCAAAAGCGGAGACGTCCGGGGGCCACGAGGTCGACACGATAGATCCGAGGGTGCCGGTACCGTAGTTGATGTAAAAGGCTTCGTTACCGTATTTGGACTTGAGTTCCTTCATCTTCTGGGCGATTTCGTCCAGGGCTTGTTCCCAGCTGATTTCAACCCATTCGCCGGCGCCGCGTTTCGTGCCTGGCTTGCGCTTTAGCGGCTTCTTTAGCCGGTCAGGATTGTAAATCCGGTGCCGAATGGAGCGACCGCGGACGCAGGCGCGCACGGATTGCGAGCCGAGTTCGTTGGTGCCGGTGTCGTCAGGCAGAACCCGCACGACCCGACCGTTCTTGACCTGCAGTTGCAACGGGCAGCGCGAACCACAGTTCACGGTACAAGCCGACCACACCAGCTTGGTGTCGTCAGGTGCGGCGGCGTTGGCTGCCAAAGAGCCTGGCAGCGAGCCTTCCATGCTCAGCAAGGTTGCGGTTCCAGCAGCCACACCGGACCATTGTAAAAATGACCGCCGGGAAATGCCCGAGGTCTTTTCGCTCTGTTGTGCCATAAGTGTTCCTCTTCCGCAGTTGAAATGAAGCCGCTTTGCTTCTGGAATTATATTACACACTATTGGACATGTGTTCAATAAGATGTTGCGTAATTCTTTTTAATGTTTCGGCTTGCCCGCGGGTTGTGCCACAATAAATTTGTGGCAAGAAACGAGCCTTTGAGTTTTCCGACCGGCAAAGTTGTGATGGATCCGCGCTATGCCCGCGCGCGTGTCAACCTCAACGAGGCCATTTTGCGGCTGTGCGCCACCCGGGCTCCCGAGGACGTGTCAGTGTCGGAACTGACAAAAGCAGCGGGTGTGTCCCGGGGCACGTTTTATGCCCACGCCTCCAGTCCTGCCGAACTGTTGGCCAAATGTTTGCTGACGGAAATTCACGAATTCTTCCCTGCGATTGGCCAGTTACTCAGCGACAGCCGGGAAAACTACCTGCTGCGCTGGCGCCAGATTTATATCGAACTGTTGGAACACATCGCCAGTCACGCCGAAGTCTATGAGCATATTTTCCTTGAGGTGCCTTCATCGGGGACGCGCGGCTATTTCAGTGATTACTTTCACCAATATCTGCGGCGCTACGTTCAGGATTACGTGACCTATTCCGGGGACGATAACGGTGACCTGTGGGTTTCCATGGCCGCCGAACAGCAGGTGCAAAACACGTTTGTAATTATTCGTTCCTGGCTGCAAGACGGTATGAAAACCAGCCCGGAAGTCGCCATTAACACGTTCATGAGTCTGGCGGCACCTTGGCAGTTCACCAAGTTCGACCAGCCCGGCTCCACTCTGAACCGTCGCCGCCACGCCATCGAACAGCTCCTGGTGCGCACCCCGCGCCCCTAGGGTGCTGGTGAGTTTTCGCGGGATCAAGGGAAGTCGTAGATTTGGCTCCAGGCGGCCAATGTGCTAGTCTGTACGAGCCTAAGACCGCCGGTCCAAATGGATAATTCAGCGATAGCTGAGCCTGCGCAGGAAACGATAAGCGAATCACGAACGGTACCCACCGACCTTGTGCAGGGACAAAACCCCTGAGAGGGCGGAAACCGTAACTGTACGCCCCGGATCTTGCGCCCGGGGCTTTTCTATTGCCCAAAACTCCGTGACGCCGGCTAAAAACGGAAGGAGGGCTCATGGCAAGGCCTGATAAAGTCACAGATGTGCAGTCTCTCGCGGCATCCGCGAAGGACTCCGCCGCTGTCATTTTGACCGAATACCGTGGTCTGACCGTAAAGCAGATGAAAGAGCTGCGTACCTCGCTTGGGGTAGGAGTACGTTACTCCGTAGCGAAGAACAAGCTCGCGAAACTGGCTATGAAGGAAGCGGGGTTGGAAGGTCTCGACGAATATCTCGTGGGGCCGACCGCTATCGCTTTCGTCCCGGCCGATGGTGATGTTGTTAGCGTCGCCAAGGCTCTGGATACCTTTGCGAAGGATAACAAGGCGCTGGTTCTAAAGGCTGGCATCATGGACGGGGAAATCCTCGATACTGACGCCGTTAAGAAACTCGCTTCCCTGGAATCCCGCGAAGTTTTGCTGGCGAAGTCCGCTGGATTGCTCAAGGCGCTGCAAACTCGCGCTGCCGGGCTGTTCCAGGCTTCGGCCTCCAAGACGGTTCGCACCATCGACGCCTACCGCGAAAAACTCGCGGCCTAAGGCGCTTTACTTTAGACCTAGATTCAAAGAGAAATGCGCTCGCCCTAGCGAGCAACGCCCGGTGTACAGGAACCACCAGGCGGATAAACCGAAAGGATGCCTAAAATGGCGAAAATGACTGTTGATGAACTGATCGACGTGTTCAAGGATATGACCCTGATTGAGATCTCTGACTTCGTTAAGAAGTTCGAGGAGGTCTTTGACGTGACCGCCGCTGCTCCGGCTGCGGTGGCCGTGGCGGCCGCTCCGGCTGCTGGTGGCGAAGCTGCTGGTGGCGAGGAAAAGACCGAGTTTGACGTAGTGCTCGAGAGCGCTGGCTCCTCCAAGGTGCCGGTTATCAAGGTCGTCAAGACTCTGACCGGCCTGGGCTTGAAGGAAGCCAAGGACCTGGTTGATGGCGCTCCCAAGGCCATCCTCGAAGGTGCCAAGAAGGAAGACGCTGAGAAGGCCAAGGCTGACCTCGAAGAGGTCGGCGCTACCGTTACCCTGAAGTAGCAACGCTTTCGGGGTGCGTTGCGCTCCGAAAGCCGTTCACAGGCTTAAATCCGTTGGGCACTGCAGATATCTGCAGTGCCCAACGTGTATTTACGGATTTGCGACCGTTAGCCCTCGGCCGGCAGGTCGTCCGTCTCCGAGTTCCGGTCGGGAATCCCGGTCGGAGTCTGGGAAACCGGCAGCTTAGACACATCAACGGGGTGGAGCAGGTCGATGGCGATGCCTACCGCGACCCCGGCCAAAGCGGGGGTCAGCCAGCCCATCTGGACACTGCCCAGCGGAAGGACATGCAAAACGTCTTGCAGAGCCTGCTGCCAACCGCTGACGTTTTCCCAAGCCGGCAGCTTGAAAGTCGAGATAGCTTCAAAAATCCCGATGATGGTGGCTACCCACGCGGAGAGTCGGTAGGTCCAGAACAGCTGGCGTTTCATGGTGTAATCCAGCAGGGCGATGAGAATCAGGCAGATAGCCGGAGGGTAGGTCGCCAAACCAATCGTCACCACGATGGCCAGGATGTTCTCTAAGCCCAGGTTGGCCACCAGCAGGGAAACCACCACGTGAATACCCAGCATGGCCGAACGATGAACCTTCGGGAACAGGTCGCAGAAGTATTGGGTCGAGGCTCCCATCAGTCCGGTAGCGGTGGTCAAGCAGGCCAGGAACACGATAATCGAGAACAAAATTTGCCCGATTGGACCAAAAATCATTTGCGCTGCCAAGGACAGACCGGCAGCCGGGTTAGCAATCTCTTGGTCAGCCACGCGGGTACCTACGAAGGCCAAGCCCGTGTAAACGATAGCCAGGGATGCTCCCGCAATACCCGCAGTAAAGGTCGTGGCCCGGAACACGGAACGCTTTTCGTTGTAGCCGTGAGCGTGCAGCTGGGTAATGATAACGACGCCGAACACCAGGGAGGCCAGGGCATCCATCGTGCCGTAGCCGGTAATCAACCCGGCGGTAAAGGGCGACGCCTGGTAAGACGGGTCAGGGTGGAGTGTCTCGACACTGGGCAGTTTAAACATTGCGATGGCAATCATCACCAGCAGCAAAATCAGTAGAGCCGGGGTCAGGTACTGACCTATACGATCGAGCATCCGGTCGGGACGGTTCAGCAGAATCAACACGATGGCAAAGAAAATCAACGAGTAAATAAACAGCCCGACATGATTCGCGGCAGTCTCTCCGCTCTGGGCTCCGAGGCTGGTCAAAGGCCGGACAGCCATTTCCCAAGACACGGTAGCCACGCGGGGCATTGCGTAGCACATCCCACAAAACAGGAATACCGCGACGGTCAAAATCAGCCCCGGAATGTGTCCGATGCGGTCCGCAATCCGCCCGGCTCCATAAGCATCTGTCGAGGCCGCCATCATCCCCGCCACCGGGAACAGTACGCCCGTCAGCAAAATGCCGATGACCGCGGGGATTACGTTGGCCCCGCCGCTGACGCCGACTTGGAACGGAAATATCAGGTTGCCCGCGCCGAAAAACATGGCGAACAGGGCAAATCCGGAAACTAAAAGGTAGGTGTCGAAGCCTTTACGGCTAGGGGAATTCATATATATAGCCTTCCTGATGGGTGGCAAATTGGCGGGACTTTCCCGGATTCCAAGCCTAGCACAAGTGGGATTTACCATGAATTCCCCGGTTTTTCAACGGTTTTAGGGGTGGGGGAGGCAAGAAGGTCGGTAAGCGCGGTGGCAGGAGATGGCCGGTGAGGCGGTGGCACAAGACGGTTGGTGGCATGGTGGTGCGAGGCAGCGTGTCGCCCGGCGGAAGATAATGATTGCCCAGTTCGGGTGCGTTTCGTGGCTGGCGGTGTTCCAATGGTTTGACAGCCAACCGCGCTCCAGCCGCTTAGTGAAACAGTGCGCGAGCATGCTTCCACCCGCGCCAAGCTGGCTAACAGCGCAGTTCGTGGAATGGAACTGTGGCAGCCCGCAGCCTTGCGGCGGTCAGGTCAGCGATGGTGTGTAACCCCTGCACCCCAGCCGGGCCGGATTTAGCCGCGCTAAACGGCTCTTCCAGCTGAATCAGGAAAAAACGCCGTCCGGTGGCGTGTGCCGCCTGCCCGGTAGTGCCAGAGCCGGCAAAAAAATCCAGGACCGTGTCGCCGGGGCTGGTAGCGGCCTCGATGAGGACTTGCAGCAGCTTCGTGGGCTTCGGGGTTTCAAACAGTCCGCCGAGCCCCAGATGCTGCAGTTCTCGCTGCCCCGAAATCGTCGAAGGGCCCACGACCAGGTCTTTCAGGGCAGTTTCATGAAAATCCCGGATTTTCGTATAAATCTTTAGGCTGCGGTGCGCCCCCCGGCCGTGAACCTGAAATTCCAGGTCAGCATAATCGCGTTCCACCTTGGCTCGCGACCAGCGCCAAGCGTGATACTTCAGTCCCGGTTTCGCATTCGGGTGGGGGTGGGCGCAGACCCAGCCGGCAGCGGCCAGGTCGGGGTCAGCGGCCCCGACCTCACTGGTGCGCACCGCTCCGGTCTGGGGATGATAGTGAATGTCGAACACCATCGAAGGGGCAGTGACCTCGTTGAACTTCGAGTTCGTGTTGTACAGCTCGTTCTTGGTGACATAAGCTCCGCGCGCATCGTGTTTTACCTGGCGTTGGGGCAGGTGGTACACGGTAGGCATGAGTTGTTGCAACAGCTCGGTGCGGCCGCGGAGCTGGCCCACCTGGGTGGCATCGCGGGCATAGGCCAAGATGTATTCGTGCGTTCCCGCCGGTCCCGCCCCCAGCTGGCGGCCTTTCAGGTTAGAGACCCACACGAAGTTGCCAATCAGGTTTGCGGTGCCAAAAATACGGTCCATCTCGAGTTTCAGTTCACACAGCTGGTTAAAGTCAATCGAGATAAAGATGAGACCGTCAGCACTGAGCAGTTCACGAGCCGCGGCCAACAGCGGGCTCATCATGGCGAGCCACTCGTCCTTGGCGCGCCGGTCGTGGTAGGCAAAAGTATTTCCGGTGTTGTAGGGCGGATCGATGTAAATCATCTTCACGCGTTGCCCGGCTTGGTGCAGCGTCCGTAAACCTGCCGCGGCATCGGCACGCAACAGCCAGTTACCTTCCCGAAAATCGTTCACGAAAAAATCCTACCGAGCCTCATGCCGCGTATCGGGGAAAATCGCCGGTCTAACCGGGAAAGTCAGAACCGGCGCTTGGGATGGGACACGGAAATAATGGCGCCCTGGGGCAACACCTTGTTCGGATCCAGGGACGCCGGCACGGTGGCGACAAAAGCCTGGAAAGTCGGGGGACGGCGCACAATAAGTTCGAGTTTCCCGCCGTCAGCTTCAATGAGCTGCTTGGCCAGGGCTAAGCCAATCCCGGTCGAACCGTGTCCCGACACGCCCTTCTTAAAAATATCCGGGGCGATTTCGTCGTCCACGCCCTCGCCTTCGTCACTGACCTCGAAATACATGCCCTTTTTGTTGCCGCTCATCTTGGCGCGTACCGTAGTCGTGCCCGCCCCATACTTCAACGAATTCTCCAGCAGGGTGGCGATGACCTGGCCCAGCGAGCCCGGCGTGGCCAGGGCGGGACGGTCGGTTTCGTTACGGAACACCAGTGGGCGATTCGCTGCCCGGAACTGGTTTTCCCACTCGTTTTGCTGGTGTACCAAAAATTCATCCACGTTAATTGCCTGGGTGGTGCCCCCGCCGGCATTCTGGGAGTTGCGTTTCAGGTCCTCGACTACACCGGTCAGGCGTTCCAGCTGGTCCAGGCACTGTTCGGCTTCTTGCTGTACCTCCGGTTCGCTGCTGATCATCTGGATTTCTTCCAGCCGCATAGACAGGGCCGTCAGCGGGGTGCGCAGCTGGTGGGATACGTCCGAGGCGAACTGGCGTTCCGCGGCGATACGCCCCGCCAGGTTTTCGCTGGCCCGAACCAGTTCGTCTTGCACCAGGTCGATTTCTTCAATCCCGGAGGGGGTCACGCGGGGACGTACCCCGCCGGAACCGAGCTGTTCGGCCTGAGCGGACAGATAAATGAGCGGTGCCGAGATTCGGCGAGAGGACCGTAGCGCGATGAACGCGCCGACCAAGACTGCTGCTCCCACCCCGGAAAGAGTCACCAAAACAAACACTACGGAACGCGAACGGGCGTTATCCGAGGAAGAAATGACTGTCAGGGTGGCTCCCGTGGCGGTCTCGACCCTGGAGACGAGCGGGAAAACCGGGCGAGTCCCAAAGCTCAAATCCCGCCCGTCCTGAGTGGTGACTTCCACCCTGGTGTTCGCCGAGCGTCCCGGCCACAGCCAGCTGGCCACGGTGACATCAGTCACATAGTGGCCGGTCAGGGACGTGCGGTCCAGGGCGAGCGCGTATTGTTTAGCGGTTGCGTCAACATCGGCGCGGGCCGAATCCCACAGCTGATTGACGGCGAAAGCGGCCAAAGGTACGCCCAGCAACAGCACGGCAATGATGACCGCGCTGAGGATAGAAATCAGGATTTGCTTGCGCAAGGGCTAGGCAGTTTCAAAACGGAAGCCCATGCCGCGCACGGTGGTGATGTAATGCGGATTGTTCGCGTCGTCGCCAAGTTTGCGGCGCAGCCACGAGACGTGCATGTCCAGGGTCTTGGTGGAACCTGACGGATCCCCGCCCCACACTTCCCGCATAATGGCTTCCCGCTCCACGACCGCGCCGGCCTCGCGCACCAGCACCCGCAGCAGTTCAAACTCTTTCGCGGTCAGCTGCAGTTCGCGCGTGCCTTGGAAAGCGCGGTGCGCGGAAACCTCGATGCGCACGTCCTGGGCGGTCAGGTCGCTTTCTTCGGTGATTTCCCCGCCGGAGCGCCGCAGCAGAGCCCGCACGCGAGCCAGCAGTTCGCCCAGCCGGAAAGGCTTGGTGACGTAATCGTCCGCCCCGGCGTCCAAGCCCACCACCATGTCAACTTCGCCGGTACGTGCCGTCAGAATGAGAATCGGAATGGTCAGGCCTTGGGCACGAATTGTGCGCGCTACGTCCAGGCCGTCCATATCGGGCAGCCCCAAGTCCAAAATCACCATGTCGGAGTCATTGACTTGTTTCAGGGCAGAACCGCCCGTAACGTGGGCGCTGACTTCGTAGCCTTCGCGTTGCAAAGCGCGGGTCAGCGGCTCGGCAATCGCGGGATCGTCTTCGACTAAAAGGACTCTGGTCATTCCTCTTCCTCTGCTTTCGCTTTTCTATCTCCTGGTTCCGTTCTCTCGAATTGCCAGAAACTCTGGATTATCGCAGGTGTTCGTGAACTGGGAGAATGGTGAAACCCTAAGTCATCATCGAGTAAAACTTTACCCTCTTTTGACCCGTTGCGCTATTCGACGGAACATTTAAATTATTCCTCAGTATTCCCAGTCTTTTTGAGCGTGACTGGCGGGTATTCTGTCCGGTTCTTACGGGTAGGAATGCAACCGCAGCTAGAATGGGGCTGACGAAAGGAAACTGGAGATGTTGTCCCATTATGTGTCGGGTGAACTGCACAATCCGATGGTGGTGTTGGTTCATGGGGTGTGCGATTCGGCCTCAGCGTGGGTAGATTTAATTAATCATCTCAGTGAGCACTATTTGGTGATTGCGCTGGATTCCTTGGGGCATGGCACTTCGAGACGTTTGCGAGACTCCGAGTTGGATGACCCAGGTGAGGCGACGGCAAATGAGCTGGAGCTGACACTTGAACATTTGGAAAAACTCTATGGGCAAACTCCGGTCATCGTAGCCCATTCCATGGGGGCGTCCATCTCCAGCTACCTCGGTGGGCGTCGTCCCGAGTTGATGAGAGCGCTCTTTCTCGAGGACCCGGCCTGGTTGAGCCCGGCGCAAGCGGCCGGATATCGCCAGCGGGCTGGTGAACAGGTCGCCCGCTGTGAACACACCTGGCAGGCTAATCCGGTGGAAACGCTGGCGGACAACGTGGCACAACGTCCGGGCTGGAGCGCCGCCTCGCACTACGGCTGGGCTTTCGGCAAAGGACTGGTGGACTCGCGCCTGCTGGCCACCGGTATCGTCAGTTTTCGCGAACCTTGGCCAGAAATCGTCGCGGCACTGCGTGTACCGACCAAAGTTGTTACCTCAGACACGGATGAAGTGCTGATTGGCCTGGCGGGCGTGGACGCTATCGCCCAGGTGGGAAACCCTTTGGTGCAAACCGAGGTTATTTCCGGGACTGGTCACGGAGTGCGGCTCGGCGCCCCGGAACAATACCACGCCAGCTTAGACGAATGGCTCCACCGCTACGCGGGCTGACCGGAAAGGCAAAACGATGCAACCATTCTTGTGTCCCGAACTGACACCAGCAATCGCCGCCACGCCCCCACAAACACCTTGTGACCTGCAAACTATGCGAAGCGAAGGGGATCGAATGTTAGGTATGTCCACAGAAACCCCGGCCGGAGTAAACCTCGACGTGCGGGAGATTCCCGGCGGGGACGGCCAGCCCATGGAACTGCGCTGTTTCACCCCGCAGCTAGCCGCACAGTTCCCGGCGGCAAAAGGTCGGGCGGACTGTTCAGCCATCTTGCTCACCTTCCACGGCGGCGGCTACGTGGCTGGTAGAGCCCGGTTTGATGATGTGCATAATGCTGAACTGGCTGAGTATTTGGGGGCCGTAGTCCTGTCTGCGGATTATCGTTTGGCGCCCGAATTTCCGGTGGACCGAGCGGTGGCGGATTGCCGGGCGGCGCTGCTTTATGCCTTGGAGCGGGGTCGCGAGTTGGGGCTGCAAGTGTATGTTTTCGGCGATTCCGCCGGGGCCGGGCTGGCGTATTATTCCGTGGCCGACCTGCTGGCGGAATCAGCGGAGTGTCCGGTGGCGGGAATGATCCTGTTTGAGCCCTGCTTGGATCCGCGCTGCGATAGTGATTCTATGCAAACCCACGCCGCCGGCCCGGTCTGGACGGCCGAGGCCAATCGGGAGGCTTGGGCTTTGGCGGCGCCGAGCCCGGCACTGCGTGCGAAACTGGCAAAAATCCTGGACAGTCCGGCAGTGGCGGGGAAAATGCCGCGCAGTCTCATCGTGGTGAACCCCATCGATCCGTTGCGCGATGAAGGGCTGCGTTTAGCGCTGCGCCTGGCTGATTGCGGGGTGCCGGTGGAGGCGCATATGTATGCCGGAACCTTCCACGGGTCCTTGCGAGTGCCGGGCAGTCAAACCTGGGCTGAGCTGCGGGAACTGCTGGGTCGTTTTCTGGGTTGCCGCGAATCAAACCCGCGCGATTAGGCTAGAGACATGGAAAAACCAGATTCTGATTGGGGTGCGGCCGCGGTGCACGTGGTGTTGGCTTCCGCCTCCCCGGCGCGGCGCAAAGTCTTGCAAGGGGCGGGGCTGCGCCCGGTGGTGCGGGTTTCTCACGTGGACGAGGATGCTTTGCTGGCTGAGCTGCGTTCGCGTGCGGCCGGTCCGGCCGAGCAGGTTTTGGCTCTCGCGCAGGCAAAAGCGCGGGCAGTAGCGGGGGAGCTGGAGACGTCGCTTTCGCCGGGTGCGGACACATTGGTGGTGGGCTGTGACTCCATGCTGGAGTTTCACGGAGAAGTGTTGGGCAAACCGCACAATCCCGAGGTGGCCCTCGCGCGGGTATGCGCCCTGTCGGGGGATTGCGGGGTGTTGCACACCGGGCATTGGGTGATGCGTTTACGCAGCGATGCCGTCGAGCCGGTTGCGCAAGTGGGGCGCACCGAGTCTACCGTGGTGCATTTCGCGAATTTCAGCGAGGCAGAGGCTCGCGCCTACGTGGCCAGCGGGGAACCGCTGGAAGTCGCCGGCTCATTTACGATTGACGGCCTGGGTGGGGCATTCATCAGCGGTATCGAGGGCGATCCGCACAATGTCATCGGGATTTCTCTGCCTTTGCTGCGAAAACTGGCTGGCGAACTGGGGATTTTCTGGCCCTCGTTGTGGGCTTGAGCCGAATCCCCCTCCATTCACCGCAAAATAGTTTCCCCTTGACAGCCGTGTGATGGTGTATTAGTGTTGTAGTACACAAACATGGTACCGCGTTTGTTTCGGTAAGGAGAAGCTGATGGATTTCGATACTGGAACGCCCATTTGGCGTCAGTTACTTGACGACTTCTCACGGCGCATCACCAGCGGAGCGTGGGAGCGGGGTTCCCAAATTCCCTCTGTACGCGATCTATCCGCCGAGTACGGGGTCAATCCCAACACTATGCAAAAGGCGTTGACCGAGCTGGAGCGCACCGGCTTGGTTGCCTCGCGCCGGGGCTTGGGACGTTTCGTCACCGAAGATGCCGGAACCGTCCGGGAACTCGGCAAGGATCTGGCGAAAACCTCCGTACGCAACTTCATAACAGACATGAAAACTTTGGGACTAAGCCTCAGCGAAGCCCAAGATCTGTTGAATAGTCAATGGAAAGGACGTGATTGAGATGCAACCCTTAGTGGAAGTGTCCAACCTCACCAAACGCTACCAGGGCATCAAGGTAAACGGAGTGGTGAAACCGGCATTGGACCAGCTCACCCTTAACTTGAATGCCGGAAAAATCATCGGTTTGCTGGGCGAAAATGGCTCCGGCAAGACCACACTGCTAAAAATTTTGGCAGGCGTACTGGAACCCACCAGCGGGCAAGTCCGCATCGACGGCCAGGAAGTCGGGGCGAAAACCAAAGCCATGACTTCTTTCCTGCCCGATGCCGCCTGGCTGCCTGAATCAATCAGTGTTGACGCGGCTATCAAACGGCACGCGGATTATTTCACGGACTTTGACGCGAAAAAAGCCACGGAACTGGTGGAGTTCCTGGGGCTGCAACGTCGCCAAACCACCAACCATATGAGTAAAGGGATGCGTGAAAAGCTCCAGCTGGCGCTGGTAATGTCACGTTCCGCCCGGCTCTATCTATTGGACGAACCGATTTCGGGGGTGGACCCGGCATCGCGCCAAGCCCTGCTGGACACCATTGTGAAAGGGTGGAACCCCGAAGCGACTCTGTTTATTTCCACCCACCTGGTTACCGACATTGAGCCGGTAATGGACGAAGCCGTATTCATGCACGCGGGCAAACTGTTCAAACAGGGTGAAGCCGATGAACTGCGGGAAGCCTACGGTATGTCCCTGGATCAAATCTTTCGGAAGGAATACTCCCATGTTTGCTAAGTTATTCAAGTATGAAGCCAAGGAAATGGGCTGGCAGCTGCTGCTTTATCTGGCTGTCGGCTTGGTGGTGGTGTTTACCTCGGGGTTGCTGAGCCTCACTAACCAAAGTTTCCTGTCGGTAATGGGGACCACTATCGGTGCCTTGGTGTCAATCATCATTCCTTTCCTCATCTTTATCATGGGTTCCAAGTACTACTACCAGACCACCTACGGGCAACGCGGCTACTTTACAAACACGCTGCCGGCCTCGGGCGGAACCGTGTTGGGTGCGAAGTCTTTGTGGCTGTTTATCGCGGTTCTACTCAGCATTTGTTGGAGCTGCTTGGCGCTGGCCTGGGTCATCTTTACCCAGATGGCAGGGGCGGCAGGCGCTAAGCTGAGTTTTGGCGACAAAGTCGCTGCCACCTGGGAGGCTATCGGGCAGCTTCTGCAGGGCGCCCCTGCCTACCTCATCGTTGCCGTAATCGTGACCTTACTGCTGGCGACGGCACAGTTTGTACTGTGGGTGGTGTGCTTTTCCGCCCTGTCTAACCGTTTCGGCTTCGCTTACCTGTCCACCAACAAGGCGGTGACCATCAGCGCAATCCTCATCTATGTGGTTTATGAAGCGGTGTTGGCTCTGTTTACTTTCCTGGTGCCGGCGACGTTGCACATCACGACTTCGGCAGGCGGCACCCAGGCAAAGTTGTTTTTCGGCGCTATCCTCTCGCGGACCAACGAAGGGGCCGGCGTATTCCTTCCGCTGGGAATGCTGGGCATGATTCCCCTGTTTATTGTCGGCTACTGGTTCGCCCACAACTCACTGTCTCGACACCTGTCGTTGCGTTAGTTGGGTGTTTCATTGTGGCGGCTCGGTATTCCGGGCCGCCACCACTTTTTAGGGTCACCAGGCCGGGGCGGCGCTTACTTGCCCATCAGCAGGTTAGCGGCCGCGCGGGCGGTGGAAAGCTCCAGGTCGGGGTCTGTGCCACAGACATTGACGTGGCCGAGCTTGCGCTTCGGGCGGTTACTCTTGCGATACAGATGAATCTTGGCTTCGGGATAATTCTCCATCACGCTGGTTACGGCCAGAGCCGGGTCGTCGAGCTTACTGCCCAAGACATTAGCCATCGCGGTGTAGGGCGCGGTGCGGGAAGTATCGCCCAGCGGCAGGTCCAGTACCGCCCGCAAATGCTGCTCGAACTGGGAAGTCACGCATCCGTCTTGGGTCCAGTGTCCGGAGTTGTGCGGACGCATGGCCAGCTCATTGATGTACAGGCGGTATTTGCCATTGGGGGTTTTCACCAGGAACATTTCAACCGCGTACACCCCGGTGATGTCGAGTTCCACGCCAATTTGGCGCGCCAAGTCCTCCGCCTGGTCAATGATGTCCTCAGGAATCGGGGCCGGCTCCAAAACAGCCGCGCATTGTCCCTGTTCCTGCCAGGTTTGCATGGGGATATAGGTGCGCAGTTCGCCCGAAGCGCGTCGCGCCGCCATCACGGCCAGCTCGCTGCTGAAAGGAACCCGCTGCTCGACCAGGCACTCGATGCCTTCATCCAAGGCTTCCCGCCAGGTCTTAAACTCGTCCAAACTTGATACCAGACGTACCCCGCGCCCGTCATACCCGCCGTGGCTGATTTTCGCCACCAGTGGCCAACCGCAGCGCCGGCCCACGTCCTTGACCGCATCAAGATCCGCCCCATTGGCCCAAGCGGGCATGGGCAGCCCCAACTCACCCAAACGCTGGCGCATCGCCAGTTTATCTTTCGCGTAGAGCAGGGCGGATTGGGTAGGCCGGGCAGGGACACCGGCCGCGGCGGCAGCATCGAAAACGGCGTCCGGAATCAACTCGTGTTCAAAAGTCACCACGTCAGCCCCGTCCAGCAGCGCGCGCAACGCTTCGGGATCGTCAGGGGAGCCCACCACAGTTTCCGGACACACAAAAGCGGCCGGATCCGAGGGAGAGTCAGCTAAAACTCGCAGGCAAAAGCCCAGTTCGCCGGCTTCAGTAGCCAGCATTCGAGCCAGCTGACCAGCGCCGATACACGCCACTACGGGCGGATGATAGGTGGTCAACTCAGTTCTCCTCTGTGTCCATCACGTTTTTCAGAGCTTCGCCTTTGTCGATGGCTACCTGGCGCAGCAGGGCTTGATATTGCAACATGCGTTCGCGCATCTGTTCCGCTAATGGTCCTTCCCCAGCGCCCAAGATACGGGCAGCCAGCAGGGCGGCGTTCTTCGCGTTTCCGATAGAAACGGTAGCGACCGGCACCCCGGAGGGCATTTGCACGATAGACAGCAGGGAGTCCATGCCTTCCAGGTGTTTCAACGGTACCGGCACCCCGATGACCGGCAGGACAGTAGCTGCCGCCAGCATTCCGGGCAGGTGCGCTGCCCCGCCCGCTCCGGCAATAATCACTCGCAAACCGCGCTTTTCCGCCGAAGTCCCGTACTCCAGCATGTCGATAGGCATCCGATGGGCGGACACGACCCGAGCTTCGAAGGGAATCCCAAAGTCGCGCAGCACCTCCGCGGCGGCCGACATTGTCGCCCAATCGGAATCCGAACCCATCACCAAGCCCACCAGGGGCGTATTCTCAGCTTCGCTCATAGCGCCATTCTACCCCGTGGATTCCCAGCCCGGGGCGGGGATTGGAGCATTCGTCCTGGCGTTCGGGCGGGGGGAGCGAAGGTGGAGGTACTCGCGCCCTGCTGGGCAGTTTAACGAGTGATGCCCTGCCTGGGGAGTATTGCGAGGATTGCGGTTTGAGCGGGGGTTTGTCCGAGTGCTGTTAGCTGGGATTCGGGGGTGGAGAGGGTTGTGATTTTGGGCGGGGAGAGCGAAGTCGGAGGTACTCGCAGGCGACGCTAGGGGGTGAGGAAAATGCTATGCTCTGCAAGCATTTTCCGAGGGGGGTCTGAGACCCCCCAAGTCGCGCGAGACCTCCGCGAGCGAGCCCCCGCCCAGCGCGGCTCTTCGCGAGCGACACCCCACCCAGCCGGGCAGTTCAACGAGCGATAACAACGAGCCTAGAACTGCGGGGTCAGGTCGGCAGGGGTGAGAGTCCCGTTGCGTAGCCCTTCCCAGAAAGCGGGGGTGCGGCTCTCGTCCAGCTTCACCGTCGAGCCCACCCCGCCGCCGGGGTTGTAACCGAGAGACGCGATGGGCGGCACCCCTTGCAGCCCGGTGTTCCCGGCCTTCCGTAGTGCCAGTGTCATCCGGCCAATGTCAAGGGTTCCGGTGGAACGGTCAACCGTCAGGGCAGCTGCGCCCGCGTCTGCCAGTGCTATTTGCCGGGCGGGATTAACTAGCACTTCCGGGCTCAGCGCCTTTTTCAGAGTGGAGCTGATGACTAGGCGTTGGCGTTGGGTGCGCCCAATGTCGCCCAGTGGGTCGGAATAGCGCATCCGCGCAAACAGCAGGGCGGTCGGCCCGTCTACATCATGGCAACCGGCTTGCCAGTTCAGCCCCGTCATCCGGTCGGAAAACGTCTGATCCCAGCACAGATTGATTCCGCCGACCCCGTCAACGACCTGGGCTACACCGTTGAAACCCAGCTGGGCGTAGTGATCCACACTGAGCCCGGTCAAGCCTTCGACGGTGGAAACCAGCAGTTGTGGTCCGCCTTCAGAAAACGCGGCGTTTAGTTTGTTGTGGCCGTGACCGGGAATCTCGACATAGGTGTCACGAGGCAGGGAAACCAGTATGGCGGTGCCGTTGGTGGCCTGGTGCAGCAAAAGAATCGTGTCGGAGCGTTGGCCCTCTACCCCGCTGTTCGCTTCGGCGGTGCCTTCGCGGGAATCCGAACCGGCGATGAGCCAGGTCGTGCCCGGCGTGTCGGCTGCTCCACTCAATGCATCGGTGCGTCCCAGGTTCGTGTCCACCCGGTGTATCAGGAACAGTCCCCAAAACACTATGGCCAGAATCAACGCTAAAAATAGGGTGAAAATGGTGAGAAAGATTCGTTTCGGCCAGCTGCGAGTCCGGGTGGTTCCGGTATGTGGTTGGCTGGCGGGCAGAACCAGTTCGGGGCTAGCCACCCGCGCCGGGGGTGTGTCGGGAGAGTCGGGAATGCCGGGGTTTGCTGCCGAACCGGGGGCATAAGCGGCTGGTAGCGCCAAATCTTCATAGCTCAGCCCTTGCCGGTGCGAGTTAGGGGTGGAGGAGCCGCCCACAACCACGGCGTTGCGAGAATCCGGACGTCCCCGTGAGGTTTCGTAGCTGGGGAAAGTTGGCGCAGGGGCCTCCGGTCGAGCATCGGGAGAACTTCCGGGGTTCGGGCTACGCGGGGAACTCTCAGGCGGAAAGGATGGCGGCAAAGTCATTGCTGGGTGTCCTGCCAAGCGCCGCTGCCCCCGGACGTTTCTCCGGATGGGGCGTTATTGACAGAATTTCCTTCCGTTTCGCTGGTGTTTGCCGAGTTCGGGTGGCTCGTGGTGTCGGGGTTGTGCGCCGGGGCTTCCGGGGTACTCGCGGCGTTACCGCCAGAGTTGTTGCTCGTTGTTCCCCCGGTTTGCCCAAGGTGAGCGGAATTTGCGCCGCCCGTCCCATTCGTCCCCCGGGAAGGCGACCCTTCAGTGTGACCGGTGCGACTCCCTTGTGTAGGGACAGACCCGCCGGAACTGGCGGAATCGGGCGAAAGTGAGGAGGCCTGCTCGCTAGGCTCGTGAAGTCCCCCGTTCATGTCCTGGTAGGGGAAAATGGAGGGAACCGGCTTGTCCAAACGTAGGGCGTCGAACATCTCCACGGCATTATCCGCCACCGCCACGCGCGCCCGGTCGGGAGCATATTCCCCGAAAGGCAGGGTGTAAAAGCGGATATTGTCGGGCTTGACTTTCGATAAGGACAGTGCCAAACCGCCCAGATTCTGAGCATTGCCAAAACTTTGTGAGGTGGTCAGGGACCTCATTCCCGCTTTCATGAAGGCGTATAAAGTCGGTAAATCGGTGAGCATATTGCGGCTCTTGGCTTCCTTCATCATGGCGCCGATGAGTTGCTGTTGGCGGCCAATCCGGGAAATATCCGAGCCGTCGCCCACCCCGTAGCGGGCGCGGGCAAAACCGAGAGCTTGTTGGGAATTCAACGTTTGGCACCCGGCTGGAAGGTCAATGGTGCCCTTGCTGTCCTTCATCTTTTCTTCCAGGCAAATCGGCACCCCGCCCAGGGCCGCCACCATGTCTTGGAAACCGTCAAAGTTCACGACCACAAATTCGTCAAGGAAAATCCCGGTCAGCTGCTCCACAGTTTTTAAGGTGCAGGCCGTAGCCGCAGCCACGTCCTCGTCCTGTCCCAGCAGGGCAAAAACGGAGTTGAACTGAACCAGACCTTGACTGGCGGGCTCGGTTTTCCCGTCAGCACGCAGGCAAGCCGGGCGCTTCACCATCAGGTCGCGTGGGATAGACATGACCTCCACGCGGGTGCGGTCCGCGCTGATGTGCGCCACCAAGGTCGTATCCGAGCGCATCCCGGTAATCCGCCGGCCCATCTCGTCATATTCCTTTTGAGCCCGATAGTCCGACCCGATGACCAGCACGTTCAGGTCACGGTTCGCGAAGCTGTCCTCCGGGAGGTCTTTCTCTCGGCGGTTTCCCTCCAAGAAAGCGTTCACATTGACTTTCTTGGTCCACGAGGAAATATCGGCATTGACCAGACCTGCGAAGCTCAGGCTGAAAATCGCCAAGAATAGTACCACAAGGCTAAAAATGCGTAGTCCTCGCCGCGGGCGAGTCAGAGCGGCGGCGTGGGAAGCAACAGGGTGGTGCTTTGATGACACCAGGCCATTGTAGACTTAAGCGTCAGGTATTTCCTGGCACGGTCGTGCCTGGGCCGATGATTTTCCTAGATTTTGTGCGACAGGGAGGGGAAAGTTCGTGTCGAGTTCGTCCGCGGTGCCCGCCAGTCCGGCCCCGATGCCCGGTGTTGCCCGCCCGGCTATTCGCGTGGTCACGGTCGCTTATCACTGCGGGGAGGGAATACGCGGACTGCTGCAGAGCCTTCCCGAGGCTTCCCGCCAGGCAATTCACACCGTGGTGGTGGACAACTCAGAGAACTGTGATACCACGGTGGCGGCTCTCTGCCAAGAATTCGGGGCGGAATACCGGTCCTTGCCGGACAATCCGGGATTCGGGGCGGGTAATAATTTTGGTTCCGATTTCGGGGGCAGTGAGCCGTGGCTATTATTCGCTAACCCGGATTTGCGCCTGACTCCCGGCGCTGTGGACACCCTGATTGCTGCCGCCGAGTCTCATCCCGCGGCGGCGATAATCGGCCCGGCCCTGGTGGACGAAACCGGTACACGTTACCCCACCGGCCGGTCTTTTCCCTATATTTCCATCGGAATCGGCCACGCGCTGCTGGGGCGAGTGTGGTCGGGAAACCCATGGACTCGCCGGTATTGGGGGTCGTCTTGGCGAGGGACTGACGCAGCCGAGGTGGACTGGGTCAGCGGGGCATGCATCCTGATTCGCCGCTCAGATTGGGAGCAGCTGGGTGGTTTTGACCCGGCATACTTTATGTACTTTGAGGACGTGGACTTGGCTTGGCGGGCGCGGCGTTTCCTGGGGCGCGGGGCACTGTTCGTGGGCAGCGCCGTGGCAATCCACGAACAGGGGGCCACGACCGGTAACAAGACCTTGGGGGCGGGTCAGAAACGGAACTTGCGGGTCTTGCGGGCTCACCACGATTCGGCGCGGATTTTCCTGGACCGGCTCTATGTGAACCAGCCGTATGCCTTGCCGTTGCTGATGTTGATTAGCTGGGGTCTGCGGCTGCGGTATCGGGTTTTGGCTCGTCGTTAGGGTCGGTGCGCCGCGCCTCGGAGAGAGCCAGCGCCCGAGTCAGCTCGGTCAGGCGCGTCTGCACGGCAATGTTGTAACGCCACTGCACCAGCCAGGTTGCTAACACCACTATGACCAGCATATACAGCAGTAAATCGGTGCCGCGACCCACTCCGAGGAACGCCGCGACCGCGGAAATGACGGGCGGGTAGATAATCGCCACGGCCGCCAAAACCGCGAACAGCAGCGCCAGAATGCGCCGCAAAGCCAGGTTGCGGGCTCCTTGGAGGCGGGACACATAAACCAGCCCCACCGCGACCACAATTAACAGGACAATCTTGATACCCCACTGGCCGGCTGCTACCCACGCCAGCAAAGTCGGAACCGAAGCGGGAACCAGCCCGGCTACACTTGTGAAAACACCCATGTCAGCGCACCCCCATCACTAAATCCATGACGATGTTTATCGAGTTCCACAGGGATTGTCCCTTGGCTTTGGAATAGTCGGTGTAGCGGATGTGGACCGGCATTTCCGCCCAGGGTAGCCCGCTTTTGCCCAGTTGCGCCACGATTTCCGAAGCGTGAGCCATGCGGTTTTGCTTCAGGTTCAAGGTGTTGGCCGCGGACCGAGACAACAGGCGCAGTCCGTTGTGAGCGTCAGTCAGTAGCATATGGGTGGTGCGGGCGGTCGCCCAAGCCGCGGTTTTCAGCACAATGCGCTTGGCGGTTCCCATCTCTTGTTTCTCGGACAAAAATCGGGAACCAAAGATAATATCGAGCTGGTCTGTTTTGGCGCGGTTCCACATGGAAACGACGTCATCGGTTTGGTGTTGGCCATCGGCGTCGAAAGTCGCCGCGTAGGGCAGGTCGGTAGCTTGCAGGAAGTAGGTGATGCCGGTTTGCAGGGCGGCGCCTTGTCCCAAGTTGATGGCGTGAGTCAGGACGGTGGCTCCGGCCCGGCGAGCCAGGGCGGCTGAGTCGTCGCTGGAACCATCGTCAACACAGATGAGGTGGGGGAAAGTTTTTTTGGCTTCCTGGAGAACTTCGGTGATGACGGGGCCTTCGTTATAGATAGGGATGACTAAGGCGACTTCCTGGCCGGCGCGCCGGGCCGCGTTATCAGACCCGGCGAGGTCGCTAGTTTTCCCGTTTTCACTCACGACCCTATTGTGTCATGGGTGGGCGGGTTGCGTGAAAGCAGATTTAGAGCGAGGCGAAAAATGTGCGGGACATGCCAGTAGAATGTGTTACTATTGTTACTGATGTGAAAATTAAGCATCAAAAGCTATCAAAACACATAATAATTGAGTCGTTTCCGAAACTTGATCTGGACACAGGTCAATAAATCGGGAAAGCTATTGTGCAGTGTTGATTGGAGTTAGTAATGCCTAAGTACGTCATCTTGGGGGCGCTGTCCGCCCTGTGTCTTTTGGCCAGTCCAGCCCTCGCGGCCCCGACCTCCGGGGGAGACACGGCGCCGAGCGAGACTTACAGTACAAATTTTTCAGCCGTGTCCTCCCTGCCCGGTTTAAGCAGGTCAGAACTCGGTGACCATGTTGCGCAATTCCAGGCCTCCCTGCGCGGAGAGGTGCCCCATTTGGGCCGCGGCGGTCTGGTGACCCAGTCTCGACACGTCGAATCCAACCCGAGCACCGGCACAAAACAGCAGATATCGCGCGTAGACCTGAAGTCCGCAGTGTCGTTGGTGGCAGTGCAGTGGCCGACGGACGGACCCCAACCTTTGGCGCTACTGGGTCGTTACCTGCAGGGTGGTGCCTGGTCAACCTGGCAAACTATTGGCGACGACTTCGAGTCCAGCCGGGACGGTTCCATCGCGGCCAGTGAACCGTGGATTGTGTCCAATGCGGCCAAAGCCGAAGTGGCAGTGGTGCTGCCCAAATCAGCGGTGGGATTCCAACCCAAAGTTGAGGTCATCGACCCCGGTACGCGTCAAGCCGACCAAAACTACGCCCTGAACGATCAGGGACACACTCATGCCTTCGTTTCTGCGAAAACACCTACCCTCGTCACTCCGGGCCAAGCTAGCGGACCGGACGGCGGCGACCCGAACGCTACCAAGGACAATCAGGATGACGCCGGCAACAAAGTCATTCCTCCCTCGAACGTAGAAAACGAATGGACGAAAGTGCCTGCTACCGGCCAGCCCTCCACCTTGTACACGCGGGCAGACTGGGGCGCTAACGAATCTTGGCGGAGCTGGCGAGCCTACCGCGGCGAGGTGACGGGAGCGGTCGTACACCATACAGCCACCGCCAACGACTACAGCCCCGAAGCGGTTCCCAGCATCCTGCGTTCCATCTACCGTTACCACGCCATCAGTCTGAAGTGGGGAGACATCGGCTACAACGTGCTGGTGGATAACTTCGGACGCGCTTGGCAGGGGCGTGCTGGCGATTTCTGGCACTACAACACTGTCGGTGCTCATGCTTCGGGCGTAAACTCTTGGACTTTCGGGATTTCCGTGCTGGGCAATTACACGGATTTCCGCCCCTCGGACGCGGCGGTAGACACGGTTTCTCGCGTTATTGCCTACAAACTGAAGCCCACCGGCCTGGATCCCCTGGAACTTCAGACCACGATCCACAAGGGCAAAGGAACTATTACCGCGCCGGTCATCTCGGGACACCGTGACGTCGGTGCCACCGCCTGCCCCGGCAACGCCTTTTACGCGTTCCTGCCGACGTTGCGCCAGATGGTCGCGGAATACATTTCCCAACCGAGCGACCCAATTAAAGTGCCCGACTATGCCCAACTCCAGCAAAACCAGATAAATGCCGGCGTTCCGTTAGCTTTGGCTGGTGCAGATCGTGTGGGCACCTCTATTGAGATTGCCCGTCATGCTTTCCCGCAAGGCTCGCGCACGGTCTACCTGGCCAACGCGGTCAATACCGCTGACGCGCTGGCCGGCGGGTCGCTCACGGATGGCCCGATTGTGCTGGTATCAGCTAAACGGGACGCTCAAGCGGCGGTCGCGAACTATGTGCGAGAAGCGAAAGCTACGAAGGTGGTGGCTTTGGGCGGCCCTGGAGCGGTGAGCAACGCGGCCTTGAATGCCGCGGCGGGAGGTGTGGCTACCGAGCGTATCGGGGGCGGCGACCGGGTGGAGACTTCTGCCCTCATTGCCCGCCACGCCGCGGGAACGCGACCGGCCAGTGCCGTGTTCCTGGCGGAAATGTCACAAGGAATAGACGCGTTAGCGGCCGGTTCGTTGACGGCTGGGCCGGTCATTCTGGTTCCCACCAACGGCAAGCTGCCCGCGGTCGTGACCCAGACGATTGCGGCCATAAACCCGGCCAAAGTGGTGGCTTTGGGCGGACCGGGTGCGGTCTCGAATCGGATTTTGTCCCAAGCCTCCGCCGGGCGTGCCTCCGAACGTATCTTTGGGGCCGACCGCTACGAGACTGCCCGTGAAATCAGTAAATATCAGTTCCCGCAAGGCTCCGCGCAGGTCTACCTGGCTTCTGGAAAGAACCCGGTTGACGCGGTAGCTGGTGGGGTGCTGACGGACGGGCCGATTCTGCTGCTGCCCAACGCCCGAGGGAAATCTTTGAACGGGAGCATCGCCGCTGAAATTGTGCGTCTCCAGGCGCACACGGCCACGGCCTTGGGTGGACCCGGCGCGGTGGCACAGGAGCAAATTAACCAGGTCTTTGTGACCTTGCAATCCATCGGTGCCACCCCGACAACCAGCACCAAATAGGGCCTGAACTGCGGGGGCTCGGGGCGATTCCCGAGCCCCCGTTTTTTGTGCCCGGGATAATTTGCGGGGTAGGAGTCCTCGATATCGGGGGTGTCCGTTGCGGAGCGATTCTAATTTGCGTTTAAATCGGGGTTGCTGGTCTATATAGCCACGTACCCCGATTTAATCGCAGATTTCGATTACCAAACGCGGATATTGTTTGGCCCGCCCGCTTTCCACCAGGTTCCGCTAGGCTCCGTTGGGATAAGATGGAGGAGTTTGATTTGGTCAGAAAGGCAGCTATGGGTCGCATCGTTGAAACCGCCCAAATTGCGCCGTCGGCTGCAATCGGTGCCGACTGCTCGATTTGGGATTACGCCCAAGTCCGCGAAGATGCGGTGCTGGGAGAAAACTGCATCGTGGGACGCGGAGCCTACATCGATGCCGGCGTGAAAGTCGGCGCGAATTGCAAGATTCAAAACTATGCCCTGGTTTATGAACCAGCGGTGCTGGAAGACGGCGTGTTCGTCGGTCCGGCCGCGGTCTTGACCAATGACCAGTGGCCGCGGGCCATCAACCCGGACGGCACCTTGAAATCCGCAACTGATTGGGAAGCCGTAGGGGTGACGTTGCGCCACGGTTGTGCCATCGGGGCTCGGGCAGTGTGCATCGCCCCGGTTACCGTGGGGCGGTGGGCCACAGTCGGTTCCGGCGCGGTGGTCAGCCGTGACGTTCCCGATTACGCCCTGGTGGTTGGCGTTCCGGCTCGCCAGATTGGGTGGGTAGGGCGCGCCGGGGTGCGCCTCGAAGCGGTGGAAGGCAAAGCCGGGTGCTGGCGGTGTCCCGTGACTGGACAGACCTATACCGAAACTGACGGAACGTTGACTTTGGACGAAGTCTGAGGCTTTAGAGAGTACACAAGCAAGGAGACAATATGAGTAAAGAATTCATCCCCGCAGCCAAGCCGATTATCGGCGCGGAAGAACGCGAAGCAGTGGATGCGGTACTGCGCACCGGAATGTTGGCTCAGGGCAGTGTAGTGGCCGAGTTTGAACAGGAATTTGGCACCCAGCTGGGGGCGGGGAGGGAGACCGTGGCGGTCAACGCCGGAACTTCCGCCCTGCTGTGTGGGCTGCTGGCGGCGGGAATCGGGGCGGGCGATGAAGTCATCGTGCCGTCCTTTACCTTTGCCGCTACGGCGAATTCGGTGGCGCTGACCGGGGCAAAGCCCGTGTTTGCTGACATTGAGGCGGAGCATTTCTGCCTCGATCCCGCTGCGGTTGAGGCGGCCATCACGCCGAACACTAGGGCGATTTTGCCGGTCCACCTCTATGGACATCCGGCGAATATGACCGAGCTGGGTCGGATTGCGCGCGAACACAACCTGATGATTTTTGAGGACGCCTGCCAGGCTCACGGGGCGACTTGGGACGGTCAGCCGGTCGGGACATTTGGGACGTTTGGGGCGTTCTCGCTGTACCCAACCAAGAACATGACCTCCGGCGAGGGCGGCATGATTACCTCTGAAGCTCCTGAGCACGCCCGCAAATGCCGCCTGTACCGCAATCAGGGCATGGAAAAGCAGTACCAGAACGAAGTCATCGGCTTTAACCTGCGCATGACGAACATTCACGCCGCAATCGGGCGTGAACAGCTGAAAAAGGTCGCGGGCTGGACCGCGAAACGCCAGGAAAACGCCGCTTTCCTGAGCGCAAACCTGCGGGGAGTCGCCGTCCCGGCCATTGCTCCGCAAGCCTCCCACGTGTTCCACCAATACACGATTCGAGTCACGGCCGACCGTGATGGGTTTGTCCAGGCGTTGCGCGAGGAATACCAGATTGGTTCGGGTGTGTACTACCCGATTCCCAATCACCGGTTGCCGTCCCTGTGCCACTTTGCGCCGGGCTTGGACCTGCCCCAGACTGAAGCGGCCGCCCGCGAAGTCGTGTCCCTGCCGGTGCATCCTTCCCTAGACCAGGAAGACCTGGAGCGCATCGTGACTGCCGTGAACGCCTTGGCCAAAGCCGGTGCCTAGACAACGGCGTGGCGCCGGTGCGTTAGCATGGGGGCGCCGCGTGGTGGTGTGGAGGCGTTTAGAAACGGTCCGGGGGACCGTTTTAGCCGGAACTCAAAGCAGATAGGAAAGTCATGAAAGAAATACGTGTTGGAGTAATCGGAATCGGCTCAATGGGCAGACACCACGTCCGCAACGTCCGCGAGACTCCTGGCGAAACCCTCGTCGCCGTAGCGGATCCGGCCGGTGACAAGTTCGGGGTGGCGGGGGAACTGGAGGTTCTTCCCGACGTGTCGGCCCTGATTGGCGCCGGTATCGAGGCTGCGGTCGTGGCAGTGCCTACGGCTTTTCACCTGGAAGTGGCGCTGCAGCTGGCCGCCGCGGGTGTCCCGGCCCTCATCGAAAAGCCCCTGGCTCGCACGGTTGCGGAAGGCGAGCAAATCGTGAGCGCTTTCCAGCGGGCCAACCTGGTGGGTGCCGCCGGTTACGTAGAACGCTGCAACCCGGCCTTGATCGAGCTGCAAAAGCGGGTTGCCGCCGGCGAACTCGGGGAGGTATTCCAGATTGCCACGCGGCGTCAAGGCCCGTTCCCCGCCCGAATTTCAGACGTGGGGGTCATCAAGGACCTGGCGACTCATGACGTGGATTTGACCGCGTGGATTGCGGGTTCGCGCTACCAATCCGTGTCCGCCCGGACGGCTCGCAAATCTGGGCGCGAACATGAAGACTTGCTGTTCGCCACCGGGGTGCTGGAAAACGGGGTGCTGGTAAACCACATCGTCAACTGGTTCAGTCCTTTCAAAGAGCGCCTGACCACCGTCACCGGTGAAAAGGGCGCGCTGGTCGCGGATACGATGAATTCCACTTTGACGTTCTATGAAAATGGCACGAAAGCTGTGGAATGGGATCAGGTGGCGAACGTCCGCGGGGTCAGCGTTGGGGAAGTGACTCAATACGCCTTGGACCAGCGCGAACCGCTGCGGGTGGAGCACGAGAACTTTGTGGCCGCCCTGAACGGGGACGCCAGCCGAATCGTGCCGCTCACGGACGCGCTGCAGACTCTCAGGGTGTTGGAGGCGATGGTTCAGTCGCGAGACACGGGACAAACGGTCGACCTGTAGCTCCTATGTGTTCTCAAGCGCACCCTGATGTCACCGTGGTATCCCGGATTTTTGCCCCGGAGCCGGCCGCGGCATCCTTCCGGCTCGAAGCCCTGGTGAAAGCCCTGCTAGAACACCGGGCCGCCGTCAATGTCTTGACCACGATTCCCGCTCCCGGCACGGACCGCGACGCGCGGGCGCAAGTCGAAACACAAACCGGCGCGGGCGACCTGCTGCACATCCAACGAGTCCAGGCCAAACGCGACGAAACCGGGTATATTCGCGGCTACCTGCCCTATATGAGCTTTGACATTCCCGCGTTTTTCCGGCTGCTGTTCGCCCCGAGCCCCAGGGTTTATGTCAGTGAGCCGCCGCCGACTACCGGGGCGATGCTGCGCGTTTTGGCGGCCCTGAAACGCCGTCCTTACGTGTATTACGCCGCCGATATTTGGTCAGATGCGGCCCAGACCAGCGCCCCGGGCTGGGTGGTGCGGGCTCTGCGGGCGGTGGAACGTTTCGCGCTGCGCGGAGCCGCCACGGTCATTGCCGTGTCTGACCAGGTGGCAGCCCGTTGTCAGGAGCTGGGAGCCCGGCGGGTGGCCGTGGTGGAAAACGGGATAGATACCGAGGTGTTTACCGCGCACGGTCCCGCCCCGCAGCCGGTGGCGGGGTTGAGTGCCGATGAGGTAGCTGAGGCGGATTGGTTGGTTTATGCTGGGACGGCTTCGGAGTGGCAGGGGGCAGAAATTTTTGCCCAGGCTTTTGCCGAAGTTGCCCCGAAGTTTCCCCGCGCCCGCCTGCTGTTCTTGGGGCAGGGCAGTTCTTTTGCCGCGATGCGCGATATTGCCCAGCGCCTGGAGCCGGGGCGAATCCTGTTCGATCAGGTGTCCCCGGTTGAGGCCGCGGCCTGGCAGCGTCAGGCGCGGGCCTGCCTGGTCAGTATCAAACCGGGGCTGGGCTACGATTTCGCCTACCCGACCAAGGTGCTGGCGGGGCTGGCTTGCGGAACTCCGGTCATTTACGTGGGCGCGGGTCCGGCCGGCGCGGACATCACCGAAAACCGGTTAGGTTTGGCCCTGCCTTATGACCGCGAAGTCCTGAAAATGGCTCTGACCAGTGTTTTAGAGGGTCGGTTGCGGACCGGTGAGACGCGCAAGTGGGTGCAGGAGCACCGTTCGTTGCGTTTGACCGGCCAGAACGCGGCTCGGGTGGTTTTGGCGCGGATACGTCACTAGCTTTGTGCGGCGCTTTCGCGGGTTCGCTAGCTTCGCGCCTAGGTACAGATGCCCCGGGCTTGGTAAGTTAGAGACGTGAAAATCATGTCGATTGTGGGGGCGCGCCCCCAGTTTGTGAAACTGGCACCGATCGCGAAGGCGTGCGCCCAGGCAGAGGTGGAACATCTCATTGTCCATACCGGCCAGCACTACGACCCGATGCTGTCCGAAGTGTTCTTTCAAGACCTGGAGATTCCGCGTCCCGACGTACATCTCAACGTGGGTAGCGCCAGTCACGGGGTGCAAACCGGGCGGATGCTGGCTGAGCTGGAACCGGTCATTGCTGAGGCGCAGCCGGATTGGGTGCTGGTTTATGGGGACACAAACTCGACGCTGGCCGGGGCGCTCGCGGCGGTAAAGATTCACCAGCGGGTCGCGCACCTGGAGGCCGGGCTACGTTCCTTTAACCGGGACATGCCCGAAGAAATCAACCGGGTGCTCACTGACCACGCCGCGGATTTGCTGCTGGTGCCCACCCAGGTTGCGATGCGCCACCTGGCAGACGAAGGCCTAGAGGACCGCTCGGTCCTGGTCGGAGACGTGATGACTGACGTACTGTTCACGATTCGTGACCGGGTCCAATCCGGGCAGATTGCGAATCCTCTCCCCGCCGAACTCGGCTTGGCGGCTTCCGAGTACGCCCTAGCCACCATTCACCGAGCCGAAAACACCGACGATCCGAGCCGTCTCGAGGCCGTGGTGGCGGCTCTCGCGGACCTGCCGTTCCCCGTCGTGCTGCTGGCCCACCCGCGCTTGCGCGCCAAAGCGGAGGCGGCGGGCGTGAACCTGGCGCGCGGGGCCGTTCACCTGCACGAACCGCTGGCATATCCGCAGCTGGTGGCGGCGGCGCTGCAGGCTCGCCACATCGTCACGGATTCCGGGGGGCTGCAAAAGGAAGCGTTCTTGCTGCGGGTCCCGGCCACCACGGTGCGACCACAAACCGAGTGGGTAGAGACGGTTGAGCTGGGCTGGAACCAGCTGGCCGAACCAGCCTCGCTGGTTCAGGCGGCGACCCGGCCTCTGCCTGAGCCGACCGCAGCCACCCCCTACGGAACTGGCACCGCCGCTCATGAAGCCGTAAAGGTCCTGGTGGAACGCGCAGCCCAGGGCTGAATCCGGTCTGTAAAAATGGTCTAGACTGCCCACTGCCCAAATGCTAGATTTAAGGCACCGTGACGATGGGGCCGCGGGGTGTATCTGCGGTTTTACTGACCGAAGCTAAGGGGGAGTCATGGAAAACAGGGCGCGAAAATATTTGGTGGCGGGTATTGTTGCCGTTGTCCTCGCGGTGGTGATGCAGTTTGTCCAACCCCAGTTCACGTCGGGCTTTGTGGCAGAAGATCGTCCCATTGACGGCGTGTACATGTTCATGCAGTTCCTCAGCTCGATTAGCTCTTGGTTTTTAATGCCTTTAGGAACCGCACTGATAGTGGCCTCATTCGTAATAAACGAGGTCGCGCGGATGCTGGGCAAGCCCAGCGAGGCCCGTCAGCCGGACGGAGATTAGGCTGCTGCCGTGTCGAAGCGGGCGGCGACGTGTAGGGCGAGCCCGATGAATACGACCAGCATGACGGTCATGGCGGCGCTCAAAACCCCGCAGGTGGCGAGGATGCCCCAGCCGAGCCAGCCTGCCAGCCCCAGCAACCCGAGGGGAACCGCCGCAAACACGAGGGAAAACACTAGGGACACCTGTTGCGTTTCGGTAACCACAAAAATATTGGAAACCGGCGACGTCACCAAATTCACGTAGAGCCACGGACATAAAATCGTCACAATCAGCCCCGCCATCTCCCAGCGCGCCCCGAAAATGAGCGGAATCAGCCAGGGGGATAGCGCCGCCAAAGCCGCAAACGGCACCAGACCCGCCAAAGCGCCGCGTTTCGTGACGCTGGCGGCCATCGCTCGCAACTGACCGCGTGGGGTATTGGTCAGCTCACGGAAATACACTTGTGACACCGCGCCGTTAATCAGGGCGACCGGAGCCTGCACGATGAGCCACGCGAAAGAAAACTGCCCCAGCATGGCGGTGGAGAAAATCGCCGCAATCATCAGATTGATGCCGTTTACCCGCACCGCGTCAGCGATAGCGGACGGCCCGTTCAACAGGGGCATCTTCCGGTATCGGCGCAAGGCTCGCCGCCTCGCTCCAGGGGTCTTGTCCACATCCACCCGGCTGCTTCGTGCCCGATAACCTAAGGTGATAGTCGCGGCCAGGACCCCGAAAATTCGCCCGCCGATGAGCCCGACGGCCCCGCCCAAACCAACCAGCCAGGCCCCAATCTGTAACCCGACCTGCGCCACGGCGCTAAACAGCCGGTTGACTGAAATTTGGCGATATTCTCCCAGCCGATTCAACCAAAAGGTCCAAATGGAACTCAAGGAAGTAACCGTGACATACAGGGCGGCAAAAATCAGCAGCGGGGCGACTTGTGGCCACCTCCGGCTCAGTGCAAAGGTTGCCACCACGCACCCGGCCAGGAAAATGACCGAAAAAATCACGTTTATCGTCACCGACAGGCGCACGACCTGTTTCGCGTCCCGGTCAGTATCTGGCAGCATTATGGCCGGATCGTAGCGACCCGCCGCAAGCACCGCGCCAATCGAGCCGATAGAAACAATGATGGAAAGCACGCCGAAATCGCTGTCGGTATAAATCCTGGCCAAAACCAGGTAACCCAGCAGGGTAATCAGCTGAGCCCCGCCGGTGCCGCCCAGCATAGTCAGCACATCGGTGAGGACTCGGTGGCGGCCGAGCCAAGCCCGCAGTCCGGAGGTGTCTGCGGTCGAGGGAGGTGCGGTCGAAGCCTCGTTCTCCGCAGGAGTCCCAGGCTTTTCCGGGTTTGGCCCGGCCGGGGACGCGGGAAGCTCAGCACTCATGGTGTCAGTCTAGCGTAGAATCAACCGTGGGCAGATGGCGCCGAGTTAGCGCTGCGATGCCGCACAGGTATCACGTAAGTGCCGCGAAAGGAAGGAAACGCCGTGAAAATCGCTGTTGTGGGAATGGGAAAGATTGGCCTGCCGCTGGCGACCCAATACGCATCAAAGGGTCACCAGGTTGTGGGGGTAGATATCAATCCGCACACGGTTACCGCCATCAACAGTGGGAAGGAGCCGTTTCCTGGGGAGGCTCACCTGGGCGAATACCTGGCCAAGCTGGTTCCCGCCGGGAAACTGCACGCCACCACGGACTATGCCGAGGCGATTCCCGGAGCTGATGCGGTCGTAATCGTAGTGCCGCTGTTCGTTAACGACCAGACCTGGGAGCCAGACCTCACGATTATGGACGCGGCCACGACTTCGGTCGGGGAAAACCTCACCGCCGGCACACTGGTCAGCTACGAAACGACCCTGCCGGTGGGCACGACCCGTCACCGTTTCCAGCCGATGCTCGAAAAACTCTCGGGTCTGCGCGAGAGCCAGGACTTTTGGATGGTGTTTTCCCCAGAGCGGGTCTTGACTGGGCGTGTGTATGCTGACCTGCGCCGTTACCCGAAACTCGTGGGGGGGCTGAGTGCAGAAGGCACCCGGCGCGGAATCGAGTTCTATCGCGCGGTGTTGGATTTTGACCAGCGCCCCGACCTGCCCCAACCGAACGGTGTGTGGGATATGGGCAGCGCCGAAGCGGCCGAAATGGCGAAACTGGCGGAAACGACCTACCGAGACGTCAACATCGGGCTGGCCAACCAGTTCGCGCGTTTCGCTGATAGCGCCGGGATTGACGTGATGAAAGTCATCAACGCCTGTAACTCCCAGCCCTATTCCCACATTCACCGTCCCGGTATCGCCGTGGGAGGGCACTGTATTCCGGTCTATCCCCGCCTTTACCTCTCGACTGACCCGGACGCAACGGTGGTGCGCTCCGCCCGGGTGGCGAACTCAGAAATGCCGGCTTACGTGGTGGAACGTCTTTCACAAGCCCTGGGCGAGCGGGGTACGGCGCTTTCGGGGACTCCCGTGGTGGTGCTGGGGGCGGCCTATCGTGGCGGTGTGAAAGAAACCGCGTTTTCCGGCGTGTTTGCCACCGTCGCGGAGCTTTCGCGACGCGGGGCACACGTGGTGGTGCACGACCCGATGTTCAGTGACGAGGAGTTACGCGGGTTTGGCTGGGAGCCCTACCACCTGGGCGAGCCGGTCGAAGCCGCCATCCTCCAGGCCGACCATGCCGAATACCGGGAACTGTCCGAGTCGGACTTGCCCGGAGTGAAAGTGATTTTTGACGGCCGCGGTGTCCTCACGCCCTCGCGTTTCCCCGCCGCTCGCTACCTGCGAGTTGGTGGCGGCGCCAGCGCAGACAGCGACGCGACCGTGGCTTTTGCCAACGCGAAACTGGCGACTGACGCCTAGAGCGCACTACCACCCTGCGGTGCGGTATCCTTCCAGAACCCCGGCTAGGGCTGCGGTGGGTGAATGGAAGCGCTGCACCCAGTCACGGGTCGGTGGGCGCTGTGAGACCGGAGTCTGCAGCGCCGCTAGCGTCAGTTCCGCGATGGTCTCACTGTCCGTGGGATCCAGGGCGGTTCCGCCCAAGACAGGAACGTCAACCAGTGAAGGGTGCGAGGCGTCATACCAAGACGGATTCAACGGCGCGATGAGCGGCACGTCCTCTGCCAGCGCTTCTAGTTCAGAGGCGCTGAGAATCCCGGCAGTTTGCCCGACACAGGCCGTCGCGTCCCGGATAACCTGGCGATATTGCGCCCCCGGTAGTTTTGGAATCAGGCAGACTCCGGCTTCCCGGGCAGCATCCATCAGCTGCGAGTCTCCCCATTGCAAACCGATCAGCGCAACTGACTGGTCCAGCCGTGCGCGCAGACACTTAGCGGCCTCAACCTGTGTGTTTCCGCCCTTCACGGCTTCCCACCGGGAAACAAAGAAAACATAGGAACCGGTGGGGCGTGCTTTACAACGATAAGGATTAATCGTCGCCGGGCAATCCAAATCCACCGGCACCGGAATCAGCCGCGCTTCCGGCCGCCAATCTGTGAGATGTTCACGCAGGTCAGGAGTGGAATAAAACACTTGGTGGGCGTTCTCTACCGCGCCATGAATCCGGTTGATGAAAGCCGGTTCGTAGCGACGTGTGCGAATATCCGTACCGTGCAGATGTAACACGTAATCCCCCAAAGCCCAACCCACGTGGGGCAGTGCCATCGCCGAATGCAGATGTATGCGGGGACGAGCCAACTTCGCACCCCAGAAACGTGCCTCCCACCAGGCTCCGCGCCAGGCTCGGCCGACCGTTCGTGCGATCGGGCTCGCTGTCTGTGGGCTTTGCGCCAGGGGGAGTACCTGCCAGTCTCGCCCAGTCTCATTCGCGGCGCGAGTCAGCAGGGTGGCGGTATGCGCCGGGTCGCCCAGGTGTAAGACCCGCAGATAATCCCCACTGGATTTACTCACGTTGACTCCTCTCGATGAAACGATAATACCAGCGCTGTTTTTTCCTTCGGGCGGTATGATGTGACCATGCCCAATGACCCTAGAATCCTGGTGATTTCTTTCTCAAACATTGAAAGTGACGCGCGAGTACTGCGCGAGATTAGCGTGGTTGCCAAACACGGTCACGTCACCAGCTTGGGCTACGGGCCAAAGCCCGACTATGTGAGCGAACATATCCAAGTGCCCGACTCGGCGAAATCTTTGCCGCAAACCCCGCTGGGGGTTTTGCGCCTGGCCCTGCACCTGCATAACCAGGCGGAACTGGCGGCACCGGGAAACCGGTACGCACTACGGGCTCTATCAGACCGGACTTTTGACGCCATCGTCGCCAACGACGCCAGAGCCCTGCCCCTAGCTTTCGCAATCGCCCGGCGCAACCAGGCTCCAGTGTGGGCTGACCTCCACGAATGGGCTCCGGGGGAGCGCACGCATATTGCCTCGTGGCGAATCTTGGTCAAACCCCTGATGGAGCACATTTGCCGGAAATATTTGCCCCAAACTGCCGCCGCAACCACGGTCGGAACCGAAATCGCCAAACTTTATGAGAGTCACTACGGGGTGCGACCCCGCCTATTGATGAACGCGGCTCCTTACGCAGATTTGCAGTCCACGCCCGTACCTGACGGCGTCATCCGCCTGGTGCATTCCGGCGGGGCGGTATTCGGGCGCAACATCGAAGCCATGATTGAGGCCACCATCCAGGCCGGATCGCGTTTCACCCTGGATTTGTACCTGGTTCCTGCCGGAGACGGAGGAGCTTACCTGGCAAAACTGCGCGAAGTCGCG
This sequence comes from uncultured Mobiluncus sp., assembly GCF_947087965.1. Taxonomy (GTDB): domain Bacteria; phylum Actinomycetota; class Actinomycetes; order Actinomycetales; family Actinomycetaceae; genus Mobiluncus. The sequence goes on from NZ_CAMUES010000007.1 coordinate 64,011, forward strand.
GGGGGCAACCCGCGGATTCGCTTCCATGACCCGGTGAAACCCTTTGAACTGCCGGCCACCCTCAACGCTTATGACGTCGGCGTTTTTTGGATTCCCCCCACGCACACGAACGCCCGCTTGACCTTGCCGAATAAACTTTTCGACTTTGTCCAAGCCCGGCTGGCGGTAGCCATCGGGCCGACAGTCGAAATGGTCAACGTGGTCAATGAATACGGACTCGGGGTGGTTTCTGAGGATTTCAGTGTGCCCAGCATCGTGGCTGCCCTGCAAAGTCTGACCCCCCAAGCAATCACCAGCTACAAGCAAGCCGCCGCTACCGCCGCTGACCCGCTGTCTTTTGAATCCCAGTCGAAAGTCATCGATGAAATCCTCGATGCTTTCCTGCGCACTCCACCAACCGCTGGCTCGAAAGGAGCCACCAACGGTGACTGACATTTTGGTACTGGCCGGCGCGACGCTGGTAGCTCTGGTCTACCTACTGGTGCCGGGGCTGACGGTGCTGTGGGGTTTAGGGATTCACGGGGCTTTGCGCGTCGTGGCGGCTCCGGCGGTGAGCTTGGGGTTGTGGGCCGGGGCGACTTGGATTGCCATCGGGTTGCACCTGCCGTGGCGGGCGTGGCTGGCGTTGCCGCTGCTGGTGCTCATCTGTCTGCCTTTCGTGGTGGGTAGGCTGTGGACGTTGCGCCGAGAGTCAAGAGCCGTCTGGCCTCGAGTTCCTTCTACCGGCGTTTCTGGCGGTCTGTGGGCAGTTTTCGCTGGCTGCGCCGCACTGTCGGCGCTGCCCTACCTGGTAGCGACCCGTTTGGCGACGCGGGTGCCCCAAACCTGGGACGTGGTATTTCACCTGTCCGGGATCCGCTATACGCGCGAGTTTGCCTCCGCTAGCCCCTGGGTCACGTTGGCTCCTATGAACGAAGGAGTCGGGGCGTATTACCCGAATATCTTCCATAACCTGGTGGCGCTGCTGCCTGGCTCCCCGCTGCAGTCTTACGCAGGCGCGATGACGGCCGTGCTGGTGCTGTGGCCGGCTCTGCTGGGGCTGTTTGCCCTGCTGGCGCTGACGTCCTGGAAAGGCGCGGGCGAGGTCAGCCGAACCACCGCGGCCCTGACTGCCTTGGGTGCGGCCACCAGCTCGACCTTCACCGCCAACTACATGGCGAACCTGGCTACCCCGCCCTACACCTTCTCGCTCATAGCAACCCCGGGCATGGTGATTTTTGCCGTGGCCATCTATCGTCTGCGCCCCGCCCCGGTGAAGTATCCTCGCCGCGTGACTGCCGGGACCTCCCTTGACGCCCCTCGTGACGTACCTTCTCCCGGGCGCGCGGCATGGCGCTGCGGGCAAAAAGTCTGCGGAAGCCTCCGCCGCAGTCTGCTGTCCTCCCAGCTCGCCCCGTGGATGAGCCTGGGTTGGCTGGTGGGACTGGCCGGTCTGGGCTGCACCCACCCGGCTGCGGTGTTCAACCTGGTGCTGCTGATGTTCCTGCCGGCTTTGGTGCTGGGGTGGCGCTGGTGGCGGGGCTGGCAGGTGTCCCGAGGGGTAAAGCTGTTCGTGCCGCTGGTCATTGCGGCCGTGCTGGGGGTCGGGTTTTGGCTGGTGATGGTGCCGCGTCTGGTTTCCATGTCGAAGTTTGCCAACCCGCATAACCACACTTGGGACATGACCTGGCGGCTGCTGGTGGATTACCCGAAAGGCCCGTTCTTTGCGGGTTTCGGGCTGGGTGGCGCGATTTATACGGTGGCAGCGGTGGCGGCAAGCGTGTGGTTGGTGCGTCAGCGCCGACTGTTGTGGCTGGTAGGTGGGCTAGTCGTGAGCTCGGCGTTCTTCTTGCTGGCGGCCGGGCCGGTGTGGCCGGGATACTACCTCACGGCGCCGTGGTATCTGCAGTCCGGTCGGATTGCCCCGCTGGTGTTCATGTGTGCCTATCCTCTGGGGGCACTAGCCCTGTCGCGCGGTTTGGGACGGCTCACCGCCCGTCCTCGTTGGTTATTGCATCCGCAGGCCTATCGATGGTTTTCGTGGTCACTAGCCGCGGTGGTGCTGGTCAGCGGGTGCGGAGGTACCGTGTGGGGACGCCTCACGGTTATCGACGGTTCCTACGATCCGGCAGTCATCGTTCGCGGCACGATGGTTACAGCCTCAGAACAGGCGTTCATCGAGCGGGTGGCTCCGACTTTGCCGCGCGATGCCGTCATTTGGGGCGCACCGCAGATTGGCACCCCGTTTTGGTGGATTTTGGGCGGAGTCCACGTGGTGCGTCCCGCTATGAGCTACCCCACCGGGCGAGCCCTGGAAGTCACGAAAGACCTCTATGACGGCCAAATCTCCCCCGAAACTTGTGACTATCTAAAGGAACAAGGGGTGACCCACTATTACTCGGACAACGACACCCTTGCGGCTGGCTCGCGATATGGCACCTACATCTGGATGTGGAAAGAACCGAATGTAAAGTTCCGCCCGCCCCAGCACATGCTTCGAAAGATTGCGGAAAACGTGGTCGATACGGGGGATTACGAGTTCACCGGCCAGCGCTTGTATCGCGTCAACTACGATACCTGCCCCGGACACGTGCGCTAGTGGTCTCGCTCCACACGCAAGCTCAGTGGGCTCGCTCCACCTGCTCTTGTCAGGCCAATATCGTCGAGTACCCCCGAACCGGCAACCTGGCCGAAGTAATGAGACATAATGGACAGTATGAAGGTTGCCATTGTTACTACTGAATATCCCACGATTGAATCTCCCAATACCGGCGTGTTTGTGCGCATGAATGCCCAGGCTATCGGGATGAATCACCAGGTTACGGTGGTGCATTTGCGTTCCGAAGCGGCCGGCAGTGAGGAAAGTCACTACCTGGACGCCAACGTGGAAGTGCGGGGCTTTCCCAATGCGATGCGCGCTCCGGAGGACTTCGAACGTGCCGCTCAGATTGTGTACGCCCTAGCTCCCGGTTTCGACATTATTCACACGATGAATCTGCGTTCCTTGATTCCGTTTGGGTTGCCCGAGCGGGAGGAAGAACAGCTGGCTTGTGCCTGGGTGCATACTGAGCCGTGGCAGCTGACCAGTCCAACCGACTGGCCTCAGGAAATCCTGCCGGTGGAGGAAATCCTGCTGCGTCCCGACGGTCTGATTGCCCCGGCGGTAAAAATGCTCGAGGATATTGCCTCCCGCCGCTACACGTCCTACACCGCCGCGGTGCCCTACATTGTGCCGTCTCCACTGTATCCTTCGCTGCCGCCACTGGAGGGGGTAGAAAGCTCTGTTTCCGCTGATAACGAGTTTGTCCCACGCCCGCGCGTGGCGGGTCAGTTGCACCTGGTTTCGGTTGGTGCGGTCAACGCGAAACATCAGCCGGAAGTGGCGATTCGCACGGTGAAAACCTTACGCGCCGCCGGGGTGGACGCGACCCTGACCTGGGTCGGTGAAGGGGTTGCAAAGATTCGGAGTCAGGAAAAGATTAAGGAACTGAAACTGGAGGAGTACGTGCGGTTTGTCTCCGCCAACGAGGTCGGGGTGATGGAAGCCCTCAACGCCGCGGATCTGTTCATTGGCCCTACCAAGGAGGAAAACTTTTACGTGCCCGCCCTCCAGGCGCTCCTGGCGGGTCGGCCCCTGGTCCTGGGGGAAGGCGCCCGCGATTTGCAGTGGATTAGCGCGGATACCGAACCGGTCGTGCGCATCGTGACGGAAAAGAACTCGAAGTTTTGGGCTGAGGCTTGCCAAGAGCTGCAAGCTGCTACCGCCACGATGGAGCCCCGCGAAGTCGCTGAAACTGTCGGGGACCGCTACTCGCCGACCGCCATTGCCGCGGAATACGACGAGGTTTACGCCGAAACAATGGCGGCCAGCGGATTTGCCCGCTAACCGGCCTGAGCTGCTTAGCGGGCGCGGAAAAACCCACTAAACTATTGTTGGCTGAAACGGCCACCGACTAGGGAGGGAATACACGATGGAATACCGCGAACTAAAAATACCCGGCGCTTGGGAGATTACCCCCAAACAGTTCCCCGATGAACGCGGGGCGTTCATGGAAATGTACAAGATGGACGAGTTCGCCGGGGTTGTGGGACATCCGCTAAACCTGGTGCAGGCGAACTGCTCCATTTCAAAAGCCGGGGTGGTGCGCGGGATTCACTTCGCGGAAGTGCCGCCCAGCCAGGCCAAATACGTGATGTGTCCGAGCGGTGCCGTGTTGGATTTCGCGGTCGATATTCGCGTGGGTTCCCCCACCTTTGGTCAGTGGGATTCGGTGCTGCTGGAGGGCGAACATCGCCGGGCCATCTACCTTTCGGAGGGCTTGGGACACTGTTTCGTAGCGCTGGAGGACAACTCCACCGTGGTTTACCTGTGCTCCGCGGGCTACAATCCGGGACGCGAACACGGGGTTTCCCCGGTCGACCCAGAAGTGGCGCTACAGTGGCCGGATCGTGACTTGGCGGGCCGGCCGCTGCAAGTCATTCTTTCGGAAAAGGACACGGCCGCGCCGAGCCTGGCCGAGGCTCGTGAACAGGGCTTACTGCCGGACTACCAGGCGACCTTGGATTACGTGGCGTCTTTGGGTCGCTAACCCTATCCGAATATTTTTGAGGAGATGAAGGGATACTTGGTATCCATTTCCATGTTGTGCTCGCAGCGATCCCGAGGCCAGCGCACTTGATAGATTGACCCGTCATCGGTGAGGATCCACACTTGTGGGTGCTCCTCGTAGTACAGTAGGCAACCTTCCCCGGGGGCGAGAACCTGTGATTCATCGGCTTTGGCCAGGTCTTTTCCTAAAGTCGTGAGGGAACCCTCATACAGTTTGACCTCGGGTTTTTTGTCGGGGTCGAATCCGGTTACGTAGGCGGCGGCCAGTATTTTGTGCTTACCGTCATATTGAGCCAGGTGATTCCAAACCCAGTCCGTGAAATCAACGTCGTTCTCGTCAATAACTCTGTCTGCTGAAACCCTAGAGAGCAGATATTCGCCATAGTCGTCGGTGGGCAGGTTCGCTTTCCAATTTCCCGATTCGGTAGGAGTGGGGATTACGGGCGGCGGAGTAGCGATGTCAGGTGCAGTGGTGGTAGGTGTGGCGGCAGACTGTTCCGGTGTCTTGCTGGCAGTGGAGTGTTCGGACTGATTCGCGCAGGAACCCAGCGCTAAAAGGCACAACAGCGCCAAGACGGAGCCACTTAGCTTTTTCATGGCAAACACCTCTCAAAAATAGACCGTCAACGTTTGCAGGAGTGGGGGTCGAGTCGGTTTTCATTCTAACTGGTTCGTTCCCGCTTAGTTTGTTGTTTGTTTGCTGTCACAAGGGAACCGTTATTGTGGTGGCGTTTTGTGCCGCTGCGCCTGAGGGTGGTCATGTTTTATTTCCTGCTTGACCGGCTTTGTGTCCGCTACTCAATGTCGTTTGTTGTGATGCGTTAAACTGTCAGGGATGGTAGATACAGCACAAAAACAGGTGTGGGCAATCGGGGTGGCTTATGCCCCTGATACCGCTCGGCTCGATGCGGTCATCGCCTCGCTGCAAACCCAGGTCCACCGGGTGTTGATAGTCGACAACACCCCGGAACCCCCTGCGGAACTGCACGAATACTGGCAGGCTTGGACCAAACGCGGGGTAGTGGTGTTGGAACTCGGACGCAACCTCGGCATCGCGGCGGCCCAAAACCTCGGCGCCTGCCATGCTATCCGTCACGGTGCAACCGCATTGCTGTTCTTTGACCACGACTCGGTGTTCGCCAGCGACTACGTGGCACAAATCGAAGAGGCTTACGGGCGTTTGGTCGGCAACATCGGGGCGCTGGGCGGCCTGGCTTTTGACCAACGCGAAACCGATGCGAGTAAACGAGACATACTGGCCTACCGCTTTACCCGCTTTGGGCCGCGCCGCTATCCGGACACGACCTTGCGCGAGGCGTCCGCGGATCTCTCTGGCGGGGGCCTACTGCCCGCGGCTTTCCTCATTGCCTCCGGGCTGTACGTCCCAGTGGAAACCTGGCAAGCCGTGGGACCAATGAACGCGGACATGTTCATTGACCACGTGGATTTGGAATGGTCCGCCCGAGCCAACGCGGCCGGCCGCGGTACCGTCCTGGTGACCGGGGCGACTATTGACCACCAGCTCGGCGACGATGTCGTGAAGATTCCGGGTCGCGCCCAAGTCGTACATGTTCACTCGCCGTTCCGAGTGTTCTACCTGGTGCGCAACACTTGCTGGCTGATTCGCGGCATCGCCCCGATACCGGCGACTTGGCGGCTGGGATACGCGGTGTGGCTGGCGAAATTTGTAGCCTTCAACCTGGTGTTTGCCCCGCGACTGACCCGTGACCGGGCCCAGCGCGCCATGACAATCCTGCGAGCGCTGCGTGCTGGCTGGGGTCGAATGCCCGCCCCGATTACCGCAGCGCCCCCCGCGTCAGGCGAGTCTCCTGCGTCAGAATCGGGACCGGTCCGATGACCGCGTTCCTGCTGTGTATAGCCGTACTGGCGGTTTTCCTGATTCTTCCCGGGTTTCTCCTGGCCCTGGCCGCGCGTTTCCGCCTCCTGCCCGCCCTCGCTCTGGGCGCTCCGATTACCGCCGGTATTCTGGCCGTTTTCGGTCAGGTCCTGGCCTGGCTGCATATTCCGTGGAACCTTCAGGTAGTCGGGCCTTTCCTGGTGTTCCTGGTGGCCGCAGTCTGCTTTAAACGGATGTATTCCCTGAGACACCAGCCGCGGGGAGGTCACGCCATGATTGCGCAGATGCCGGCGCGCCCGGTGTCCTCCGATGCCGCCGTGTCGCGGGTCTGGTTCGTGATTTCGCTGGTCCTGGCCCTGGTAGTGGCCGGCATTATCCAACTGCTACCGTTAGTGCAAACCCTGCCGATGCCAGCGTCTCCCTCGCAATCCTTCGATGCGATGTTCCACTATTCCTCGGTGCGGGTCGTGGCCGAGGACGGCAGCGCCGCCTGGAAAGGGGCCTTAGACTCGCTGTATCCCGGCCGTCAGGGCGTGTACTATCCGGCTCAGTGGGCGACGCTGCTGAGCCTCTTTGTTCCTTACGCCACCCCCACGTTCCTGTCCAACGCCCTGCTGATGGCCCTCACTCTCACCGTGTGGCCGCTCGGAGTCGCCCTACTGGCCCAATACGCTTTTGGCCAGCGCCACCCCAGCGTCCCCCTGGCAGTTCTGCTGAGCCCCTGGCCCTTGGTTTTTCCTTATTATCTGGGGGTTTTGCAATCCCTCTACCCTTACATTTTGGCGGTCATGTGGTGGCCCCTGGCTCTGTGGGTCATCCTGAGATCGGCGGATACTTTGGCGAGCTGGCATGCGGGCGAGGCCCCGGACGTCACCTTTTCCCGGCTTTGGGAGCGATTTTTTCCCAAGACTGTGTTGGGTGTTTTGGTGGTTTTCGCCGCCGTTCATGCCCACCCCTCCATTTTCGGTTTCCTCTGTCTGGCCGTGTTCGCCTGCCTGTTAAACGCGGTCGTGAAACGCCAGCTCAAGCCGTGGTGGTGGGTGGGGGTTGTCTTAGCAGCCCTGGCGGGGGGACTGGTGGTGCCCCTCGGTCTGGCTTGGCTGGGAATCGGGGCGCGGGCCACCCAAGCCGGGGACAATCTGGAGACCTTGCGGGCGCTGGCGGCCATGCTGGGCCTGAGTCAAATCTATCAAGACCCCTGGTGGCTGCCACTTCCCTTGGGTCTGCTCAGCCTGTTAGGCCTGGTTTGGTACACCACAAAATGCCGCGACCTGCGGCTGGTGACGATTATTGCCGGGATATTGGTCCTGGTGGCGGCCACAAAAGTGTCGCTGGGGCCGCTCAGCATCCTCACCGGCCTGTGGTACGGAGCTTATGACCGTATCGGTTCCGGGATCGCCGTGTTCCTGCCTGTTTTCGCGGCGGGAGCGGTAGGGGAACTCGCGGTGATGCTGTCCCGCGCGGTGCCGTCACGAGCTGTGCCGGTGCGTGTCGGGGTTGCCTCCCTCACCATGGTCCTGCTCACCGGGGTAGTAGCCACTCCGATAGCGCCACGGTGCTATCCTGACCGCGTAACGCTGGCCACCATTGCCTTTGTGCCCGGTTCCCAGTTCCACGCCCCGTGGGTGTCGAGCGAAGAATTTGCTGCCATGTCTAGCCTCCAGCTGACGCGAAACTCCCTGGTTATCGGCGACCCCTCCGCCGGAGAAGGCCTCCTGTACGCCGTCACGGGCATACCGACCTATTACCTGCAGCTGTCCGGGTCGGCCTTTGACGAAAACCGCAAGTACTTGGCCGAGCACTTCCGCGAAATCGGCACGAACCCTAAGGTCTGCGCCATTATCCGGGCGGAACGGATTACCCACTACTACGCCGATGCCACGGGAGTGTCCGACGGTGACTTTACCTACCCGGGCCTGCACAACGTGGACGTAACCAGAGGTTTCACTCCGGTCGCGCAGCTGGGCGAAGCCACGGTGTATAAAATCGAGGCCTGCGGAGCAAACTCAGCCACGATGAAATAGACGGTGCCGCGCCTTGAAACCCATCGAGCTCGTGCAACAGCAAAAAAGGAGGAGCCTCGGTGTAAACCAAGGCTCCTCCTGAAATGAACCGTTATCAGTACTATAACCGATGAGCTGGATCGGTGGACCAAGACTCGGTCATACAGCCCCCGTTGTTGCCTTGTCCGTTTTCGGGAAGGAACTGCCAAGTAATCATTGAACCGGCAATCAAAGTCGTATCCCAGTCTTTGCCGGCCGGCACACCTCCAACGATACCCTCAACTTCAAAGTCGCGATTAGCGGTACGTTTTGCATGTAAACCATAGGTTTCAGTTGGAGTCCATTCCGTGTAGAACCCGCAGTCGCCCACCGAGGCATTGCCAGCCTGGGTTTCCACGTCACTAAAGAAGGCATGAACATAGTCGCCGTTATTGGCGCCATCGCCTTCCACCGAGGCATAGAGTCGGCCACGGAAGTTGACTTTCAGATTCGCTATGGGCCGACCGTCATACCACACGACTGCCCAACCGGAGTCAGCCCACCATTCAATTCGGAAGTTATGCCAGGACCAGTCGGAGGGTTTCACATAGTCGTAGTCGAAAATGCCGTCCTCCATCCGGCCCAAGAAAATCCAGGGTTTGCCACCAGTTTCCGGAGCTCCACGGTCGGTTTGTATCCCGGCCGCTGCCGCCGACCCGTACTCATCGTGCAGGCGAATGTAGGCATTGAAGCCTCGTCCGGCACCGTTATTCATCAGGTTTGCGCTGATGGAAGCATAGGGCTTACCTTCGGGGATAAACACCCGGGTGCCTTTATTGATGCCGGAAAAGTTTATGTTAGTGAAGGTCACATTGGCGCTGTCGCCGGGATTCTTGCCGGCAGCCATCATGGTTGCAGCCGGGCCGTTCATAGAGCCGCTGAAATAGTAGGGTCCATAGCGGCGGGTATTGTCCACGATAAACAGGATTGACTTAGAACTCCACTGGGCTTTGATGATGTGACGGTAGTCGCGAATGTAATGCTGCTGGTCGATGTCCACCGCGGTGCCATTTTGCATCTTTTGAATGATGGAGGCGTTGTTCAGTTGCTGGCTGTAGTCAACCAGGGGATAGATACCTTGGAACATTTGTCCCCGGTTCATACCGCGCACGATGATTTGCGGGCCGTAGGTTACGTAGCCTTCACTCAAAATTCCAATTTCGTACCAATTTGCCCCGTCAAACATCATCTGGAGCACTGCCTTATGATCTCCGGTGCCGTACGTACACATACCTGGCTGGCAGTGTTCCCCATTGTTGCCCACTAGTTGCAGATTTAGGGTGCCATGACGGGCCATCTGGTAGGTAGTGGTGGCTTGTGCTCCGCTCCACAGCCCGTCCTGGGATTTTCCTGCCAGGTTCACTTGCGCATTGTGGTCTTGGATGCTAGCACTCCAACCGTTACTGGCTGCAGTCCAGTAGCTGGTAGTGGAAGCGTGAGCCCGGGGAGCCTGCCAGGCAGTCACCCCGGTCAAAGCCATGGCGAACGCAAATAATCCTGCGATGATGCGTAAATAAAACCGTTTCTGGTGAGAAATCATAGAGATCCTTCAATCGCTTAATCCAAATGCTCTACTATTATAGACACGCCTGGGTATGCGAAAATTCGGGACCGCTATTTTTGGCTATTATGCCAGCTCTTAGGCTTGACCAGCTTCATCTGCGCTGAACGTATCAGGATTTGTTAACGCTTCCCAATAGGCTGCGTCTCGGGCGGGTAATTTCACCATTGGAACCGGGGGAGTCAGGTTGGTGAATGTCGAGTTAAAAGTGACTACTCCGGCAGATTCCATTCCTGCCCACGGCAGAACATCAAAGGCTAAACCTTTTTGCCAGGCATCGTACATGACGGACGAATCAATGTTCTGAATGGAGCAAGAGAGGAAGTAGGTTCCCGGACGCAGCGGCAGCCGAGGAATCTTGACTTCAATAGTGCCGCTGCCTGGGTCGATGTATTCCGGTACGTATCCGGCGTCCAGGGTGTGATATCCCCATACCCAGTAGCCTTCGCGAGTGTCTACCGATACTCCAAAGATAGGTTTCTCGATGCGTTCTTTGGCTTCATAGGTCAGTCGGATAGTCACTGGGTCACCGGTGTGAACCTTTTCTGCCCCCTCAGGCCCCAGCCATTCCATCTTGGTGACTTCGACCTGTCCGCTGCCGAACCGGGTTCCGCCGCCCTGCTCAACCCGTCTCGCCCCGTGAGCCATATTGGAATAGCGGTCGACAATCTCGGAGGCTCCTCCGACAGCCACCAGTTTTCCGTGATCCAGCCAAGCCGCCTCATCACAGAAAGTCCGCATTTGTTCCAAACCGTGGCTGACCACAACCACGGTGCGGCCTTCAGAACGGAACTGGGCAAACTTTGCCATACATTTTTCTTGGAACTCCAGGTCACCAACCGCCAGGATTTCATCAACCAGCAAGATTTCCGGCTCCACATGGATGGCTACGGAAAATCCCAGGCGCACATACATTCCGGAAGAATAGCTTTTCACCGGTTGATCAATAAACTTTTCCACCCCGGAAAATTCCACAATCGCGTCTAGTTTGCGTTCAATCTCGGCTTTGGACATACCCAAGATGGAACCGTTGAGGAAAATATTTTCCCGGCCGGTCAAATCGGGGTGAAACCCGGAACCAACTTCCAGCATGGCAGCAACACGGCCGCGGGTGGTAATAGTGCCGGAGTCGGGGCTCAAAATCCGGGCGATGCATTTCAACAGAGTAGATTTACCCGAACCGTTCTGACCTAACAGGCCGAAAGTTTTCCCTTCGGGAATCTCTAAATTGATGTCATCCAAGGCATGGAACAGTTCATAGCGTTCTTTCTTGCCTTTCAAGAGGCGACGTTTCAAGGATTGTTCGTGCTCGTGGTAAATCCGAAAAGTCTTGGATAAGTGTTCGACCGTGATGGCGGGCGGACGTGAGGAATCGCCCGTAGAGACTGTTGCGAGAGAAAGACTGTCGCGTTTTGACATTAGAGTTCCTCCACGATTCTCGGTGAGAAACGACGGTAAACCAGTATCCCCATCAGGAGATTAAAAGCAGTCCAGGCCAGGATGCCTCCCCACACTTCTGGTCCGGGCAAAGCGTAGTCGTAGAGAACCGAGCGGAAGGCTTCCAAGATAAGCTCGGCGGGGTTGAGACGGAACGCCACATCCAAAGGCAAGGGTTTACCCTGCCAGCCCCAACCCATCTCAAACAGATGCTCCTGGGCGGCCACCAACATCGTGAGCGGGAACACGACTCCGGAAGCGTACATCCACACTTGGGCAAGGATGCCCCACAGATGAACGATGTCCCGAAAGTAAACGGTGGCGATAGCCAAAAACAAGGCCAAACCAAAGCTGAAAAGCCCGGTAATCACGACAATCAGCAGCAGTAAGGGGAGGTATATCAGGACTTGGGGTCCCCCAACCAGGGCGGTGATAATCACCAACACGCTCAGTTCAAAGAGAAAATCGAAAGTGCGAGCCAGGGCTGCGGAAAGTACCAGCACGTAACGCGGAAAATACACTTTGGTCAACAATCCTGAGTTACCGACCAAAGCCCCCATGCCGTCATTCACTACGCCCACCAGGTATCCCCAACACAACACTCCGATGCCAATCCACAGCGCGAAGGAATCAATCCCGGAATTGCGTCCCGGTTCCACTCCGCCGCGGAAAACCAGCCCGAAAATCACGGCGAAAACCGCGATGGTGGCCAACGGGTTAATCAGCGACCACAGTCGACCCAACAGGGTGCCTTTATATTCCGAGCTGACGACGCGTTTGGCTAACACCATGGTTAGAGCCACGGTGTGCTTCCAGGAATTCGGGTTCTCTCCGGTTGTGGAATCGGGTTGCTTCGTCATTAGCTACGCTTCGTCTTTGTCGGAGGAGTCGGTCTGGGTATTTGGCTCCGCAGAAGGGCGTGCGGTGCCGGGACGACGGCCAAGCAGTCGGGCAATCCAGGTCTTGACACTTCGGTTGTCGAGGCGCTGGTGCAGGGCTTTCAACAGCTCGGTTGCTTCGTTGATCTGATTGGATAGATTTTGGTTGGTTTCCGCCTGCAAACCTTGATATTGTGCCATTTGGCTTTCCAATAACTGAATTTGGGCGTCTTTCACCATTTCGAGGTGGTGTGCCTGAACGGCCTCAATCTCGCGTTGCTCACGTTGCAGTTCCTCTTTATAGTGAGCCATCAGCAGAGCCAATCCCAATGTTGCTGGATTGGCATGGTTCGCTTGGCGGAGGTAGTTATTGCGAATAATGGCGTGAAAGTCGTGGTGTTCACGAGCGGCCACCACAATTGAGTTGCCTAAATCTCCGCTCAAGTTTTGGCGGTGATGCCAGTTTGCCAGGGGTTGCGCTAAGTAGCGCACCTCGCCAAGCAGCAGCAGCCGAAGGGTAAAATCCCAATCCGCCAAAACCGGCAGAGTGGAATCCCATCCCCGCAGGGTCTCTAGTGTTTCGGTGCGAAACAGCAAAGCTACCGGGGGCACAAAGTTTTCAATTAGGGTATCTTCCAAGTTAAGCGCGGTTTTGTCCGCGGCCAACAGTTCGCGCGAGACCTCGGTAACGGTGTGATTTTCCACGTCAACAGTCTCATAAATCACGTTGCTCTGGGTGGCTGCCGCGACCGCTGTGGGGTGCTGATGCAGTTCACCCACGGTTGTTTCCAGGAACTCCGGCTGCCAGGAATCATCATCGTCTAACACAACTGTGTAAGTTGCTTGCAGCTGTTGCGCGCGGGCAAAACCGGGATTGACCACGCCCTCGCGTCCGGTTACGTCCCCGGGACCCAAGTTAATCACTTCACTGCGTTCACGCTGCTGGGTAGGAACGGACTCGAGGAGGGCCTGAATCGTGTCGCGGTTGCCGCGGTCATTGACAATAATATGGACATAATCGGTGAAGGTCTGGGCGCCGACACTAGCAATGGCTCGCTTCAAAAGCAGTTCCCGGTTGTGAGTCCGGGTCACGATGGCTACGGCTGGCAATCTTCCTCCACGGTTCTTGAACTTTTCATATCCTACCGTATTCCTTGGGAAATCCTCCCACCGCTGGTGATGCCGATTTCTGCGATACTGCCAGATAGGTGAAACTGTCATTTTTTCGCCTTTGGTCTAACGGATAAGATAGTCACTGTTCGCAACGATGGTTTTTGGGGAATACGGAGTAACAATGACGGAGCCAAGAATTGCCTGGGTGACCGGTGGGGCTGGATTTATCGGGTCGGCTCTGTCCACGTCCCTCGTGGAGCGTTTCGATAAGGTCATTGCCATCGACAACCTTCTGGCTCAAGTTCACCCGGAGGGCCAGCCCGCTGCCGGTTTTGATTCACGCGTCGAGCTGCTAATCGGCGATGTAACCTCAGCTGATACGTGGGAAACCGCGCTTTCACAGGGTAAACCTGAGGTTGTGGTGCATCTAGCGGCGGAAACTGGTACCGGCCAGTCCCTGCGGGAATCTACCCGTCACACGATGGTGAACGTGGTGGGAACCTCCCTTATGCTGGATCAACTTCAGTCGCACCAGGCCATACCGCGCCGGATTCTCTTGTGTTCCTCCCGAGCGGTCTACGGTGAGGGTGCGTGGCGTCGAGAGGAAGGCCCGCAGGCCGGGGAACTGTTTTACCCCGGAATGCGAACCGCGGCGATGCTGGGTGCGGGGCAGTGGGATTTTCCTGGCGCTCAGCCAGTGGCGCAGGACGCCCGCCGGGTTACGGTTCACCCTGAATCAGTGTACGGAATCACCAAATGTGCCCAAGAGGATCTGCTGACCCTGTGGGGGGATGCTTTTGGATGTGAAATCGTGATTTTACGTCTGCAAAATGTTTATGGTCCTGGGCAAACTCCCGGTAATCCCTACACCGGCATCATGTCGATATTCTCTCGACTGGCTCGGGAAGGCCGGGTTATTCCCCTCTACGAAGACGGCCTGGTACGTCGAGATTTCGTGATTATTGACGATGTGGCTCGAGCCTGCCTGTTGGCTTTGGAGGCCAAAACCCCGCCCCGTTTCCCAGTCGATATTGGTTCGGGAGTGTACACGACCATCGCTGAGGCCGCGCGGATAATCGCGCGAATTTATGGTGCCCCTGAGCCTGAGGTGACCGGTCAGTGGCGTCACGGTGATGTGCGTCACGCTTGGGCGGATTCCTCCGGGGCGGCTCAAGCCTTGGGCTTCCAGGCTGAAATTGGTCTGGAACAAGGCCTGCAGAAACTGACAAACTGGATTGATCAGACCTGGCAACGAGACAAATCTTAAGGTAAGTTTTCCCTAATTGAGAGGCTGGTATTATCAACATTATGCGTAAGAAAATTTTGGTTACCGGGGCGGGCGGGTACATCGGTCGCCACGTTGTTTCGTCACTGCTTGGCAAAGGCCACCAGGTCTCCGTGGTCGATCGGCGCACCGACGGTATCGACCCACGGGCCAAGATTTTGGATGTCGATATTTTTTCCGGCAGCGAGACTATCTACGATGAGCTGGAACGTCCCGAAGTCGTGTTGCATATGGCGTGGCGCGATGGTTTCAAGCATAACTCCCCGGCTCATATTGATGATTTGGCTGCCCATATGCATTTCACCGAGAACCTGTTCAAAGGCGGGTTGAAAACGTTTGCCACCA
Source organism: uncultured Mobiluncus sp. (assembly GCF_947087965.1). GTDB lineage: Bacteria > Actinomycetota > Actinomycetes > Actinomycetales > Actinomycetaceae > Mobiluncus. Next base: position 79,118 of record NZ_CAMUES010000007.1, read on the forward strand.
TGGGAACTATGCACGAAGTTGGCTACTGGGAGGGCGCTATTGACGAACACTGTGCGTGCAACCCGGAATCAAACTACGGAATCGCAAAGAACGCGTTGCGTCAGTTCACTTTCATGAGCGCTAAACAAAATGATGCCACGGTATTGTGGTTGCGCGCCTACTACATTACCGGCGATGACCTGCACGGAAACTCAATCTTTTCCAAACTGCTGAAAGCCTCGCGCGACGGCCAAAAACATTTTCCCTTCACCATGGGAAAGAACCTCTATGATTTCATTTCGGTTGATGAACTGGGCGAACAAATCGCGGCGGCTTCAACGCAAACGGCGGTAACGGGGATTATCAACGTGTGCAGTGGCAAGCCAATATCCTTGGCGGAACGAGTCGAGGCCTACATCTTGGAAAATCATTTGGACATCACTCTGGACTACGGAGCCTTCCCCGACCGCCCTTATGATTCGCCTGGAGTGTGGGGCGACCCGACGAAGATAAACCAGATTATGGCTTCGGCTTAACAGTCCGATAGCGAGAGAACCTGGAACAGGGAAAAAGGGAGACTTTGTGGCAGCACTTGCACCCAATCCGAAACGTCTGGGCATATTTTTCTTCTTTGATGCGGATGGCGTGGTTGACGATTATATAGAAACCATGCTCGCCGACATGGTGAAAAACACGGCTGAACTGTGCGTGGTGGTGAACGGCAAACTGGATTCTGCCGGGCGGGCGCGCCTGGAAAAATTTGCCGACAAGCTGATTGTGCGGGAAAACGTTGGGCTTGATGCCTGGGCCTATAAGACTGCGTTGGATTCCTACGGATGGTCTCGGCTCGTGGAATTTGACGAAACGGTGCTGTTCAACGCGACCATTATGGGTCCGGTTTATCCATTCCGGGAAATGTTTGATTCCATGGGGACGCGCGACATTGATTTTTGGGGAGTGACGTGGTTCCACGAATATCCCGAGGATCCTTTCGGGACTACCCCGGAGGGGTACATTCCCCGGCATCTTCAGTCGCATTTTCACGTCTATCGCCGTTCCTTGGTCAGTGCTCCCCAATTCCAGGACTATTGGGATCATCTTCCCCCGATGTCAAGCTATTTAGATTCCGTCGGGAAACATGAAATTCCGTTTACAAAACGATTTGAGAACCTGGGATTCAAATCCGATGTCTATGTAAACACTGAGGATATGGAAGGCTTCACTAACCAGCCAATCCTGTTTGCCCCCAAAACTCTGATTGCGGAAAAACGCTGCCCGATTTTCAAGCGGCGCACCTTCTTTCATCCCTACGATGATGTTTTGAACCAGTCTGTCGGTAACGCGGCGGTGGAGCTCTATGAATATCTGCGTGACCACACGGACTATGACACGAACTTGATTTGGAACAATGCTTTGCGCAGCATGAATATGGCGGATTTGGTGAAAAACCTAAAGCTAACCTATGTGTTGCCAACCCAGGCTCTGAACCCGCGCATTGAGACGGATGCCCGCCCTCAAAAACTTGCTTTGGTTGCGCACGTGTACTACATGGATTTGCTGGATCAAACCTTGAAATACCTGCGTTCGATGCCGGAAGGCGCGGACTTGATTATCACCGTCGGGTCTGAGGAAAAAGTTGCGCAAGTCCGTTCGGCCTGTGCTGGAATGCCTTACCACGTTGAGGTACGCCGCATTGAAAATCGCGGCCGTGACGTTTCCGCGCTGTTGGTAGGGGTCAAAGACATCATTGATAACTACGATTTGGTGTGCTTTTTCCATGATAAGAAAGTCACCCAACTCACCCCCGGTTCCATCGGTGACGGCTTCGCTTATAAATGCTTTGAAAATCTGCTTCCCACCAGGGAATTTGTCGAGAACGTGGTTAATAAATTTGCTCAGGAGCCCCGGCTGGGCATGATGTTCCCCACCGCTCCGAACCATGCGGATTATTTCCTGCCCTACAGCGTCGCCTGGGGTCCGAACTTTGAGGGCACCAAGAATCTGCTCCAGGACATGGGCGTCGAGGTTCCCCTCGACCCGCACAAAGAACCTATTGCGCCCCTGGGAACCATGTTCTGGTTCCGGCCTGCCGCCCTGGCACCGCTGTTCGCCAAAGATTGGCAGTGGGAAGATTTCCCACCCGAACCCAATGCTATTGACGGCACTCTGTTGCACTATATTGAGCGAGGTTACGGCTATTTTGGGCAAAGCGTGGGATATTTCAACGCGTGGCTGTTTTCGGATACTTTCGCGCGCATTGAGCTGACGAACTTGAGCTACTACACCAAAGAATTTTCTTACGGGACAGCGCTACGTTTCGGCGGCGGCTCGGCCATGGAAATGTTGAAGTCCCTGCATTCACATAAAACCTTGAAAATGCGTTTGGCGCATTTCGCGAAAACTCGGTTACCGAAATCTTGGGTTGCCGTCCTGAAACGGGTCTACTTGCGCCGGAACGGGGGTAAGTGAACACAGTGAGCGAAACGACCGAAAAACGCGTGGAATCACACGAATCAAAACCCGGGGCAAAGCCAAAAAAGCGATACTTTTACCTGGATTTTATCCGGGCGCTTAGTGTCCTGATTATCGTCCTGACTCACTTTAACAACCCTTACCTGTCTACGGGTGGTTATCTGATTACTAACCAACCCTTCGGAGTGTATGTGGGCAGTCTGGGGGTGTCCTTGTTCCTGATTATTTCCGGGACGGCACTGAGCTTTACGTATAAACGGCCGCTGGATTTTAAAAAATACTTTAAAAAACGTTTCCTGGGAATCTACCCCATGTTTTGGATGGCTTGGGCGGTAGGAACTTTATCTCTGTTTGTGATCCATAACGGGGTCCCGCTCAATGCCGCCCCAGCTCGCACTTTCGTGTTTACGTTCTTCGCGGTAGATGGCTTGGTGGCAAACTTCGGAGTGCAAACCATGTATTTGCTTGGTGAGTGGTTCCTAGGTTTCATTGTCCTGTTCTATATTGTGTTCCCGCTGCTACTGTGGGCGGTGCAGCGTTTCCCCGTGGTTACTGCCATAGTGGGTCTGGCAATCTATGTCGGTACCTGGTACTTCTTGCACTCAACTCCGCACAGTTTTCCTAACGGGGTCATTTTGCCGTTGCGGCTTCCCGAATTGCTGTTCGGAATCTATTTCGGTTCTTTCTTTCGGGAAGGGAAAGTCCATCCGCTGCTGGTGTTCCCCGCGGCTGCCGTTTTAGGTTTGAGCACGGCTTTTCCGAATTTTGACGAGGACATCGCGCTGACCTGGGTGGGAATTGCGGCTTTCATTATTCTTGCGGTTGTGGCACGTTATGTGGACTTCAACATTGTCAAGGTGCCCATCAATCTCATTTCTAAGTATTCATACGCCATCTTCCTGGTACACCACGTGGTGATTATGGAACTGTATTTCCACCTGGACTGGAAAGACTTTGTGCCCTTGCAACGTTGGATGATGCTGGCGGTCGTGTGCGTTCTGACCTATGTGCTGGCCGTAGGGCTTTATCACAGTCATGGAGTCGTGATGCGTTACGTTTTCAAAGCGTTGGAGCGCCCGCAGCGGGAAGCGGCAAATCCAGCTGGAATCGGTTCTAACCCTAATGCCTTGGGCAGACCGGAAACTGGGAACCCCGGCGCTTTGGAAGGTGAGGCTGTTGCACAGCTAACTGGAAATAATGAGCCTGTCGAAAAAACAGAGTAAACATACCTTGACCAAGGTAGGCTGGAAAGCGTCGAAATAAAGGAGGAACTTCATGCACGTTTTGGTCACCGGCGGAGCCGGTTTCATTGGCGCTAACTTTGTCCACACGACTGTGGAGGATTACCCGGATGCTACCGTGACGGTGCTGGATAAGCTGGGCTATGCCGGTAATCCGGACTCGATTGCGGGGCTGGATCGGGTGAACCTGGTGGTCGGTGACCTGGCCGACCGCGACTTGGTGGACTCCCTTGTGAAGGACGCTGACCTGGTGGTTCATTTCGCTGCCGAGTCCCACAATGACAACTCGCTGGTAGATCCGTCACCGTTTATCTATTCCAACCTGGTGGGCACCTTCCATATCCTCGAGGCCTGCCGGCGCCACCACGTGCGCCTCCACCACATCTCGACCGATGAAGTCTATGGCGACCTGGCGCTAGACGACCCCCACAAGTTCACTCCCGAAACTCCCTACTGGCCCTCCTCGCCCTACTCGGCCTCAAAAGCGGGGTCCGATATGCTGGTGCGCGCCTGGGTGCGTTCCTTTGGGGTGGAAGCGACTATTTCAAACTGTTCAAACAACTACGGACCCTATCAGCACGTGGAAAAGTTCATTCCCCGCATGATTACAAACCGCATCGACGGGGTGCGTCCGCGCCTGTACGGCGATGGTTTGAATGTGCGCGATTGGATCCATGTGCATGACCACAACACTGCCGTGTGGGCCATTATTGAGAAAGGCCGCTTGGGCGAAACCTACCTGATTGGCGCCAACGGCGAGAAAAACAACCTGGAAGTCGTGCAAACTCTGAACCGGATGATGGGATTCCCCGAAGACGACTTCGACCATGTTAAGGACCGTCCCGGTCACGACCGGCGTTACGCGATTGACAACACGAAGCTGTGTCAGGAAACTGGCTGGACCCCGCGGTTTACCTCGTTTGAGGAGGGTCTGCGTGACACTATCGACTGGTACACCGCCCACGAGGACTGGTGGCGTCCGGCAAAGGAAGCAACTGAGGCAAAATACGCGAAACAGGGCCACTAGACAAAGCCGCTGTAGCTATTTTGCGATTAAATCGGGGTTGCTGGTCATATAGACCAGCAACCCCGATTTAATCCCCGATTTCTGACAAATCTGGGGCGTTAGGCTTCCAGCAGCCCCAGCAGGTAGTCCCCGTAGCCGGATTTCCGCAGCGGCTCGGCGCGTTCGGCCAGCTCCGCGTCACTCAAAAATCCCCGACGCCAAGCGGCTTCTTCGGGGCAGCCCACTTTCAGGTCTTGGCGTTTTTCCACGGTTCGCACGAAAGCAGTCGCGTCCGCCAGGGAATCAAAAGTCCCGGTGTCCAGCCAGGCCGTGCCGCGTGGCAGGACCTCAACCTGCAGTTTCCCCGCTTCGAGGTAAACCCGGTTGACGTCCGTAATCTCGTATTCTCCGCGGGCACTGGGTTTCAAATCCCGGGCAATCCCTACCACGTCATTGTCATAGAAATACAGACCCGGCACGGCATAGTTTGACTTGGGCTGCGCGGGTTTTTCCTCAATGGAAATGGCGCGGAAGTTCTCATCGAATTCCACGACGCCGTAAGCCTTGGGGTTGTGGACATGGTAGGCAAATACAGCCCCGCCATCAATACCCTTAAAGCGCTGCAGCTGGTCGCCCATGCCCGGACCATAGAAAATATTGTCGCCCAGCACCAGGGCGGCTTCTTCCGAACCGATGAAGTCCGCCCCCAGCACGAACGCCTGAGCCAGGCCGTTGGGGACCTCTTGCACCTGATATTCCAGGTGAATCCCGAACTGGGAGCCGTCGCCGAGCAGACGGTGGAAAGACGAGGCATCGTGCGGGGTGGTGATGACCAGGATGTCTTGAATCCCGGCCAGAATCAAGGTCGTCAGGGGGTAGTACACCATCGGCTTGTCATAGACCGGCACCAGCTGTTTCGAGGTGCCCAAAGTGATGGGATGTAAACGAGTGCCGGACCCGCCGGCCAAAATAATTCCACGCATGAAACCAAGCCTACCAACCAAAAGCTCCCCGAAAGTACTAATGAACGGCGAAAACCTCCCTAAAATTAATCCCAAGCAAACGAAAGGGGAAACGCCGTGGAGCGCATCGGAGGGATTGAGAAACGTTACGCCTGGGGCTCGGATACGGCTATCCAGGAGCGCTTTGGCATCGGTACGCCCGGTCAGACGCTGGCAGAAGTGTGGTTCGGTGCTCACCAGCTGTCGCCCTCGGTCCTGCTCGACGCGTCGGGGCAGCCCGAGGAGGACCCCTTGACTTTGGAGGACTGGATTGCAGCTGACCCTGTGGGCACTCTGGGGGCTTCGGTGGTGGAGCGCTTTGGGCCGCGCTTGCCCTACCTGATGAAGTTCATCGCCCCGAAACGCCCGCTGTCCCTGCAGGTACACCCGGATCGGGAGCGCGCCGCAGCCCGCTACAAAGCCGAGGAATTGGCGGGTATCCCGCTGGATTCCCCGCAGCGGCTGTACAAGGACCCCAACTATAAACCCGAACTCATCTATGCAATCACGAAGTTCGAGGCGCTGGCGGGGTTTCGGGCGCCCCGGCGCATCATCGAAATCTTCGCTGACTTGGACACGGAGCTAGCGGTGCAAATCGTGTCTATGCTGCGAGACAATACGTCTCCTGAGGGTATCCGCACGGTGGTGGATCGGCTCTTGTCTCCGCATACGACCCCACAAGCGGCGCAGGTCGAGGCCACGGTGGCGGCGATGACGGACCGTCTGCAGGCGGGGACTTCACCGTCCGTGCGGGTGGACCGTACCGTGATGGGTTTGGCGCGTTCCTATCCGGGAGATGCCGGAGCGGTGGTGGCAGCGATGCTGAACCCGGTGACGCTGCGGCCGGGGGAAGTGCTGTTTACGCCTCCTGGCGGGATTCACGCCTATCTGTCCGGGCTGGGTGTGGAAGTCATGGCCAGCTCAGATAACGTGCTGCGGGCAGGGCTGACTGAAAAACACGTGGATTGTCAGGAACTGTTGAACTGCCTGGATTATGTCGCCGCCCCGCCGGTACGCATCGCCCCGGAGTGGGTGACGGAATCGACCCAGGTGTTCTATGCCCCGGTGGACGATTTCGAGTTTTCCGTGACCCGCCTGGACGGGCGGGAACTGGCGCTGCCCGGTCACGGCGGACGGTTGATTCTGTGTCTCGAAGGCACTCCAACCTTGCGTGATGGAGCGACTGCCGGTTTGGTGCTGCACCCGGGAGAAGTTGTGTTTGTGCGGGCGGATAAGGTCCCGGTCTATGCCGCCGGAACCGGGATTGTGCTCCAGGCGGACATCCCCTGACACGAGTCAGCAATTAGTCCCAAACCTGTTTTTGTGGCAAACGTTCCACGGGCGTGTCGAACCTATGTGACATATCTCACATTTGCTCTCGAGCTGTGCAATTGGTGGATTTTCGCATGCTTGAGCCAAACTCGGCGCCTGAAACCACTTGAACTATTGAATCACACGCGTGTAACTTAGAGGTAACGGTTTTGGTGTCCCTGAGACGCGACGCCAAATTTACAGAAGTTGTCAGAGCGAATGAGGTGAAGGGTCCTTGTGGAATCTGTTTGGTGAAGGCGATCTCGATTTCGCTGATGCAACCCCAGAGATCGACGAAATTCTCAATGGACCGCTGGCCTGGCAGGCTCAGGCACTGTGCGCGCAAACCGACCCGGAGGCTTTTTTCCCGGAAAAAGGCGGTTCGACCCGTGAAGCGAAAAACGTTTGCTCCCGCTGCCCGGTCAAGGCCGAGTGTCTGCAATACGCGCTGGAAAACGACGAACGTTTTGGAATCTGGGGCGGTTTGTCCGAGCGGGAACGTCGTCGTATGAAGCGTCGCGCGTCCTGACCCCAATGCGGACGTAATATCCTTAACTCTGTGCGCACTGCAGTTACCGCCCTCATCGTCACTTCCGGGGAGACACCCTACCTGGCGGCAACCCTTTTGGCGGTGTCTCGGCAAACCCTGGCACCGCAGCAAGTGTTCGTCATCGACGTTTCCAGTTCCGGAGTAGCTCATCGTTCAGGCACGAAAGTCCTGAAAACTCCCGGCGCCCCCAACTTGGGCGAGGCGTTGCGCCAAGCCAAAGCTCAGCCCGATTTCCCCACGCCCGCTCCGGGAAATTCTCACGCCCTGTGGATTTTGCATGACGACTCCGCTCCGGCTCCCTCCTGCCTGGCCGAACAGCTGAAAGTCCTGGAATCTGGCTCATCTATCAAAGTCGTCGGCGCGAAACAGCGGCTGTGGGACAAAGCCAATCAAATCGTGGAGGTCGGCATTCGCGCTACCCGTTCCGGGCGGCGCTTGCAAGAAATGGACACCGGCGAGGTTGACCAAGGTCAATATGACGGCCGCGAGGACGTGCTGGGCGTGGGCACGGCGGGAATGCTGGTGGACTGGGAAACATTTTGCCGCCTGGACGGTTTTGACCCGCACCTGGGTCCTTTCGGCGATGGTCTGGAGTTTTCCCGGCGGGTACACCTGGCCGGGTATCGGGTCGTGGTGGCGCCGCGCGCTGTGGTGTATCACAAGATGGCGGGCTACTTTGGGCTGCGCGGTCTCGATGGGGGGCGTCCCGCCCGTTCCGCCCGCAGCTTCGACCCCACCGGGCGCGACGTGGAAGCCAACGGCAAGCTGGAGTCCGATGCGAAGCGTTCCTTTACCGCCCGGCGTACCGCCCAGTTGCACAACTGGATGGTGGCGGCACCCTGGTGGCTGTTTATTTTCCTCCCGCTGATTGTTCTGGTACTCGGCCTGCTGCGGTTTTTCTGGCGTATCCTCACGAAAGAGCCCAAGCTCGCGGCCGGAGAACTGCAATCCACCCTGGTGACGGTGTTCCGGCCTTTTGCCGCGTGGCAATCCAGGCTGCGGCGGGTGCGTCAAAGCAAGTTGAGTCCCCGTACTTTGCGGCCTCTCCAGGTGAAATCTTCCCAAATTCGCCAAGCCAAAACCACGGCTCGACGTGTCGCCAAAGACCAGCGCCGCCCGCAAATCGTGGACGCGGTAGCGCGGCGCAACTTTTATACCGAAAAGGCCGTGGATCGCACTCTCGTGTGGGTCGTTGTGGCTACCCTGACCCTGATAGGGCTTTTGGGTTGGCGTTTCGCCATCGGTGGGGTGTCCGGCGGAGCTCTGGCGAACTTGCCGGTGAACAATCAGGACTTTTGGGCCGACCTCATCTCCGGGTGGATTCCTGCCGGTCTGGGCTACGGTTCGGTGGTCGGGGCGGTGGACCCCCTGGGTCTGGAGGTGGCGAGCCTGGGGCAAATTGCGGGTTTCGTAGGGGTAAAAGGGTCGGTGGTGCTGGCGGTTTTACTCTTTGTAACTCTGCCCCTGGCCTGGCTCAGCGCGTGGTGGGCTGCCGGGATTCTCACTGATTCCCGCACGCTGCGTGCCCTGGCTGCCCTCTCCTGGGCCTTGAGTCCGAACCTGCTGGTTAGTATGGGCTTGGGGCAGTTGCCGGTGTGGGTTTTGGCGGTGAGTTTGCCCCTTTTCGCCGGTTCTCTAGCCCGTGGCACCGGGATGCCGGTGTCCCGCACCGTGATGGGAGAAATCGAACCGGTCACGGTCAGCGTGCATTCCGCCGCAATCATCCAGGTCGGCATCGCCGCCCTCACCGGTTTCCTGGCGGTCAGCGCCTCTGTGATTATGGTCATCCCCGTGGTGCTCCTGGTGGGGATGGCGATGCTGAAAGGGGTCGCTAACCCGCTTTTTGCCGGGGCGCAAACTGAGGTGCCAGACCTTGGCTGGAGCCCAATTCCGGCCCGTCTGCGGCTGAAAGCCGTCCACGCCATGATTGTGCTGGCTCCGGCTGTTTTGTTGGCGGTGCCAACGGTCGTGCGCACGGTCGGTACTCCCGCCCAATGGCCCCTGTGGCTGTCCAGTCTTTCAGTGCCGCTGTCCACCCCGAGGCCGAACTGGTGGGATTTACTCGCAGCCTGGCCGGTGGACGTGGCGGCGACCTCTCTGCCTATTGCTCTGCCCGGCTGGCAACTCCTTGCTTTCCTGCCCCTGGCTTTGCTGCTGCTGACCGTGGTGGCCGGGGTGATTATTCCGGGCCATTCCACCGGGGCGCAATGGAGTCTGCTGTTCGCGCTGGGCGGTCTGGCGACGGCGTGGCTGGCGAGCTCCACCCCGGTTTCCGTCTCTGGAGCCAACGCCGTGTGTGCCTGGGGCGGGCCGGGATTAGCATTGTTTCACGCGGGATTAATCACTTCCGCCCTGTTCTCGGTGGGGCGTCTGCAGCTGACGATGCCGGCGGAGATAGCAAACTGGAGTAACCGCAGTGTCCAGGCCATGGTGGCTGTGGCGGTGCTGATTCCGGTTTTGGGGGCCACTCCGATGCTGGTGAACCAGATGGTTACGCCCGGCGCGTCCGATTTCAACGCGCTGGCAACTTTTCGGGATGTGAGCCTCCCCGCCACGGTCGCCCAAGGTCAGTCCTCCCCGCGCCACCTGCGCGCCCTGAACCTGGAGGTCACCAGCGCTCCCAACCAATCCACCCTGGTGACGGCCGGTTTATGGCGGGACTGGCGCGACACGACTTTTGAGGCTTCCCCCTACCTGAAACTGAAAAACTACCGCAACGTGACCGGTTCGCGTACCCCCGATGCGGCTGACGCGGTGCTGCAGGCTACGGTGGCGTCGGTGCTGGGAGGCTCCACCCCGAAGCTGGGAGAGCAGCTCGCCCAGCTGGACGTGAACTTCATCATCGTACCCCGCAGTAAGGACGCGGCGACCACCACCCTAATCAACACGTTGGACTCGGCCGCGCCGCTGGAACGGATTACCACCACGGAGGCCGGCACGGTGTGGCGTCTGGTCGATTCCGCTGCGGTCAGCGTGGCTCGGGTCGCCCCGGCCCAGTGGAAGGGGGGGCATCCCTCCTGGCCGACCGGCGAAGTGACGGCGCAAGCGCTCAACGTACGGGGCGGAAAAACCCACGTCGAGGCGGGTCCGGCCGGGCGGCTGCTGGCCTTCAGCGAACGCGCTGATAGCAGCTTTACGGTGCGATTCAACGGCAAAATCATAGAACCGGTAGATTCGGGCCAGTGGAATGCGCTTTACCAGTTGCCTCCCAATCCCGGCACCGTGACCATCACCTATGCATATCTTCCTTACCAGTTGTGGGGCGCGGCGTTGCTACTGTCCCTGCTGATTGCCCTGGCTGCGGCCCTACCGCTGCGTCGGGTGTCGGAGGTGAGATTGTGAAACTGGAAACCATCGAAGATTCGCTGCCAGAGATGGAGTCGCCAGAGGTGGGGTCGGCTGGTTCTCGTTACGTGGCGGTCAGTCGCTGGGATGGGGTGCGTTGGTTCCTGGCCACCCTGATGGTCATTACCGTGTCGGGCCTGGTGGTCGCCGTTGGTTTGACCCGACCGGCAGCCGTCCAGAAGCCTCGCTACGGCGAGCCCGTGCCGGTGCCTCCCGGCCAGATTACCCTGTCTTGTCCTCAGGTGCCGCCCACGATCAACCCCGCGGCAGTCGATGGTGCCGGCAATCCGCTGGCGCCGCCCAAAATTGCGGGGTCGATGACTTCCACCGTGTTGGCGCGCACTGACCGAGTCCCAGAAAAGGCGGTGTACCAGCCTTTGGGTTCGTTAGGCCCCGCCCCGCAACCCGCCGCTGCGACACCGGAGGAAACGGACTCGAGCAAAACGCATCGTGCCGAGGGGACGCACTCAGCGGCGGATGACAGCGAAGAAGTGGCGCCGCCTCCAGAAAATCCCCGCAACGACCTGGACTTGACCCCGAAATCGGCGATGCTTTACGGCAGTTTTTCCACTCCGGTCAGCGGTTTCCTCACCGCCCAGCCGTGGGATGGCAAGGTGGCTCTAGCCGGGGCAGATATCGAACAATCAGTTTCCTCAGGAGACTACCGCGGCTTGGCCAGTGCGTCCTGTCAGCCGGCGCAGCTGGAATCTTGGCTGGTCGGCGGGTCGACTGAGGTCGGGGAATCGAGCGTCCTGCAGCTGATGAACCCCTCGGCCAATACTGTTGACGCCAAGGTAGAAGTGTGGGGCGACACCGGGAAACTCGATTTCCCCCGCGGAGACAAAATCAGCGTCCCCGCCCACCAGCTGCAGGCCATTCCTTTGGAATCCCAGGTGGGAGGCACCCAGCGCCTGGTAGTGCGGGTCACCGCGAACGGAGCCGGTCTGGCATCTTCGCTGATGACGCATAGTTTGCTGGGTTTGACCGCGGGGGGTGTCTCGCTGGTACACGCCTCGACCTCGCCCCGCACTACCCAGGTTATTCCCGGCGTGGCGATGGATGGGAGTCTCGGCGCGGTACGCCTGTTGAATCCCGGTGCGGATTCGGCGCGAGCCACCATTGAAGTCGTGAACGAAAACGGTCGTTTCCCGCTACCGGGGGGTAAAGATTTGGATTTGGATCCCGGCGCAGTGCTCGATTTCACGCTGGGTGGCTTGCAGCCGGGCAACTATGCGGTCATCGTCAACGCCACCCAGCCCGTGGCGGCCGGGGCGGTGGTCTATCGGCAAGGCTCTGTGTCCGCCACCGACCCGGATAAATTTGTGCGTGACCTGGCGTGGTTGCCTGCTCTTTCCACCGGCGGAGGAGTGGTGATGGGACCCGCCGCGACACAGCGCCAGCTGCTGGTGACGAACCTTAACGCCGAAAATATGGAATACCGGGTTGCCGGAGCCACCCACGTCGTCAATGCCATGACGACTGTGGTCGTGCCCCTCCAAGAGGAGATTCCGCAACTGGTGGAGGCTCCTGACCTGTATGTAACTCAGCTGGTCACCACCAATCTGGGGGATGGCGATGGGATTGATGCCCTGGAACCGATTCCTGACCTGTCCGTATCCAGCCAAATCTATGTCCACCTCACCAGCTAACCACGCTGCTGATGGGGGGCAGGAAACCGCGCCCCCGCTAAGCAAGGACAAACGCCGTGGATATGCCGGTCAGTCCGGCTCTAAATCCCGTACCGGGAACCGGATACCGCGGAAAGTTTTTTCTCCAGTCGGGCCTGGATGGCGTTGTTCGTGTGGTATTCGGCGTCTCGTCGCAACACCAGGACTGCCGCAATGAATCGCTCCGGGTCTGTGCCGGGGGGAGGCGGCGGATACACCTGGTTCAAAAGGGCGGTGGCCAGCGTTTGCGCCGCCTGCTGGCGGTGGAGCGGGTCCATCTTAGTGGCGCTTTGCAGGAACCGGCGCGCTGTCACGGTGGTAACCCCGTCCAGCTCACCGACATTGGCCTCGCTGGCCCACTGGGCAAGTTCCGGAGCCAGCAGCAGCGGTCGGCGGGTCAGCCCGGAAGTCTCGGAAACGGCGTAGGTTCCAGCGAAAATATCCCCGATACGTTTGCCTCTGCGGTTCGTCCACGCCGCGATAATGGCTCCGGCACCCATCGTCGCCCACAGCTCGCCCAAACCAATCAAGGTACGCACGAACGCGTGGCGCAACGTGATAGGCCCGCCGTCGTCACGGACTATGCGCGTCCCCACGATAAAGCGTCCCAGCGACTTCCCGCGAGTCAGCGTCTCTACCGTCATCGGCACCAAGAACAGCCACAGCGCCGTGATTATCGAAACCAACGCGGCTACTTGTGCCTCGTTGGAGAAGTACATGAAATCGTCACTTCCATCGTGCAGAGTCAGTATCAGGAACAGCATCTCATAGGTGATAATCATCCCTAAAATGACCGCGATGGCATCAATAATGGCCGAAACTACACGCAAAAATAACGAAGCGGGCTGCACCAGTAAAGCGATGGCTTCACCGGTGATGACCACGTCGGGTCGGATTTTCGTTCCGCTAAATTGTTCCATTAAGTATAAATTAGCAGCATGGACATCGATGCGTATACCGCAGGGCGAACTCAGGACTGGTCGCGCCTGGCTCAACTGAACCGGAAACGCCGTCTGAGCGGGGCGGAAATCGATGAATTGATGGGCTTGTATCATCGAGCCAGCGCGGACTTGGCGACCATCACTTCCGTGCCGACCGACCCGGATGTCGTGCTGGATTTGACGAATCTGGTGTCCACGGCACGAGGGCGTATCGGGGGGACGCGCCGCACGTTTCGGGAGTCTGTTGGTGGGTTCTTTACCGTAACTCTGCCCCTGGCGCTGTATCGTATCGGGCCGGTCTTCCTGGTGCTCATGGCTCTGTCACTCATTACCGCCGTGTTCACCGGTTTTTGGGCCTACACCCACCCGGAGGCTCTGCTGGCCCAGCAATCTGAGATGGAACTGCGCCAATACGCCGAGGATTCTTTCAAAGCCTATTATTCAAACTATCCGGCTCCGGATTTTGCCGCCCAGGTGTGGACGAACAACGCGACGATTGCTGTCCTGATGGTGGCCCTGTTCTTTACCGGCGCCTATCCGGTCTACCTGTTGCTGACGAACTTTGCCAATGTGGGAGTCGTCGGGGCCATCATGGCTAAGTACGGTGACTTGGGGATTTTCTTTGGGTTGATTACGCCCCACGGGCTGCTCGAGCTGTCCTGCATTGTCTTGGCTTGCGCCGCGGCCTTGCGGCTGTTCTGGGCGTTGTTTGTGCCCGGTGAGGATTCGCGCATGGTGTCCCTAGCGCGTGCGGGTCGCCAGTTCGGGCCGGTAGCGGCGGGGCTGATTATCCTGTTGGGGATTTCGGGTCTGGAAGAAGCGTTCTTGACCCCGTCTGCGCTGCTGACTCCCGTAAAGATTGCGGTGGCGGCGGTGGTCTATGTGGCTCTGGTGACGTGGGTGGTGTTTTTCGGTCGCCGGGCGCTACGGGCGGGTCTGAGCGGGGACCTGGAGGAATCGGCCGCCGGCTACGTGGACTAAGTGTGAGACACGACCGTAGTGCCGATGCTTATCAGGTCATAAATCGCTTTGGCATCCGTCACGCTCAGGTTCACGCAACCGTGAGAGCCTTTTTCAGGGGTATAGACGAAAGTGGAGCGCCACGGCGCCCCGTGCAGCGCAAAATCTCCCGAAAAGTACGAAATCCACGGGGCTGTCTCACTGTAGGGGCCGTCAAATCCCACCCCGGTCATGGTTTGCATCTCTAGCTTGGCGTACACTTTGTAAACCCCTTGCACCGTGGGGGCTTGGGCGTGGCCGTCCACCGCCGCCACCGGCCCGTAAATGATTTTCGTCCCGTCATAGACGGCAGTAGTGTGGTTCGTCAGGTTCACGTCCACCCACCGTTCTTGTGGCTGGGGCGCGTAGGACATAGCCGGGGCCGGAACGACGGTGTCATCAAAACCGCCTTGGCGGGCAGACAACTTCGTGGCGACTTCCACGTTACCTGTTTTTTTGTCCAGGGCCTTGGCGATGCGCGAAACCAAACTGTTCGGTTTGTCCACGACCGCGCCGTCAACCGGATCTTTGAGTAAACGCACCAGGTGACCGGCACTGTCCACCTGCCGGTTTCCGTTCACGGCGGGTTTATCGACTTGGGCGATGCAGGAACTCACCCACTGAGTGATTGCGTCAGTGCTAAAGCGGGGTGGGGGCAGGGGTTGCGAGCTGAGCTGCTTGACCGGATGGGGGACTGGATGCAGCCAGGAGCAGACCTGGTCAGGTTTTGCCAAAAAGCTGCTGTCGCCGAGGCGCAGAGTGACGCTGCGCTGGCATGCCGAGTCCCGCGCCGCGCTGATTTGGGCGGACTGGTCCTCATTCCAAGGCGGCGTGTAGCCAAATGCGAGCCAGCCGCCCCCGGCCACCACCAGCAACGTGGCCGCGGCCGCGAGCCATCTGGGGTTAGTCGCCAACGACCGACGCCGGTGTTGCGGCGTCAGATGCGTGGGGCGATAGAGGAAGCTCATTCGTGGAACCTTTCAAAAACCTAGATAACCCCAGCCCGGTGGATGACTACCGGGGTTCCTACCCGAGCCCAGTCGAACAGCTCCTTAGCTTTCGCAGGCTTCAGGTTCACGCAGCCGTGCGACCCCCCATAGTTCGTTTGGACCCAGTTCCAGCGTGTATAGGTGCCGTGTACGGCGTAGCCGCCGTGGTAGTACATGGTCCACGGACTCCAGGTGTCGTAAGGGCCGTCCCAGGCCTCATCGTTCTTCATGTGGGCGTTCACCAGTTTGGTTTGGACTCGGAAAATTCCCGGATGCGTCGGGGAGGGCAGCGATCCGTGGACTGCCTCGACCGGTCCCCACACGACTTTGTCTCCAACCCATGCCGCCACGGTGTGGTTGGTCAGGTCGATGCTGATGAACTTTTCTCCGGGTTTCGCGTTGTAGGGCGGGCGGGGAAGGTTTTGGTCCACCACGGTGTCGTTGAACTTGCCTTCCTGGACTTCCATCTCAAAGACTCCGCGATAGTTTTGTCCGCGGTTCAGCGCCGTGGTGATTTCAGCGGCAATGGTGTCATTGTTCGAGACTTTCTTTGAGTCCAGAGCCATTTTCGTCATGGTCAAAAGGTAGCCGTCTTTGGTTATGGTGCGTTCGCCCGGACTGTTGTTGACGTCGATTTCTTGGTCGGTGAACGTTTTTAGCCAAGCCAATACTTGCTTTTGGCTGATGACCGGTCCGTTCTCGGTGACTTCGACCCACTGGGCTTTGTCCGTGGGGGGAATGATGTGCCCAACTCGACGACCAATCAGGTTCACTTTCGGGGCAATGAGCGAGTTAGCCTGCTGCACCCAGGTTTCCAGCTGCGGATCCGCTTCGCTCGGCGCAACTTCGGTCAGTGTCACCTTTATAGATTGTTTCGTCTGGGTTTTCCAAGTTTTCTGAGCAGCCGCGATGAGGACTGTCGGGTCAACCCCCTGCCCGGCGCTACCCGGTTGCACCACAAAGGAACCCTGTTCGCTGTTGAACCCCAGATGCGGGTCGACGACGGTGTCGGGTCGCTTCGCGGTCAAAGCCCGGGCTGCCTGAGTGGCGGCGGTTTTGTCGAGGGTGAAAAGGGGGGTGACTTGGCGTTCTCTGACGGTAGAGGCCAAAACTCCGCTCAGGTTCTGGTTCGCTTTCATCACGGCCGCAGCGGTGCCGGGAACGTCGCAGTCCAACCCCATCTGGCCCAGACTCAACGAGGTTTCGGGGACATCGCCGCTAAATGTGGCTTTCAGGGTCTGGCAGCGGTCCGTCAAACCGCGTTTCAGTTCATCGGGAGTCTGGCCTCCGACATCGTGGTTTCCCACCATCGTGTGAGGCAGGGCCAGATTGGAATAGTGAGTGGAATAAGCCCAACCGCTACCGGCCAGGGCGATGGCGAGGACCCCCACACTGATACCAGTAACTATGGGCCAGCGCCGTTTTTGCTTGACGACACCGTGAATTTCCAGCTGTGGATTTGCAAAATCTTGTGCCATGGTTTCCCCTCTATGCCATGTTTATGATAACTGATTACCGTATTGAATCGGGAAGCCCCCATACCGGTTAGCTATCGCCGAGTGACCGTGGTAGCGCCAGTTGGTGTGACTTTGCGGAGTGTGGCATAATAGACCCTTGGTCTTTCCGGTTCACCCAAAGCTTTCGCCTCGGGACCCGGGGCCCTTGAACCCAAGGAGTAATTATGAAACAGGGAATTCACCCCGAATATGTTTTGACCGAGGTCACCTGCACCTGCGGAAATCACTTTACGACTCGCTCCACCCTGGCTTCGGGCCAGATGCGCGTGGACGTGTGCTCGGCTTGCCACCCGTTCTATACCGGCAAGCAAAAGATTCTTGACACCGGCGGTCGTGTGGCTCGCTTCGAGGCTCGCTACGCCAAGTTCAACGACGCTAAGAAGAAAGCTGCTGATAAAGCTAAGAAAGACGCCGAAAAGGCCGCTAAGCAGGCCGCTAAGGCTGAGGAAGCTAAGGCTCCCGCCGCTGCGGAATAGCGAAACTTTGACACCGGTCGGTACATGTTACCGACCGGTGTCTTTTATTTGCCAGGGTTTGCCTGGTGAACACCCAGATTTGCAAACGAAATGAAAGGTCAGAAATGAGTGACTTCCCTGAAGAATTTGCCGGCGTGGAAGCCCTGCTGGAGGAGTTCCACCAGGTCGAGGCACAGATGAGCGACCCGGATTTGCACTCCAACCAGGCTCATGCCCGCAAGGTCGGTCGCCGTTACGCGGAACTGAGCCGTGTCAACACCGTGGTGCAAAGCTGGTTGCAGGCGCGTGATGACTTGGATGCCGGGCGCGAGATGGCAGGTGAGGACCCCGACTTTGCGGCGGAAATCCCCGGGCTTGAGGCCGCTTTTGAGCAAGCCAACGCCGATTTGATTGAGGCCCTGACCCCACGCGACCCCGACGATGCCCGCGATGTCATTATGGAAATCAAAGCTGGCGAGGGTGGTGAAGAATCTGCCCTGTTCGCTGGCGATTTGATGCGGATGTACCAGCATTACGCCGAAAAGATGGGCTGGACGGTTCAGGTCCTGGGCTTGACGGAATCGGACCTCGGCGGAGTCAAGGATGCCTCGATTGCGTTCAAAGCGAAAGGTAACCCCACCCCGGAGGAGGGCGTGTGGGCCCACCTGAAGTACGAGGGTGGGGTGCACCGGGTGCAGCGCGTCCCGGTCACCGAGTCACAAGGGCGTATCCACACTTCGGCTGCGGGTGTGCTGGTCATGCCGGAGGCCGAGGAAACCGGGGACATCGAGATTGACCCGAATGACCTGCGCATTGACGTATACCGTTCCTCTGGGCCGGGGGGTCAGTCCGTGAACACCACCGACTCGGCGGTGCGCATCACTCACCTACCCACGGGAATCGTGGTGTCGATGCAAAACGAAAAGTCTCAGCTGCAAAACAAAGAAGCGGGGATGCGGGTGTTGCGTTCGCGCCTGATGCAGCTGGAGGCGGAAAAGCGCGAGGCGGAAGCGGCCGAAGCCCGCGCATCTCAGGTCCGCACCGTGGATCGCTCCGAGCGAATCCGCACCTACAACTTCCCGGAAAACCGTATCGCCGATCACCGCACCGGCTACAAGGCCTACAACTTGGACCAGGTGTTAAACGGCGACCTGGCTCCGGTCATCCAATCCGCTATTGATGCCGATGAAGCCGCTCGCTTGGCGGCAGTAGGCAAATCCGCGCATTAGCCTGCATACGTGTCGCCCGGGACGGCGGAAGGAATCCAATGCAGATACCCCAGCAAGCGGCGGCCCAATCGGCGCTCAATGACGCGGCTTTTGTCTTGAGCGAGGCCGGGATTGGCAACGCCTTCGGTGAGGCGCGCCTGCTGCTGGAGCACGTATTGGGTCACCAGCCCGGTTACGGCGAACGCCTGGACGGGCCGACCTGGCAGCGATTCTTTGAGCTGGTCGGACAGCGCGCCACCCGGGTCCCGTTGCAGCACGTCATGGGGGTCATGTACTTTCGTCATCTGACCCTGCGCGCCCGCCCCGGAGTGTTTGTGGTGCGTCCCGAGACGGAGTGGGTCGCCCAAGGGGCCATTGATGCGGCCGCGGATTGGGTGCGTCAAGGGGTCGCTCCGCGGGTGCTGGATCTCGGTTGCGGTTCGGGGGCGCTGGGGCTGTCTATTGCCTCCGAGGTTCCCGAGTCTGTTCTGACCTGCGTGGACGTGTCAGAAGCGGCGGTGGACCTGACAGCGGAAAACGCCCGGTTTACCGGGGTAGCGGCGCGGGTCCTGCACGCTGACGCTACCGACCCGCAAACGCTGCGCGACTCCCTTGTGCGCGCCGATATTACGCCAAAGTTCCACGTCATCGCGACCAATCCGCCCTACGTGGTCGACCCGGTGACGCAGCCCGAAGCGGCCCAGGACCCGCAGTTAGCGCTCTATGGCGGGGGCGCTGACGGCCTGGAGCGGCCGCGGGCGTTTTTGGCGGCGGCTGCGGCGGTCGCAGCCCCGGGTGCCACCATCGTGATGGAACACGCCGAGTCACAAGGCGAGGCCCTGGTGAAGGCTGCCCAAGCGCTGGGGCTGAGAGACGCCCAAACCCGATGCGACCTGGCCGGTCGCCCCCGATTCCTACAAGCTCTAGCCTGACCGTTGCCGGCCTGGGGGAATAGCCTCGGCCTGGCGACTTCGGTGGGATGCCTCGGGGCTCGTCAGGGTTAAATCAGGGGTAACCCTGATGGCGGCTGGGCGGGTAGGCAAGATAATCTGGGACTATCTCATCCTGAAGGGTGAGAGCGGTGTGTCCGGGGCGTGACGAAGCCTCCTACTTCGGACTGATTTTCCTGGATTTTCCGCTCTTCACAGGGCAAAAGTGCCTTCGGGAGTTTATAGTTTTTCAAATGCGTTTTTGAAATAAGGAGTAATTTGTGAGCGACGAACCTGTGTTCACTCCCCTCGAGGACCCGACCGTCACCCCCGCCGCGGCTGGGGACAGCGCGGAAAAGCCTGCCAAAGAACTGAAGTCCCCGAAAGAACGGTGGAAAGCAAAGAAAAAACCGCAGTTGGGAAACAAAAAATCCGGGCGCAAATGGGGACGAAAAAAGAAAGTCATCATTGGAGTGAGCGCGGTAGCCGTCTTGGCTATTGCCGGGTGGGGCATTCCGGCAGTGATGGGCCTGGGGGCTCCCAAATACGACCCAACGGCTGTCTATCGCGGGGACGTGACCACCGTCGTCAGGGAGGACGTCACCAAAACCATCAGCATGACCGGCACGCTGAAAAGCGCCAAGACCATGACCTTGTTCTCCTCGCTGAACTCGAAAGTACAGGCTCTCAACGTGAAGGCGGGGGACCGGGTGAACCAGGGTCAGCTGCTGGCACAGCTGGACAGTTCCGAGGCGAATTCGCAACTGGCTAGCCAACAGGCGCAGCTGAACGAAAGCCGCATCACCCAGCAAAACAGCATCGACGAGGCTGCCCAAAACTATCAAAATGCGAAAAGCGCCCTGGATCAGGGCATGAACCAGGAAATCCGCGGAGCCCAAACTTCGTTGCGGGAAGCCGAAACCGAATACGTGAAATCTTCGCGGGCCTACGAACAAATGAAGCAGGAGAGAGACAACCGCACTCTGCAAGCCTTGCTGGAACAGGAAAATGCCCTGCGCTCGGCTTATCAAGAGGTGGAAAACGCCAAGATGGAAGCGGGTCGCGCCGGAGCCGCGGTTTCCGAAGCGAACCTGCAGCGCGACATCGCCATCATTGAGCGGAATTCGGCCGCAGCGGATTTGGACCTGGCCAAGAAACAACTATCCCAGCTGCGGACCGACAAGAACCTGGACCCCACACGCCGCGATGCACTCATTGAGAATGTCAACCAGCGCATCGCGGAGCTGGAAGCGCAGGTCGCCACCTTGGATCAAAATGTTGATGATGGCAGCAAGGGTGCCAGGTCGGCCTGGTCCCAGCAGGCTCAGGCCAATATTTCCGTGGGCCACGCGAACGAAAACTTGGGGATGGCAAGGCGTCAATTCCAGGCTGCGCTCCGCCAAATAGACACCCAGATAGCCGAGGCCGGCGAGGCGGTCGCGAAGGCGCAAGGCGCTCTGTCTGACGCCAAAATCAGCTTGGAATACGCCAAAATCCACGCGGCTCAGGAAGTGAGTTCGAATCTGCGGGCGTTGCGGGCGGCCCAAGCCTCGGCGGGTTCGGGCCTGGCGGAAGGGCAAAGCACCATCCAAAAGCTGCGGGCCGACATCAGCTCGGCGCACGTAACTTCCCCGATATCAGGCATTGTGACCTCCGTAACCGCCAAGGTCGGAGCCGCTCCGGAAGGTGCCTTGATGACGGTGGAAGATGACCAAAACATGGTCATCGAAACCCAGATTAAAGAATCCGGGGTCTCCAAACTCAGCGTGGGTAACCAGGTCACTTTCACCACTCCGGCCACCGGGGATAAAGAGTTCACGGGCGTGGTGTCCTTTATTTCTCCGGCCGCCATCGACCAGACCCCCACGCAGCCCGGACAGGGCGGCGAACAGGGCGGGAGCGGCAACGCCTCGGTCATGTTTCCGGTGCAAATCACGGTAACGGGTGATTTGCAAGGCTTGCGCCTGGGGTCTACCGCCAAAGTAAAGGCGATTGTTGCCGGTGAAAAGAACGCTCTGACCGTGCCGAAGGGTGCTTTGGTTGATGCGATGATGCCGCTTGACGACCAGGTTCCACCCTCCACCGAAGCTCCCGCTCCGTCCGAAATGGCACACTCGGAGGCGACGGGCGAAGACGGCCCGAAGTCCGTGCTGGTGATAGATAACCCGGATTCGGAACAGCCGAAGATTCGCGAAGTCCAGGTGGAAGTCCTGGTAGAAGGCAACGGCATGGCCGCAATCAAGGGTAAAGGCATCAAAGAAGGCACGACCGTGCTGGATAACGCCATGAACTATGTCGGCTTGTCCGGGGAAACCGGTCACTATGTCGATACTCCGCAGATGATGGAGGGGACTGTTGAGTGACATCATGAGCCTGCCGGGGGTCTTTTCTGAGGGGCGGGCGCATTCACAAGCGTCCCCTCCCGTGCCCACCGGCCAGGGTAGCGGACAGTCGGGGGCGACGAAGGGACAGCCGGTCATCGAGCTGAGCGACATCTATAAGGGATTCTTCCTGGGCACCGACCACGAGCTGACCGTGCTGAAAGGCGTGAACCTGGCGATTTATCCGGGAGAGTTCGTGTCCATCGTGGGGTCCTCCGGTTCGGGCAAATCCACCCTGATGAACATCATCGGCTTGCTGGACCGGCCCACTTCGGGCAGTTACCTGCTGGGTGACGTAGATATTTCCGAAGCTGACGATAACGAGGCTGCGTTGATTCGCTCGCTTTCCATCGGGTTCGTGTTCCAAAACTTCAACCTGGTGGGGCGTACCGACGCGTTAAAGAACGTGGAGCTGCCCATGATGTATGCCGGAGTAGGGCGCGCTCAGCGCCGGGAACGGGCGCTGAAACTGTTGGAACTGGTCGGCATGAGCGAACGGATTCACCATCAGCCCAGTGAGTTGTCCGGTGGGCAAAAGCAGCGGGTGGCGATTGCGCGGGCAATGGCCAATGACCCGGACATTATTTTGGCTGACGAGCCGACCGGTGCTTTGGACACCGCCACCGGTTTGATGGTCATGGACCTGTTTCACCGGCTGCACCGCGAGCAGGGCAAAACCATCGTTTTGATTACCCACAACCCGGAGCTGGCTCAGCAAACCCAGCGCATCTTTACCATGGTTGACGGTGTGCTGAGCGAGGGTGTGTCGACCCAAGGAGGCGCCCAATGACTTTCGGAGAAAACGTGCGCCTAGCCCTGGCAGGACTGTGGGCAAACAAGCTGCGCGCCATTTTGACCCTGCTGGGCATCATCATCGGTATCGCCTCCGTGGTGACGATTCTCACCATTTCTCGCGGCGTGACCAGCGCGGTGACTGACTCGCTTGGTTCCCTGGGGGGTCAGGATATGTATCTCTCGGTGGATACCAAGGACAATATTGCCAAAGCAAAGTCTCGCCAAGCACAGTCCGGCTCGGATGACCCCACTTATGTGGTTGGGGATTCCGAGAGTACCGAGGACGAGGACATGTCTGGGGATAGCGGGTCTGGCTCGGCTTTCGCAGACAGCAACGGGGATGACCAATACCTGACTCCGGAAATTCTGGACCAGATTCGCGAGGAATTTTCCGACCAGGTTAAAGGTATCAGCGTGCAAGGTATGGGCAGTTTCGGCACCGCTAAGGGCGCGGCCGGAGACGTGGACGCGGATGTGCAGACCACCAACCAGGATTTCCTGATTGGGTCCAATATGGAAATGGTCGCCGGCCGCGGTTTTGATGCCGGTGAAATCGAAAGCGCCGACACGGTGGCGGTTATCTCCGACACCCTGGCGAAAAAATTGTTCGGGGGAGCGGCACAAAACGCCGTGGGTCAGAGCTTTGAGTTTGACAGTGACGAATCCCAAATGACTTTTCAAGTCATCGGGGTCGCCCGGCAGGTGCAAATGAAAGGGGCTGCCAACGCTCTCATCGGTGGCGGCGGGCCGAGCGGGGACAGTTTCTATATCCCCTACACTTTGGAAGAGGAGATTAGCGGGGTTAAGGAACCGGGGTTCAACTGGGCGACGCTGCGCCCGATTCCCGGCACCGATGCGAAAGCTTTGAAGCACAGTTTGCAGGAATTCTTGGATAAAACCTGGGCTGACTCGGATTACGGGGTCATGATTGATTCCATGGACTCGATGATGGATGAGATTAAGAAAGTCTTTTCCACTATCGCCTTGGGGCTGTCGGTTATCGCGGGGCTGAGCTTGCTGGTCGGCGGCATCGGGGTGATGAACATCATGCTGGTGTCGGTCACCGAACGCACCCGAGAGATAGGTATTCGCAAGGCTCTGGGGGCGACCCAGTGGAATATCCGATTGCAGTTCCTGGTCGAGGCCATGATGGTGTGTCTGCTGGGAGGGCTTCTCGGCGTGGCCCTGGGAGGTCTAGCTGGATATCTGGGGTCCAACGTGATGGGCAATCCCGCTATCCCGCCCTTGGGAGGGGTGCTGTTCTCGCTGGCGTTCTCGCTTGGTATCGGGATTTTCTTCGGCTACTATCCGGCGTCCAAAGCCGCCAAGCTCGACCCCATCGAGGCGCTGCGCTACGAGTAGCCCGGGGCTTGCACCCTGTCTAAAAACTATTTTTACGCCTCGGTGTGCCATATATGGCACACCGAGGCAAATTAATAGGATTAACGCCCGAAAAATATCCTCGGCTCGCAAACCTACCCGTGCGCTCGCGAAATTCCGGC
Organism: uncultured Mobiluncus sp.; assembly: GCF_947087965.1. GTDB lineage: Bacteria > Actinomycetota > Actinomycetes > Actinomycetales > Actinomycetaceae > Mobiluncus. The sequence goes on from NZ_CAMUES010000007.1 coordinate 103,406, forward strand.
ATGATAGTGGCATGTACGAAAGCCGCTTTGTTTTTGACCTCGAACAGGACGATGAAGAAATCATCGCCGAAATTGTGCGCCGCGCCGAGATTATCTTGGGACCCCAGGAACGGATTACCTTCCCGGTGGGGGCGCACCTAACCGAGGAAGGCCAGCCGGTTCGTAGCATTATCCTGGCGCTATCCGGCAGTATCGCGCTGGAACGCTCCTCGGCGAGCGGGGATTTGCTGATGCACCATGCTTCGACCGGGCGCATCATCGGAATGCTGTCCTCAGGGGAAGAAATCGGCGCGTTCTTTACGGCCGTGGTGACCGAAGAGGTCGTGGGGATTAGCCTCACCCTCGACGAAATGAACATGATTATTGCCGGGGATTCCCGGGTGTCGCTGCTGGTGGCAGCCTTGTTTATGCGCACTTACGACCGCCGGTTGCGTCGCGCGGAAAACCTCCACTTGGAGACGGCGGTCCTGGCCGATCAACTGGCGCTGCAGCGAGCGAACTTGGCGAAAGCCCTGGACAAACTGCGCGAGACCCGGGAGGAAATGGCTGCACAAGCCCGTTTTGCCTCGCTCGGGGAGCTGGCGGCGGGTGTGGCCCACGAACTCAATAATCCGGTGGCGGCGATTCGTCGTGCCGCGGATTACATTCACGAGGATATGCGCATGTTGCTGTCGACCTGTCCCGACGAAACGTGGCGGAACCTGGCTCTGGAATCCCTGGAAAATGCCGAGGAAGCCCCGTTCTTGTCCACCAAGGAAACGCGGGCGCGTAAACGTGAACTGTTGGAAATCCTGGGCGACGCAACCCTGGTGGAACGCCTGTCCGTGGCAGGAGTCTACAGCACTGACCTGGCCCGCAATCTCGCCAGAGACATGAAAGCCAACCCGGACACGGACCTGGGGGCCTTGGAACAAGCGGCTGCCATCGGCACCAGTCTGCGCAACCTGCGTACCGCCTCGGGACGCATCATTGACCTGGTGGCGTCCCTGCGCTCTTATGCGCGTCCCGATGGGGATCCGGTACAAAACGTCGACGTCAACACGGGCCTGCAAGACACGTTGCGCCTGCTGTCTCACCGCTTGGACAAAATCGACCTTGACGTGCATTATGGCGAACTACCGCGGATTTCTTGCCACCCCGGCCAGCTGGATGAGGTGTGGACGAACCTGATTACGAACGCGGTGGAAGCTATGTCCGGCGAGGCTTCGGCCGCCAGCGATGCGGTCGGCAAGCGCCCCACCGACCGGGACGAACTGGCGGGAATGATTGGGCAGCTAACCATCAAAACGGAAGCCCGCGGCGACCAAATCGTGGTGACGTTCCGCGATACCGGACCCGGCATTGCCCCCGATGTCATCGAACACATTTTCCAGCCGCATTTCTCTACCAAAGGCGGCGAAGTGAGGTTCGGCATGGGTATCGGCCTGGGGCTGTGTCGCTCGATTGTGGAAAATCACGGCGGAACCATCCGGCTGGAAAACGTCTCCAATCCGACGGGCACCTTGGCCATCGTGGAACTGCCGACCACCGGAATTCCAGTCTCGCTTTAGGGTCACAAGCCCGGTCGGGCGGTTTCGCGCGGACTGCTGGTTTTCGTTTTCTGACGTTTTCCGGCAAATTGGTCCGAATCCCGCGATGGAGTGAAACAATAGAAAAGTCCCCAATGAAGGAGAAACCATGAAACTCGCCATCCTAATCCTTGAAGACGAACCGGAAGTTCGTGCCGCTGTGACCCGTGACCTGCTGGGATTCGCGGACACTTTACGCATCGAACCGGCGGAGGATGTGCCTGACGCGTGGGAGGTCATCGATGAGATTTCAAACGATGGCGATGCCCTGGCTCTGGCACTGTGCGACCATCGGCTGCCCGGCACGACCGGCATCGAGTTCATGGGCCAGATGATGTCCGACGAACGCACCCAGCTGACCCGCAAAGTCCTGGTGACCGGTCAGGCTGACCTATCTGACACCGTGCGTGCGGTGAACGAAGCCGGGCTCGATCAGTACGTGGCGAAACCCTGGAAACCCGAAGAACTCCAAGACGTGGTGCGCACCATGTTGACCGATTACGTGGAACTGGCCGGGATTGACCCGGTGCCCTATCTCTCGGCGCTGGATCCGGCGCGGGCGATGGAGCTGACCAAAGGGCTCAGCCGCCCGGACTGACCGGTGGCCGGCACGCAGCATCGAACGGCGAGGAACAAAGGGGCAGGATCAGTGAGTAATCCAGATAATCCGCAATCCGAAAACGCTATCGAACCATCCGACGCGGGCCGGGAAGGAAACGAACCGGCGGTAGCTGCGCCCCAGTCTCGTGCCGCCGCCCCGAAACCCGCAAAACGTCCCATCCGTACTTTGCGGCCCAAACCCCCTTCTAACGTCAAAAAATCCGCCCCGCTGGGCTGGAAAGAAAAGATTGGCCTGGTGCTGGGGGCCATCGTGTTCTTCGTCCCCCTGCTGGTCGACATCCCGAATCTGGGCGTGCCCGGCGAACGCATGTTGGCGATTTTCCTGCTGGCTATCGTGTTTTGGATTACCGAGCCGATTCCCCTGACCGCCACCGCGGTGCTGGTCATCGGCCTGGAGGTCATGCTGGTGTCCACGGGTTCGCCGTTTGACCCCACCGGCGGTGACCCGTCGCAAGCCGAACATGTCGCCAAGTATTCGGAATACTTCGCGACCCTGGCCAACCCGACAATCATCCTGTTCATGGGCGGTTTTATGATTGCGGAAGGCGCTGAAAAGTTTTCGCTGGACCGCAACCTGGCGGCGGTGTTGCTCAAACCTTTCCCGGAAAAGGCGCGTCTGACAACCTTGGGACTGATGCTGATTACCGCTCTGCTGTCCATGTTTATGTCCAACACCGCCACGACCGCCACCATGTTTACCGTGGTCATCCCCATTTTGGCGGCATTGCCAAGGGGCCGGGCGCGAGCCGGCGTGGCGCTGTCGATTCCCTTGGCCGCCAACGTGGGCGGTATCGGTACCCCGGTCGGTACCCCGCCCAATGCCATTGCGGTCGGCGCCCTGGCCGCCCAGGGCATTCACGTGTCCTTCGGGCAGTGGATGATGATGGCGGTGCCGTTTATGCTGGTGGTGCTGTTTTTATCGTGGCTGTTCCTCAGCGCCGTGTTTATCCCGCGCGATGCCGTGATTCACATTGAAATGACTTCCCAGTGGAACAAAACCCCGAAAGCCGTGTTGTTCTACATCATCGCCGGATCCACGATTCTGTTGTGGATGACCGAGAGCCTGCACGGGATTTCCTCCAACGTGGTCGGGTTCCTGCCCGTCGTAGCGCTACTGTGTCTCAAGGTCATGAGCGGCGAGGACATTAAGAGCATCGACTGGCCGGTGCTGTGGCTGGTGGCAGGCGGTATCGCGATGGGTGAAGGCATCGGGAACACCGGCCTGGACAAGTTCCTGGTCAACTCCGTGCCGTGGAACTCTCTGGGGGCGGTGTTGATTGTGGCACTGCTCGGTTTTGTCGGTTTCGCTATCGCCAACGTCATCTCCCACTCGGCCTCCGCTAACCTGCTGGTGCCCCTGGCTGTGTCCCTGGCGGTATCCCTGGGCGATTCGGTCGATACGGTCACGGTCGCCTGCGCTGTAGCCATCGCCTGCTCGCTGGGCATGTCGCTGCCTATCTCGACCCCGCCGAACGCCATTGCTTATGCCACTGGGGAAATCTCGGTGAAACAGATGGCTTTGCTGGGTTTGGTGGTCGGGACTGCCGCCACTTTGACGCTGGTGTTCGCACTGCCGCGGATGTGGGCGCTGATGGGGTTTGTCGGCTGAGACGTGCCCCGGCTGTGCCGGTTTTGGGAACACAGTCACAAGCGAGGTGGAGCCGGGGATGCCGGTTGAGTCGGTTTAGCCGGTTTGGCTGGCGCGGGGACTAAAATCAGCTCTATGAAGATTGTTGATGCCCTGACCGGGCCGATTACCCGGTCTGACCTGGCGGCGATTGACGCGGTGGTGAAACGCGATGAGCTGCTGGTCATGCCTACCGATACGGTTTATGGAATAGCCTCGGTGCCGTTTGCCCCCGCGGCGGTGGCACGTTTGCAGCAGGCCAAAGGCCGGGGGGAGGACTTTCCTCCGCCGGTGTTGGTTTCCGGTCCGGCGGCGTTGGATGAATTGATGGCCCCGGAACCGCAGGCTAGCGCGAGTCAGCGGCGCGCCGCGCGTGTGCTCGCTGAGCGCTTTTGGCCCGGTGCTCTGACTATTATCGTGACTGCCAACCCGGCTCTGGGCTGGGATTTGGGGCAAACCCACGGGACGATTGCGTTGCGCCAGCCCAATCACCTGGTGGCGTTGGAGATCTTGGGCCACACCGGCCCACTGGCCGTCACGTCCGCCAACCTGCACACTCGGCCTCCTGCCACTGATATTGCCGCCGCCACGGAATATTTTGGTGAGCAGGTTAGTGTTTACGTGGACGCGGGACCTTCGCCCTCCGGACACCCGTCCACCATCATCACCTTGGCACAGGGCTCCCCGCGCTTGATACGCCAGGGCGATGTCCCCCTGGCTGACATCCTCGCCGCCCTGGCTTGAGGCCTCATGCGCTTATACCGGGGGATATGGGCAGTAGCTGCCATTATTGGCAGCTACCCGGCATATCTCCCCCTTATAGTCACATCGGAGCGAAATAACCCGCCTCTAACCCGCTAAACTAAAGCCCGTATGAAGTTTTACCTGTTGATATTCCTGGTTGCGGCCGCGGTTACGTACCTCACGGTTCCGCTGGTGCGCCAGTTTGCCCTGGCGACAGGGACTTTAGCGCCGGTGCGGGAACGTGATGTCCACGAATTTCCGACTCCGCGTCTGGGCGGGGTAGCGATGGGCGTGGGTTTCCTCGTGGCGCTGGCCATCGCCTCGCACACGCCATTTTTGGCTGATGCCGCCAGCTTTGAACACGTCAAGGGTTTGGCGGTGGGTGCCGTCTTGATTGTGATTCTGGGCGTCATCGATGACATCTGGGACTTGGATTGGTACACGAAACTGGCAGGCCAAATCCTGGTGGCAGGATTGATGTCCTGGCTGGGTATCCAGTTGACGTCCTTCCCGATTTTCGGCCTTACCATCGGCTCATCTCGCCTGTCCTTGCTGGTCACAGTGCTGGTAGTGGTGGCTGCCATCAACGCGGTGAACTTCGTTGACGGCTTGGATGGTTTAGCCTCCGGCATGATGGCCATCAGCGCCACCGGCCTGTTCATCTATTCCTACACGCTGTCGCGCACGCTGGGGGCCGCGTCCTACGCCTCCCTGGCCTCGACGGTAGCGGCGGCTTTGGCCGGAATCTGCTTGGGATTCTTGGCACACAACTTTTCTCCCGCCTCCATATTCATGGGCGATACCGGAGCCATGCTGCTGGGTTTACTGACGGTGGCCGCCGCCATCATCGTCACCGGCCAAATCGACCCGGCAGTCGTCTATTTTCGCCAGGCTTTTCCGTCTTTCCTGCCCATTGTTTTGCCTCTGGCGGTGTTGGCTATCCCCATTTTTGACATGGTCGCCTCGGTGATTCGCCGGCTGTATCATCATCAGTCTCCCTTCCAAGCCGATGCCGGTCACCTGCATCATCGCCTGTCCCATGCCGGACGTTCCCGGGTGCGCGCCGTGCTGGTCATGTACCTGTGGACGGCGGTGTTTTCCCTGGGGGCGGCCTCGCTGACTTTGCTGCGGATGCGCTACGTGTTGGTGTTGATGCTGGTAGCCTCCCTGCTGGCAATGGTGGCGACGATTGAGATTCTGCCTGCCTGGCGTGAAGGGGTGCGCCGCTGGTTCAACCCGAAATATCGCCAACCCCACGGCCCGGAACACGCCCTGTACCGTGACTCTTCCCTTTCTGATAGCGTAAAGCCGTGAACGAAACAACTCCCCAGCCGGCGCAATCTCCCGCTTTCCTCGCGGCTCAAGTGGGTCCCCGGACTCGCCGGGCGGTGAAGTTTTCTTTGACCGCGATTTCCCTAGCTGTGCTGATGGTGCTGCTGGTGGCGGCCGGGTTAGCGGCGTGGTTGGAAGGAGCGGCGGGACTGCGTTCCGTGGGTTTATGCGCCGCAGTGGGGGCGGGCCTGGTGGCGGTGACGTTTGCCACACACCTGTTCACCCTGAATCACCCCGACTTGATGATGGCGGGCATGGGCGCGGATTTTGTCTTGAAAATCATCGTCATTTTGCTGGCTCTGGGGGTGGCGCGAAAGCTGCCGGGCCTGGATGCGAAAATAATTTTTTTCACCATGCTGGCCATGATTTTGGTTCAGGCCATCGTCTTTCCGGTGGCGCTGGCAAAAGCGCAAGTGCCCTTGTTAGACCCGGTCTCACCACCGACGCAGTCGGAAACTGAAGGGGAAAAACCGACCGCGTATTGAAAATTTGCGTGTTTTTACCCAAGCTAGTTTTTACTCGTGCAAATCCCGTTTGAATTTCATGATAACGTTGTTAGGCGAACTCATGATTTAGGACTCAAAGGAGAACAATGGGAGTGCAGTTGACGCTCATGTCGGCATTGATGCCGAATTTGGTTCCCGCTACAGATGACTCGTTCCATGCCCCCACCATTATGGACTTGTTCCCCCCGGTCGTTGCTTTCGCCGGAACTCCTTTCACTATCGACCGTGTCATGATGATTCGTCTCATCATGACACTGCTGCTGGTACTGTGTCTGGTACTGTACGCCACGCGGGCCAAACTCATCCCGGGACGCGCCCAGTACGTGATGGAGTTCGGGTTCAAATTCTGCCAGGAAAACATCGCTGAGGAAGTCATCGGCAAGGAAATCGGGCGTAAATACACCCCGATTATCACGACCGTATTCTTCTCGGTGCTGTTCATGAACATTGCGGGTATTATTCCGGGCTTTAACCTGGCTGGTTCCTCAAAACCGGGCTTCCCGTTGCTGTTAGCGGTGTTTGCCTGGTTTGTTTTCATTTACGCCGGAATTCGCGAGACCGGTGTAGGCCAGTTCTTTAAGTCCTCGCTGTTCCCGCCGGGTGTGCCGTGGCCGCTGTATCTCCTGCTGACCCCGATTGAGGCGATTTCCACCTTTATCATTCGCCCGTTCACCCTGTTCGTCCGGTTGTTGGCCAACATGATTGCCGGCCACTTCCTGCTGGCTTTGACCCTGAGCGCCACGAACTACTTCCTCTTTGCGCATCTCTCGGCGCTGTCCCCGATAGGAATCCTGACTTTTGCGGCAGCTTTCGCGTTTACCCTGTTCGAAATCCTGGTGGCTTTCCTGCAGGCGTACATTTTCGCGATTCTGACCGCGGTGTATGTGAACCTCTCCGTACACGCACATTAGAAAAACAAATAGGCTTCTCGCGCCAACCGGCGTGAGAATAACAACAAATAAGGAAAGAAAACATGACTGGAAGTGCACTTGTTCTCGCAACCATCGGCTATGGTCTGGCCGCTATTGGACCTGGCATTGGCTTGGGCATTCTGATTGGTCACACTCAGGACGCTATTGCCCGCCAGCCGGAACTGTCCGGAAAGCTCACCACTAACATGTTCATCGGTATCGCCTTCGTCGAAGCCTTGGCTTTGATCGGTTTGGTGACGGGCTTCCTGTTCCGGTAAGGAGCACGTATGTTAGGCACTTTAGTATCACTAGTAGCTAAGGCGGGCGATACCCCGAACCCTCTGCTGCCAGAGACTTACGACATCGTTTGGTCGGCGGTCATCTTCGTGGTCATCTTGGTGGTGGTTGTGAAGGTCGCTCTGCCGAAGTACAACGGACTGGTGCAGGAGCGTGCCGACAAGCTCCAGGAGGGCTTGGACGCTACGGCGAAGGCACAGGCGGACTCGCAGGCCGCGGCGCAGCGGATTGAATCCGAACTGCGTGACGCGAAGGAAGAAGCCGCCCAAATTCGCAATAAAGCCAATGCGCAAGCGGAGGACATCGTCTCCCGCGCCACTGAACGCGCTGATCAAGAAGCCAAGCGCATTATCGAGCAAGCTCAGCGCCAGATTGCTGCTGAGCGGGCCGCGGCGGAAGCCTCCCTGCGTCAGGACGTGGGCGACTTGGCTACCCAGCTCGCGGAAAAGATTGTGGGCGAACAGCTGAAGGATGAAGCCCTGAGCTCGCGCGTCGTGGATCGGTTCCTCGACGAACTCGAAGCCCAGCCGGTGGCTTAAAGATAGAGAAGGTAAGGGAAGTCAATGAGAGCCTCGTCGGTAAGGACCTTGGCCACTATGGTCATGGCCGTCGATAAGACCCTGGGGAAAGCCACGATGAAGACTGGCCCCGCGGTCGCCGAGGAATACTTTGCCCTGTCTGAACTGCTGGAAAACAACATCCGTCTGGCCCGCAACCTGTCTGACCCGGCGCGTACCGCCCCGGACAAGCAGGAACTGGCTCGCACTATCTTGAGCTCTAAGCTTTCCGAACCGGCCCTGGCGGGAGTATTGGAACTCGCCGCCGGTCGTTGGTCCAGCGAGCTTGACCTGCAGGAAGCCTGCCGGTTGCTGGCAAACCACGTGTTGCTGAAAACCGCCCAGGATAACGGCCAGCTAGAGGACGTCGAACGCGACATCTTTGCCATGAGCCAGGTCGTCTCCAAGAACCGCGATTTGCGCAACTTCCTGACTGACAATCATCGCGCCCCCCTGGATCAGCGTCTGGAGACGTTCAACTCTCTGGTCGGTTCCGGGGTCAAGCCCCTGGCGTTGCGCCTGGTGAATGCCGTGATTGCCAAAGCGGCGCCCGGTCGCCTCGCGTCAGACCTGCGGGCTTTGCTGGATTCGGCCGCGCGGATGCGCCAGCGGGGGATGGCGACGGTTTACACCGCCACGCCGCTGAGTGAAACCCAGCAGTCCCGGCTCATTCAGTTGCTGTCCGCTCGCAGCGGCGAACAGGTTGAGGTCAACGTAGTCATTGACCCGAACCTGGTGGGCGGCATGAAGATTGTGCAGGGCGACACGGTGATGGATGGCGCGGTCAAGTCCCGCGCCGAGCAGTTCCGGCGCAAGCTGGCAAGCTAATACGAAACGAAAATATGACCGATAGGGCTAGACCCTATGGAACGACAACAGAAGGAATGCTGATGGCTGAGCTATCAATAAGTCCCCAGGACATTAAGAGCGCCCTGGACAAGTTTGTGGATGCGTACGAACCATCCGCCGCGACCGCGGAGGAAATCGGCTACGTGACCGAAACTGCTGACGGCATCGCCCATATCGAGGGTTTGCCCGGCACTATGGCCAACGAGCTGCTGCGCTTCCAAGACGGTACCCTGGGTCTGGCAATGAACCTGGACGAGCGCGAGATTGGCGCTATCGTCTTGGGTGATTTCACGGGGATTGAGGAAGGTCAAGAGGTCTACCGCACGGGTGACGTGCTCTCCGTGCCGGTGGGTGATGGTTACCTGGGCCGCGTGGTTGACCCGCTGGGCAACCCGATTGACGGCCTGGGCGAAATCAAGGACTTGGGCGAGCGTCGTGCTCTGGAATTGCAGGCTCCCGGCGTGATGATGCGCCGTTCCGTGTTCGAGCCGCTCCAGACCGGGCTGAAAGCCATCGATTCGATGATTCCGATTGGTCGCGGCCAGCGTGAGCTGATTATTGGCGACCGCCAGACCGGCAAGACCGCTATCGCCATCGACACGATTTTGAACCAGCGTGACAACTGGAAGTCCGGCGACCCCAACAAGCAGGTGCGCTGCATCTACGTGGCGGTCGGCCAGAAGGGCTCCACTATTGCCTCCGTGAAGGGCGCGTTGGAGGACGCCGGCGCGATGGAGTTCACCACTATCGTGGCCTCCCCGGCTTCGGACGCGGCTGGGTTCAAGTACCTGGCTCCCTACACCGGTTCAGCCATCGGTCAGCACTGGATGTACCAGGGCAAGCACGTGTTGATTGTGTTTGATGACCTATCCAAGCAGGCGGAAGCCTACCGTGCGGTGTCGCTGTTGCTGCGCCGTCCGCCGGGGCGTGAAGCCTACCCAGGTGACGTGTTCTACCTGCACTCTCGCTTGCTGGAACGCTGCGCGAAGCTGTCCGACGATTTGGGCGGTGGCTCGATGACCGGCTTGCCGATTATCGAAACGAAGGCAAATGACGTGTCGGCCTACATTCCGACCAACGTGATTTCCATCACGGACGGCCAAATCTTCCTGCAGTCCGACCTGTTCAACGCGAACCAGCGTCCGGCCGTGGACGTGGGCATTTCGGTGTCTCGTGTGGGCGGCGACGCTCAGATTAAGGCCATGAAGAAGGTCGCCGGTACGTTGAAACTGACGTTGGCGCAGTACCGTTCGATGGCCGCTTTCGCCATGCTGGCTTCCGACCTGGACGCCACGACCCGCAAGCAGCTGACTCGCGGCGAGAAGCTTATGGAACTGTTGAAGCAGCCCCAGTACACGCCTTATCCCGTTGAGGAACAAGTGTGCTCCATCTGGGCTGGCACGAACGGTTACCTGGACGACATCGCTACCGACAAAGTCCTCCAGTTTGAAAAGGACTGGCTGGATTACCTGCGTAACGAGGGCAGCATCCTGAACGAAATCAAGGAAAAGGGCGCTTGGCCCGATGAATTGGTGGCGCGTTTGGAAACTGCCGTCAAGGATTTCCGCAAGTCTTACGACTTGGTTCCCCAGGCTGACTTGAATGCCATTGAGGGCGATGCCGAGGCGGAGCAGTCCGAGGAACAAATCGTTAAGAAGCGCTGAGGCGCCTGGGCCAGCGCTGCTGGTCAGCAACGAAAGTAACCGAACAGAACGTAAGGGAAGGGCAAAGTGTCAGGTTCGCAAAGGGCTCTCAAGCAGAGAATCAGGTCCACTGAGACTCTGCAAAAGATTTTCCGTGCCATGGAGATGATTGCGGCCTCCCGCGTGGGCAAGGCTCGCGCCGGGGCGGAATCCATCACCACTTATGACTCGGCCATCGCGGCGGCAGTCGCGGCCGTGTCCGCCCACGCCAAACTCGATCATCCGCTGATTACGGAACGCACCGACACGAACCGCGTGGCGGTTTTGGCGGTCACCTCTGACCGCGGCATGGCCGGTGCCTATTCCGCGTCAATCCTGCGGGAAACCGAGCGTCTGCTGGAACGTTTGCGTGATGAAGGCAAAGACCCGGTGGTCTATGTCTCGGGTCGCCGCGGCTTGTCCTACTTCAACTTCCGCGGTATGGAAGTGCGCCGGGCATGGACCGGGGGTTCGGATAAGCCCAGCGAGGAACGCACCATGGAAATCGCCAAGAGCCTCTTGGCGGCGTTCCTCAAGTCGCCGGAAGAGGGCGGGGTGTGCGAGCTGTACATGGTTTACACCAAGTTCCGTTCGATGGTGTCCCAAGTGCCCCAGGTGCGCAAGATGCTGCCGATTAAGGTCATCGACCCCGATGAACCGGTCCAGATTGACGGGATGGGTTTGGACAAAGCGGCCGACAAGTCCGTCATGCCGCTGTATGACTTTGAACCCAGCGCTGAGGAAGTGCTCGAGACCGTCATGCCGCTGTATGTCGAGTCGCGGATTCGCACCGCCCTGCTGCACGCGGCTGCCGCCGAGCTGGCCAGCCGTCAAAACGCCATGCACGCCGCGACCGATAACGCGTCCAACTTGATTAACACCTTGACTTTGGACATGAACAAGGCTCGTCAGGCCGACATCACCACCGAGATTACGGAAATCGTGTCCGGTGCTGACGCGCTCCAAGATTCTAAGAAATAACCGATTACCAAACGCCGATTAGAGGAAACGAAAATGAGTGAGAAAACCCCAGGAACCGGTCGTATCTCCCGGGTTATTGGCCCGGTCGTGGACGTGGAGTTCCCCCCGGATCAACTGCCTGAGATGTACAACGCTTTGACCGTGGAATACACGGGCATGGGCAGCACCGAAGCCGGCCAGACCCAGACCATGACGATGGAGGTGGCTCAGCACTTGGGCGACAACATTGTCCGGTCCATCGCCCTGAAGCCTACTGACGGTTTGGTGCGCGGAGCCAAGGTAGTCGATACCGGCTCCCCGATTTCGGTACCGGTGGGCGACATCACCAAGGGTCACGTCTTTAACGTGATTGGCGACTGCCTGAACTTGAAAGACGGCGAAACTCTGGACGTCAAGGAGCGTTGGTCCATCCACCGCACCCCTCCGGCTTTCGACAAGCTGGAATCCAAGACTCAAATGTTCGAGACCGGCATTAAGGTCATCGACTTGCTGACCCCCTACGTGCAGGGCGGCAAGATTGGCCTGTTCGGCGGTGCCGGTGTGGGCAAGACCGTGTTGATTCAAGAGATGATTCAGCGTGTGGCTCAGGACCACGGCGGTGTGTCCGTGTTCGCCGGGGTCGGTGAACGTACTCGTGAGGGCAACGACCTGATTCACGAAATGGCTGACGCGGGCGTGTTGGACAAGACCGCAATGGTCTTCGGCCAGATGGACGAGCCGCCGGGGACGCGTCTGCGCGTGGCTCTGTCCGGTTTGACGATGGCGGAATACTTCCGTGACGTGCAAAACCAGGACGTGCTGCTGTTCATCGACAACATCTTCCGTTTCACCCAGGCCGGTTCGGAGGTGTCCACCCTGCTGGGCCGGATGCCTTCCGCCGTGGGCTACCAGCCGAACCTGGCTGACGAAATGGGCCAGCTCCAGGAGCGCATTACTTCCGCGGGTGGTCACTCGATTACCTCCCTGCAGGCCATCTACGTGCCGGCGGATGACTACACCGACCCGGCTCCGGCCACGACCTTCGCGCACCTGGATGCGACCACGAACCTGTCTCGTGACATCGCGTCCCGCGGTCTGTACCCGGCGGTGGATCCGCTGGCCTCCACCTCGCGTATCCTCGACCCGCGCTATGTCGGCAAGGAACACTACGAGGTCGCGACCCAGGTCAAACAGATTCTGCAAAAGAACAAGGAACTGCAAGACATCATCGCCATCCTCGGTGTGGACGAACTGTCCGAAGAGGACAAGGTCACGGTGGCGCGCGCGCGTCGTATCGAACAGTTCCTGTCCCAAAACACCTACATGGCGGAAAAGTTCACCGGCGTACCCGGCTCGACCGTGCCGATGAGCGAAACCATCGAGGCGTTCAAGCGGATTTGCGAAGGCAAGTACGACCACATTCCCGAACAGGCGTTCTTTAACATTGGCGGTATCGAGGACCTCGAAGCGGCCTGGGCGAAACTGCAAAAGGAAATGTGATAAACCATGGCAGACACGCTGAAAGTTGCGGTGGTAGACCGCACGCGCACCCTGTATCAGGGAGAAGCGTCCCAGGTCATCATGCCTGCCGCAGACGGTGACCTGGGGGTCTTGCCGGGCCACCAGCCGCTGTTTGTCGTGCTGCGGGCCGGACAGGTGCGTGTCGACGCATCGGGCTCGACCGGAAAAGCAGATTCGCATAACTTCCCGGTCGAGGCCGGTTTCGCCTCGGTGGATAATAACACCGTGACCGTAGTGCTGGATCGCAGCTTGGCTGCCAGCTCCGCGAATCAGGCTCCCGCATCGGCAGACTAAAATAAACAACTTCCACGAATCAGTCCGATTGGGATATGATTGCCCATAAGGCTCTTCGGGTTTTCTCTAAGGCAACTTGGGGATAGCAGTGGCGGGGTCATTGAGATGCCCGCCACTTTGGGCATTGGCCGCAGAGCTGGGCTTCAATGTAGCGGCTCTAGGACGTGAGGAGGAACATCATGGGTACCGCAACCAGTGCGATGTTTGCCAGTCTGCTCCTGGTGCTGTTCCTCGTTTGCGCGCTGGCGATTTACTTCCTGGCGCGCTTGCGGTTTAAGGCCCAAAATGATGGTTCTTTCAACGTCGCGTGGCGGGCCAATACTACCGATCCGTGGCGAGCCGGGGTGTGCCATTATTCCGAGGATTTTCTGAAGTGGTATCGGGTAATTTCCCTGCGTTGGGGCTCGAATCACCGTTGGGAACGGGCGGATTTTGAGATTTTGGAATCGGCGGTAGATACCGAGCCGGGGTCGGACTATACCCTGGCTATTTTGCATTGCCGCGCGCCGCGTGAGGGTTTTTCTGAGCCGGACGATTTTTGGTTGGCGATGGATGAACACGATTATTCCGGCTTGGTCAGCTGGAAAGAATCCTCCCCGCCGCGTACCCAGATGGTTTACTGAGTTTCTTACCTCGCGCGGTTCGGCTAGGCTAGCAGTATGCGCCTGGTCATAGCGGATTGCGAAGTCAATTATTCGGGACGTTTGGACGCGCATTTGGCTGCGGCGAAACGCCTGTTGATGGTGAAAGCTGACGGTTCAGTGCTGATTCACAGCGATGGCGGTTCCTACAAGCCCCTGAACTGGATGAGTCCGCCCTGCCAGCTGCACATTGAGCTGGAAGATTCCAACGCCCCGCAAGGCCCGCAAACGTGGCGGGTACAGGCCAAATCCGGAGACGCCCTGCTGATTAACATCACTGCGGTCTATGAAGATGTCGTGTGTGATTTGGGGGTCGATCCGGGACTGGAAAAGGACGGGGTGGAGGCGCATCTGCAAAAGCTGCTGGCGGAACAGGTAGCGGTACGGCTGGGGGAGGGCTGGACTTTGGTGCGCCGGGAGTGGCCCACTCCCATTGGTCCGGTTGACCTGCTGGTTCGTGATGCACAAGGACGTCCGGTGGCGGTGGAGGTGAAGCGTCGCGGCGAAATTGACGGGGTTGAGCAGTTGACCCGCTACCTGGATTTGCTGGGCCGGCAAGCCGACCTGGAGGGCATTACCGGGATTTTTGCTGCCCAAGAGATTAAACCCCAGGCCCGCACGCTGGCCACAGACCGTGGGATTCGCTGTGTCGTGCTGGATTACGATGAGATGCGCGGCGTGGATTTTGATGCCGAAAATCGATTGTTCTAAACCCCGCCAGACGACCCGCAAAACGCCACGCACCCCGCTTGTGCCCACCCCGTCCGGGCTGGGGCGTCACGGAATCGGCTCTAATAGCCCCCGGTAGTGCCGGATTCCCAGCAATAGTTGTGCCAGTGGCGGCGCGCCCTCACCCCGGTGTCCACTCCAAAGGGCGCGTTCAGCGGCCAAGCCACGATATGCGGGGTATTCGCTTCGACAGCGTGCCCGCAACCGGGGCAGACGTAAGATTTCTGGCCGGCGCTGCCGGTCAGACGCTGGACGTGATATTCCTGCCCGCCGCGCGTCACGACCCGCGGGACGCTGGCAAGGCGCTGCATATCCAAGGGGCGATAGGGTTGACCGCGCCGTTTGGACTTTCGCTGACTGGGCACGGGCTAATCCGAATAATTCTTGGGTACGGATGCCACCAGGGTGCCGTAGCGATACACCGAAAGCGGATAGAGATTCTCGTCTGTGACCAGCAAATCCGCCCGTTTGCCCGTTGCGATTTCGCCGATGTTGGTCTGACCCAAAATGCGAGCGCCCTGTACCGAGGCGCAGTACACCGCGTCGGTCAGCGGGATTCCCGCGCCTTTCCAGGCGCGGCGCACGATGTCTACCAGGTGCCAGTTTGGATCTTCCTGGGCGGAGTTCGATTCGCCCAAGGGCATACCTGTGGCGGCGGTCGCGTTACTGACAAACACTACTGAATCGCGTCCGACCAGCTCAAACACGTTGCGCACGGCACTGAGATCCACGTGCTCACCGTCCGCAATCAGCTCCAGAATACAGCCGCCTCCGGCCGCGTCCGCCAGCAGTTCTAACATCGGGCCGGGGGTGCGATGATGGAAGGGCTGCATCCCGTTAAAGAAGTGAGTCACCACATAGCGGGGGCAACGCAGCTTTTCCGAGGGCGTCAGCCCCAGCTTTTCCCGCGTCCAGGTCGCGGCTCCGCGCATAAACTCGGCGGAAGCGACCGTGTGCCCAAAGGCGGGAACCGCCCCGTTTTCAATCAAAACTTCCGCCACGGAACCGGAACCGATAGCGCGTTTGCCTTCCGGAGCCAGCGTCATCGACACTGTGTGTCCGCGAGTGGTAATCATGAGTTCGCGGGTCAGCGCCGGGTTTGGCGGCTGAACTTGTGCAAAATCTTGGGACCCCAGGACGGCACGAGCCCGTTCCTCGCGTTCCTTGGCGCTGAGCCCTTCGGTCGGGAGGGAATCAGCGGGGGAGTCTCCGGGGAGCATCCCGGTTACCCCCAACCGTCCCGACGCCAGGAACGGCCCTTCAAAGTGAATCCCGTCCAGTTCGCCCGCGTCACACAAATCGGCCATCATCTGACCCTGTCGGCGCAGGTCCTCCGGGGAAGCTGTCGAGAGTGAACCGACCAGGGTGGTGGTGCCGTGTACCCGGTGCTCCCACACCGCGGTCATCATGGCTTCCACCGTGGTGGCGGTGGGGAAAGAGCTGCCCCCGCCCCCGTGGCAGTGGGTGTCGACCAGACCCGGCAAAATGTAGCGCCCGTCAGTCGGGGAAGGTGCGGCCACGACCTCGGCACCGTAACCTGCCGCCTGCGCTTGGGGCGCTTCTCCCATCCACACTATGGAGTCCCCGTCAATAATGACAGCTCCATCAACGATTATGGAAGACGGCGTGACGATGCGCCCGCGTACTGCAAAAGGTTCACTCATGTTCCGATTATCGCATTTTTGCGCTGTTCCAAAGTAATTTTTTCGCTCCCTAGTCGTGTCGGGCGCCTGCCGGGTGGCGACCGGTGCGGTCGGCTGACGCCGTGGACGCGAGGCCGGCAGTGCCGGGTTGGGGGCAACACTGTTCGGGTTTACCCGGTATTAGAGGAAATCCTTTAAGATAAAACCATGCTGAACATGATTGCCCGCGACATTATCCCCGGACCGATTGGCCCTACGATGGTGCTGCTTCACGCTTTCCCGATGGATCACCGGATGTGGCTGCCGACCGCGGACCGCTTGGGTGGGGTGCCGCTGCTGATGGTGGATGCGCCCGGATTCGGCCAGACTCCGCCGATGATGGACACCCCCTCGCTGGACGCGTTTGCGGATGAAATCGTGGCAAACCTGGGCAAGTTCGGCATTGAACGCATTATTCCGGTCGGTAACTCGCTGGGCGGCTACGTGGCGCTCACCATTTTGGAACGTCACCCGGATGTCGTGGCCGGTCTGGGCTTGATTGGAACACGGGCGGACGCGGATACGGTCAGCGAAAAAGCCGACCGGTTCGAAAACCTCATCACCATGCTGGCCGGGGACCGCGCGAGCCTGCTGACCCCCCAGATTGAATCCCAGTTCACCGCCTCGACCCGCCGAGGGCGCCCGGAAGTCGTGTCCGAGGCCGTGCAATGGTCCGAGGAAGCCTCCAACGAAGGAATTTCCTGGGCACAACGGGCTATGGCGGCGCGCCCGGACCAGATGGCGCTGCTGGAAAATTTTGACAAACCCGTCCTGGTCATGCGTGGCGAGGAGGACCCGGTCATTTCCCCCGAGCGTGCCGCCGCGATGGCTCAGGCCGCCCATACCGAGGTCGTCGAGGTCCACGAAACCTCGCACTTGGTACCGATTGAAAATCCCGGGGCCGTCTCGCGCCGCCTGATGGCGCTGTATCCCCAATGCATGTAGGCCGCGCGAAACCCCTCTAGCCTGCGGAAACACCCTTGTGAACGCTATCGGTAGTGTAACTCGAAACGCGACCGCAACGCCCTAGTCCGCGCTCATCGACGTGACGGCATCGGAGGCGCCCAGAACCGAAATCTTTTGGTTCTGGCTGGCTTTGTTCGGCAGGTTGAATAGCACCACGACCGTGTGCGTTTCGGTCAGGGTCGATGCCGCAGCTGTTTTCCCGGTGTAAGCCTGAGCCAGGGGCGAGAGCTGGAGTTTCCGGGGAGATTTCATGGTCAAGTCGTAGTTCAGAGCGGCCATTACCAAGGCTCCGCCGTCCGTAGTACCCAGGGCGATGTAGCCGTCAGTGCCCGGCCGCGCGGTCATAGTGACTTCCAAACCGCGGCTTTGCTGGGCGAGGGCGGAATAGTCCGTGCGCCGCTGGGCGAAAGTTGCGGCAAAAGAATCAATCGCGGTGTCAAAAACGTCCTTGGCGTTGTTGGGGTCGTTGAGGAAGTCCGCGTAAGTTTTCGCCAAAGCTCCCGGCGGAACCACAAAGTCTTTGGAATCCGCCTGGGGCGTGGGCGAGCCGACTTCGGGCTTGAAAGTCGCGGGGAAGCTGGCCTTGGGGAACAGTTTCGTGTAGCCCCACACCGCGTAGTTGGCGCGCGGCGAGGACTGGACGAAACCGAACACGTAGAGCGGCTGACCTTCGACCGTGGGCGAAACCGTGTAGGCGTAGCGCGGCCAATCCGTAGCCTGCTGCACCACTGTGACCTGCGGATTCGCCAGGGGAAGCGCTCCCAGGTTGGCGCCGCGAGTCGTGTTCGTCATCAGGTATTCTCCGTTGCGCATACCCAGGGCCGGGTTCGTAAAACGGCTGGTCAGCTGCTGCCAGTCGCGAGCGCCGTCCCCAGCTTGAGCCACGGCGTTGGCCTCGGTGGTGACTGCGGTGAAGCGTTGCTGGTCAATAGCGGGCGGTTCGTTGCCGCCGTTGGGGGAGGTCACGAGGGTGGGGGTGTAGGCACAAGCGCTCAGGGCCAGGGCGGTCGCTCCGGCCGCAAGGAGGGTCGTCAGCTTATTCGTCATGGGAGGCCTCCGTTTCGGGGTCTGTCGCATCGTTATTCTCCGGTTGGCGCCGCCATTTTCTGGTTCGTTTAGGCTGGTCATCAGCTTCTTCAGCCATGCGCAATGAGCGGCGCGTGGGATGGACTGCCGGAATGACGCCGGTGTCCGTGGGAGCGTCGCCGGCGACCGCGGAGGTGACCTGACTGGCGAGCTGTCGTGCCTGATCCTTTTCCAACGTATCCAAACGTTTGGCACGCGAACGCCGTTCGGACAGCACCAGCAAAGCCAGATAAGTCCCGATAGCTCCAGCGGCGATAATCCCCACGATGGTCATGAGGATAGCCGAGATGCTGGAGGGCTCATTTTTCAGTTTCCACTTCAGTTCCAGCTGCGGTCCCGCCGCTTTGTCCGGGGGATTGACCACGAAAGCGACCGCGCTCCAGCGGTTATCACTCAGCTGCCAGTTCAGAGAGGCGTGACCGGTGCCATGAGCGCTTTGTTTCCAGATGTCTAAGGACGTTAGATCCGCTGCATCGTTTTGGGCGGGGGACGCCAACTGTTGCAAACCGCCTGGCAAAGTTTGTTCGCCAGGAGCAGAATTAGTTTTTTTCGCCGCGACGCTGTGGGAGGTGAGCAGATTATCGGCTTTGAAACCGGTCAGTTCCAAGTGATTGACCGATTTGGCAAAAGCCATGGCGTCTGTGGTCAGGGCGATTCCTAAAAAGACTTCTTGTTTTGCCGGCCCGGTAGCGCGAATCGTGACCTTTTCCCCGGTGGATTCCAACAGATTCTCTCCCGTCAGGACGATTGCCGACTTGGTCGGTTCGCTGTGAAACGCCACGTTGGCGCTGGGGCGCAGGAAAGTCAGGCGAGACATTCCAATAAAGGCCACCAAAAGTGAGACAATCAGCAGGGCCATGCTGAGATAGCGGGTGGTGCGATTCGATGACATGGGTCTCCTTGAGAATTTTGGAACCGGCTACCATTTACTTTAGCGAGATTGGCGGTCCACAGCGACTTAGCCATGTCATAAAGGTTCGTGTAAATGGTTAATCAGAGATTTTTTCGTTATAGACTTAGGATATCGTTATACTAAGTTTGGCGGGGCAGGTTAATTTGCCCGTTGGTTGACGTCTTTAGGAGGACTCACAAGTGACCGAAGAGCAGACAGATTTTCCAATCGTGATGCGCGGGTACGACCGCGTTCAGGTTGACCTGCAGATTCAAACTTTAATGACGGCTTTGGCTGAGGCACGCCGTGAGGTAGAAACCCTTGACGCGCGTAACGCCACCCTGGCAGGGGATTTGGGCGAAGCTCAGCGCCGTCTAAAGGAAAGCGACAAGTCGAGTTATACCGGTCTGGGCGAACGCATCGAACAGTTGCTGCGTTCGGCTGAGGAACAGTCCACCACCGTTATTAATAAGGCGAACGCTGACGCGGAATCCTTGCTGGAAAAGACCCGTTCTAACACTCAACGTCTGACTCAGCGCGCCGAAGCCGAAGCGGCTTCCATGCTGGCTGAGGCTCGTCGCGAAGCCGAGGAACGCACCACCCAGGCGGAAACCGAAGCGGAAACCGTGCTCACCAACGCGCAGCACCGCGCTGATGAACTGGTCGCCGCGGCGGAACGTGAAGCGGCCTCGCTGCGCGCCGAAGTGAACACTCAGGTCAACGACCTGCGCGCCACTGCTGACCGCGAAACCGAGTTGCAGCGCGCCCAAGCTGAAAAGGATTACGTAGAAGCCCGGGTTAAGGCTGAACAGGAAACCACGGCTCTGCGCAACGAAGCTGCAACCGAAATTCAGGAACTGCGCGAAACCGCTACTGCCGAAGCCACTCAGGTGCGCGAACAGGCTCAGCAAATGGCCGAGAAGCTGCTGGCGGAAACCCGCGCCGAAGCCGACAAGATTATCTCTAACGCTCGCGCCGAAGCCGAGCGTCTGCGTGCCGAATCCGAACAGGCTCGCCAGGACACCGAAACTGAGATTGCTTCCGCGCGTGCGGCCGCTCGTGAAGCTGACGCACAGGCTCACGAACAGGCTCGGGCTGAAACCTCCGCGATGGTCGCCACCGCGAAGGCTCAGGTTGCTGACGCTGAGAAGCACCTCGGCGAGACCTTGCAGCGTGCCGAGCGCCTGCTGACTGATACCGACGCCGTGGTGCGTCGCCGTCAAGAGGATGCCCGCCGTACCGCCGAGGCCACCATTTCAGCTGCGGAAGTCGAAGCGCAGCAGCTGCGTGAAGCGGCTCGTGCCGAAGCTCAAGCCGAACGTGCCGCCGCCCAGCGCACGGTCGAAAAGCTGGAACGTCAGCGCGAATCCGTGGCGGCCTACCTCGACGAAATGCGTGGCCTGCTGGGGTCGCGTGCCGCCGATGCCATCTCTGGCCTGCAGGCTTTGGAAGAGGACGAAGAAACCCGCGAACCGGTAGAGTTGCCGGCCGATGTGGATGCTTACGCCCTGCCGGAAGAAGCCAGCGAATAACCTTTTTTCATGACACCCCCAAGTTTTGGCGGTCCTGCGGGGCCGCCAAAACTAAATTTTTAGCACATTTTTACCTAAAAGCTACGACCACCACGTAGGATGGTACTGTGAAAGCAATACGAAGATTTACTGTTCGCTCTGTCCTTCCCGAAAATTTGAAGCCAATTGGTACCTTGGCTCAAAATCTGCGCTGGTCCTGGCACCGGCCTTCCCGCGATTTCTTCGCGTCCTTAGATCCGCAAGTATGGGAGGAAGTCGGCCACGACCCGGCGGCTTTCCTCGGTTCGGTATCCGTCCAGAAACTGGACGAGCTCTCGGCGAACCCGGATATCGTGAACCAGGCCGAGGCTTTGGAACGCGACCTGGGCGATTATCTGGAAAAGCCCCAGTGGTTCCAGTCCCAGTTCAACAATGCCGATAAGCCCAGCGCGATTGGGTATTTCTCGGCTGAATTCGGCGTGACGGCCGTTTTGCCCCAGTACTCCGGCGGCCTGGGGATTTTGGCTGGCGACCACCTGAAGTCCGCCTCTGACCTGGGCGTTCCGATTATTGGCGTGGGCCTGCTCTACCAGGCCGGCTACTTCCGTCAATCTCTGACCCGCGAAGGCTGGCAGCGCGAATCCTACCCGGTCATCGACCCGGATAACATGCCGCTGACCCTGTTACGTGAAGACGACGGCACCCCCGCGCTGGTGGAAGTGCCTTTGCCCGACCACCGCACCCTGTATGCCCAAGTGTGGGTCGCAAAAGTCGGTCGCATCGCCCTGCTGATGATGGACTCTGATGTGGCCAAGAACGATGAGGCCGCCCGCCTGGTGACCGACCGCCTCTACGGTGGGTCAAAAGATCACCGGATGGAACAGGAACTGTTGCTCGGCGTGGGCGGGGTGAAAGCCCTGCGCGCCTACAGCCGCTTGACAGGCGCGCCGACCCCCGAGGTCTATCACTGCAACGAAGGCCACGCCGGATTCATGGCGGTGGAACGTATCCGCGAGCTGATGACCGGTGAGGAACACCTCGACTTCGGCACGGCTATCGAAGCGGTGCGTTCCGGCACGCTATTCACCACTCACACGCCGGTTCCTGCCGGTATCGACCGTTTCGACCGGTCCTTGGTGCAACGTTACCTGGCGCCAATCGAGATTCCCGGCGTGACGACCGACCAGCTGCTGGCTCTCGGTGCGGAAACGTACGAGGGCGGGGATCCCAACGTATTCAACATGGCGGTTTTAGGCTTGCGCATGGCGCGGATGGCCAACGGTGTGGCCCAGCTGCACGGCAAAGTTTCGCGCGGCATGTTCCACCAGCTATGGCCTGGATTTGATGTCTCCGAGGTGCCCATCACCTCTATCACCAACGGTGTACACGGCCCGACCTGGACTGATGGCCGTTTGGCGCAGTTGGCTCGCGGACACCAGGATCCCGGCGAGCACGTCAACACCTACCGGTGGGTGCGCCCGCCCGAGGAAGGCGGCGTCAGCGATGAGGAACTCTGGGAACTGCGTCGTGAACTGCGCGAACAGCTGGTTCTCGATGCTCGCCGGCGGGTGCGCGAATCCTGGCTGGAACGCGGAGCATCCCCGGCCGAGCTGGATTGGACGAACAAAATCCTCGATCCTGACGTCTTGACCATTGGTTTTGCTCGCCGCGTGCCGACTTACAAGCGTCTGACGCTGATGATTAATAACCCGGAGCGTTTGGCGGCCATTTTGACGAACAAGGAACGTCCGGTGCAAATCATCGTGGCTGGGAAATCCCACCCGGACGATGAACAGGGCGTCAGCCTGATTCAACGTCTGGTGGCGTTCGCTGACCAGTATGATGTGCGTGACCGCATCGCTTTCCTGCCCAACTACGACATGGACATGGCCCAAACCCTGATGCCCGGCGTGGACGTGTGGCTGAACAACCCGCTGCGCCCCTTGGAGGCCTCCGGTACTTCCGGCATGAAGTGCGCCATCAACGGCGCTTTGAACCTGTCCATCCTGGACGGCTGGTGGGACGAAATGTATGACGGCCGCAACGGCTGGGCCATCCCCACTGCTGACGGGGTCGATGACCCGGAGCGCCGCGATGCTATCGAGGCCGAGGGACTGTATAACCTCATCGAGAACACCGTCGCCCCGCGCTTCTACGATCGAGACGCGAACGGGATTCCGCGCAACTGGATGGAAATGGTGCGCCACACGCTGGCGACCTTGGGCCCGCGTGTGCAGGCGCAGCGCATGGTCAGCGAGTACGTAGAAAACCTCTACACCCCGATTGCTGCTTCCAGTCGGGTGCTGAACAGCACTGGTCATCAAGAGGCTCGTGAACTGGCGGCTTACAAGGCGCGGGTGCGTTCTGGCTGGAATCAAGTCGCGGTAAAGCATGTCGCCTCCAAGGTTGGCGACGTGGCGACCGTGGGGGATAGCGCCTCGTTCTTTGCTGATGTCCAGTTGGGGAACCTGCGTCCCGAAGACGTCGAGGTGCAGCTGCTGCTGGGTCGCGTGACTTCCAGCGACGACTTGTCTGGCTTTGAGGTCCTGGCGATGCAGGCGGAACGCGAAGAAAACGGCGTGGTGTCCTACCGCGTCGAGACGCGTTTGAACAGCGCCGGCCCGCTGGGTTACCAAATTCGCGTGGTGCCGAACCATCCGCTGATGGCCGGTTACACCGAACTGGGCCTGGTGACCAACGCCGAGCGTGCCGCCGATAACCCGGAGACTCACTACTTCTTCGGCAGCTAAGTTCGTTGGGTTTTGCCCGCTTTTGGCCCGGTCGGCTGGGATTCCAGCCGGCCGGGCTTTTTCTATGGCTGCAGGCGTTTTCCGCCGCTGTTTGTCGGCGGGCTGCTCGCCGGGGTGTTCCTAAAGGTGGAAAATAGCCGGGTAGCTGCCATTATTGGCAGCTACCCGGCTATTTTCCCCTTATAATCCACGCACACCCTGATATCGAGGGATTTTTCGCGAAAATCAGGCCAGTCGGCGCGGCAATGGAACGAACGGTCAAAAATTCGCCATACTGTCAGTTAGATGGATTGATTCGCGGAAAGGACCGGCGGTGGGGAAACCAAATCGCGTGGAAATAGTAGGGAAACTGGCGGCGCTGTTTCAGGCTCGGGGCTACACCGGCGCTGGCATGGCCGAGATTTCGGCGACGACCGGACTGGGGCGCGGCTCGCTGTATCACCTCTTTCCCGATGGAAAAGCTCAGATGATGCGCGAAGTCCTGGCGGCCGTGGAACACGACTTTCAAGCCGCCGTGGTCGCGCCACTGGAATCAGGAGACATCGCCGGGATGTTCGCCGGAATCCTGGCGTTCTTTGACCACGGCGAGAAACAGAGCATCTGGGGCAAGCTGGTTCATGACGCCGCGGGCCGCGACTTTGCCCCCGAGGTGCAGGAGCATTTCAACACGTGGCGCGCTGCGCTGACGAAAGCCCTGCTCAGCCTGGGAGTAGACCGCGGTTTGGCAGCTTCCCTGTCTGAACGCACTCTGTCTGGGGTAGAGGGCACGCTCACTCTGGCCGCCGGTTTTGATGATGCGGGCGCGCTTTCCCGCGGCCTGCGTACCATGTCGGCTGAGGTCACGAATGCCATCTCTGCAGCTAGCGGGTCTGCACCTGGGTCAGCAGGGCGTCCGGCTCACTCCCAGAAACCCACTGGGAAACCCGCCGCTAAGTCGACCGCTAAACCCGCGAACCGCGCCCCGCGGAAATCGGGCACGAAATCCGCGTCAAAGAAGGCTAGTAAAGCAAAGTAGCCAGCTTTGAGCGCATCGCCGGAACCAGCGGATCATCGCCCAGAATCGCGAAATACTCCACTAAACGTGCCCGGGCCGCATCGCGGTCTTCGCCGCTAGTTTCCGCCACGACCCCCAGTAGCCGAGACATCGCCCCGGCAGCATCTCCCGCATTCATCTGGGCATCAGCTGCCTCGAGCTGCGCGGCTATCTCGCCGGTCGCAGCCTGAGCCCCCTGTTCGGCCTGGTCACCGGCAGGTTCTGCAACTGCTGAGCGGGCCTGCAACCGAACTTTCGCCAGCAGCGGCTCTACCTTGCTGGATTCGCCGGGGTTGGCTTTGAGGTAGGTCTCCAAAGTCTCGATGGCCTGGCCATATTCGCCTTTGGCCTGAAGTTTCAGCGCGGTTTCGATTTCCTCGGCTACCGCGGGCGGCGCGTCTGGGGCAGGCGTACCAGCCGCACCGGCAGCCTCAGCCCCGTCAGCAGCCCCAGCCGCCCCGGCCTCATCGGTCTGCACACGACCCGTCACGCCTTCCTTCTCAGCCAGTTCAATGACCTTGCTGATGACCTTCTGCACAGCCGAAGCGGGCAGGGAGCCGTTGAACAAGGGCGCGGGTTGCCCGTTTATCAGCAAGAACACGGCTGGAATGCTTTGTACTCGGAATGCTTGGCCGATGGCGGGGTTTTCGTCTACGTTGACCTTTGCCAAAGCTACGCGCCCGCCTGCCTGCGCTACCGACTTTTCCAAAATTGGTCCCAGCTGACGGCACGGAGCGCACCAGGGCGCCCACATGTCCAAAATGAACGGGACAGTCTGGGAAAGCTCCAGGAGCTGGGCAAATGTGTCGTCAGTGACATCGCGCACCAGTGGCCCCGGAATGGTTTGCGAGCCAGCCGCACCGCTCGCACCTGCGCCTCCAGCGAAATTGCCCGAACCAGGCTCGCTGCCCTGACCAGCGGGAATATCGTGCAGTTCTTCGGGAGCGTTCATGGTTATGCCTCATCTTTCCTAATTCCGAGCGGGGCCAACAATGGCCGTATGCTGATATTTAACCTGTTAAGTCTGGACTGTATCAAATCCAATCGGGGAAAAATCGCCCAGCGCTTAAAACCGGCCGGTGCTGACTGCGACATCTGGAGTTTCGCACGTCTGTGTTCCGGAGCCGCGACATTTGTCACAAGTGAGGTGCTTTGGTTGGGTTCGCTGCCGCGCCTGACCGGGGTAGCCCGCTTCGTCCGCTCCGCCCCGAGTCGCCCGCCCCGCATTTCTCGAAGCCCCCACCGCGCCCCTCGAACCCGCCTGAACATAGCCGCGCCTAAGCAAGGCAAGCCTTAGATTCGTTGAAATATAGCCAAAAACCCCGTAACTTGAGACAGTAAACTCAGTACCGAAAGGGACAACGGAGGCAACGCACCTTGAGCGAACAGCCGAGCCAAAGCTTAATCGAAAACCCGGTTGATAACCCGAACGAACCTGACCAGAAACGCGATAAATCGGCGGCGACTTCCTCGCGCCTCAACTGGCTTCGAGCTGCAGTGTTAGGCGCCAATGACGGCATTGTTTCGACCGCGGGCGTGGTCGTGGGCGTGGCAGCGGCGAACCCGGAAAACACGATGGCCATCGCGACCGCCGGCATCGCGGCTGTGGTCGCGGGGGCGCTGTCGATGGCGGCGGGCGAATATGTATCGGTGTCCACCCAGCGCGACACGGAGAAAGCGGTGGTGACAAAGGAACGCCGCCTCATTGCCGAGGACCCGGAAAAAGAATTTCAAGGCCTGGTGGAAAACTACATCGAAAAGGGCCTGACCCGCGCGACCGCAACCCTGGTCGCCCAGGAATACTCCGCCCACGATCCGGTAGAGGCCCACGTCCAGGCCCATTACGGCCTGAGCTCCGAGGAGTTCACTTCGCCCTGGGCGGCGGCGTTTTCCTCGGCGGTGTCCTTCACAGTCGGCGCGCTGGTGCCGCTGCTGGCGATTCTGCTGTTCAGCGGCCCGTGGAAAATCCAAGCCACATTCGTCATGGTGATGGTCGCATTAGCGCTGGTCGGCTGGCTTTCGGCGTGGCGCGGCGAGGCCCCGCGGCTCCGCGCAGTCATTCGGGTCATGGTCGGGGGCGCCCTGGCGATGATTATCACCGGCGGGGTCGGCCACTTCTTGGGGGTCACTGCTTAGGGTCACAAGGGGAGTGGCGCTGGGGTTTCGGTTAGTTCACGGAGCCGGTGGGTCGAGTTTTCGCCAGGCTCACAAGGGTGTTGCGCCGGGTTTGCCCTGGTGTTTTGATCTCTTTGGGTGCCGGTGCGCTGGTTCGACCCGAGTGCTACCTCGGGCTTTACTAAAGCTGTAAATGCCCCACATTCAACGATTATAAATTCTGTGGTTATGCTTTAAGATTTAGACGTGAGCGAAACGACGAACTCTACGGGCAATTCCGACGCCAAGAAACCCGGGCGTCATTCCACTGCTAACACTCGTCCGGCTACGAAGCCGGCGGCGAAGCCCCCGGCTGACAAGCCGAGTAAGCCGACTGCCGCCCGCAAGACCCGGACTTCTGGCACAAAATCGACGGCAAAATCCTCGGGAAGCGCCGCGAGATCAACGAAGAAACCGGCTCCCGCGGCGGCCGCTAATACCCCCGAAACCCCAGCCGCCGCAGCCAAAACCCCGGCAACCCTCGCGAACCTCTACCACCTGCCTGCTGACGCGGAACTAAACCGCATCAGCGTCACCGAGCTGCGTCCCACCGTAGAGGACGGGCTGTTCCCGGCAAAAGCCGCGGTCGGAGAGTTGTTCCCGGTCCACGCCACCGTGTTTGTGGACGGGCATTCCCACTTCGGCGCCGACGCGGTGCTGCTGCGCCCCGCCGACCCGAAACGCCGTGGCGAAAAGGGGTATGACCTCTACGCTCCAGCGGGCAGCCCCGAGGGCGCTCCCGACCCGGGGGACCCAACCGCTTGGGAAGTCGTGGATCGCGCCCGGATGTATGAAATCGGCACTGGTGAAAACCAGTTTGAAGCCTGGCTCCAGCCCAACACCCTGGGACGTTACGCCTTCGCGGTCGAGTCTTGGATTGACCCTTATGGAACCTGGGTGCATGACGCCAAGGTGAAAATCCCCGCGGGCATCGACGTGGAGCTGACCCTCGAGGAGGGCGCCCGCCTGCTGGAACGCGCGATTGCGGGCGAGGCGAAACCGGCCTACGGTTCGGCTCGGGACACGGCCGCTCCCGCCGTTCCGCTGCCCGCGGCTGACGCGGCGGTGCTACAGGGCGCGATTGCTGGCTTGCGCGAGAAAAAGCGCCGCCCTCAGGTGCGTCTGTCGGCCGCCACGAATGAGCTGGTCGCAAACATTTTGGCGGAAAATCCGCTGCGGGATTTGGTGACTCGTACCCGGCTGTGCCCGCTGCGGGTGGACCGGGCGCGTTCGGTGGCCGGAGCGTGGTACGAAATCTTCCCGCGTTCCATCGGATCCTATTACGGGTCGGACGGTCAGATTGTGCCGGGAACTTTGCGCACGGCCGCGGAAATCTTGCCCGAGGTTGCCGCTGACGGTTTCGATGTCATTTACCTCACTCCCGTCCACCCGATTGGGCATGCTTTCCGCAAAGGGCGCAACAACGCCCTTGTGGCCGGACCAAACGATCCCGGCTCGCCTTGGGCGATTGGTAACGAGGACGGGGGACATGACGCGGTCGACCCGGCTTTGGGCGGGATTGAGGCGTTTGACGAGTTCGCGGCGGCGGCGAAACGCAACCACCTCGAGATTGCCTTGGACTTTGCCCTGCAATGTTCCCCGGACCACCCGTGGGTAAAGGCTCACCCCGAATGGTTCTCGGCCCGGGCTGACGGCTCGATTGCCTACGCGGAAAACCCGCCAAAGAAATACCAAGACATCTATCCCCTGAACTTCGACCACGACCCGGACGGGCTGTATTCCGAAATCCGGCGGGTGATCGAGTTTTGGATTGACCACGGGGTCACGATTTTCCGCATGGATAACCCGCACACGAAGCCGGTGCGTTTCTGGCAGCGCTTGGCGGCGGACCTGCACCAAACCCATCCCGAAGTAGTCATGCTCTCCGAGGCGTTTACCGCTCCGGCAATGATGCGGGGGCTGGCAAAAGCGGGGTTCCACCTGTCCTACACGTACTTTACGTGGCGCAACTCCAAGACGGAGCTGACCGAGTACTTTGAGGAACTCGCTTATGAAACGGCACACGTGTTGCGCCCGGCGCTGTTCCCCATGACCCCAGACATTTTGACCGACTACATGACCGAGGGGGTAGGGGCGTTCAAAGCCCGCGCCCTGCTGGCGGCCACGGCCGCTCCGACCTGGGGGATCCTCGGGGGCAGCTACGAGTTTTGCGAAAACGTGCAGCGTCCCGGCGTGGAGGAAGTCATCGACAACCCGAAGTACGAGGTGAAAGTCTATGACTGGGCGGCGCGCGACAAGTACGGCATCGCCTCCCTGCTGCGCACCCTGAACGCGGCCCGGTCCGCTCACCCGGCGCTGCTGCAGCTGCGCAACATCAAGTTCCACGCTGTTGAAAACGATGCCATCATCGCTTTTTCCAAGCATATTGATGCCGCGCATTCCCCGACCGGCCGGGCGGACACGGTGCTGGTCATCGTGAACCTCGACCCGCATAACACCCAAACCGGCTGGGTGCACCTGGATTTGCCGTCACTAGGGTTGAGCCCGGAGGAGTTCCCGGAGCTGGCCGCGCCCGGCGAGGGGCAGCGCCTGTTTGTGGTGCGCGATGAACTGACCGGCGGTGAATATACCTGGGGACGAGATAATTTTGTCCAGCTCAATCCCTATACCGGTCCCGGCCATATTCTCAGCTTCAGCCCCATTCCCGATTGAACCCAAACATCGCCTAGCAAAATATGAAAGAATTACCCCATGGCTAAAATCACCGTTTCCCCGGAACTTTTGAACCAGGTCGCCTACGCGAATTACTACGCCCCGCACTCGGTGCTGGGGCCGCACTCGGACGGTGAGGACGTCACCATCCGCACCGTGCGCCACATGGCGCAAAGCGTCACCATCGTCACCGAACACGGCGAATTCCCTGCTGAACACGAACAGGACGGGGTGTGGGTGGCCGTCATTCCGCACGCCGAAGTCGAGGACTACCGTGTGAAAGTGACCTACGGCGACCAAGAAGTCTTGGGGGACGACCCCTACCGTTTCCTGCCGACCTTGGGCGAAATGGACACCTACCTCATTTCAGAAGGCCGTCACGAGCGCTTGTGGGACGTTTTGGGTGCACATATTAAGGAGTACGAGGGTCCGCTCGGGGTCGTAAAGGGCGTGGCGTTCGCGGTGTGGGCGCCGAACGCACAAGCGGTGAAGGTCGTGGGGGACTTCAACTTTTGGGACGGGTCGGGGTGCGCGATGCGCAGCCTCGGCGCGTCGGGCGTCTGGGAGCTGTTCATTCCCGGTGTCGAGATAGGCGCACGCTACAAATACGACATCAAAGGCCCGGACGGAAACTGGCGGCAAAAGGCCGACCCGCTGGCCCGCGCTACTGAAATTCCCCCTGCTACCGCCTCGGTCGTCACCGACAAATTCCACACTTGGAACGATGACGAATGGATGGAGCGGCGTGCCGCGAACGTGGAGGACCACCCGATTCACGCCCAGCCGATGAGTATCTACGAATGCCACATTGGTTCATGGAAAGAAGGCTATGGCTACCGTGACCTGGCCGAACACCTGGTGCCTTACGTCAAGGAAATGGGCTTCACCCACGTGGAGTTCATGCCCGTGGCGGAACACCCCTTCGGCCCGTCCTGGGGGTATCAATGCACGTCCTACTTTGCTCCGACCGCCCGCTTCGGCACGCCTGACGACTTCCGCTACCTGGTGGATGTGCTGCACCAAAACGGGATTGGCGTCATTTTGGACTGGGTTCCGGCGCACTTCCCGAAGGACGACTGGGCGCTGGCCGGGTTCGACGGCACGGCCTTGTACGAGGACCCTGATCCGCAGCGCGGCGAGCACCCGGACTGGGGGACGCTGGTGTTCAACTACGGCCGGCGCGAGGTGAAGAACTTCCTGGTCGCTAATGCCCTGTATTGGATGGAGGACTTCCACATTGATGGCCTGCGGGTGGACGCGGTGGCGTCGATGCTCTACCTGGACTATTCCCGCAAAGAGGGCCAGTGGCACCCGAACCAGTACGGCGGGCGGGAAAACCTCGAGGCCATCGCCCTGCTGCAGGAAGTGACCGCGACCTGCTACCGGGTCTGCCCCGGCACGGTCATGATTGCCGAGGAATCGACCGCGTGGCCCGGCGTGACCCAGCCGACTTCCGAAGGTGGCCTGGGCTTTGGTTTCAAGTGGAACATGGGCTGGATGAACGACACCCTGCGCTACTTGGCGGAGGACCCGGTCAACCGCAAGTGGCACCACAACGAGCTGACGTTTAGCCTGGTCTACGCGTTTTCAGAGAACTTTGTCCTGCCGCTGTCCCACGATGAGGTCGTGCACGGCAAGGGCTCCCTGCTGTCCAAGATGCCCGGCGATTACTGGCGCCAGCTGGCCGGATTGCGCCTGCTGTTTGCTTACCAGTGGACCCATCCGGGCAAACAGCTCATCTTCATGGGCTCCGAGTTTGGCCAAGGCGCGGAATGGAATTCGGGGGCGTCCCTGGATTGGTGGCACCTGGACATTCCCGAGCATCAGGGGATTCGCCAGCTGGTCACCGATTTGAACCACCTGTATGCGTCCAACCCGGCGCTGTGGTGTGACGACTATCGCGGGTTCGAGTGGATTGAGCCCAGCGATGCCGACCACAACTTGATTACCTATCTGCGCCGGTCCGTGGCGGAATCGGACCCTTCTGGGATTGATTCGGGTCACCTGCTGGCGGTGGTGGCGAACTTTAGCGGCAACCCCCACGATCCGTTCCGGGTCGGCCTGCCGTTTGCCGGCAAGTGGGACGAGGTGCTAAACACGGACGCCGAGGTTTACGGCGGTTCCGGGGTGGGCAACCTGGGTCAGGTCACGGCCGAAGAGATTCCCTGGAACAACCGTCCCTGTTCGGTGTCTTTGCGGATTCCCCCGCTCGGTGTCGTGATTCTGCGCCCCGCCGAGGATAATCCGTACCGCCCGCGGTAAGGGGTTCACGGCGACCATAATGGGAGCCGAATGATTGGAATTCCGCTCGCTCGCGGTAGGTTTCAGTTCACAAGGGTGTTGCGGCGTGGCGGTCGCGGTGGTTGTGGGGTGAAATCAGCGCGTCCTCTTTTGGCCTATTGGGAAGAAAAACATCAGCGGCAGTCATATGGACGTTTTGGTAGTCAATCACCACTGCCATAGATTTCATCTGATTCCCCTGCGATAAGAGTAAACCCCGCCAGTCCGAAGACGACGGGGAGCTATAGAAATAGACTATGTGAAAGTGCCAGATTCGTCAATAAAATTGGTACTTGTTGAATTATGAGCGATAGCGGCGCGCCGCTGTAGCGCGCGTGTACGTCTGGGGGAGTACCAGCGCGTTTAGGACAACGTGTAAAGAATTTCCGAATTTCTTTACACGTTTTTCCGACGTGTAAAAATGCTTTACACGTTGGGCGCTTGGCGCTGTGGTGTGGCGGCTAGGGGTTTCAGTGGGTTGGCCCTAGCCATAGCCGGACACTAGCCGACTGCCTAACTGCGCCACTCAGTGCTGGTGGAACTAACTTCACGGAATAACCCGGAGCGTTTGGTCTCGCTAGTTGGGGTTTCAAAGAACCCCGGGTTTTTACGCCCGGGGTTCAAAGTATGTTTGCGTACTAGAAATACGCTATGCTCCGGTTGCGTAGCAGAGCCACGGGCCGGACTGCGAGCTGTAGGACAGAGTCCAGGACTCACAGCAGTTAGATACTACCAAATTATCGTTCAAATTGCAAGTCAACGGCGTCTTTGCGTCTTCCTGCAGTTTGAATGTTTACCTTTCCGTTCCCGGTGCGAACATCTTCAAAATCATTCAGGTCAAAGCAGCGCATCAACCGACGCATAATCTGGGCTTTCGTATTGTTGCTCCTGTCGGGACTGTCAGGATGCTGCCCGCTCCACGTTCTTCTGTAATAAGCGACTGCTCCAGCAACTAAATCAGCCATCTGTAACAAATCTGACGATTTTGAGTCCAAATCGAGGGCTGAGACCACGGCGAGCTTGCCGAATTTGTCATTAACTTGCTGTTTTACATTTTCAGCAATAGAAAACCAATTCGGGGTGGTAACGATGTCAAGGTAAACGGAAACAATCTCACCCATGTTGATATTTCCGCGCACCAATCGTGCTGCACAATCGGCTTGTGTTCTCCATGTTGTCCTGTGCGCAAACGGATTGGAGATTGATTTGTCGAAAACATAAGCGCTGATTCGAACGTCCGAAATTCCCAGCAGCTCGCAGGCTGCGAAATAAGCCGCTTTGCTTCCCTGGGTGGCTTCAGAAAAATGAAATTCATCCCAAAATCTGTGTTTCTCTCTGATGCCACGGATATGTCGGGCCAGAAGTCCGGTGTCTCGCGACTTAATCATGCCCAGAACAAAAAAATCGCTGCGGCTGGCTTTAGAACCGGATTCATCAATAAAAATTTCGGAGGACTGAGTATCGAGGGGAACGTAGAACTCTTTGGCGTGGCAATCACCGATATGGCTATCAGGCTCAAGGTGCTTTGGTTTTATCATGCTAATTTTACACCTAGATGTAAGTGTGACCTAAATCACACTCGATTTCCGAGGTTTCGTGTAAGATTGCTCCAAGCCTTTACATATACAGGGTGTTAGCAAGGTTTCTGCCCACCTTTAGGCTGATAGCCGCGAGGCGTGACGGATTCCTTGGTTCCGGGAAATCCCGGAAGCGTGAGGCTCGAAAGTGGCGTAAAAACGCGACTCAAGGCCTCTCGCATTATTGACAGAACACTTGGGTGGTGTAAACTTTTCCCGGGTGCTTCCGTCCTGGATCACCTGGGTGGTTTAAAAAATTCCACCCTTTATTACCCAGAAGAAGGGTTTTTTTGAAGATGAATTTGAAGAAGAAGTTTGTGGTTGGCGCTGCTTCGGTGGCGTTGATTGCTTCGATGGGTGGCGTGGCTGCTCCGGCTGCTGTGGCTGATACTAACCGCCTGCCGGGTTACGCGACTGAGCTGGGTCGTCTCGGCGGTATTGACCGTATTCAGACCGCCTTGGCGATTGCGGATCACGAGTTCGGCCATCGCACCGCTAACAAGCCGGGTGTGCTTTACATTGCTTCCGCGGCGGATGCGAACATGGTTGACGCTGCTTCGGCTGGCATGTTGCAGGATGGCCCGATTGCTTTTGTTTATGGCAACTCTTACGTGGCTTCCGCTGTTGGCAAGCACTTTGCTGATGATGAGCTGGTTGGCTACTCTGACATTAAAAAGATTATCGCCATTGGTGGCGAAGGCGCGGTTTCTGACGCTGCGATGAAGGCCGTTGGCGAAGAAATGGGCGTGAAGTCCTTCGACCGCTTGGGCGGCAAGGATCGTTTCGAGACTTCCGTGGCGATTGCTTCGCGTATCTACAACCATGCCTTGCAGTCCACTGATGCTTACCTGGATCGCGCGGGTAATCATATTGTGTCTAATGGCACTAACTTGAACGTGATGTACCTGGCTAACGGTGCTAACGAGCACGTGGTCGATTCGATGGTGGCTGGCACGTTGGATAACGGCCCGGTCGTGTTGGTTAATGCTGATGGGACTATCCCGGATGTTGCGGCCGAGTTCATTAAGAAGACTTTGCCGTTGCAGTTCGCTGCTTTGGGTGGGGCTCCTACGGTTTCGGATAAGACCGTTCAGGATGCTTGGCTCATTAAGGCTTTGGCTAACAAGTGGGAGACTTCCTCTAGCATTCCGCAGTTGAAGGTCAAGCAGGAAACCTTGAAGGCCCTGGTCGACGGTAAGGGCAACAAGACTGACCGCGTGACCGGCAGCGATGACTTTATGGGTCTGCGTAACGTGGTGCGTGAGGCCGGTAATTTGCAGACCGCTTGGAACGGTCAATATGGTGAGGCTGTTGCTAAACTGTCCCAGATCTCCAAGGTTGCTGCACATAATAACCGCGCTGATGTCGAGAATGCTTTGGCTGGCGCTACCATGCTCAACTACCCGACTGCGGCGTACAAGGCTGATAGCCCTTCTACTAGCGCAACCGACTATGCTTCTAACGTGGCTACCGCGTTGCGGGCTTTGTTCGGCGAAGCCGTGCTGGACTCCTCTGGTGCGATTGATAAGACCAAGATTGAAAAGTACATCGATATTGAGCCTTACGATACTTCGGATATGAACAAGGATCATTGGAAGGTTGTCGGTTTCGATTACAAGGCTCTGCTGGGCTCTAAGAGCTTCCAGAATGCTTACGTGGCTCCGGCTGAAAAGGCTTTGACCGACCAGTGGAAGGCCGCTATGGACGGCACGGTAGTCGCGTTGGGTAACCCGGTGGCTGAGGCTTCTCAGAACACTCCTACTGCTGCCGAGGCTGCGGGCAACTACACTTCTAACACCGCTGACGCTCACCGCGCCAAGGCTGTGCCGATGGCTGCGGTGAAGGACGTGGCTGAGTGGGTTACTGCTCAGCAGCAGCAGTGGTTGAAGGATACCGAGGCCGAGTTGGCTGACGTGTCTGGTCGTTTGGCTGGCGAGTTGGACAAGATTGCTCCGAAGACCGAGCTGCGTTTGGGTGGTGCGGATCGTTTCGAGACCGCTCAGTTGATTGCTAACCAGTACGGTAAGCTCTACGGCACCGTGTTCAACAAGGGCTTGACGGCTAACGTGATGACCGAGGCTTACGTGGCTAACGGTACTCGCCTGCCCGATTCCCTGGCTGGTGGCCAGTTGTCTCACGGCCCGATCATGCTGGTACGTGATTCCACGGATATCCCGGCGTTCACCAAGGACGTGGCTACCCACCTGCAGTGCTGGAACAAGGCTGGCAACATCGGTGTGGCTGCTCTGGGCGGCAAGGGCGTCGTCTCTGACGAAACCCTCAAGGCAGTAATCTCCCTGATCAACACCGCTTCCGCTTGCGGAACCGTCAAGTCCACCGCCAAGACTACCCCGTTGAGTGTTACTGAAACGGATGTCTCCGTGTCTGCTGCTGCTGTGGAAGCTGCTTCTGGTGACGTCGATGCTACTTTGACTATCGATGGTTACGCGGCCGGTGTTACAGCGGGTATCACCTACAGCGCTACAGTGACCAGCCCCGTCACGGCGACTACCGGCGGCGGTAACGAGACCGTGGCTCTGGGTAACCCCGCAATCGACGCCAATGGCAAAGTCAAAGCAACGGTAACCAAGAGCACTACTGCTGCTAAGGCTGGTGACTCTTTCGTTATCACGATTACCGCTTCTCGTGCGGGCGAGGTCGTGAACACCATCTCCAAGACGATTACTCTCACTGCGTAATCGCAACTGAAACCTTTACGGTTTCAACGATAACTTCATAAAAGTCTGGCCCCGGTAGGTAACTACCGGGGCCAGTGTTATGAAGTTATAGCGTTGCTAATCCGTAAAGATTAGCGCTTCGTATTGATGGTGAAGGTCCCGTCCTTCGGAGCCAGGCCGGACTTAGAAGCCGTCACGGTAACCGTCACGGTCTTAGCAGTGGCGCCGGCGGCGTTGTTGTAGTCAGGGTCGGTAACCGTGAGTTCACCAGTGGCCGGGTCGATACTAATCGACAAAGTTCCGTGATTTTCAACGGTCAGGTTATCGTTGTCTGCCGTCACCTTGTAGGTGTAGTGAGCACCCGTGGTCTTGGTCTTGTTCGGAACATTCTTAGCGGCCGTTCCACCCAAATCTGCCACGACGTCATATGAGGCCGGGGTAATCTCGTTGGTGTATCCGATTACCTTGACAGTGGCCGTTGCCTTGCTAGCTTTATGGGTACAAGTCAGGGTAACCTCTTTACCATCGTCCGCACCAAGCGTAACCTCGCCAGTAGCGTTAATCGTGACCTTGGGGTCGCTAGACGTACAGGTGTAATCAGTACCGTAGGTGAGTGCCGTCGTACCACCGTTGAACTTGGCGGTCAACTGCTGGGTAGTACCTGTTTTACCTACGATTAATGCCGGGGTGACTTCGAACTTGTTAGCGACGATGATGGTCACCGTAGCTTTGTTGCCGTTAGCATCGTTCACGAAAGCATAGTAGGTGCCAGGAACGACATCCTTACCAACCGTGAAGTGAAGGGCACCAGTCTTCGAGTTACCAGCCTTGTCCTGGTTAGCAACACCTGCAATCTGTGCGTCACCAGTACCCTTGATAGTGGTCTTCTTGTCGCTCTTGGTGATATTATCCAGGGTCAGGGTCGGGGCGTTCTTGTCCCCAGCCACGTGCATAATCACGTCAAGGCTTTCGCTCGGGTAAGCATGCACAGTGTCGTCAAGCAAACCGGTAGCAGCAGGCGCGGGGGCAACCTTGCAGTTGGGGTTATCGATCAGGGCGATAGTGGCTTCCAGGGCGCTGTCAGCCAGGACGCCTTCCCCACCAATACCGTAAACATCGATAGTAGCCTGCTTGGTCCAGCACATGAGGTTCTTTGCCACGTTCTGAGTGAACTCGGGCAGTTCCTTACCGTCCTTCTCGGTGCCCTTCACCAACAAGATCGGGCCCATAGCCAACTGGCCAGCAGCCAGGGAATCAGCCATACGGTAACCAGAAGCAATGTAAGCCTCGTTGAAGTCAACGGCATGACCGTTAGTCATGACCTTGCCGTAAGTCTTCGCGAACTGGTTCGCGATCAACTGAGCGGTCTCGAAACGATCCGCACCACCAAGGCGCAGCTCGGTCTTCGGAGCAATCTTGTCCAACTCGTTACGCAGGCTCTGCGAAGTCGAAGCCAACTCGGCCTTCTTATTCTTCAACAGGGTCTCGACCGCGCTACGAGCATAATCAGCCACAAAATTCACCGCAGCCATCGGAACCTTGAGATCGACAGCAACGCCATTACCCTTGGTGCCGGAAGTCGGAATAGCCAAATCCGGGAAGTCCTGGGAAGCCATAGCCACGTAAGCCGCGCCAGCATTATTAGTCTGCAAAGCGCTGAAGTCAGCCTGGATACCAGTCCACACCTTGTTCAAAGCATCAGTAGCCGGGTCAATAAAGTCAGAACCCAACTTATCCTTCGTGAAACGATCAAAATCGAAGGAACGCGCGTACTTCACACCTTTCTCAGTCCAGGAATCGAAGTAGCCCTCAATATCCTTCTGAACCCATTCGTTAGTGCCGTACAAAGCCAGGAAAGCCTGACCCGGAGCTGACGTAGGATCAAGCAAAGTAGCCGCAGCAGTAGTTAGCGCAACCTTGCCCTTCATATCCTGAGCGAAGTACTTGCTGTTAACAGCGTTAGTGTTCTTGGTGTACTCACCATGCCACGCATTGTAGATATTCACGGCATCCTGGTAAGAACGCTCCATGCCCTTGAAATCGAGAGCATCGTATTTCGCGCTGTCACCGTCGCCGTTAACAATACGCTGCAGATTGTCAACCTTCTTCTTCAAGTCAGGCACACTGTAAGACGTATCCCACTTGTTAGCCAAAGCCTTAATCAGCCAAGCCTCCTGAATCGTGGAATCCGGAACAGTCGGAGCCCCACCCAAAGCAGCGAACTGCTCAGGCAAAGTCTTCTTAATGAACTCAGCCACCGGCTCGGGAATCTTACCATCCGGGGTAGCCAACAACACCGGGCCATTATCCAAAGTACCCGACACCATCGAGTCAACCACGTGGGTATCAGCACCATTAGCGATGTAAACCACGTTCAAGTTCGTGGTAGCCGCATTAATAATCAGGCCACCGTTACGATCACGGTAACCGTCACCCTTCACAGCTTTCTGAGCCTGACCATAAATATAGTCAGCAATCGCCACGGAAGTCTCGTAACGATCCTTACCACCCAAACGAGAAGTCTTGGAAACCTTCAAAGCCCCCGCAACGTTCTTCAACGCAGCATCAGACACGGCACCATCGCCACCAATGGCCACAACCTCAGAAATATTAGCGTAACCATTGTAGCCAGTGTTCTTCTCGAAATTCTTCACGTGCTCGCCAACAGCAGTAGACACATAAGAACTACCATAAACGAACACAATCGGGCCATCCTGCAACATGCCAGCAGAAGCCGCGTCAACCATGTTCCCGTCAGCAGCCGAAGCAATGTACAAACGAGTCGGACGATTCACCGAATTATGCATGCCCTTGCCGAACTGCTTATCAGCCACAGCCAGGGAAGTCTGCACACGATCCAGACCAGCCAACCGCGTCAACGACTTAGCATAACCAGGCAACGTCAACGTACCATCCACAGCCACAGCTGCCGGAGCAGCCACGCCACCCATGCCAGCAACCAGCGCCACCGAAGCAGCACCAATCACAAACTTCTTCTTCAAATTCATCTTCAAAAAAACCCTTCTTCTGGGTAATAAAGGGTCGGAAATTCGGGGGTAAATCAGGTTGTGAACACACAGAGAATCCAAGGCCGACATCTGCCA
Source organism: uncultured Mobiluncus sp. (assembly GCF_947087965.1). Classification (GTDB taxonomy): domain Bacteria; phylum Actinomycetota; class Actinomycetes; order Actinomycetales; family Actinomycetaceae; genus Mobiluncus. The sequence goes on from NZ_CAMUES010000007.1 coordinate 142,631, forward strand.
GAGCTGCGGGGAATCATGGAGGTTTTTTGAGGGGATACCCGCTTGGGGTGTGCCTAAAGGTGGAGAATAGCCGGGTAGCTGCCAGTAATGGCAGCTACCCGGCTATACTCCCCCTATAAACCCCAAACAACGAAGCACCCACGCATCCAGGCCCACAAAATCACCACCGTCTCGACTATCCCTGGCGTATCCGCTCTCTTGAATCCTCAACGTTCTTGTGATTCCGCACTGTCCTGGTGGACACAGCCAGCTTCGCGGGTTTCGCCGGCTCCACTATTACCCACTTTCCGCGCTATCCCAACGAAAACTTCCCGATTAGCAACATCTAGCGTTGCATGTTTACGATATTGCTTCACGCCAGGGGCACCACAATCCCTGCTAAAAGCATCACAAAATACCGGCTAAAGGTAGCGTAGATAACCTGCTAACAGTATAATAGAATCATGTCTTATGTTACGCGCGCGTTGGATAGGCGGCTCAATGCCTTGCTGCCCGAGGTGCCTGCTATTGCGATTGATGGCCCGAAGGGCGTGGGGAAAACGGCCACGGCTCTGCAGCGGGCCGACACGGTCTGGATGCTGGATCGCGAGGAGACTCTGCTGGTAGCGGCGGCGGATCCCGATTTTTTGACTGTCGAGGCGGGGACTTTCCTGCTTGATGAGTGGCAAAAGTTTCCATCGGTGTGGGACGCGGTGCGTCGTCAAGTTGACGCGGGAGCTCCGGCGGGCAGGTTTTTGCTGACGGGTTCGGCCACGCCTTTCGACGCAAACGGGACACACAGCGGGGCGGGGCGAATTCTGTCACTGCGGATGCGTCCGATGGCGCTGTTCGAAAGGGGTCTGACACAACCGTCCGTGAGTCTGGGGGCACTATTGAGTGACCCTGACCACGCCGTGGAGGGGCGGACAGACTTTGCTTTGCCTGATTATTGCCGGGCCATCGCGCGCAGTGGGTTTCCTGGGATTATGGGGAAATCTGCCGAGGTAGCTCAGGAGTTGCTCGATTCATATCTGCGTCTGATTGTGGACCGGGACCTGCCTGATTACGGGGCTACCGTGCGCCGACCTGAGACGCTGCGCCGTTGGTTGGCGGCTTATGCGGCGGCAAGTTCGCAGACTACTTCCTACGCTAACCTGCTGGATGCGACTACTGGCGGGGACGGTTCCCAGCCGGCCAAAACCACGACCATCGCCTATCGCGATCATTTGACAGCTCTGTGGATTCTCGATCCCGTCCCCGGCTGGACGCCTTCGTCTAACGCTCCCAAGCGGCTGCAACAAGCCCCGAAACACCAGCTGGCAGACCCCGCTTTGGCTATGCGGCTGCTGAATCTAAACGAAACCACGCTGCTGGGAGCGCGCGGCCAAAAATTCTTGGGACAGCTTTTTGAGTCCCTCGCGGTGTTGAGCCTCCGCGTGGCAGCCGAAGCGAACCGGGCTCGTGTCTACCACTTGCGAACCCGTAACGGCGACCATGAAGTCGACATCATCTTAGAAGGCGCGAACGGCGAGATTGCCGGTCTGGAAGTCAAACTCGCCAGCGCCATCGATGACCAAGACGTGAAACACCTGCACTGGCTGCGCAGCCAACTCCCGGGCCAAAACCCGCTCCTCGCGGTAATCAACACCGGCACACAAGCCTACCGGCGTCCCGACGGAATCTACGTCATCCCCCTCGCGCTGCTCGAGGCGTGATACCCACCCTGTAGCTCATGTCACCAAGGCGGGGGATTTTTTCTGCAAAATAGTCAGAAGGGTGTTGGGGTATTGAGGGCCTGGATGCGTGGGTGCTTCGGGGTTTGGGGTTTATAGGGGGAGTATAGCCGGGTAGCTGCCAATAATGGCAGCTGCCCGGCTATACTCCCCCTTTAGGCACACCCCTGCCGGGTATCCCCTCAAATAACCTCCCCGGTTTAGCCGCGCCCCTGTCCGGTGTCGGCCCGGGAATCCCTGTGTGCCTGCAACCCGGTCGGAATAGGTCTAAAAATCCGGCTGTTGTTCAAATCCTCGCAGGTATGGTCTCTCACCGGATCCCGTGTACCTGCAACCCCGGCCAGTGTTGGCTCGGGAATCCCCGCGTTCCTGCAACCCCGGCGGGTGTCTGCCCGGGATTCTCTGTGTGTTTATAACCTGATTTACCCCCGAATTTCTGACCCTTTATTACCCAGAAGAAGGGTTTTTTTGAAGATGAATTTGAAGAAGAAGTTTGTGATTGGTGCTGCTTCGGTGGCGCTGGTTGCTGGCATGGGTGGCGTGGCTGCTCCGGCTGCTGTGGCTGCTCCGTCTTTGCCTGGTTCGATTGCGAAGCTGGCTCGTTTGGGCGGTTTGGATCGTGTGCAGACGTCTTTGGAGGTGGCGGCTCATCAGTTTGGTGATGACCACGGGACCATGAATCCGAAGCGTTTGTATGTTGTTTCCGCTGCTGAGGGGAACATGGTTGACGCGGCTACGGCTGGTATGTTGACTGATG
>NZ_CAMUES010000008.1 GCF_947087965.1 uncultured Mobiluncus sp.
CTTCAAATTCATCTTCAAAAAAACCCTTCTTCTGGGTAATAAAGGGTGGAATTTTGGTCAGATGGATTGAAAAGCGCCGCCGGGGTGTGTTGAAAAACCGCGCAGATTCAACGATTGAGGGGCTGTGTGGCGGCGGCCGTTTTTAATTCTAGTCGAGGTTGGTTGGGCGTTAGAAAGGTCTGGGAGCAGCTTCGCGAGGGATGTGGCCGGGACTTAAACGCGGGCATTGACCATCAGGTATGTGCCTAAAGGTGGAGAATAGCCGGGTAGCTGCCATTATTGGCAGCTACCCGGCTATTCTCCCCGGATAATCCCAGCTTCAAACCGTGAGGTACTGGAAATGGATATTCTGCGGGGGATTTTTCGGCATTCTTTCTAAAACTTGGTGCTTCGAGACGGTTTGTCCCCGCGGACCGATATGACTGGTAAAAATTGTGGCGTATTCCCAAAGGCTGTCGTACTGTGCCGCCGCGGACCAGTAGGGTTGGAATCGAGAATTCCAGCCGTGATACCCCAACGTCCAAAATAATACCTGTGCAGTTTTGACTTGAACCGCCGCATACACCCACGATGTCGGCACTTCTCAGCGTCTCGCGTCCCGGGCACTCCAGCAACTTAGCGAAATCCCAGCTAACTTTAACGGACACCCGGTATTCCAGCACGACCACTCCCCGCGCCGACTCAAGCCCCCGACTCCCTCGCCGACTCAAGCCCCCGACTCCCTCGCCGACTCCAGCCCCGACCCCCGTGTCCACTCCCGCGCCTACTCGAGCGCCGATTCCAGCATCGATTCCAGAGCTGACTCCATTGCCAACTCCATAACTGACTCAAACCCCACTCCCAGTTCCTTTGCAGCATCAACCCAGTTGCAAACTGTATTCCAACCCTTCGGCACATTCACCTGCCAATCGCCGGGATGCCCTTAAACCTTGGGTGAAACGCGGTGTCGGCGCCTTTGCAAAATAGCGCTCAGCCTCTGTTTTGTACGCTCCCATTCGTGCCAAATCTGTTGGTAACTCAGCCTGGTAGTCAGATATCCGGCGGCGGTGTTCGACAAATCCCGCTCGCGGTCAACCTCAAATGCGTTGGGTCTGTCGTGAAACTCCCTCCCGTCGCATTCCACTATCCACGAGTTGCCGACCAGCAAGTCTACCCATCCGGGCGCGGTCCGGTTCTGGGTATGCACGCTGACCCCGCGGCGCTGGAAAAATAACCTGACCCGAGTTTCGCTGCCAGACTGCGCCCCGCGGTCGAGGAACCGGTAGGTTGCAATCTTGTCCTTTTGCACTCCCGATGCCAGATGTTTTGCCTGGTCGTAGCCAATATGTCCCAGCTGCAGCGCCGATTCCAGCACAATCAGTCCCGTTTCAGCATCGTGATAGCGCATGGCTTGGTACAGGCAGTCCTCCAAGTCAAACATGGGGGAGTGCGGGTGGGTAGCGCAGCGGTGGAATTCGGTGAATTCAGCGGCGGGCACGGCGACTTTGTTTGACAAAACTACGTGTGTTTTGGCTTGGTAGGGAACCCAAAGACCATACTTTGCGCACCCGGACAGGCACCCCAGCCTGCCCCCGAGTTCCAGGGCACGGACGACATCCGGGTCTGCATCCGCCCCGGTATACCAGCCGCGCATAATCCGCTGCAGTTTTCCGGCCTTAACCAAAGCCTTAATTTGTCGCTTCGTGTACCCCGTGAGCAGCTGTTTTGCCGTGTAAACCCCATAGTTTTTCGTTTTCATGACCCCACCTTGCGGCATGGCCGAGAACAAAATCAACGCCGATTCAGATTACCTGTGGAAAACCCAGTTTTCCACAACCCTGTGCCTAAAAGGGGAGAATAGCCGGGTAGCTGCCATTATTGGCAGCTACCCGGCTATTCTCCCCCTATAAATCCAATGAAAAATTTACCTTGGCAAAATACTTGGCAATTCCCACCTCGTTTTCCTGTCCTTCCCTAAAACCCCAGGCCGATGCCGCCCATCCCGCGGATCACCGGCTTGGAAACCCCGTTTCCCGCGCGGTAGCTTGGAAAAGTGAGGCGGAAACAAAAGATTGCACTGGCATTAGTGCTGGTGACCCCCATTTTTGGGGTCACCACGGCCGAGGCGCTCACCGGGGATTTCAGCGGGGTCGGAAATATTATCAGCGGGATTCTCACCTCGACCAGCTCTGCCAGCTCCGATACCGACTCGAGCGCCACAGACACCGGTTCTTCCGGCCAAACCAGCGCCACCAGTTCTCACAGCTCATCGTCTTCTTACGGCTCGAACTCATACGTTTATTCGCCCCCGAAGCCCACCTACAACATTGTCGACATGGAAACCAAGTATGACTCGGAACTCGACACGTTGACGGTGACGGATCCGAAAACAAAAAAAGTCGTGGATACGATTTACTTACAAGATCTGAGCTTCATGGGCAATGCCACCGCAGCCATCGACCAAGAAGCCCTGACCGAATCAATCCAGGAAAAAATCGAGCCTCCCACGCCGGCGATGGAACCGCCTTCGGCCAACGTAGCTGTGGGCAAGGATGTCTACGCCCATGTCGAGGTCGACACCCAACATTTCCAGGAAAACGTGGCTGGCCAGGATGTCAATATCTCAGTTGAACCTGCGAGCTTCGAGTGGGATTGGGGCGATGGCGAAACCACAGATTCCGGCGCGGACGCGGGAGCGCCCTGGCCGGACGGCACGGTCACCCACAAATATCAACATGTCGGCCGCTATGCAATCACCTGCCGGATTCACTGGCGGGGCACCTGGGCTATTGGGAAAGGCGCGCCTCAGGAAATTCCCGGCGACATCGTCACCGAAAGTACCTCCCCAGAGTTCTTTGTGAAATACCTGGTTTCCTACCTTTCCTAAATCCCAATCCGCGCCAACCCTGGCATTCCAAACAATTCCGGGGGTCACGGCCAACAACCTCTCACTCTGAGTCCCCGCGCGGGCAAAGAGATGTTACTAAAATCGGGGTAGGATTCGAATCACTGGGCTACGGCCACGCAATCCCTAAATCACCCCATCGGAGAGGAATCTGTAATGGTAGACCAGCCGAAGTATCCCGGCAAAGTGGAAGTTATCAACGGCAACGGCGCGGTTGCCCGCGTAATGAACATGGTGTGTGGAGGGGTCATCGGCTATCCCATCACGCCTTCGACAGAAATCTCGGAGACCTTCGAAGCCGCGGTGGCGGCAGGTCAAAAGAACGTGTGGGGCCAGCACCCCTTCTTCTTTGAGCCAGAGGGTGAGCATTCCGCCCAGTCCGGGGCCATGGGCGCGGCTCTGACCGGCGGCAAGTTCATCTCGAACGCCTCTAGCTCGCAAGGCATCCTCTACGGCTTGGAGTCCCACTATGTCACTGTCGGCAAGCGCATCGGCGGTTTCGTGCTGCAGGTCGCGGCGCGCGTGGTGTCTCGCCACTCGCTGAACGTGATGGGTGGCCACGACGATGTATATGCCCTGCTCCCAGCCGGTTACACGGTCCTGTTTGGGGCAAACCCGGAGGAAGCGGCGAACCTGGCGCTGATTTCTTACCGCGCCTCGTCGCTGTCATTGATTCCGGTGGCAAACTGCATGGACGGTTTCGCGACTTCCCACATGATGAGCGAAGCGCGCCTGCCGGAAGCCGCGCTGGTCAAGGAATACTTGGGCGACCCCAAGGGTTACATTCCCTGTCCCACCGCCGCTCAGGAAATTTTGTTTGGTGCCAAAGGCCGGGTTTTCCAGTTTGGTCAGTTCCTGGAGAGCAAAAGGCCGGTGCTGGCGCCCGCCTCCCTCGAGGCGCTGCGGTCGTTCCTGAACTGCGCCGATAACGCCGAAGCTATCGAAAATGACTGCTGCGGCGAGCTGTTTGACCGGGAAATCGCGGGGCATCTGCCCGCGGCGGAAGTCGCCAAGTGGCGCCGCCAGTGGGTCAACGCTCCGGCGCGAGGCACCCGCAAACTTATCCCCTCCCTGGTGGATGTGGACAATCCGGGCTTGACCGGACCGGTGCAAAACCAGCCGGATTTCCAAGCCGGGGTGGCTGACCACCGCACCCACTTTGTCGCGGATGTGCCGCGCTTGGTGCGTCAGGCGATGGACGAATATAACGCCCTGACCGGTAGCGATTACGCCCCGGTGAAAACCTTTAACTGCGAGGACGCCGACTTCATCATGGTCGGTGTCGGCTCGATTTGTGAGGACGTGCGCGCCGTGCTGCCGTACTTGCGTCAGCGGGGTCTCAAGGTCGGTCTGGTCCAGATTGTCATGTTGCAGCCGTTCCCGGAGGCCGAGTTGGTGGCGGCTCTCAAGGGCGCGAAAGCCGTGACGGTGCTGGAGCGTTCCGACCAGGCGGCCTTGACCAAGTTCGTTAACGGCGCCCTGGTGAAAGCCGGGCAAAACGCGGGAGCTGCCAAACGTGACATGCCTGCGCGCTACCCGGATATTGCGGCGGTAGAGACTGGGGAAATGCCCCAGCTGTCCACCGGATTCTTTGGCTTGGGCGGCCACGACGTCCAGCCGCGCCACCTCATCGCCACGTTCAAAGCGATGCAGGCCGGCGACCTCGCTCCCGAGTTCTATATCGGCTCGACGTTCTTTGCCGATGACGCGACCGGGGAACAAAAAGCGATGCAGGATCGGCTGCGCGAAGCCTACCCGGAAACCGCCAAAATGGCCCTTCACCTGGAAGAAAACCCGAAAGACCTGCTGCCCAAGGAAGCGATGCGGATTCGGTTCCACTCTGTCGGGGGCTACGGCACGATTGCGACCGGCAAACTGCTGGCCGACATTTTGGCTGAAATGCTGCACTTGCACAGCAAAGCCGCCCCGAAGTACGGTTCGGAAAAATCGGGGGCGGCCACGAACTACTACATCACGTTGAGCCCGGAAACCATCAGGATTACGAACGCCGAGCTAGAGGACGTAGAGATTGTGGTCAGCCCGGATCATATGGTGTTTGCCCACACGAACCCGCTGAAGGGCTTGGCCGAGGGCGGGACGTTTATCTTGCAGTCCGACAAAACTCCCGCCGAGCTGTGGGCGAGCCTGCCGCGCCGGGCGAAACAAATCATTCGGGATCGGCATATTAACCTGTTTATTCTCGATGCGTTTGGGGTCGCGCTGAAGCACGCCCCCAATCCGGGCTTGCAAACCCGCATGATGGGCGTGGCCTTTATCGGGGCCATCGCCACCAAGGTCGACCGGATTGCTTCCGGGGCCAGCGAAGCGGATATGTTGGCCAAGATTCGCGAACAGATTGAGCACAAGTTCGGGGCGAAAGGCCCGGCGATTGTGGAAGCGAATATGGCGGTGGTCAAGGACGGGGCGGCCGCCACGCAAAAGGTCGAGTGGGAACAGCTCGACGCCGACCCGGGCGCGTCTGGTGGTGTGTCGGGCGAATCCTCCCAGTCCCGCCCAGTTTTGGACGCCTCCCTATCAGCCACGATGTGCCAGCGCGGCGCTACCGGCTGCGCGCTGACTGCTGGGCTGTTTGATCGGGATTATTTCCGGCGGGTCGTGGCGGAACCCTTTGCTCAGGGCACCATCAGCGAAGCCCCGGTTTACCCCGGCACTGGCTACTTCCTGCCCCCGGCGTCCTCAGCGGAAAAGGATAAGGGTCTGTTCCGCCGGACCATTCCGGTGTTCGACGCGAGCCTGTGTACCGGCTGTATGGAATGCACCTTGGCCTGCCCGGATGGGGCGATTCCAAACACGGTGTTTGGCATCGACACCTTGCTGCAGACGGCGATAGATCAGTCGGGCGAGGCCGGTGCCTCCCTAAAGTCGCAGGTGGATGACATTGCCGGGGCGATGCGCCAGGCACTGCTGGACACGAAGGCGCGTCCGGAAATCGCTGACGTCTTTACCGAGGCTGCGACCTCGCAAAACGCCGACCCCGCGGCGGTGGCGGCGGTGGCCGACACCTTGCGGACTTTCCCGGTGGCGCGCACCCGACCGTTCTTTGACTCCACCGAAAAACGCCAACCCGGAGCGGGAGTGCTGTTCAGCGCGACGGTTGACCCGTGGAAGTGTACCGGCTGTTTGGAATGCGTGGCGGTGTGCGGCCCGAACGCCCTGATTGGCACGGACCAGGACGACGAGGTACTGGCCACGACCCAGCAGCGGTTTGCGTTCTTGACGAAACTGCCGAATTCTCCCGCTGAATTCAGCGACCCGAACGGCGGGCCCAGCCTGGATATGAAACGGATTTTCCTGAATCGCGACAACTATTACGCGACCATCGGCGGGCACGGGGCGTGCCGCGGGTGTGGCGAAGTCACGGCTGTGCGCCAAACTATGGCTTTGGCCAACGACATCAATAACGGCCGGGTTTCGCGCCACCGCCAGGAACTCGAGGAGTTAGTGGCGGCCCTGGAGGAAAAGCGCCAAACCGTGACCGATGCTGAGCTTAGCGCCCTGATTGACCAGGTGCGCGAGCGTTTGGAGCAGCGTCTGTACCGTTACGAAGGGCCGGCAGGAGGGCGGGGCCCGGCGGCCGCGGTGGTCGCGAACTCGACCGGGTGTTCCTCGGTTTATGCCTCGACTGCACCGTTTAACCCCTACCAGCAGCCGTGGGTCAACGGCCTGTTCCAAGACGCGCAGCCCCTGGCGAAAGGCATTTACGAGGGTCTGGCGGCCGATTTGTCGATGGATGTTTTGGCGCTGCGGCAAGCCCGGGCCATCCTCGCTGGTGCGACCGGTGCGGCCATTCCATCCGATGCTCCGGAATGGAAACAGTTCACGGACGAGGAACTCGCGTTGATGCCCGCGGTCATGTCCATCGGCGGCGACGGCGCGTCCTATGACATCGGCTTCGGGGCGATGAGCCGTATCCTGGCGTCCGGCACCCCGATTAAGATGCTGGTGTTGAACACGGGAGCCTACTCCAACACGGGCGGCCAGGCCTCCACGGCCTCCCTGGAAGGCCAGGACGCTGACCTGTCCCGCTACGGCAAATACTTGAAAGGCAAGTCTGAGCAGCGCAAAGAGCTGGGCCTGTTGGCGGCCATGCACCCCAACGTCCTGGTGGTGTCCACCTCCACGGCTTACCAGGGACACTTCCTTAAGAACGTGTCGCGCGCCCTAGCCCAGGTCGACTACCCGGCGCTGATAGACGTGTACACGCCCTGCCAGCCCGAACACGGTATCGGGGACGACATGGCTAGTGAACACAGCCGCTTGGCGGTGAAATCGCGTATCAGCCCGCTGTTTGTCCACGAACCGGCCCACGCCGAGTTCAGCGACCGCTTCATCATTGACGGTAACCCGGATGTGAAAAAGCTGTGGTCACGCTACAAACTCAGCTACCATGACGCGGACGGCAAAGCCCAGCTGATGGACCTGCCCTACACGCCAGCGGACTTCGCCTACTCTGAGCTGCGGTTTAAGAAACACTTCCAGCCGCTGCCGGATAACGCCGAAAACCCGACGACCGTAGCGGATTATGTAGAGATGGACCCGGCCACTCGTGAAACCGCTACTCCATTTATCTATACGACCGGCGCGGACGGAGGCTTGGCAAAAATCCAAGTGTCGCCCTCCATCGTGAAACTGACCGAGCAATGCCGCGAACACTGGACTTTCCTGCAATACCTGGCCGGACAAGACCTAGCCGAGGCCCGCAAGGCGCACGCCGACCTGGAAAAGGAGCTGACCGAAGCTCGTGACGCCGCCGCGAAGTCGCAGGAAGAAACCATTGAACTCATCGCAAAAGCGATGGCAGAAGTCGCCGCGACCGGCACCACCACGACGCCGCTACCGTTCTTGGGCGGATTCGGCGGGGGAGCCAGCACGGCTGGGGGCGCCTCCGGAGCAGCCGCGTCCGACGCCGCCCCGGCAGACTCGGGAGCGCCCTTTCGCTACGAGCTTGCGAAAATAGCCCAGTGCACGGACTGCAAGACCTGCTACCAGGAGATTCCCGAATACTTCGAGGCGTCCACGGAAATCATTGACGGCAAGCCCACCCCGGTGGCGCGGCTCATTCCCGGCTCGCTGGAAAGCGTGGAAGTGACCGACGAACTGCGCGCCCGGGTCGCGAAAGTTGTCGCGAACTGTGACGCGGAAATCATCTTGTGACCGGGGAGGGGGAAAACGATGCTTGACACGACGAACACGGTCCAGCTAAACATTTTGGAACGCCGGTTTAACGCCGACCCGAAACTGTTTCAAGCCATGTTTGTGGCCGAGGGCCTGGCCCAGCTGCACGCGGCTTTTGACGCCGGGGAACTGCCCGAGGCTATGACCTTGAAAATTTGGGAGCTGCTGGAGCGCGAGGACACGGTGGGGCGCATCATGATGCGTTTCTTGTGGAACCTGCCGCTGGGCAAGAAACGCGTGTTTATCCGCGCGATTGACACCTGGCTGTCCGAGCGCTACCCGATGTTTACGGGGGTGAGCGATAACTGGCCCGCCGCCAACCATGTCGCCCCTTACGTGCGCCCGGCCTCCCAGCGGGTACACGACTTTGACCTGGTCACGCAAGGGTATCTGGGATATCTGACCCAGGGCTATTCCCAGCGGGAAGTCGACCTCTTTGTGTGGCTCGAATCGATGCGGGACAAGCACTGCGCGGATCGGCCCTGTGAGCTGGGCGAATTCCTGCAGGGGCGCAAAGTCGGGGGCTGCCCGGTCCAGATTCACGTCCCGGACGTCATGGAGGCCATCGCGGAGGGCGACTTTGACCGGGCGCTGCGCATCGTGGAGGAGTCGAACCCGCTGCCGAACGTGACCGGGCGGGTTTGTCCCCAGGAGCTGCAGTGTCAAGGGGTCTGCGTGCACAAGGCGCGGCCCATCGAGATTGGTCAGTTGGAGTGGTTCTTGCCTCAGCGGGAAAAAATCGTGCACGGCAACGAGGCGATTCTCAAGCGTTTCGAGGGACGTCCCGACCCGTGGCAGACCGCCGAAAAGCCCCCGATTGCTATCGTCGGTTCGGGTCCTTCCGGGCTAATTAACGCGTTCTTGCTGGCAAACCAGGGTTTTCCGGTCACCGTGTTTGAGGCGTTCCACACCCTGGGTGGGGTGTTGAAGTACGGGATTCCCGAGTTCCGCCTGCCCAATGAGCTGGTCGATGACGTGGTGGACAAGATTCGCCTGCTGGGCGGGCGTTTCGTGACGAACTTCGTGGTGGGCAAGACCGCGACTTTAGACGACTTGAAAGCGGCCGGTTTTTGGCGCATTTTCGTCGGTACTGGCGCGGGGTTGCCGAAGTTCATGAACGTGCCCGGCGAGCATCTCAACGGGGTCATGAGCGCCAACGAGTTCCTGACTCGCGTGAATCTGATGCACGGCAACCTGCCCGACTATGACACGCCCCTGCCCGAAGTCGCCGGCAAAGAAATCCTGGTCATTGGAGGAGGAAACACGGCGATGGACGCGGCACGCACCGCCCGGCGCTTGGGCGGTCACGTCACGATTGTGTATCGGCGCACCAAGGCCGAGATGCCGGCCCGCGTGGAGGAACTGCATCACGCCTTGGAAGAGGGCATCGTCGTGGCTGAGCTGCGCTCGCCCACCGAGTTCCACGAGGACGAAAACCACCATGTCGCGGGAGCCAGCGTAGGGGTGATGGAGCTGGGGGAGCCTGACGAGTCCGGGCGGCGCCGGCCCCAGCCGACCGGGGAAATCCTGGAAATGGACGCTGACCTGGTGATTATGGCGCTCGGTAACAGTTCCAACCCGATTATTCGCGATTCGCAGCCTGACCTGGCAGTGCAGCAGTGGGGTGCTATCAAGGTCGGGAAAGAGGCTACCGGTGAGGCTGGCGGCGCTGATGGGGCTGATAGTGCGGCAGAAACCCCCTCGCAAGCCACCAACCTAGAGGGAATCTACTCCGGCGGAGACGCTTCTCGCGGCGGATCGACCGCGATTAAGGCAGCCGGAGACGGCCAAGCGGCCGCCCGCCAGATGGGGGACCTGGCCGTACACCTGAAACCGGAGGAAGTCCGCCAGCGGGTACAACGCGCTTTGGAATATACGCAAAGCGCCGCCTCGGCCTACCGAATCTTGGAAAAACGCCAACTGTCGGAACGGACTTGGGAAATGAAACTGCACGCCCCGGCAGTCGCCCGCGCGGTGCAGCCCGGCCAGTTTGCCCGGTTCATGACCCACGAAAAAGGTGAGCTCATTCCCCTGACCGTGGCCGATTTTGACCGGGAACAGGGCTGGATTTCCATCGTGGTGCAAGCGGTGGGCAAATCGACCCAGATTATGTGTGCGATGGAAGTTGGCCAGGCGTTTTACGGGATTGCCGGGCCACTGGGCTTGGCGTCAAAGATGGAACGTTTTGACCCGGCCGCCCAAAGCGTGTGCTTCGTGGCTGGTGGGGTCGGGTTGGCGCCCGCCTATCCGATTGTGCGTAAACACCTGGAGCTGGGCAATCACGTGACCCTGGTGCTGGGGGCGCGTAATCGCGACCTGCTGTTCTGGACCGACCCGGACGGGGATCCAGCCGGGGATAGCCCGGAGCGTGTTGAAGTGCTGCGCCGCCAGTACCCGGATTTGCTGGATGTGGTTTTGACCTCGGACGATGGGTCGTTTGGTCGTCAGGGCGTGGTGACGTTGCCGCTGGAAGAGATGCTGCGGGACGGCCGCGGTGATGGGCGCCAGATTGCGGAAATCACCACTATCGGTCCGCCCATCATGATGAAGTTCGTTTGCCTGTTGACCGCGAAGTACGGTGTGCCGACAGTGGCGTCGCTGAACTCGATTATGGTTGATGCGACCGGGATGTGCGGAGCCTGCATGGTGCCTTTTAACGACCCGGAAACCGGCAAGCTGGTGCGCAAACACGCCTGTATCGACGGCCCTGAGCTGGACGGACACGCCATCGATTGGGACAAATTCCTGCCCCGATTCAACCAGTTCAAGGCCCAAGAAAAGGCCGCCCTCAAGTAGTTAATTTCCCGCGCGTATTTGTTGCGGGGTGGTCGCTTGGGGGCGCTTCCTTGCGCCCCGTTCACCTGTCTCAACTCACATCTGTGGGGCGTTCGCTCGGGGGCGCTCGCGAGAGGCGGAAGGGTACCCCCTCGCGTTTTGCGCGACTATTGTCGCAAAACGCTCACCAGCCTCTCGCTCGCATCGTAGATGCTCGCGCTAGGGCTGAAAACGCTGGCGCGTTTTCTTAACGCCCTAGCCCTCACGGGGTTCGAGTCGCTCCGCTGACTGTATGTTTACGCATGGGCGCCACTTGGGCGCCCCTGCGTAAACAAAAGTGGGCGAGAGGGGACTCGAACCCCCACGTCAAAGACACAGGAACCTAAATCCTGCGCGTCTACCAATTCCGCCACTCGCCCGGGCGCCCCTATAGTGTAGCGGATTTCAAGCTAAATCCGTGAGCGCGATATCAGCTAGGCGCGGGGTCGGCAAAGCCTGGGGGGAATCCGGGGGAGCCGGGGTCGCCTTCTTGGCGGCAACAATCAAATCCTCCAGCGGTTTGTCGTTGCGAATCCAGCCCTCGGGCGAGGGCCAATCGGCTTGTGGACCGGGCTGATCCGAACCAGCCGCAGCCTTTGCCAACAGCGCGTTCGGTGCGAAACACCACTTGGCCCGGTCAAAATCATTCAAGCCGCGCGACTCCAAAATATCCAAAATCGGCGGCAGCATCCGCACGCAGTTCGCGTAGGCCTGGGGCGAGGAAAACTGCCAAGTCGGGTAAACCCACTTCCGGTCCAGTGTCCGAAACCCCAGCAAGCGCCCGTCCCGCACCGCTTTCATAATCGCTTGGCGAGACACCCCCAGCCAGTCGCAAACGTTACCGGTCCGACAAACGGGTCCCACCAGCGTGTTTAGCGACGTCGGCGCCGCCAGGAAAGCCTGGGCAAAACGCGCCAGCCGATGCATATTTTCCCTGCTGGCATCGGCGGATGCGCGCGGCCGCGCCAAGAGCATAGTGCGGATGGTCTCTAAAAATTGTTCCTCTTCGTCGGTCAGTTCTCTCCGCACCGCTTCGCCTTTCGGTCAGAATAAGTAAACAAGTTTGTCTGATAGCGTCACTGCTATCACCAAGACTATCAAAAGCAAGATAATCGCGGTAATAAGCCAGCGCTGCGCCGCCCAAATACGGGCAAATCCGGTGTCGGGAAACAGCCATCCGAGCCGCATTAGCGCCGCCCCGAGCTGCACCCACAGGACAATCGTGCACGTCCAGACGATAAAACAGAACGGGCACAGCTTCGTGAACTCGAAAATGGACTGGTGCAGGAAAAACACAATCAGCACCATCCCTGCGGTCAGGCCCGCCTCAATCAGCAGCGCCAGCCAGCGCGACACCCGCCCGCCGCACCAAGCCAGGAACACGCCGGCCAAACCAGCGAACAAACCGACTCCGACCAGCGCGTTCGGGATGCCAAACAGCAGGTGAGCCTGCCAGGTCGTGAGCGAAGCCGAACAGCCAATCAGCGGGTTCAAATCGCATCCGAGATGCGCCGCGGGCTGCTTCAGCGTCTGAATTTCGGACAGCACCAGCTCCGCGCTCGCCGCCATCGCGATGACCGCCAGCACAATCAGCAGCACGAGCGTGGGGATGCCGGGCCGGGCGTCCCGGGCATCCGGGGCTTCCAAATCGGCCGGGGTTTCCGGGTCTGCCGAGGTCACAAGGGAGGTCGCGGCGGTCGCTGCTGTCGAGGTCGCCGGAGTTTCCGCAACCGCAGTCGCGTCCGCAGCAGCCGGAGTGTCCGGTTCGGGCGTTTGCGCTGGGCTCGGCGAGCGTGAGGCATCCGGGGCCGTTCCCTCATCGGGTTCTTGCTTCATGAGGATTATTCTAACTTTTATGTCCGCTCACCGGACCTAGTGTTCCTGAACAGCGCTGAAATGGGGCAACAACCACGACGGCCGCGCTGCAACTCAGAAAAATCGCCGCGGCCCTAACCGCGCCCCTGGAACCGCCACAAAAACGCCGAAACTCCCGCAACTCACTTGTGCGCCCGAACCCCACCGAACTCGTGACGGGTTTAGCCGACAACCTCACCAAAATCCGGGCCGAGGCGCTTGCCGAGTTCAGTTTGTCACGAGCGCCAGAATCCTGTAAACTAAACTTTCGTTGCCCCGGTAGCTCAGTCGGCAGAGCGTCTCCATGGTAAGGAGAAGGTCCAGAGTTCGATTCTCTGCCGGGGCTCGCTTCACGCTTGACGGTCCGCGCCGCTGAGCAGCGAGGCGGGGTAGCTCAGTTGGTGAGAGCGCACGACTCATAATCGTGAGGTCGAGGGTTCGAATCCCTCCCCCGCTACGAACCCGAAACGGGTAACCGCAGGGGATAAGCGATTAGAAAGAAGTAAAACAGTGGCTGCAAAATCGAAAGACATTCGCCCGAAGATTACGTTGGCGTGCACTGAGTGCAAGGAACGCAACTACATCACGAAGAAGAACCGGCGCAACACTCCGGATCGCTTGGAGTTGAACAAGTACTGCCCGCGTTGCAAGAAGTCCACGTCTCATAAGGAAACCCGCTAAGCGGTTTTTCACAAGTTTCCCGGCGTCGCCCCTGCGGTGACGCCGGTTTTTCGTGTCTCACGAGCCCGGTCACAAGCGCGGTGCGCGGGTTTTGTGGGGGCACAAGTGTGGGGTGGCGGTTTTTTCGGGTTGTGAGCGTGGGCGCTCGGGTCTTGCGGGTTCACAAGTGTTTTGCGGGGTCACCAGCCCGGAGCGCGTCTGCGTGGGGCGTGGTGCTGGGGAGTGGGTAAATGAAAGGGGGCGGCCGCAGCCGCCCCCCAAACTTCTCTGCAGAACTTACTTCAGTAAGCCCTTGAATTGGTCAACCAGGGAATCAGAGACTACGCCGAAGCCGCCCAATCCCTTGAACTTGCCTGCCAGAGCAGCATTCGCAGCGCGAGCCGCCTTGGCATAATCGGTCACTGCCGCAGGAGCGGAACCGGCCTGAACCAGCAGAACCGGGCCAGCCAGCTCGGCCTTGTTATCGAGGAAACCAGCCACGGTGGCATCAGCGGAGGCCGTGCCGTTAGCGGCATAGAGAGCCTTAGCCTTAGCACCGTTCGGGTACTGCGCCTTGGCAATTTCCAGGGCGGTCAGGTAGCGATCCGCACCAGCGATACGGGAAGCCTTGGCGCCCGCTCCACCCAGGTATGCCTGAACGTCAGCATCGCTCGGGCCTTGCTTGGCAGCTAACTGAGCGTTTTTCATTTCATACTCAGCCTTCAACAAAGCCGAATCCAGCTCGCTCTTGGTGGGAGCCATGTCATAGGCAGCCTGGACTTTGCTCAATGCCGACTTGTTAGAATCGGTCTTGCTAGCTTTAAACGCATCCTTGGCGTCCTGCAGATCCTTTTCGAGGCTGTCTTTGGTGACAGTGTCTTTCAGAGCCACCCGGGTGGACACTAAGAATCCGAAGGTACCCTTGTCGGTATTTTGGGCAGCTTTGTCAGCAGCGGCTTTGTTGCCGGACAGGGCGGTGCCGTCGACTCTCAACATATCGCAGGTTGCGCTAACCTCACCGGGCAAGAGGCGGGGGAAAGTCGATTCCAACGCGGCTTTCTTTTCAGCTTTCATTTTTTCGCTGTCGCTGGATGGAATCGGGGTGCACTTCGCGTCCTTGACCAGGTCCTCCACAGTCTTGCCAGCGTAGGTGTACCATCCGTCAAGTTTCATTTGGGCTTCGCGGACCGCTTTATCCAAATCGGCTTGAACCTTTGCTTTGGCTTGTTCCGCGGTCATTCCTGCACCGCCGCCAGCACCGTTAGCAGTTGCTGCCGCGCTCAATTCCGTGGGTCGAACAGCGCCTTCGCCACCCAGAGCGACAACTTCGGAGGGCTTCAATCGCTTGATTTCTTTCAGGGTCGCGGCGGGCAGGGTACCGGAACCGTCGGTCAACAAAATCGGGGCGCCATCGGTCATGGTGCCGCCGACCAGGGCATCAACCAGGGTAATGCCGTTAGCCAGGTACACCTTGGCGCTGGTCTTGCCCGAGGGGAACAGGTTCTTGGAAATCTCTGCTGCCGTCTCGAAACGGTTCGCGCCCGCCAGACGAGTGACCAGGGCATTGCCAGCGACTGCCTTTACTGCCGCATCGCTGACTGCACCGGTGCCACCCAACACCACGACTTTGGTGGCCTTTAACTTAGCGATGGCTTCGGCAACGTTTTTTTGCACGGTGGGCGAATCGTTGACCAGCAACAGGGGACCGCCGGGCAGTTTGCCGCCGGCGACCGCGTCAGCTTGGGAGTCGCCGCGGGACAGGTAAACCACGTCAGAGGTGCCAAAAGCGCTGGCCACCGAGATGGCGGTGTTGTAGCGATCCGAACCGGCGTAACGGTCAGCTTCCGTCGCCGCCACCGCGCTCATCGGCACGGTCATGGCAAAAGCAGCCGCGGCCGCGCTCAGAGTCAAAACAGACTTCTTCATGTTTATATTTCCTAACTTGTTGGTTGGATGAATTCCGTACTCATCCTATTGATAACTTCGATATCTCGCAGGGGATGGTAAACCTCCCACACCCTTTAGACGTTTCAGAATCCTAGTTTCTTACAGGCGTCATTAACGGTATCACGTCTGGTTTTTGAAACAGGTCAACCGGCTGCGGTGGGTTAGACTTAAACGGTGAGTGAAGAAACGACGAAAGACGAAAACCTGGCGGCCGGTGAGACGGAAATCCGCGCCACCCTAAAAGCAGCCCAGGAAACCTCAAAAGCGATCGAGGCCGACATCGCGGCGGGAAACGTTGGAAAGTACCGCATTCTAACCGGGGACCGACCCACCGGATTCTTGCACATTGGCCACTATTTCGGCACCTTGAAAACCCGCGTGGACCTGCAAAACCTCGGCATCGACACGACCGTGCTCATCGCGGACTACCAGGTCATCACTGATCGGGACAACCTCGGAAACGTGCGCGAATACGTATTAAACCTGGTGGCGGATTACCTAGCAGCGGGGATTGATCCCGAAAAATCCACGATTTTCTGCCATTCTCAGATTCCGGCTATTCACGAAATGCTGGTCATTTTCCTGTCCCTGGTGACCGAGGCGGAGCTGCACCGCAATCCAACCGTGAAGGCGGAGCTGGAAGCCGCCGCGCGTCCCATGTCCGGGCTGCTGCTGACCTACCCGGTGCATCAGGCCGCGGACATTCTGTGCGCTAAGGCGAACCTGGTGCCGGTGGGCCAGGATCAGCTGCCGCACCTGGAGCAAACCCGCGTGGTGGCCAAGCGGTTCAACAAGCGTTATCCGCAGCGCGACCCCAAGACCGGCAAAAAGACCGGGCGCGGCGTGTTGCCGATGGCGCAGGGCCTGCTGGGGCAGGGCGCGATGATTCTGGGCACTGACGGCCAAAAGATGAGCAAGTCGCGGCATAACACGGTGGAGCTGCGTGCCAGCGAGGACGACACCGCGAAAATCCTGAAAAAGGCCGTGACCGATTCGGATCGCCAGATTACTTTCGATCCCGTGCATCGTCCCGAAGTATCGAACCTGCTGCTCATTGCCTCGCTGTGTACTGGGCGCACGCCTGAGGACATCGCTGCGGAAATCGGAGCGGGCGGCGGCGGGGCGCTAAAAGCCCTGGTGACCCAGGCGCTGAACGAACACTTGCGCCCGCTGCGCCAGCGGCGCGACGAACTGATGCAGGACGAAGGCTACTTGTGGAGCGTGTTGGCCCGCGGCAACGAAAAAGTCCGCGATGAAGCCAGCGATGTGCTGCGCGAAATGAAGGCCGCTATGGGAATGAACTACGGGGTCTGATGGAACAGGACGACAAGAAGCCAGAGGATTTGATTCGGCGCCGCGACCACGCTCAGGCCGTGGCGGACCGGATGGTGGAACGCGCCCTGTGGATTATCAACCTGGATAATCAAGGTGCGTCAGTGAGCCCGGAAACCCGCGATGAGCTGGTGGATGAGACGACGGATATGCTGCTGGAATGGGCTTATGAGGTCGGGGAAGATTCTTTCCGCGCCGGGGAGTTCAAAGGGCGTCCCGGGGCGGCGGGGGAAAACAAGCCCTACCCGTCCTCGCCCGCGAAGGCCAATCCCAAAAGTCTGGGGCGCCGCGACTATCTGTTAGACGAATAGGCGCATTCTTCGGCGCGTTCACAAGGGCATCCGGCGGCTCGGTCGGTCTGTCCCCACCACACCGCAGGTCACGTCTGTTTTGCGGTATGTTCACAAGGGCGGGTCACCAGCGTGTCCGGCAGCTCGTCGTTCACGTCACCGGTGGCCCGACCTCACTACACCGCAGGCCACACCGGCCTTATGCGCTACACCCCGACGCAACACCCTAGTGCTTTTGGACTTTGCGCAAGGTGTTCAGCAAATCGATTTTCTCGTCCCCGGAGGGATTGTCCGGGACTTCGGCAAAGAAAATCCGCATCGAGAACGGCGCCATCTTGGATCTCATGCCGCGCACCGTCACGGGCAGCTCGGAAATGACTTCCGCCAAACGGATTCCCGAACCGGGGGTGACCCCGACTTCCTCGGCAAACAGCGCGACCGGGTCGTTCGTGTCTTGATGCCGGGCAGAGGGCGTCGCGGAGTTTAAACCGGTCAACAGCTGCAGCTTTTCCCCCGCGCTGCCTTCGCGGGCACTCGGATCGGGCCAGGTGGAGTCCCACACCAGCCGAAACACGCGGGAACGCGCCCGCGGGGGGTTAATCTGGACTTCGTCATTGGTCCCGTTAATCATGACCAGCAAATCCACGTCGTCCCAGGGCGCTCCGGAACGCAGCATCTGGAGCACGCGGTTGGCGGGATCGTGCCAGGCGCCGGGGGTCAAATGTTCGCCTTCGCGGTTGTACCACGACAGGTCCTGGAGTTTATCCCCGGCCTGGGGCATCCCGGAGGCAAACTCATCGGGGCGCATGACCGGGTGTTCGGCGCGTAAACGTAGCAGGTAGCGGGCAGTTTCAAACAGTCCCTTTTGCCAGGGTTGCCAGCGCCAATCCAACCAGGAAATCGGCCCATCCTGGCAATAGGCGTTGTTGTTGCCGTTCTGTGTGTTCCCGAACTCGTCCCCCGCCAAAATCATGGGGGTGCCGGAGCTAATCGCCAGGGTGCCCCACAAGTTTCGCAAGGTTTTCAGCCGGTTTGTGGCGACTTTGACCATCTCGGTGCGGTTCAGCGGGTCGCCGTGGAAAGGCGTGGTGGGATCCATGCGGCTAAACCGGCGGGAGAAACCTTCGCCAGACTGCGGGTCGGGGCCGATTTCCGCGGCAGCGCTGGGTAGGTCCTCGTCCCCCAGTTCTTTGCCGCTCAGCACGTGGCCTTCGTGACCGTGGTTCCACGAGTTATTGTTGTTCGTCCCGTCCCGGTTACCTTCCAGGTTGGCTTCGTTGTGTTTGTGGTCGAAAGTCACCAGGTCAGCCAGGGTAAAGCCGTCGTGGGCCGCGACAAAGTTGATGGACGCTCCCGGACCACGGTTGTATTCGGCGATGTTGGAACCATACAGGTCAGCCGACCCGGAGACGCGGGTGGCGAGCTCGTGCGGGCCGTGGGCGTGACGGCCGTGAGCTAGCGCCGCCGCATCGGTGAGCCAAAAACCCCTGATGCCGTCGCGGTAGCGGTCGTTCCAGTCCGCAAAAGGCGAGGGGAAGTTCCCAGTTTGCCACCCGTTCGGACCCATGTCCCACGGCTCGGCAATGAGCTTACAGCCAGCCAGAACCGGGTCGGTCGCCATGCCCACGAAAGAAGGATGGCGCAGGGCGTACTGTTCCCGGTTGCGCCCCAGCGTTACCCCCAAGTCGAAACGGAAACCGTCCACCCCGACTTCTCCGGCCCAATACCGTAGGGAATCCAACAGCAGCGCCACCGACTCGGTAGACGTGAAATCGACCGTATTACCGCAGCCGGTGAAGTCCACCATCTGGTTGGGGTAGCCGTGATTCCACACGTAGTAACATTGCGGATCCAAGCCACGCAAGCTGAGAGACGGTCCCAGGGTGCCACCCTCGGCGGTATGGTTATAAACCACGTCCAACAGAATCTCGATACCGGCCTGGTGCAGTAGTGAGACCATGCCGCGGACCTCGTCCAAGACGGCCTGGGGGCCTTGACGCTGGGCGGCTTCGGTCGCGTAGGTCGGTTCGGGCGCGAAATAGCTCAGAGTCGAGTAGCCCCAATAGTTACTCAGGTTTCGTTCCGCCAGAAACGGTTCAGGCATTTTGGCGTGAATCGGTAGCAGCTCAATAGCGGTCACGCCCAAGTTTTTCAGGTAATCAATGGTGACCGGGTTTGCCAAACCGGCGTAGGTACCCTGCAGTTCCGGAGGAATTCCGGGCAGTTGCCGGGTCAAACCTTTGACATGTGCTTCATAAATGACAGTGCGCCGCCAAGACGTGCGCGGCCGATCCGCTACCGGGAAAGAATGCGTGTTCACCACGACCGACAGCGCGTTGTAGTCCGCAGAATCCAACGGATCCATAGTGAGTTCGCGAGTCACGGGCTTCAGCTCGGCATCGACCTGATGGGCGTAAAGCTGGGGGCTGAGGACGGGGGGCTGCGTAATCGCTTTCGCGTAGGGGTCGAGCAGGACCTTCTGCGGGTTATAGAACACTCCCGCGTCGGGATCCCACGGCCCATAAGCCCGATATCCGTAGACCTGACCGGGACGTACGCCGCGAATGTTACCGTGCCAAATCCCGCGGAACGGACCGCGCAGCCGAATCCGGCGTTCTGACTGGTAGTGCCCGTTTTCGTCCGGAGAGTCGAACAGGCACACCTCTACTGCCGTGGCTTGGTGAGAATAAACGGAAAAGGCGACCCCGGATTCTGTAATAGTGGGTCCCAAGTGGTGTGGGTCGAGTTTCGGTTCCTCCGCGACCACGTCAGTGGGAGCAAATGTCGGTGTTGTCCCCTTCTTCTCGACAGTCATAGGTTCGACATTACCGGGAAAATGTCTCGCGTGCCGGACTTTATGAGCTTCGCCTAACTTGTGGCGGGTAATTCTGGCTTTTTCCGGTCGCGAGTTCTCCGTGGTCGCCCGATTTCAGTCACTGACGTTTTTCGTAAATGAGTTCCGGGGTCACAAGTGTGGTCCGCTGTCGGTAGCGGTGATGGTCGCCTGGGCGATGACTCGGTCTCCCTGGGGACTGTCCTGGTAAAGCACCAGAGACTGGCCCGGCGCCACTCCGGTAACCTCATCGGTGGGCAGTAGCGCCACTCGCAGTTCGGTGCCGCCATCCCCGGTTTCCAGATACACGCCCTGCGGGGTGACGGGTTTGCCGTGGGCACGGAACTGGATAGTCAATCCGGCCGGGTCCAACTGACCCTCACCCGTTGCGCCGAGCCCCAGGCTGGTGGGGTCTATCAGCCAGTTCACCGTCGGCCCGGCGTGAATTTCCGTGACGGTCAGCGCCTGGCGGGGAGCCACAAACACCGTGTTCGTTTCCGGATCCGTACCCTGTACGTAGCGGGGAGCGCCGTCCGCGTGAGGCCGGGGAATGTGCAGGCCGCGGCGCTGGCCGACCGTGTATTGGAAAGCGCCGTCATGCGAGCCGACCACCGCTCCGTCCTCGTCCACAATGGGACCCGGCGCCGCCCCGATACAGCCGCGCAAAAATCCGCGCGTATCCCCGTCCGGGAGGAAACAAATGTCGAAAGAATCCCGTTTGCCGGCCACCGGAATCCCCAGCGCTTGAGCTTCAGCGCGGGTGGCGGCCTTGTCCGTCACGTCTCCCAGCGGGAACACGGCTCGTGCCAACGCTGCGGCTCGCGCTCCTGCTAAAACGTAACTTTGGTCCTTGCCCATCGCCGACCCGCGCAGCAGGGCAAAGTCCGGGAACACGCCGTCCGCACCGGTCTGGGGAACTCCCGCCGGAATCAACCCTGCCTGGCCGGGACGCCACAGTCGGGCGTAGTGGCCGGTCGCGACGTAATCGAATCCCTCTCGCAGAGCGCGTTCGATGACGTAACCGAACTTGATGAAACGGTTGCAATGCACGCACGGATTCGGGGTCAGCCCCTCGCGGTAAGCCTGCACAAACGAATCCATCACGACCCGGTTGAACCGCTCGGCCAAGTCCCACACCTGCAGCTCGACCCCCAGGAAATCCGCGACACGGCGCGCATCAGCCAGGGCATCGACCGGCTCGGCAAAAGCGGCAGGACGCGACCACGGGCGGGAGGGGGACTCCAACTGCATAAAGAAGCCCGAAACTTCGTGACCGGCCGCTTGCAAGCGTGCGGTCGCCACGGCGGAATCCACCCCGCCGGATAATCCCATTAAAATTTTCGCCAAGTTTTTCCTCCTCAGTGACCTCACATTCTACCGTTTCCCATTGTGCTGGCTCCCGCCAGCCCCGAGACCTCGGGAATTTGCCTACTTGAAAGGGAAAACAATGGAAGAACTGACAACCACCGACCCCCGCGCTGACTTCGAACCGCGTACTTTCGCCGATTTCGGCCGGATTTGGCTGGAAAGCCGGGTCGACCTCAAGCCGACCACACGGGCAAGTTATCGTTCGATGCTAAACACGGTCAACCTGGAATTCGGGGAACAGGCTCCGAACCAGGTCAGCTACCTGCAGGTCGTCTCCTGGGTCGCGAAGCTCGCTCAACAGGGCGTCAGCCCTACCGGGGTGCGTCAGGCTTATCAAATCGTGGGGCAGGTGCTGGCCTTGGCCAACCGGTTGGGGGCCATCGAAAGCAACGTTGCGGCCGGGGTGCCGCTGCCGACTGTGTGCCGCACCGGACGCCACCGTTACTTGACCGTGCTGCAGCTAGAATCCCTGGCTTTAGAGATTGGGTGGTGGCGGTTGACCCGCGAACCTGCGGGGGTTATTTTGCCCGGCGGTTTGGGGCAGAATGTGGTGTTTTTGCGCAAGAAGGGTCGCGGCGGGTACCTGACTCGGCGCAAGTCCCGGGCGGGGGCGATAGACACGGGGTTGGCCTCGCTGGCTCGGGGGCGCGGTGGGCAAACCCCTGCGCCGGGTGGCAACCAACTGGAAATTTTGGTGCGTTTGCTGGGGTACACCGGTTTACGTATCGGGGAAGCCTTGGCGTTGACCCCCGCCGCGGTCGACTTGGAACGCCGCGTGATTCGGATTGAACGGGCGGTGTCGGAGGTGTCGGGGCGGCAAGTATTCGGTACTCCCAAGAACGGGCGCACCCGGGTCGTGCCGATACCGGATTTCTTGCGCCGCGACTTGCGGGTATTGACCCGGGCGGCGTGCGGAGGCGAGGATTTCCTGTTCGCTACGAAACATGGCACCCCGCTGCGGGCCTCCAACCTGCGCTTACACTTCGACATGGCGGCTCTCGCGGTCGGACAGGCCGGACTGCACATACACGACCTGCGCCACACCGCCGCCACTTTGGCCGTGTCGGCGGGAGCTAACGTGAAAGCGGTGCAGCGCATGTTGGGGCATTCCTCAGCTTCGCTGACCCTCGATGTCTATGCGGACTTATTTGAACCGGACTTGGGCGATGTCGCCGGGGCGTTGAGCCGGATGCGGCAAACGACTCTGCGCCGGGCTGCCGCCTAGTGCGAACGAGTTATACACATGGCCTGTGGAAAAAATGTGGATGAAGGAGTTTCCGGCGGAAAAGTGCAGGTAAACTCCAGGTTAATAAAGGGGTGAAAAAATGGCGTAATATCAGGCGAGTTGCTGCAAAGACCCAGTTCAGAGCCCTGACGACAGCGAAGGCTTTGTTAATACACCGATTCGCGATTTCCCCAGTAAACTCTGCAAAACTGTCCCCAACACCTGTGGATAACTTGTGGAAACTGTGCGCAGGGGGACGGGTTTTCGTCCCGTTTACCTACGCTGGCTTTGATAGGCTGAAGTCATGAACGAACCTTTGGCGGGCGCCAGCGGGCTGCCTGATGATCAGCCGGCGACCGGAGAGTGTCCCGAGCATGGCGCGGATAGCCTGCCGGGACGGCCCTCTACCAGCCGTGAAGAATACAACCGTGTCGTCTTCTTGGCGCGGGTCGTGTTGGGATTCACGGTAGTGGCGGCGGCGACGCTGATAGTCATTGCTCTCACGGCGCACCGGGACTATCCCTCCATCGTGGTCAGCATCGTGATGGTGGCGGCGGCTGTGTTCTATTACGTCAGGACGACCCGCGCGGTGAAACGGGATCTCGATGCCGGCCCTGAACTGGGGGAATAGGTTTTTTCGCGGCCGCGGCCGTCCGGGGCTCACCTAGGCTGGACCCCACGAAAACGGTGCGCTGCCCTGGCGAAAAGTGCAAGAATGGGGGCATGAGTAAAAATCGTGTTTCTGCGCGCCTTGCCGCCATTGCCCCGTCCGCGACCCTCGCTGTCGATAGTAAAGCGAAAGAACTGAAAGCTGCCGGAAAGCCTGTTATCGGCTTCGGCGCTGGTGAACCGGATTTCCCGACCCCCGATTACATCGTGGAAGCCGCCGTGGCGGCCTGTAAAGACCCCGCGAACCACCACTACACCCAAGGCAAAGGGATGCTGGTCACCCGCGAAGCCATCGCCGCCAAGACCTTGCGCGACTCCGGCTACGAAATCGACCCGAACAACGTCATCGTCACCAACGGCGGGAAACAATCCGTGTTCCAGGCTTTTGCCGCCACCGTCGACCCCGGCGACGAAGTGCTGCTGCCCGCGCCCTATTGGACCACTTACCCCGAAGCGATTCGCCTGGCTGGCGGCGTTCCGGTGGAAGTTTTTGCCGGTGCTGACCGGGACTACAAAGTCACCCCGGAGGACCTGGAGGCGAAACGCAGCGAGCGGACCAAAGTCCTGCTGATGTGTTCGCCGTCCAACCCGACCGGCACGGTCTACACCCCCGAGGAGCTGACCGCCATCGGCCAGTGGGCTGTGGAAAAGGGTGTGTGGGTCATCAGCGATGAAATCTATGAACACCTGCTCTATGACGATGCTAAGCCCGCCCACATTCTGAAGCTGGTTCCGGAACTGGCGGACACCTGCGTCATTGTCAACGGCGTGGCGAAGTCCTACGCCATGACCGGGTGGCGTCTGGGCTGGATGAACGGCCCGACTGACGTCATCAAGGCCGCCACGAACTTCCAGTCCCACCTGACTTCCAACGTGTGCAACATTGCCCAGCGTGCCGCCATCGCGGCGTTGAACGGGCCGCTGGATGCGGTGGAACAGATGCGTCAAGCCTTTGACCAGCGTCGTCAGACCATCGTGCGGATGTTGCGTGAGATTGAAGGCTTGCAGGTACCCGTGCCACGCGGCGCGTTCTATGTGTATCCCGACGTCACGGGGTTGTTTGGGCGTAGCTTGGATGGGGAGCGCATCGAGTCCTCCTCCCAGCTGGCTGCCATGATTTTGGACAAGGCCGAAGTCGCGGTCGTTCCCGGCGAAGCCTTCGGCCCCAGCGGCTTTATCCGCTTGTCCTACGCCCTGTCCGACGCTGACCTGGTCGAAGGAGTTAGCCGGGTGCAGGATTTGCTGGCAAAAGTGAAGTAGATTTTGGATTTCACCGGGGGTGGCGCGTGGGTGCGTTGCCCCCGGTGAAATTTTTATGATTCGGCTCGGTATTAGCGCGCTTGAAAGTTATGGCAGATTTGCCTTATCATTGAGGACGCTGCGTTTTTCGTTTCCACCCGGCGGGGCGTACGCAAAACTAGGGAAGTGGCGCAATTGGTAGCGCAACGGTCTCCAAAACCGTAGGTTGCAGGTTCGAGTCCTGTCTTCCCTGCCACTTGGATCAAACAGTTTCCAACGTTTCCGGGAGTGTCTGTGTACCGAAGCCGCCCCAGTACCGCCCTTTTCCTGCTGTTTTTCCTGGCGGGAATCGTCGCGCTGGTCGCGGTCGCGGCGGGTCTCGGAACCGTGAACCAACACCACACACCGGCCCCAGTGACCTCAGCCGCGCCCCGCACTCCTGCGCCTCTCGCTCCAACCACCCTAACCGTGGCGATGACCGGAGACATTTTGAGCCACGGCTGGGTCACGGCTGCGTCTCGAGAGGCAGACGGACAATATCACCTAGAGAAACTGCTGGCAGAGGTGAAGCCCTACCTGGAACGCGCCGACCTGGCCTTGTGCCATCAAGAAATTCCCTACGGAAAACCCGGACAAGCTCCCCACGGTTACCCGATTTTCAACGCCCCGATGGATTGGGCAAACGGCCTGGTCCAGGTTGGTTATGACGGCTGTTCTACGGCGTCGAACCACAGTTGGGACCAAGGAACCGCGGGTATCACCCACACTTTAGAAGTGCTGCAAAACGCCGGGCTGGGGACGGCCGGGACCCGCGCGAATGCCGAGCAAACCCCTTGGCAAATGTATGAAATTCACAAAGGGGGACGCACCGTACACGTGGCGCACCTATCGTTTACGTATGGGTTGAATTTTGAATCTGTGCCGGAAGTGGACCGCCACCCTTACCTGGTGGAGATTAACGATGTCGAGCAAATCATCGAGTATGCTCGGCAAGCCCGCCAGGCCGGGGCGGATATCGTGATTGTCAGTCCCCACGGCGGCAGCGAATACGTCTATGAGCCCCAACCCCAACAGCGGCAATGGGCACAGGCTCTGGCGCAATCCGGGGTTGTGGACGCCTATGTCGGCCACCACGCCCACGTTCCTCAGCCGATTACGCTCACGCCCGGAGGAGTGCACGGCACTGGGATGTGGACCTATTTCGGCACCGGAAACCTGCTGACCAGCCAAACCCCCGATATGGGAATCGGCACCCAGATTGAGTCGATTGCGTGGCTGAGCTTTGACATCTCCGGGCCGGAGAAACACCCGCAGGTCACTCTCAGCCAAGCGGCGTGGGTCCCGGTCGTGCTGGATCGCAGCCGATTCCACGCGGTTCCCGTCCACGATTTCGATGGCGGAACCGCGCCGCCTGGCTCGCGTCTCGATGCCGCTACCGTCCAGCGCTACCATGAGGAACTGGTAAAAGTGATGGGAAATGAGGCGACAGAGCTGAAGTCCCCGCCTCCTGCTCCGGCCGAGCCCACCGCGGTGACGGTCTTGGCGCGTTAGACTCCGCCGGGCCGGCCGCGGGTCAGCCTCGCACAAGCCGCGTACCGGCCGAGTAACAGCCTGCACGATTGGCTTTAGGTACGGTTTTCTACTATGATTTGACACATCCCCCCGTTAATTTGTTTAGGGTGAAGTGTGCCCGCGGCGGGGAAAGAAATTGCCTACAGGAGGAACAAATAATGGCAGAAACCGAAGGTGCCATTCAGCCGGCGAAAAAAGCCGAAGCTACCCCTAGCGCTGATCAGGAACTTGGTTTTTTCGCGCGTATCATGCAGTTTTTCCGCCAAGTCGTGGATGAGATGAAAAAAGTCGTCTATCCCACCAGCGAAGAACTGTGGCGCTACTTCTTGGTCGTGATTGTTTTCGTGGCTATCATCATGACCGCGGTCGGGTTGATGGATTTGGGCTTCGGAGCCCTCACCGACCTTATCTTTAGCTAGACCTGTTTGGTCTTTTCAATATCATTGCCCCACGAGGAATATCAGTAATGTCAGACGAAAACGAATTGCAAGAAAACGATGCTGTGGCTGAGGAAGCCCAGTCGGAACCTAACCAGGCCGCCGAGGCCGCTTCTGCGGCTGAACCGGACCTAGAGGAAGTCCCCGCGAACGTGGACCCAGAAACTGGTGAAATCATCGAGGATACCGCGGATACTGCGGACACCGAGACTGAGGAACTCGACCCGAAGCAGGCCCTCGAAGTCGAGCTACGCGCTTTGCCGGGCCGGTGGTACGTGGTACACACGTACTCCTCCTACGAAAAGCGCGTGAAACAGAACATCGAACAGCGCGTGGCGAATAATCCCGGCATGGAAGATTATGTCTACCAGGTCGAGATTCCGATGGAAGAACATGTCGAAGTCAAGGCCAAGAGCCGCAAGGTCGTGCAGCGTCCGCGCATTCCAGGATACGTTTTGGTGCGCATGGACATGGATGAGAACTCGTGGCGTCTGGTGAAGGACACCCCGGCCGTGACTGGTTTTGTCGGCAACCAGCAGGATCCGGTGCCGCTGACGTTGGCGGAAGTGGTCAATATGCTGGCCCCGACCGCTAAGGAGGCCGCGAAAGTGGCGGTGGAAGACGGTCAGGTCGAGATTTCACAAGCGACGCAGCGGACTGCTCCGGTGGCGGCAGATTTCGAGGTGGGTCAGTCGGTGACTATTACCTCCGGTCCGTTCGAGACGCTTTCTGCGACGATTGCCGAGGTCAATGCCGAAACTCAGAAGCTGACCGTGTTGGTCACCATCTTCGAGCGCGAGACTCCGGTGGAGTTGAACTTCAACCAGGTCGCCAAAATCGACTGATTTTTCAGGCTTGGCGGCGGGCGCGGGACTTCCATCCTGCGCCCGCCGTTGATTTTGGTCTTAATTTCCGGGACAGCTGACCGTATTGGCGTTCAGACCAGGCAAGAGGTCGTGGACATGGTTAAGGAAGTTCGTCGCGAACGCGCCGCGAACGCGCTACAGCCGCGCCACGAAATTATTATTTGAGAGGTGGAAAAAAAAGGGCGCTACTGGGAGAATTTGTTGAAATTGCAACGTTTTGAGTGGTACGCCATCAGGGACTCGAACCCTGAACCCACTGATTAAGAGTCAGTTGCTCTGCCAATTGAGCTAATGGCGCTTTGCGTTTTTGGCGCGGTTAACTATGCTAACGCTCCGGGCGGGGATTGACAAATTGAACGTGCCCCAACCCGGGGTTTAGCTCGCACAGATTTGGCGCGTCGCCGCCAGTCCGCTATCTGGCGCGGCCCGGCTATCCCAGGGATTCCAAAGATTCGGGGACGTTCGCGCCAAAGCCTAGTTCAATCAGGGCGCCGCGCAGTTTGTCGCAGCTGGCTTTGATTGCGTCCGCAGAGCCCGCCGCTTTAGCATCGGGATGCAGCACCCGCATGGAATCGGTCGGAATGACATGAATATGCAGGTGGGGAACATCAAAACCGGCGACGACAATCAAGGCGCGCGACACGTTGAACGCATCGCGCCCGGCTTGTCCAATAATCTGAGCTACCTGGGACAGGTGCGCAATCAAAGCCGGGTCGGCGTCCAGATAGTTGTCGACTTCCTCACGCGGCACCACCAGCATATGACCGTCGCTGCGCGGTTCGATGGTGGCGAAAACGACGCACTGCTCATCTTGCCAGACAAAGTTTCCGGGGATTTCGCCGTTGATAATTTTCGTAAATACGCTGGCCATGAGGTGTTCCTTTCGTTCGCAGAAGTCCGGTCGGGCGGCTTTTGTGTTCAGCGAGCGCATCAGGTGGGGGCGGAGAGCCCTCCCGGTGTTGCTCCGCTTTTATAGTAGGGGAATTTTTGTCTCCCGGGGGGCATGTAGAGTTAAAGCGTGGCAACAAAGAAGAATGCTCAGAGAAGCTCCCGGGCTGGTTTCGAGCCGTGGTCGCGCGCGGCGCTGGCTCCGGTGGTGTTGCTACTGGGCAAACAACGGGTTTTCGCCCAGCGCGCCATAGCCAGCTTGCGTGCTGCGGCCCTGGCCAGCGCCGAAAAGGACGGGGCGATGGAACCCCCGGAAATCACCGAGGTCAACGCACGGACTTATGAATCGTCCCGCCTGAGCCAACTGACTTCCCCCTCCCTCTTCGGAGGGATGCCGCTGGTCATCGTTCCCGGACTGGAACAGGCCAACGCCGAGTTGCTCCAGGATTTAGAAGCCTACCTGGCAAGCCCAGCGCCGGATGCCTACCTGGTGCTGTGGCACGCGGGGGGAAACCACGGGAAAAAGGTTTTGGACCTGTGCAAGAAGGGCGCTGCGAAGGTTTATGCCTGCGATGAGCTGCGCTGGCCGGAGGAGAAAGCTCAGTTCCTCCAGGCCGAGGCCGGTCGGTTGGGGCGTCCCATCAGCCAGGACGCAGTAGCGGCGCTGGTGGCGGCGCTGGGTGATGAATTCGAGGAATTGCTCTCCGTGACGACCCAGCTGTTGCAAACGGTAGGGGATCCCACTCAGCCGTTGAGCCTGGCTGAGGTTGATCAGTACCTGCAAGGGCGGGTGGAGGCCACCGGGTTTAATGTCGCCGATGCGGCCGTGACCGGCAATGTTGGCGAAGCGTTGCGCCTGTTGCGCCACGCTTTGGCCACCGGGGTAGCGCCGGTGTTGATTGTTTCGGCGATGGCCACGAAACTCCGCCAGATTTTGACCTCATTTTCCACCCAGTTGCCCCCCGCGGTGGCGCAGATGGACCTGGTGGACCCGCCTAAGCCTCTGTTCGGACGGATTGCCCAGGGAATCCACGCCGTTGCGCCGCGCTGGGACGATGAGCGGCTGGGCTTAGCCATCCTGGCGGTTGCCCGCGCAGACGAAGCGGTAAAAGGGGCTTCGCGGGATCCCGAATACGCCCTGGAAGCCATGGTCTTGGCGGTGTGCCGATACGCCAGCGGCGTGCGCGAGCCAGTTGGGACGCCACCCATGTGAAGCTGAGTGCCACAATCAACAGCCCGGTCACGCCCGCCGCCGGGTTTTCCAACCAGTCGACTTCCGCTCCCGGTCGACTGGCAAAGAACCTGGCCACGCCGGCAATCCACGCGGCAGCCCACCCGGTTACGTGCGCCGTGCCCTGTTCCAATAACCGCACCGGCATCGCAATAACGGCAAATGACGCGGCCGGGAGTCCCGCCAAGGCTGCTAGTGCGACCAGCCCTAAACCGCCCACGGTTACTATAGAGGAAACCCCTCCGGTCAACAGGTTCGCGGGGAGGGAATAAACCTGCAACTTCCCGCGCATGACCAGCATTAGTGGCGCACAAGCCAGCTGCGCACTGAGGGAAACAGCCAGCGGCAGAGCAATCAGGCGCGGCAAGAACCGTGCGCACCAGGCCGCCAAGTAAGGCCCGCCGGTCACGATGGCGCCGGTCGCCACTACCGACAGGGCAAAGCCCCAGGACGTCGCTTGGAACGGCTGCACCAACAGCATTCCGATGATGGCCGCAGACAGGGAGGACAGCGAGCGGGACGGACGGGATATCCACAGTCCTACCAGCGTCAACGACCCCATTGCCGCCGCGCGGGTGACGGAGGCGGAGCCTTCCAGCATGGCCAGGAAGATTCCCATAATTCCCGCTGCCACTACGACTTGCACCCCGCGGCGTTTCCGAGCGGTTAGCCCCAGCGCCACGGCCAGCACCACGCTGAGATGCATTCCAGACACGGCAGTCAGGTGTGATAAGCCTGCTACCTGCATAGATTCGCGGTCCAGGGGGTCTTGGACGGCGGTCAGCCCCAGGCTCATCGCCATAATCATTCCCGCCGTTGATTCCGAAAGCTCCGCCGTGGCCTCGCGCAGGCGCTGGCGCACCGCATTGACAAACACAAAACGCCCGGTCGGAGGTCCGATAATTTCAGGACCGGTCGGAGACTTCGCATAGCCCAGGTATTGGGTGGAAAGGTCCCGACTGGCCAGGCCGGTGCGCAGACGTACCCACGAACCGAGGGGGATACCCTCCCAGCCAGCCCCTTTGACCTGCAGCAGGGCGTGGGTGGGGTAGGTTGAGCCGTGCCAAGTCAGGCGGGTCACTTTGAGGTCAACGCGGTAACTGTCCCTCCAGCTCAGTTTCGGAGTGGAGACGACCTGGGCTTTCACGTCAAAACGGGCGGTCGGGTGAGCGCCAATGACCGCTAGGTTATCGCGTGAATCTAGCTCCAGACGCAGTGCCAGCGTCCCAAAAACGATGGCAATGACCAGGGCGGTGATCATAAGTGTAGCCAGCCCGGAGCCGCGCGGAAACAGGCGGTGGCGCCGGCGGGCGGGCATGACCGCGCCAGCTTTCCCTGCTCGGCCTGGCATTTCCGGGTAGCGATTCACCGCGCAACCAGGCATTTCAACGTTACGTTTCCCCACGCGGATGGGCGTGAGCGTGCCACGCCTGTCCCTACGGGCTTGTGACCGGTGCAACCACCCCAGCGCACCTCCCGCTAGGGCCGCGACCAGGGCGAATCCAACGCTCACCACCAGCGCGACGCCCTCCCCGCGGTTTCCCGCCGCCAACAGTGCTACCCACAGGCTCACCGCCGGAATCGCCAGGCGCAAATCCAGCGGGGCGGGGCGATAGTCCCGATCGGTACGCAGCCGCCGGACAATGAACGCGGTTTCGCCCTGCGCAGTCATCACGAATCCTCACACGCACACGTGGTCGCGCAGGCGCGCCATCAGCGACGGGCCAATCCCGCTGACTTCATCGAGCTGATCCACCGAAGCGAAACGCCCGTTGGACTCGCGGTAATCCACAATGCGTTGGGCCAGGGCCGGGCCGATGCCGGAAAGGGTCTGCAAAGTGCCCAAGTCCGCGGTGTTCAGGTTCACTTTTTCGCCATCAGCCCCCGCTGACTTTGTGCCCAAGCCCGGAGCGTTACCCGTGTTTCCCCCCGCGCTCGGCGGGGGAGTTTCCCCAGGTCGAGCCACATAAATCATTTCTCCATCCGTGAGAGGACGGGCCAGGTTCAGGGTGCTCAGATCCCCTTCGGGCAGGGCTCCGCCCGCCGCTTCCAGAGCATCGGCCACGCGAGACGGATCCGCCAGGTGAACCACTCCGGGATGGCTTACCGCTCCGGCCACGTGAACTACGACTTCGGCGCCGTTTGCACCGGGCAGAAACAGCTGCGGGGCGGCCCCCGGTGAGGGCGAAGCACCGGCCTTGCCTGCCGCGGTATTGCCGTCTTTCCCCTCAGCGGCTGCCAGCGCGGCACCCGGACCTGCGGAACTGCCCGTTTTGGAATCCGTTTTCCCTGTGGCGTCCCCGGACAGCACCCCGTCGGGAGGTGGTGTGGGCGGGGCGGCAAACACCTGCCAACCCACTACCAAAAGCCCGCTTACCAGCATAAACGCCGCAATTAAAGTCGCTACTCGCGGGCTGGGCGCCAGGCGTAACCGCTGTTCGCGCTCGGCCACGGGTCTGACTTGGAGACTGCTTTCAATGCCCTGTACCAGGTCCTCAGCCCGCCCAGCCAGGTTACCGCGAGTCGGTGGGTTCCCATCCGCGCCAAAATCGGGGGTCGGCGCAGGACGGCGCGCGGTTCGGTAATCAGGCTCGGCATCGTCCAGATAGCCCACACCCGCGGCTCTGGCCCGCTCAAAAACACTGGCAGTGAGCCGGTCGCGGTCCGTTTGTCCAAACTTATTTAGCATCCTGGCTACCTCCTCTATCGTGCCGGGAACTGTCCGCCCCTTGCTTGTGAAACTAATCGCGACCCACCGGTGCGGAAAGTCGAAAATGTTTTACCTGTGGAAAACCTGGAATTACCCGCCCCTGTGGAAAACTTCTCGAAAGGCAGTTTTTCGTTGCTATAGCCGGGATAAACTGAAGCAGTGAAAAAACAGAAACCGGATTTAAGCGATTCTGCGGCCGCGGTGCGCCAGCCCCGCTTGGTCGAACGCATCATCGGCGCGGTCATTCTGGCCCTGGCGGTGGTGGTGTTGGTGACCGCCACGACACAGTGGCTTGGTGATACCGCCCGGATTCGCAGCAACGCGGAAGTGAAGAAAATCACCACGGTCGCCCCGTTGAAAGAAGCCTGGACCCTGGCCATGCCCGCAAAAATGAAGGATCCGCGCACGGTACAGGTGTGGGACTACGCCGATTCCCAAGACTCTTTGGCGGCCCAGGACGCCGCTACCGGCGTGACCGCTAAACTGGCCGAAAACGAAAAGCTTGTGCTGGTGAAAGGCACTGATGGCAAGGCTCAAACCCAGGCTATTGCGCTGATAGACGAAACGACCGGCACCGCGAAATGGTCGAAAACCTACGATGACCTGCCCCTGGACTATTGCCTGAAACAGCTGTGGCAGAGCTCGATTACCTGCGAATCGGACGCCGCGAAAAAGGTGGTGCGTATCGACCCCAGCGGCAATGTTGCGGTAGGGGACTTGCCACAGGGTATTTGGGATTTAGCGACCGGAGAGCACGTGTTAGGGGCGATTTTTGACCAGTTCCTGGTGGTTCCTATTGCGGTTGCGGAAGGCAATTCGGCTGGGGTACAGGCGGTGTACGTCACGCCGAACTTTGCGTGGAAAGGCAAGTTCCCGCTCATGGTGCCAAACGCCCAGGCCGCCCAGCCTCTGCTGGCGCAAACTCGGGGGTCAGTGACTTTGCTCGGGGTGACTACTTCCAATCAAGACGGGTCTAACCGGCAAAATACCTGGAGCTATTCCCAAATCATCAACATGAAAATCGGTTCTCTCGACACCTCGAAACTGGGGTCTGCCCCCCAGATTTCCATGTTGGAAGCCGGTTTTTTTGCCTCCGCTGACCCGCAAAGCGCCGCTGAGGTTCATTGGCAAATTCACGGTTCTGACGGTGGTGTAGTGGGGGAGGGCCAGTGCCCCTCTGTAGCCGCTCAAGCCCTGCACGACCAACTGCGCGCCGGGCTGCGGCTGGATACGGACAGTGCTCTGGCCGCCTTGAAATCCGGGAAAGTTCCCGTCCTAATGCCCGACCGGACGTATTTCCTGGGTGCGACCGGGGAAACTTGTGCGTCCTGGCCTGGTTGCGCGGCTCAAACCTGGACTACCGGGGACGGCGTGGCCATCAATCTGAAAGCTCCGGGGGCTCCGCTGGCGTCTGACGGGACAAAAGCCGTGTTCACCGAAGGTAACGGCGGGCTGTTGAGCTACGGAATCGTTGACGGAAAATTCCTCTGGGAAGGCGTTGCCCCGCCCTTGAAAGATGCTGCCACCAGTGGTGATATGTTTGTTTTCGGGTCTGGATTGGGCCAGTTGGCGCAAACAGGCGACCTCAACAAGGGCAGCGCCAAGGCAGTATTGCGTTACCTCACTTTGCCGTAGGGGGTTGTCTCAAGAAGCAACCTGTTTTGCGGTTCCGGGTCAGGGCTGGGGGCGGCAGTCTGCGCGCCATGATAGCGCTGTAACCGCTGTTGCCGAAGCAAATCAACCAGCCAAACAATCAGGAACAATACTCCCTCAAGCAGCACGACTGTGGCTCCTGAAGCCGTGTCGAACCAGTAGGAAATATAGGCCCCCAGCACGACGCAGGATACGGAAAGCAAAGGAGCTATCCATAACATAGCGTTGAACCGGTTTGTGAGCAGTCGGGCAGTCGCGCCAGGGGTAATCACCAGTGCCACGATGAGGATTGCGCCCACTGCCTGCATCGCCACCACGACCGTCAAAGAGAGAGCTACCAGCAACAAAGTCGCCAACCAGCTTGTAGAAATGCCGATAGTGTGGGCATGAGTCTTGTCGAAGGCATACAGCACCAAATCCCGCTTTTTGTATAACAACAGCACCAGAGCGAGTGGACTCAATATCAAGACCTGCCACATATCGGCCCTGGTGATACCGAGCATGTCGCCAAACAAAATATGGTGCAAATCGATATGACTGGGGAACAGGCTGATTAGGACCAGGCCGGAGGCAAACATAGTTGTGAATACCACCCCAATAGCTGTGTCTTCCTTGACCCGTCCGCGCCCCCGCACTGCGCCAATCAATCCCACCACCAGCAAAGCTGCCACGAGGGCACCTATTGCAAAAGGTGCTCCCAACAGGTAGGACACGACGATTCCGGGAAGAATTGCGTGCGACAGGGCGTCACCTAACAGTGACCAGCCAATCAGGACCAGCCAGCAGGACAACACGGCGCAAACCGCCGCCGCGACTCCGGTGACAATAATGCCGCGGAGCATAAACTGCTGTGTCCACATTTCGATAAAGATTTCATAAAAATTCACTGTCCACCTCCCGACGCGGCGGGATTTAATCCAAACGCTTTCGCGAGATTCTGTGGGTCCAAGGCTCCAGCAGGATTGCCTTGATAAACCACGCGGCGATATAACAAAACCACCTCATCGCAGAGCTTTTCCAAAGAAGCCAAATCATGGGTTGAAACCACCACAGTGGTCCCTTTTGCAGAAATTTTTCGCAGTAAATCAACGATATTGGTTTCTGAGTATTTGTCTACTCCGGCAAACGGTTCATCGAGGAGCAGGAGCGGTGCGCCTTGGGCAATTGCGCGCGCGATAAACACCCTTTTCTTTTGACCGCCGCTCAACGCTCCAATTTGGCGCTGTTGCAAATCTTGCAATTCCACCATTTCTAACGCGGATTGCACCGCTGCCAGATCTGCAGATTTGGGACGACGGGTCGGTCCCATAAATCCATATCGCCCCATCATGACGACTTGGTTTACGTTAACCGGGAAGTCCCAATCGATTTCCTCGTTTTGTGCAACATAACCAATCAGTCGCTGTTTCCGGGCTTGGTTTGCGTCAATTCCGGCAACTTTAATGCTGCCCTTTTGATACGAAACGCTGTTGGTGATGGCTTTGAACAGTGTCGATTTCCCCGATCCGTTCATCCCTACCAGACCACAAATTTGACCGCGCGGCACGGTTAAACTGGCACCTTCCAGTGCCACATTAGCCCCGTAACAAACATGCAAATCTGAGACTTCTAATATAGGTGGGGCTGATTTTGAGCTGGACTCAGTTTCAGACCCGCCTGGCGCTACGTGGTTGTCGAGAGTGTCACTCATTTCTGAGTCAACCCTTGGGTAATCAGATCTGCGTCGTAGCGCAACAGATCCAGATAGGTCGGAACGTCTCCATCTGCGTCTGACAAGGAATCAACATACAATTCCCCACCAAATTTCGCCCCCGTAGCTTCCACAACGGGTCGCATCTTGTCTCCCACGGTGGACTCGCAGAATACTGCGGGAACGTGGTTTCGCTTCACGTAGTCTTCCACTTCCGCTACGCGAGAGGGAGTGAGGGCTCCTTCGGCATTTACGCCCCACAGGAATTTCTCGTTTAGGTTATAGTCCCGAGTCAAATACGAGAAAGCTCCCTCACAGCTGACCAAAGTGCGTTGTGACGGGTCGAGATGAGAAAGAGTGGAGGTGATGTCCTCGCCGACTTTTTCAATCTTGGCGCCATACTGTTCGGCATTTTCCTGGTACTCGGAGCAGTTCTGGGCATCTAAATC
Organism: uncultured Mobiluncus sp.; assembly: GCF_947087965.1. Lineage (GTDB taxonomy): Bacteria > Actinomycetota > Actinomycetes > Actinomycetales > Actinomycetaceae > Mobiluncus. Next base: position 35,808 of record NZ_CAMUES010000008.1, read on the forward strand.
GCAGAAGGCTTTTGCCATATTTTTCACGTAGAGGGCACCGTTTTTCGGGCTCATCCAAGCGTGGGGATTGGGCTTACCCTTGTAGTCGCCTTCGGTTATCGGAATAGGCTCCACGCCCTGCGAAACGTTGACCTTTTTGGCATCCAGGTCGGCGGTAAACTTCGTGAACCAGCGTTCCAAATCCAGCCCGTTATTTAAAATCAATTTCGCTTTCTGCGCCGACTTTAAGTCCGAGGGCGTGGGTTGATAATCGTGGATTTCCGCCCCAGGTTTGGTGATAGAGCGGACTTCCATGTGGTCTCCGGCAACGTTTTGAGCCATGTCCTGCAACACGGTAAATGTGGTGAGGACCAGGGGCTTGCCTTGTGTGGCCGAATCCGAGCTGGCGCTGGATGTCCCGCTGCACGCACCGAGAGAGGCTCCCAGGCACAAAATCGCAGCTACAGTCAAGGTTTCTCTAATTTGCTTGTTTTTAATTCTCTTCATGGGTATAGCCTAAGTTAGGTATACCTAAGTTTGCAAGCCGGAAACCGTTGAAATCCCGTAATCTAGCGAATTTTTTGTACTGACAAATCCTACAAAACCAGGGACACGAGTTTCGGGGCGCGCACGATGACTCGCTTTGGTTCGCGCCCGTCCAGCAACTTCACCACGGCCGGTTCCGCCAGGACTTTTGCCTGCAAATCCACCTCGGAAATCTCGGGGTCCACCGAAACTTTCGCGCGCACCTTGCCTGCCACCTGGACCACGCAAGTGACCTCCTCGGCAGCCAACAGCGACTCATCGGTAACGACTGGGAACGTGGCACGGGCGATTCCGCCCTTGTGACCCAAGCGCTCCCACAGTTCCTCCGCAATGTGTGGAGCGATGGGGGCAACCATCACGACCAGCGCTTCTGCGGCCTCGCGCGGCACCCTGGGCAACCCGGTCAAGTGATTGTTCAACACAATCATCTTGGCGATAGCCGTGTTCACGCGCAGATTGTCATACTCCACGGTGACATCGTGAATGGTGCGAGCCAGCACTTTCGCGGTCGCCAAATCCGGGGCGTCATCGGTCACGGTGAGCGCGCCGGTGTTTTCATCGACGATATTGCGCCACAGCCGCTGCAGGAAACGCTGAGAGCCGACCACCGCGCGAGTGTCCCACGGACGGGACATATCTAGCGGCCCCATCGACATCTCGTAGACCCGGAACGTGTCCGCGCCGTAATCCGCACACATCTGATCAGGGGTGACGATGTTCTTTAGCGACTTGCCCATCTTGCCGAACTCGCGGTTGACGGGCTGGCCCTGCCAGGTAAAGCCGTCATCTTCGCTGCCCTCCACTTCGTCGGCCGGGACGTATTGCCCGCGCGAATCCGTGTAGGCGTAAGCCTCAATCATGCCCTGGTTGAACAGGCGATGGAACGGCTCTGAACTGGACACATACCCCAAGTCATAGAGGACCTTGTGCCAAAAACGCGCGTACAGCAGGTGCAGCACCGCGTGCTCCACGCCGCCCACGTACAAATCCGTGCCGCCGCTGAGGTTGCCCGCCTCGGGACGCGGACCCATCCAGTAGGCTTCGTTGTCGGGGCTGGCAAAAGCCGTGGAGTTGTCCGGGTCGGTGTAGCGCAGCTCGTACCAGCACGAGCCCGCCCAGTTCGGCATGGTGTTTTGGTCACGAGTGTAGGTCTGCTTGCCTTCGCCCAGGTCCAGTTCGACAGTCATCCAGTCCGTAGCGCGGCCCAGCGGGGACTCCGGGGTGGAGTGGGAATCATCGGGGTCAAAAGTCCGGGGCCGGAAGTCCGACACTTCGGGCAGCTCCAAGGGCAGCATCTCTTCCGGCAGGGCGTGAACCCGCCCGTCAGAGCCGTAAACCACGGGGAAAGGCTCGCCCCAGTAGCGTTGCCGGGAAAACAGCCAGTCACGCAGGCGGTAGGTCACGGTCTTTTCGCCCCGCCCGGTTTTCGCCAGCCAGTCGCTGATTTTTGCGATAGCCTCGGCCTTGCCCAGGCCGTTCAGGCTGATTTCGCTGTTGGCGGAGTTTTCGATGACGCCGTCGCCGGTCCAGGGTTCCGTCTGTACATCCAGGCCGTCCGGGCCGGAAATAGTTTGGATAATGTCCAGGTTGAACTTTTTGGCGAAGGCGTGATCGCGCTCATCGTGGGCGGGCACGGCCATAATCGCGCCGGTGCCGTACCCCATCAAAACGTAATCCGCCACGAAAATCGGCACCAGGGAACTATTGACCGGATTCGTCCCAAAAATGCCGGTAAACACGCCGGTCTTTTCGGTGAAGTCGGTTTCCGCAGTCCGTTCGCTGTCGCTCTTTGCGCTGGCTTGCGCCCGGTAGGCCGCCACCGCTGCGCGCGGGGTCGCGTAACCGCCGGTCCACTCCGGGCGGGTCCCCTCCGGCCAAGCATCCGGCACCTGCAATTCCGCGTCCGCGCAGTCCTCGGCACCCACCAGCGGGTGTTCCGGAGAAATGACCATGAAAGTCGCGCCGAACAAGGTGTCGGGCCGGGTTGTGAAGACCTGCAAAGTCTGTGGCTGCGGCCCTTGACCAGCCTCGACCTGGAAGTTTACGGTGGCGCCGAAAGACTTGCCAATCCAGTTGTGCTGCATGGTGCGGACCTTATCGGGCCAGTCAATCGTGGCCAGGTCGGCATCTAGCCGATCCGCGTAGCGGGTGATGCGCATCATCCACTGGCGCAGTTTCGTCTTAAACACGGGGAAGTTGCCGCGTTCGGAACGCCCCTCGGCGGTGACTTCTTCATCCGCCAGCACCGTGCCCAAGCCCGGCGCCCAGTTCACTGGCGCGTAAGCCACGTAAGCTAGGCGCTCGGCATCAATGAGTTCCGCCTGTTCCACTGCGGAAAGCTCGGCCCAAGCCCGCCCGTCCGGGGTGGGGCGGGTGCCGTCCTCGTACTGTTTCACAAGGGTGGTAATCGGCCGGGCCGCGCCCTTTCCGGAGCCGTCGCGGCGCGGAGCTTCGGGGTCATACCAGGAGTTGAAAATTTGCAGGAAAATCCACTGGGTCCACTTGAAATAGTCCGGGTCGGTCGTGGCGAAAGAGCGCCGCCGGTCGTGGGACAAGCCAATGCGGGCCAGCTGTTTGCTCATGTTGGCGATATTGTCATGCGTGGTGATGGCTGGGTGCTGGCCGGTTTGCAGGGCGTATTGTTCGGCGGGCAGGCCGAACGCATCGTAACCCATGGTGTAGAGCACGTTCTTGCCCTGGGCGCGCTGGTAGCGGGCCACCACGTCGGTGGCGATATAGCCCAGCGGGTGTCCCACGTGCAGGCCTTTGCCGGAGGGGTAAGGGAACATGTCGAGGATGAAGTATTTTTCGCGTTTTGCCAGGTCGCCGGCCAGGGGGCCGCTGGGGTTATCAGCGTTAAATGCGCCGGTTTCGTCCCAAATCCGTTGCCATTTTGCTTCCAGGTCCCCCGCCATCTCAGCCGTGTAGCGGTATTGCGGGGTGTCTGGGGTTTCCGGGGTGTTTTCAGCCATTATTCCTCTTCTTTCCGACAATCAACGTATCCAGTTTAGACCAGAATGATATACGCGACTTAAACCGATTAGTTTGTGCGCTGTTGTGGGCAAAAAGAAAACGTCCACCAAAAGGTGGACGTTTTCAAATAGCTTAGAGAAACCGGTTACTGCATGGCAGCAACGCGGGTGGCCAGCTTAGATTTGCGCTGAGCCGCCTGGTTCTTGTGGATGACACCCTTGGAAGCTGCCACGTCAAGGTGACGGGTAGCCACCTTCAAGTTGGCCTCGGCTGCGGCCTTATCCCCGGCCTCGATAGCCTCGCGGGTCTTGCGCACCAGGGTCTTTAGCTCGGAGCGCACGGCCAAGTTGCGCTGGCGCGCCTTTTCGTTGGTGCGAATCCGCTTTATCTGAGACTTAATATTTGCCAATGTTCTTCCCTCAAAAGTATTGATTTTCGCCGGTTTTGGCGACACACAAGGAAATATCCTACGCCATTTTGCGCCTCATCCGCAAATCGGTGCTGAGAACGATGAGCTAACGGATTCAGGCTACGTCCCACGTTCGTGATGCCGCTCATCATCTAGATGTTTCGTGCTGATTTCCGGTGTCTGCACACCGATACGGGACACGTTCACAAGGGCGTTTCTTGGTTGGTTTCAAAAATAACCGCGGCGATGCGCGTGTCATCGTTGGCGATGAACAGCGCTTGTTCTGCCTGGGGAAATAGCGAGGTCGAAAGTCCCACTGTCTGAAGCTCCGCATCTGAATCGCAGGCCCCGATTTCCGCTAGCCGACGTAATTCGCTGTCGTGCCGAAGCCAAATAGAAACCGGGGAGGGCGAGTCTTGTGCACACCGAAAAGCAATCTGGCGATAAGAGGACTCCTCCTTGACAGGCTTCAAATCCAGGTGCTTATCCGAACGGAATGATGCCTGCGCCAGGAATTGGGTAGGCATCCAACTTTCTTGAACTTCCTGTTTAATGTCGGAAATGGACAACTTGGGAGCTGCCGCATCACTCGGAGCAGAATCGCGCTGGGAACACCCCGACAAAACAAACGGCAAAGCAAGGACTAATAAAATCGCGATAAATGGTTTGGAAGACAGCTTTGACATGGATTCCCCCTAGACTTTGAGTATGGCGGGTGCATCGCCCGACATAGATAACGAGTGGTGAAGATGCGGGATATATCCTGGCTGGTGTGATAAAACCGGCGTTCCCGTGGCTCTGGGAAAACCCGGTGACCTGCAGCTAAGAAGTGGCTAACGCGTCGGGGTCAGCGAACAATCTCTGCGGCGAGATTAGAGATGTTTCAAGGTAACAGATTCCGCGTCTCTGCGCAATAGTCCGGCAGGCCCAAATTATTCCTGACCGGAGGAACGCCGCACCGGGCAACAGCCAGGGCGATTGCCGAAACTTGTGCGCGAAAGTCCTCCGGTAAACTTCGTGGCGGGAGACCCAGCCCCTTACAGCCCGCTAAAGATTGGGCAAACGGGGGAAAAATGACAAAATGGAATGTCTAGCGAGAAAGATAAGGAAGTCCATGCCCATTCCTGGTGATGCCCTGTCACAGTCGATTGCGCCCGCCGCCACCGACCCGTCCCTGATTCGTAACTTTTCGATTATCGCCCACATTGACCACGGCAAGTCGACGCTGGCGGATCGGATGCTGCAGCTAACCGGTGTCGTATCGGACCGTGAGATGCGTGCCCAATACCTGGACCGGATGGACATTGAACGCGAACGCGGCATCACCATTAAATCCCAAGCCGTGCGGATGCCCTGGCAGGTAGGCGACACAGCCTACGCCCTAAACATGATTGACACCCCAGGTCACGTGGACTTTACCTATGAAGTCTCGCGTTCGCTCGCGGCTTGTGAAGGGGCGGTCCTGCTGGTGGACGCCTCCCAAGGCATCGAGGCGCAAACCCTGGCGAACCTCTACCTGGCCTTGGAGGGGGACTTGACCATTATCCCGGTGCTGAACAAGATTGACCTGCCCGGCGCGATGCCGGAAAAGCACGCCGAAGAACTGGCGAACCTCATCGGGTGCCAGCCCGAGGACTGCTTGCAGGTCTCGGGTAAGACCGGGGAGGGCGTACAGGCTCTGCTGGACGAAATCGTCTCCCAGGTCCCGCCGCCCTCCGGACAACCCGACGCCCCGACCCGCGCACTTATTTTTGACTCGGTTTATGACACGTATCGCGGGGTCGTGACCTACGTGCGCGTCATGGACGGAACGCTCAATGCCCGCCAGAAAATCAACATGATGTCCACCGGCACCACCCACGAACTGCTGGAACTCGGCGTCATCAGCCCGGATCCGATTCCCACAAAAGGTATCGGGGCGGGCGAAGTCGGCTACCTCATTACCGGGGTGAAAGACGTGCGCCAATCCCGCGTGGGCGACACCGTCACTTCTGCGGAAAAGGGCGCTCGCGAACCTTTGCCGGGCTACCGCGACCCGATGCCGATGGTGTTTTCGGGGCTGTACCCGATTGACGGAACCGATTTCCCGGTGTTGCGTGACGCGCTGGACAAGCTGAAGCTCAACGATGCGTCGTTGACTTTTGAACCGGAATCATCGGCCGCCCTGGGGTCGGGTTTCCGTTGCGGTTTCTTGGGTTTGCTGCACCTCGAGATTATTCGCGAGCGTCTGGAACGCGAGTTTGATCTGGTGCTGATTTCTACCGCCCCGAACGTGGAATACGTGGTGGTGGCGGAAGACGGCACGGAAACTCACGTCATGAACCCTTCTGAGTTCCCCGAAGGAAAGATTAAGGAAGTGCGCGAGCCGGTGGTGGCCGCGACCATCCTGACGCCCTCGGACTTTGTCGGTCCGGTCATGGAACTGTGCCAGGATCGGCGCGGCGCCATGAAGAATATGGAGTACCTGAGCTCGGATCGGGTGGAACTGCACTACACCCTGCCGCTGGGCGAGATTGTTTACGACTTCTTTGATCAGCTGAAGTCCCGCACCAAAGGTTACGCCTCGCTGGATTACCACCTGGACGGGACGGCTCCGGCCGACCTGGTGCGGGTGGACATTTTGCTGAACGGGGAACAGGTTGACGCGTTTTCCGCCATTGTTCACAAGGACAATGCCTACAGTTACGGGACCGCGATGGCGACGAAGCTGCGCAAACTCATTCCGCGCCAACAGTTCGAGGTGCCTATCCAGGCCGCTATCGGCACTCGCATCATCGCCCGGGAAAACATTCGGGCGCTGCGCAAAGACATGCTCGCCAAGTGCTACGGCGGCGACATCAGCCGGAAACGCAAACTGCTGGAAAAGCAAAAGGCCGGCAAGAAACGCATGAAAGCCATCGGGCGTGTTGAGGTTCCCCAAGAGGCCTTCATCGCCGCGCTTTCCAACGAGGAGCCGAAAAAATAATGGGCAAAACGATTCGAGCCGACGCCCAGTCCGGTGGGAACGACGAAACTCCTGACCGCCAGCGGCCTTACCCGCGGGTCAGAACCTTTGCTCGGCGCGGGGACCGCATGGGCCAAACTCTGGAACAGACGTTTGAAAAGTACAAAGACGCCTACCTGTTGGACGTGAAACGCGGGGCAGGGCCGACGATGGCGGCCGAGGGGGAGCGCTTGGACCCCCGCTTCGTGTTTGGCCGCGAAGCTCCACTCATTGTCGAGGTCGGCTGCGGTAACGGTGAGCAAATCACTCACGCTGCCGCGCTGCACCCGGAAAATAATTACTTGGGATTTGAAGTGTGGCTGCCGGGGGTGGCGAAAATCGTGTCCTCCGCCGTGCGCAACTACGACGGCTTGCCCAATCTGAAAGTCGCGGACGTCGACGCCCTGCAAGCTCTGCCCATTCTGCTGGGTGAGGCGACGGTACACGAGATGTGGACGTTTTTCGCTGACCCGTGGCCGAAAACTCGCCATCACAAGCGGCGTCTGGTGGCGCCGGAGTTTGCGGCCATCGTCGCCCGGCTGCTGGAAGACGGGGGGCGGTGGCGCCTGGCGACCGATTGGGACGACTACGCTTGGCAGCAGCGTGACGTGGTTGAGTCCACCCTCGGATTGTCTAACCCGCACGTTGGCCAGCGTCCCGATGTCAACGATCCACGGGGCCAGCGCGGCGGTTTTGCGCCACGTTTCGACGGTCGGGTGGTGACGGCGTTCGAGCGCCGGGCCGCCCGAGAAGGCCGTGACGTGCATGATTTGTGTGTGGTGCGCCTGGCGCGCGGCTCGGCGGAAGAACGTGAACAGGCGGCGTCGTTCCAGGTGACGGCCCGTTTGGGGCGGGTTAGCGCCACGGAGAAGCCCGCCGAGTCCGGATTTACGCCCAGCGAGCCGTGGTATGGGGCGGACGAAGCCTGATGAGTTCGCCGCGCACGCTCTGTGCTTACGTGCATGTGCCGTACTGCCTGCGGCGTTGCGGCTATTGCGATTTCAATACGTACTCGAACCTGTCGCTGGGGCCCGGCGTGGAGGGCTACGCTGCGGCGTTGCTCCGTGAAGTCGGCCTGTATGCGCCGGATTGTTCCGGCGCTGAGGCAGTGCGCCGGGACTTGGGTCACCAGGACGGGGGTCACAAGGGCGGTGTCGGTGGCGTCGGCCCCGGTGGTGTCGGTGGTGTTGGTGCTGTTAACCAGGACGGTCGCGCCCTGACCAGCGTGTTCTTTGGCGGGGGAACCCCAACAGTCTTACCGGCTACCGATTTGGTCCGAGTCTTGCGCGGCCTGAGCGAGGCTTTCGGGCTGGCACCCGAGGCGGAAGTAACGACCGAGGCAAACCCCGACACGGTGACGCCGCAGTATTTAGAAGCCCTGGCGGCGGGCGGTTTTACGCGGGTGTCTTTTGGAATGCAGTCGGCCATTCCCGCCGTGTTGGCGACTTTGGACCGGACGCATCAGCAAAAGCACCTGGTGGCAGGCGTGCGGGCGGCGCGTGCGCAAGGGCTCGAGGTCAGCGTGGACCTCATCTATGGCACGCCGACAGAGAGCTTGGCGGATTGGTGGGCGTCTCTGGATGCCGCACTGGAGCTAGGGGTGGACCACGTGTCCTGCTACGCCCTGGTTATCGAGCCGGGCACCGCGCTGGGACGCGCCCTCGCGCAGGGTGAAATTGCCCCGGTAGACCCCGACGATCAAGCGGATAAATACGAGTTGGCTGATGAGACGCTCAGCGCGGCGGGCCTGGAATGGTACGAGATTTCCAACTGGGCGCGCCCGGGCCACGAATGCCGTCACAACCTGGCCTATTGGCGTGACCAAGATTGGTACGGTTTCGGGCCCGGCGCCCACTCCCACCTGGGCAGCACGCGATTTTGGAACCTGCGACACCCCGCGAAGTGGATGCAGTCCCTGCAGGCGGGCCACCGGCCTGTTGACGGCCAGGAAATCATCACCGGCGAAAGCGCCCGCCTGGAAAAACTCCTGCTGAATCTGCGCCTGCGTCAGGGCCTGGACTTGGGTGAATATGCCCGAGAGTTCGGGGTCGACGCGGCGGCGCTGCTTCGTGAGGTGCACGAGTTAGCTGGGGAAGGCTTGCTGGACGACGCGCTGCTACCCTATACTTCGGCCAGCGGCGCGGGTCGAGCGGTGCTGACCCGGCGCGGCCGACTGCTGGCCGACACGGTCATTCAACGCCTGGCGGGGGTGTCATAGAGGGCGGCCCGGCTGTGAACGTTCGCGACACACCGCAGTCGAACTTCCCACTTAACATCCCACTTAACTTCCCCAAGTGTTACGTTAAGTGGGAAGTTCGGGTTAAGTACCAGGCGCAAAGGGGCGCCAAAGACCGGTTGACGTGGTCTTATAGTGTCTGGCGGGGTGCGGGCGCCTGAACATCCTCGCCGCGTCCGGTGAAAAACTCTGGATAAAACTGGCGAAAAACTATGGATAAAACTAGCGAAAAACTATGGATAAAACTAGCGAAAAACTCTGTATGGAGAGGTCATGTACACTCGGGCGGGTGGGGTGATGGTCGTTCCGTTAGCGGCCCTGCGAAACTAAGCACCGCGTGGTGGAGAGCGGGGCTGCGGGCAGGATTTGTTCGGACATGGTGGTCAAGATTTGGTAAAGCAAAAAAAAGATTTGCTCGTTAGCGACCCTGTGACCAGCGCTTTGAGGCGCTGACCTGCAATTATGGAAAATCACTGGAATGTATGCGAGGTTTCGCTGAAATGAAGCCAAAAGGCTCAGAATTGGACGTGTGTAGCCGAACAAATTACATGAGTGTTCGGAACACTGTGCTGACCCCGTCCGGAAGGGGCAGTGCGCGAATCCATGGATGGTATTCGAGGAGGATAAAGTGGAGACATACAGCCACGTTGTGAAGAAGATGCGCCGCGCGGGCATTGTGGGTCTGTTTGCGGCTGGTTTAGCTTTTACGGGTGTCGCCCCGGCCAATGCTATTAGCGGGGGGAACTTTCAAACCCAGGACCTGGGTCAAAATGGTCAGGCGGTGGCCCTATTGCAAGTCCCTGTCCCAGGAGCTTCCACCCTGGCGTATCGGAGCTGTACAGGTGTGCTGACAAAGCCTGACGAAGTGCTGACCTCGAACGACTGTTTCTCGTTCTCGAATGACCCGTACAAGGACGTGTTTAATCGCAAAAACTCCACTATGGAGGCCTTAGCTCAACAGACCGCGCGGATTACCTTCGGTAAGGATGCTGTGAGCAATACGAATGCGGATAAGCGCGTGTATTTCTCCGTGCGTGTCGAACCGTTCAATCCCACCACTCTGGGCTTGGCAGTGGTACAGCTGGATCGTCCGGTAGAGGGAATCACTCCGGTGACGAAAGCTGAGGGCATGGCCAAGGATGGCGATGGCTTGAACATGGTGGGTTGGGAATCGACCGACTTTGTGCCTCATCCGGGTTCGTTCACCAAGAACATCACCAGTTCTGATTTGCGCATCGCCTACTATCTCGGTGGCGGGAAGGGATACTACAGTTCTCCCCAGTCGTGGCAGACTTTCTTGGATCAAAACAGGACTATCCCGAAGCTGGATATGCCGGGAATCAACGACAAAAACGGGGTGGTTCCGGCTTTTGCCCTAGCGGGATGGCGTCCGGCAAAAGAAGTCAATAAGGAACTCGGTACGCCCGTGCTGACGGGGGACGGCAAGCTACGGGGTATCCTGGTGGGCTACGATGCTGCGGGCGACGCGGTGTTCCTGGATGCCGGTGAACCAAGCATTGCGGACCAGATTTTCCGCGACCACACCCCGCCTGTTTTGGTCAATGCGAAGGACGCTGAAACCGAGGCGGCTCTGGCGGCTCAATACAAAAACTTGCGGGATATGCTGTGCTCCGCTCCGGCCAACGATGTAGAGACCGCTGTTCACGACGCAGCTAAAGCCGACTTTAAAAAGGCAGAAGACAAGTATTTAGCGCCCGATGGTGCCAAAGCAAAGTACGACAAAGAGAAACCAACTTATGATACGGCCAAAACGAAGTATGAAGCAGCCAAAGCAACACATGACGCGGCTGCGTTGGTTTGGCAAAAAGCTGAGGAAGACTGGACTCAAGCTCAGAATGACTATGATGAGGGTTTAATCGATGACACTGCAAAGGCGGCCGCTTTGGTCGCCTATAGCGCGGCTCGGACTGCGTGGAAGCAGGCGGAAGACACTTTCAAGACAGAGAAAGCTGCTTGGGGTAGGGCAGAGTCTAATTTTAAGCCTTTTAAAGAGGCTTATGAGGCAGCCGAAAAGGATTATAAAGCTGCCCAAAATGCTAAGAAGAAAGCAGACACCGAATTTAACTCCACCACAAAGAGAACTCCTATTCTGGATAAATTGGATAAGCGCTCGGCTGAAGCAGCGACCGACGCAGCCAATTTGGTCAAAAGCTACAACGAGGCGGTGGGTAATGACCCAGCTTGGGTTTACAAAATCGTTCCGCCAGCACCTGACCCCATGCACGCCCCGGTTTATGGCCTTACGACTGTAGACGATCCCCTGTATTTCCCGAACATGGCTACTGACCCAATGACATGGTCACAATACTGTCAATCAACAGAAGGGGAAGACACCCTCGATATGTCGATGCTGTTCAAGCGTTCCGTGGCTGACCGGGCGGCATACCAGGCCGAAAAGGACAAGATTACCCAGCGTGTCAAGCAAGCTGAAATGGAAAAGAATTTGGCCGACCAGGAATTAGATAAGGCTAAAAAACTGGAGGAAAAGAAACGTCAGCTGTTCAATGTTGATATTGCTGATCAACAGGCCAAGAAAGAGTACGAAGATGCGCAGGCTGCCACGAAGGTAGCTCAGCAAGAAGCTGACGCAAAAACTTCGGCTTGGGAAGTGTTGAAAGACCTGGAAGATCAGATTGTCAAGGGTCTCGATCCGGTCATTTTGGATGCTGAAAACGCTACCAAGAATGGTCTGGCCAATACCGCCAGCATGGTCAAAGCTGCTCAGGACAAGTGGATTGGTGAGGACACCGCGAAGCAGAAGGCGTTCGAAGCTGCCTTGGACAAATACCTGGAAGCCAAGAAAAAGAAGTATCTCTATGAAAAGGCTGTAGCTGAAAACGCTGACATCAAAGCTGATAATGCTTCGCATTGCCATCCCAATCCTACCCAGCCTTCCGAGATTATTTGCGATGCGCCAGACTATCCCAGGCCCCTAGTGCCGGAAGATAAGCTGAGTGCCGCGGAGGAGGAAATCCTCAAGGTAGATCCGAAGGATTCCTACCTTAAACCCGGTGCTGCGGATGCAAAGATGGATCGTGACCTAGCGGGGATTAAAGATTACCTGAACAAGGCTGTACCCATCATGCTGGAATCGCGTTACCAAATCTGGAATATGAAGCGCATGACAGAAATGCTGCAAAAGGGTGAAAGCCTGAACGATTCCGACAAACAGCAGATGCAGCAGGAAATCATTGACATCCTGAAGAAACAGACTGACCTGGGAACCAAGATTCGTACCCAGCACGGCAAGATGCAAGAGTCGTGGAACGAACTGGAGAAGCTCTATGCGTCCCTGCCTCAGGAAGTTAAAATCCAAATGGACAAGAAGGGCTACAAAGAGGCTGTTAAGAAGTACAACGACGCCAAGCTGTCCTACGGGGGTGCCGAATCTGATTTGGCTAACCTGGCTGAAGTGCAAAATGACTTGGCTGACGCAAATACTGCCGCCAAGATGGAGTCCCTGTTAAAGAAGGCCAGCAACGCTTACGCTAACTTGACCGACATTCTGCGTTCCTTGGAAGATGCCACAAATGCACTGGACAAGATTAAGAACTATGGCCAAGCCGTGGTGGATGGCAACGTGCCGAAGGATAAAGATCCCGACCCGACTTGGGGCATGACCGAGAAACAAAAGAAGGCCTACGAGGAGGCTTTGGCGAAACAGAAGGCCGCTGAAGAAAAGGCTGCCGCCTTAGAGAAGGCAGAAGCCGATAAGAAGAAGGCCGCTGAAGAAGCCAAGAAGAAGGCTGAAGAAAAGGACAAGAAGGCCAAGTCCGAAAAGGACAAGAAGAAGGACGAGCAGGACAAGGAACGTCTGGCTCGGGCGTTGTCCAAGAACACGCTGCGTGCCGATGGTTCCGACCGGGTGCTCACGGCTATTGCCGCCTGGAAGATGGGTAAGTTCCCCGGCGACTCGGTAGTCCTGGTGGATGGCAACGTTCATGCTGACGGCTTGTCCGCCACCCCGCTGGCCGCGGCTCTGCACGCCCCGGTCCTGTTGACCACGTGGAAGACCGGTCTGGAACCAGCGCTGCTGGATCAGCTGAAGGTCTCCGGAAAGAAGAACATCTATCTGGTCGGCGGTCAGGTGCCGATGAACCCCTACGACGAGTTCGAACTGAACGAGGCGGGGATGACGGTACACCGCATTGCCGGGCCGGATCGCTTTAGCACCGCTGTGTCTGTAAACCAGATGACTGAACCGCTGGTGGGTGCTGCCCCCCGGAAGCCTTTGAACCTGTACATTGCTGACGGTGTCGGTTTCCCGGATGCTTTGGTTGCCGGGGCTGCCGCTGGACGCACCGGTTCCCTGATGCTGTTGAGCAAGGGTAAAACTTTGGATCCGAATACCTTCGGCTATATCTCGGCGTTGGGTCAGACCCGCCCGTTGACGATTACGGCGGTTGGTGGTCCGGCAGTGCATGCCGTCCGGAACACCCCGTGGCCTACGACCATGTCGGTGAATATTAAACCGATTATGGGCAAGGATCGTTACGAGACCGCGGCTCTCACCTCGGGTACGCAGGCGGGAACGACCGCGGCGGTGCTGGTCACCGGTCAGGACTTCCCGGATGCTTTGTCCGGTGGTGCTTTGGCCGTGGATCAAAATGCGGCTTTGGTGTTGACCAAGACCGAAGAACTGCCTCCGTCCTCTTACCAGGCGTTGCGGCGCTACGGCTCGAATAAGACCATCGTGGTTGGTGGTCCGGGAGCGGTCAGCGCGAAGGTGGCCGAACTGGTCAACGGCGCGGCTCTGGAAAACCCAGATTCCGTCAACGTGACCGGAACACTGAAGGAACGCGAGGAAGTGAAGGCGGCTGCGGAGGCGAAACTGGCCGAGCTGCAAGAACGGAAACTCGAAGCCATTAAGAAGGGCGATTGGGATGCTCTGGCCGAAATAGAGAAGGAGAACCAGAAGGCTCAAAGCGCTTTGCGTCGCTACAGTACTCCGAGCCGGGCGGCTGCTGGGATGCGCACTCCGGCCAGCGCTGGAACAAACAACTCTCTGGATTATGTCCAGAGCCTGCTGAGGTCCGGAAACTCGATGCAGGACGTGTTCAATAAGATGGGCGTGAGTTCCATCAGCGAGTTGGCACACCTGATAAACACGGGTTCTCCAACCGCGGCGAGCATGCCGTATCCTAATCCGACATTCTCCTGATGAGACAGATTATCCGGCCGGGTGGGCAACCATCCGGCCGGATTGCATTTGCCATCATTAGGGGTCACAAGACCGGAATGCTGGTAGTTGGTGCCGGGTTCGCTCCCGGCTGTGGTAGCCGAGCGTGCACTGTAGGCGAGTACGCGTTGTAGCCGAGCGTTTAGTCCTTGGTGAGGGGAGAGGGCGTGAGCGGGAACGGCGAGTTGTGAGGCGGCAAAATGCGGGCCAGAATCCCGCCCAGGATGGCCGTGGCCACCAACAGGGAAGTCAGGATGGCGGAGGCCGTTCGCATAGCCACGTCCGCATCAAAAGCCACCAGCAGGAATGGCGCCGTCACCCCTACAGCCAGGGTCGCCCCCGCTTCGGAACCAATGATTTCCCCGGCCACTATGGACAGAACCAGGGTAAAAGCCAGCAGTATCATCATGGAGGCACCGCCTCCGGCCAGGAAGTTGCGGGGAGCCGGCAGGGCGACTTTCAGGAACCCCGCCAGCCACCAGGCTCCGGCCACGGTCGAAGCCACGTAAGCAACAATCAGCAGCGTCCGCACTCCGGCGTCCTGTAGCCAGTGTGGACGAGGCGCGCTCAAAAAGGCTGCGACCAGTACCGCAACCCAGACCACAGCGCCCAGCTCCACGATTCCCCACGGAGAAATCAGCAGCAGCAAGAAAGTCACCACAACCATCACAATCGGAAAGATGAGTTGACGCAAGGATTGGGTGCGTGAGGACGAACGGCGGGTAGAGCCGTCCTCCGAGACCTCCGCGGTCGCTTTGGCGGTCGTCTTCCAGGATTCCCCGTCCGTGGAACGCATTTTCTTCAAAGTCATCTGGCTGATTTTTGGAGCTGAGAATACCGCCGCGCTCCCGGCCAGCAACGCCGTCGGTATCAGCACCAGCAGCATCTGGAACAGTAGGAAATGGTTGTCGGCATAGACGATAGTTCCGGCCGTGATCAGCAGGGCCACCGTAGTCATCGGCAGTCCTTGAATCGAGTTGCTCCAAGACTCGCGCCGAGCCGGGGTGACTTGGCGTCCGCAGACGATGTGCAGAGCGGTGAAATACTTCTCCATCAGCCCGGACTCGATGAGAGTTCCGGCCACACCGCCCCAGATGAGGAGGCCCACAAAATTGAAGTTAGCGAAGGGCGTGACAACGCTCAAACTGGCTGAAAGCAGTGAGTCAGGGCTTGCGGTAACGATGAGGGTGCCGACCAGAGACGGCAGGCCGAGGGCAAAAATGACGGGCACCCGGGCCAGTAGCAGGACCGCAGCCAGGATGATGACAATCAGGGCGGCAATAGTTCCGGTCATTTGGTGCCTCCTTTCCGCGGGGTTTTTCCTTTGGGGACGATAGTGGGTTGTCCGGTAGTCCCCGGTTTCACGGAGGTGACTTTCAAGCGCTGCGGGGCAGGTTGCGTGCCGCGGGAAGCTCCCGCGGTTTTCGCCGCGGTCTTTGCTGCAGATTTTGCCGCAGTCTGTGCCGAAGGCTGTGGTTTCGTGGTGGTTCGGGTTGTCTGGCTGGGTCGAGTGCTCATTACCGGCCGAGGTAAAGGCGAGCTGACGGAATCATCGGAAAGTGCCTTGAGCAGGAGGACCAGCGAACGAATCCCCAAGACCAATAAAGTTAGACCTAAAATCAGTATTGGAATGAATTGAATAGCCAGGGGAATCCCGACAATCATCAGGGGCTGCCCACCCGACACAAAGCAGGCGTAACCGCCGAGGAACAGGATAACCAGGGCAAACAGTATCGTGGCCAGCGATTCCAGGAGCACACTGAATCGGGGCTGCGCGCCCGAAAAAGCCAGGCGGGGCAATCCCCAGGCTAGATAAGCCCCAATAATTGCGGCCACCGCCGCCCATACCGCCAGCACCGCCGCGTACTGTTCCACCGCCAACATGAGCTTTAAAGCCGGCGAATTCTGATGGTTCAACCAGGTTTCCGGGGCAGCCAGAAACAGCCCGCCCTTTCCCAAATGAGCCCAGCGGGTCACGCCGTGAATAATGGCCAAAACTGCAGCCAGCGCCGACAGAACCATCATGGCCAGCCCGGTGTAGTTCAACCAAACGTTTTGCGATGAGGTTCCGGCATCAGCGGAACTGACAGCAGACGAACTGGCCGAAGGGGCCTGGTTCGCTTCGTTTTGTTGGCTTGCCGCGGGACGGGACGCACTCGGTTCAGGACGTGAGGAAGATGAAAAATCTGGGCTCATGTTTAGATTTTACAAGGACAAAGGAGGCAAGTGTGGACAAGCGCGGGGAAAACCGCGAGGCTTGCGGTCTTTTGGGGCGTGCGGTGGGAGTTTTGTGCCGAAGCGGGGTAAGATTAGCAATCGGAGGTTGTGAGTGCTAACGCGAGTTAGTCGGGAAGCTAACGGTTGGGCAATCTCAGGGATAGGAACAGGAGGAACGATGGCAGACAAGGCGGCGAATCGACGTCTCGGGGTGCTGCGGGCCATCGTTTCCGACTATGTCGAAACCCAAGAACCGGTCGGCTCAAAGTCCCTGGTAGAGCGGCACTCGCTGGGAGTTTCCGCCGCGACTATACGCAACGACATGGCCCAGCTGGAGGAAGAAGGCCTGATTCGCCAGCCCCACACTTCTGCGGGTCGTATCCCCACCGACAAGGGATACCGCTACTTTGTGGACCAAATCGAGGCTATCAAACCGCTTTCCGCCCCGGAGAGAAAGGCCATTACAGAATTCTTTACCTCCGCGGTGGGGCTGGAGGACGTGATGGAACGCACCGTGCGCCTCTTGGCCCAGATGACGCACCAGACGGCAGTTGTGGAGTTCCCGGCGTTCAACCCCTCCGGGCTGCGGCACCTGGAACTGGTGCGGTTGGGGGCGGGGCCGGACTGCAAAGTGCTGGCCATCATTATTTCCGAAACCGGACGGGTGGATCAGATTCTGGTGAGTCTGCCCCACGAGGTCAGCGAGTCAGATCTCAGTTCTATCGGCACCCCGCTCACCGCGGTGTTTTCCCAGTCCGATATTGCTGCGCAACGGGCGGCTTTGCAGGAATGGCTGGCTACCGTGGGCAATCAAGCCCTGCGGGAAAACGCCACCATCTTGGCACAAAACATTGCCGCCGCCCTGGAACAAGGCGCGGTCGAGACACGGATTGTGATGGCGGGAATGGCGAATCTGTCGCGTTCCGGGGCGTTCACCGAAACCCTGACCGCCCTGGTGGAAGCGTTGGAAGAACAGGTCGTACTGCTGAAACTATTCGGTGAAATGCGCGAAGCCGAGCCGGTAAACGTCATTATCGGCGAGGAATCCGGCCACGAGGTGCTGAAAGAAACCGCCATCGTATCCTCCAGCTACGCTCCGGCCGGTGCCGGTCAAGCCCATGTGGGAGTCATCGGACCCACCCGGATGGACTATCCCGGCTCGATGAGTTCGGTGCGGGCGGTAGCGAGGTACCTGTCACGAATCTTAAACCAGTAAATCCAGAGCCACCCGGGGAAACGACCGGGAGACTCGGCCAGACAAATGAGACAAATAGGAAAGAAAAACCTTGAGCGACTACTATGAAACCCTCGGTGTGAGCCGTAACGCTACGCAGGACGAAATTAAGAACGCCTACCGCAAGTTGGCGCGCAAACTGCACCCTGACGTGGCTGGTCCCGAACACGAGGAAGAATTCAAAGAAGTCAGTGCCGCCTATGACGTGCTGGGTAACCCGGAGAAACGCCAGCAATATGACCTGGGCGGTTCCGGGTTCGGCTCGGGCGGCTTCAGCGGATTCAACGGGGCGAACGCCGCCGGATTTGGATTTGCCGATATCCTCAACGAATTCTTTAGCGCCGCATCGTCGACCAGCGGCCCCACCCCGCGCGGCGGACGCGGCCAAGACATCCTGACCACGATTGACGTGGAGTTAAAAGACGTCACGTTCGGCACCGAGCGGGAAATTAAAATTAACACCTTCGTGAAATGCAAGACCTGCAAAGGCAGCTGTTGCGCGGTAGGGACTCGCCCGAAAACCTGTTCTAACTGCGGCGGGACCGGTTCGGTGCAGCGCATGGCGCGGTCTTTCCTGGGCCAGGTCATGACGACCGCCCCGTGCGGGACCTGCAAGGGCCACGGCACCATCATCGAGCGCCCTTGTGCGGATTGCTCCGGGGAAGGCCGGGTGCGCGCCACGCGTAACATCAAGGTGGAAATCCCCACCGGGGTGGAAAACGGGACTCGAATTCGCTTGTCCGGCGAGGGCGAGGCGGGACCTGCCGGGGGCTCGGCGGGCGACTTGTATGTCGAGATTCACGAGCTACCCCACGAAGTCCTGCAGCGGCGTGGCGATGACCTACACACTTCCTTACGAATTCCTATGACTGCGGCGGCGCTGGGGATGGAGTTTTCTCTGGAAACCCTCGATGGAACCAAGAAAATCAATGTCGATGCCGGATCTCAGCCCGAGTCGGTTATCGTCATGAAAGGTCTGGGTGTCGGTCGACTGCACCGTCAGGGTCGCGGCGACCTGTATGTACACCTCAATGTCGAAGTTCCCACCGGCCTGGACCAGCGTCAACGCGAGCTGCTCCGCGAACTGGCACGGCTGCGCGGCGAGGAATCCCCGGTTCCCACCGAGAGCTCGTCTGGCAATACTGGCGGAGCACACCGTAAGGGTCGGCAATGACCCGGCAAGCGTTTTGGTTTTCCGGTGAAACCGCTGGGGAAACGGGCGGGTCACTGGCCGCGAATTTTACGGGTTTAGACGGTTATCGCGAGGGCGAGGAAGTTTCCATAGGCGGCGCGGAGGCGCATCATGCCACGGTCAAGCGGCTGCGGTTGGGTGAGGTTGTTGATGTCGTCGACGGGTTGGGCCGGCGTGCCGGGGCGGAAGTCATTGCGGCGGCGAACTCGGGGTTGCAGCTGCGGCTTATTGAAGATGCGGTGCTGGATTCACAACCGGCTCTGCGCATCACCCTGATTCAGGCGTTGGCCAAGGAAAAACGCGATATGCAAGCGCTGGAATCAGCGGTTGAAATGGGGGCGTGGCGAGTCATCCCCTGGGGGGCCACGCGTTCGGTCTCCCGCTGGGATACCGTGCCCAAACGTGCCAAAGGCCGAGAAAAGTGGCGAAACCTAGCGGTTTCCGCGATGAAACAGTCGCGTCAGGCGAGGCTGGCGGAAGTGTCGGAGTACCTGGAGAGCGGTGTGGACATTTCCTTAGAGCGTCGCGGTGGTGAAGCGCGGTGGGCTCGTCCGGTGGTGAAAACGGTTTTCTCTGAGGTTGAGGCGATGGTGCGCGGTGGGGCCGCGGTCTTCGTCCTGCACGAGGTCGCCGAGGAACATCTGGCCGATATGCTGGTTCCCCTGGCGCAGTCGGGGCAAACCCCGGAGGAAATCGTGGTCATTGTAGGGCCAGAAGGCGGGATTACGGGACCCGAGCTGGCGGCTTTCGTCGAGGCCGGGGCGCGTCCAGCGCTGCTGGGACCGACCGTACTGCGCTGTTCTTCCGCCGGTCCCGCTGCGCTGGCCGTCATTCAATCCTGGTTGGGCTCTTGGCGGAATACGGAGAGTAGGTGACCATGGCTCAGAAACGCGCTGCTGTTGAGGTCCCTGACGAAATCCCGATGATTGAAGTCCTCGGGGTGAATGACGCCAACCTGCACCGATGGGAAAATGACTTCCCCACTCTCAACTTTTGGGTGTCCGGGAACCAGATTTTCATTCAAGGCCCTGACCCGGACCTGGAGCCTGCTGCCCAGGCCATACGGGCGCTGTTTACCAAGACGCACCCCGAAAAACTAAATATACCGGAATATGGTTTACAAACGAACCGGCATGCCCCCGGCCCTCGCGCGCTGGTGGAACCGCCCACCCGGGCTGCGGACTCTCGGTATCGGGCTGTGTTCGTCAGCCGCGAAAAAGTCATTCGTCCCCAAACGGAGGGCCAAGCCCGCTACGTTAACGACATCAACTCCCACACCATCACTTTCGGAATCGGACCGGCCGGAACCGGCAAAACCTACCTCGCGATGGCTCGTGCCGTAAAAGCGTTGCTAGAAGGGGAAGTGACCCGACTCATCTTGACCCGTCCGGCCGTTGAAGCGGGAGAAACTCTGGGATTTCTGCCCGGCACCTTGACGGATAAAATCGACCCTTACCTGCGCCCGCTCTATGACGCCCTGCGCGAGATGCTCGATACCGGCACCATTAGCCGCATGATGAGCGACGGTACCATCGAGGTCGCCGCCCTGGCGTATATGCGCGGACGCACCTTGAACGGCAGTTTCATCATCCTGGACGAGGCACAAAACACGACCAGCGAACAGATGAAGATGTTCCTGACCCGCTTGGGCTTTGGCTCCAAGATGGTCGTGACTGGCGACATCACTCAGATAGACCTGCCGTCCCGGCAGCCCTCCGGGCTGAAGCAAGTCAGCGAAATCCTCAGCGATGTTCCCGACATCGCGTTCAGCTATTTGAGCGCTGCCGACGTGGTGCGTCACTCGCTGGTCGGCGAAATCATCAACGCTTATGATTCCTACGAAAGCCAAACCGTATCGCGCCGCCCCCAGAGTTATGGAAGGGAATAACCATGAGTGTGGAAATCAATAATGAAACCGAGTGGGAACTGGAGCTGAGCGAGTTCGTCGACCTGGTGTCCTATTGCCTGGAACAGCTCTATGTGTCTCCCGCCGCCGAGGTCAACATTATGTTCGTGGATATTAAAACCATGACTGACCTGCACGTAAAGTGGATGGATTTGCCGGGACCCACCGATGTCTTGAGCTTTCCGATGGACGAGTTGACACCGGGACGCGAGGGGATGCCTAGCGAAGCCGGGGTGCTGGGGGATATCGTGCTGTGCCCTGACATTGCCGCTGAACAGGCCCGCGATGCCGGACATGCCCCTATTGAAGAAATGCTGCTGCTGACGGTACACGGATTGCTGCACCTGCTGGGATTCGATCATGCTGAACCGGAAGAAGAAAAAGCCATGTTTACCTTGCAGCGCAAATTGCTGCTGAATTTCCTGGCGAATGGATAGGGGCACGTATGCAGTTTTCTGACGTGGCTGGTGCGGTCCTCACGCTCATCGCGACAGTGTCTTTCGGGCTGGCGGTTCCGCTGAGCCTGGGAGAAGGTGCCGTGTCGCGACTGAGTGTCGCCTCGGCGGAAGATTTAGCCGAAGAAGGCGCGAAACATGCCCGCAAAATTTCTCAGTTAGCCGAGAATCGGCGTTTGGTACTCGCGAGCTTGCGCGCCTGCCGTACTTTCGTGACGACCGCGGCGGTGGGTTGTGGGGCGCTGTTGGGGTCGCAGCTGCCTCTCAGCTGGTGGTTAGTGGCGATTCTGGTTGTCGCCGTGGGGACGTTCTTGCTGGTGGTACTGACTTTGCCGTGGAATCGTTTGGGGCGGCGCTACCCGAACACGACGGTGCGCTACCTGGCACCGTTCCTGATGACGGCCTGGAACGCAGGCAAACCGTTCGGGATGCTGCTGCGCACCGCGCGGGGGCCATCGAGCCAGACTGACCAGGAAGCTCGCGATGAAGTCGCCGAGGACCTGCGTGAAATGGTGGACCAGATGGGGGAGCCGGACACTATTGAGGACGCGGACCGCGAGATGATTTGGTCAGTTTTTGAAATGGGGCGAACCCTGGTACGCGAAGTTATGGTGCCGCGCGTAGACATGGTCACGATTGAGTCCGAAAAAACCCTGGACAAGGCGTTGACTTTATTCGTCCGTTCCAGCTATTCCCGGGTGCCGGTCATCGGCGAAGATGCCGACGATATCCGCGGAATCCTATACCTTAAAGATGTATTACGGCGCGTCAACTCCGATCCTGCCGCGCGCCAGATGACCGCGGAACAGGCCATGCGAGAAGCCAAGTTCATCCCGGAGATGAACCTGGTCGACGACACCTTGCGGGATATGCAACAGAACAGCTACCACATGGCGGTGCTGGTGGACGAGTATGGCCTCATCGCCGGGCTGGTTACCCTGGAGGACCTGGTCGAGGAGGTTATCGGGGAAGTCTCGGATGAACACGACCACGCCGAGAAAGAGCCTGAGCTGCAGCCCGATGGCAGTTGGATCGTTCCGGCGCGGTTTCCTCTGGTCGACCTCAACGATTTGCTGGACACCGAGATTGACGATGAGGACGTGGATACCGTGGGTGGCCTGTTGACGAAAGCGGTCGGGGTGGTGCCGCTGGTGGGGGCTTTTGCATCGGTGGACGGACTGGAACTGCGAGCGGTAGAGGCAGAAGGGCGGCGCCGCCAGGTTTCGGCCATCTCGGTCCGGGTTGTCCCGCCGGTGTTGGATGAGGATTAGCGGTCACGGACAGAACATTCGAAACACAGTAGGATTTACACAATGGAGAGCGTGAATTTTCCGGATATGGATGCGTTGGATGCTGCGGGCGACGAGGGGTCGCCAGACTTGGCGGCGGGGTCGGCGGGGCTGTTCACCCGTGATTGGCCCGAGGACTTTCGTGCCGGGTTCGCCGCCGTCATTGGGCGGCCCAACGTGGGTAAGTCCACTTTGATAAATGCGATGGTGGGGCGCAAGATAGCCATTACTTCGGCTCGGCCCGAGACGACGCGCCGGGTGGTGCGCGGAATCGTGCATCGCCCTGATTTTCAGCTCATCTTGGTGGACACTCCCGGCATTCACCGGCCACGCACCCTGCTGGGGCAGCGGCTGAACGACATGGTGGAGGACGCGTTTTCCGAAGTCGACGCAGCAGTCTTTTGCGTTCCCGCCGACCAGCCCATCGGCCCAGGCGATCGGCGCATTGTGGACACCCAACTGAAAACCGCGCACTTCCCAGCTATTGCGGTCGTCACCAAAACTGACGTGGCCTCGCGCAAACAGGTCGCCGAGCAGCTTATGGCCGTTTCGCAACTCTATGACTTTGCGGAAATTGTGCCGATTTCAGCCCGGCAGGGCACGCAGGTGCAAACGCTGATTGACCTGCTGGGACAACGCCTGCCACTGTCGCCGCCGCTGTACCCGCGCGACCAGGTCACCGATGAGGACGACACCGCCATGATCTCCGAGCTGATTCGGGAAGCTGCCCTGGAGAGCCTCAGCCAGGAATTGCCGCACTCCCTCGCGGTCCAGGTCGAAGAGATTATCAAGCAACCGGGGCGTTCCGGCAACGGGGAAATCTGGAAGATTCACGTCAACCTGTTTGTGGAACGCGATAGCCAAAAAGCTATCATCATCGGGCGCAAAGGCTCTCGGCTCAAAGAAATCGGCACTCAGGCCCGCCCGGAGATTGAAGCCCTGGTGGGGCACCACGTGTACTTGGACCTGCACGTGCGCACTGCCAAAGAATGGCAGCGCAATCCAAAAATGCTGAACCGCCTGGGCTTCTGAGCGTAGCACCGCTCGCGCGAGGCCACGTTATTGCAACGTAGTAGCCAAGACTACAATCGTTACAAAAAAGATATACAAAATCACGGTATATTTATTATTCTCGCGCAACGCCGACCCGGCGAACCGGCCTGACGCCTTTTTCGTCGAACCAGTAGCGGATTATTACAATAACTTGTGAGTATTAAAAAAACTCTTTGAGGAGACAACCATGACACGCAAACTCAATAGCGCAACGTCCACTACCGGGCGGAATATGGCGGGCGCCCGTTCCTTGTGGCGCGCCACCGGCATGAAAGATGACGATTTTGGCAAGCCGATTGTTGCCATTGCGAACTCCTTTACTGAGTTTGTGCCCGGTCACATTCACTTGCGGGAGGTCGCGAAAGTCGTGGCCGAAGCGGTACGTGAAGCCGGGGGAGTCCCGCGCGAGTTCAACACGATTGCCATCGATGACGGGATTGCGATGGGTCACGGCGGCATGCTCTATTCCCTGCCCAGTCGCGAAATCATTACTGATTCGGTGGAATACATGGTGCGCGCCCATACCGCTGATGCCCTGGTGTGCATCTCTAACTGCGATAAAATCACTCCTGGAATGCTTAACGCTGCGTTGAAACTTAACATTCCCACCGTGTTTGTCTCGGGCGGTCCGATGGAAGCCGGCAAAGGCATTCCGGCCGCAGACATTGTCGGGCCGTCAACAGGGGGGCGGGGCAACCTCATCACGGTTATGAACGCGACCGCCAATGACGACATTGACGACGCGGAACTGCAGCGAGTCGAGGAGCTTTCCTGTCCGACCTGCGGATCTTGTTCGGGAATGTTCACGGCTAACTCGATGAACTGCCTGACCGAAGCGCTGGGCTTGGCGTTGCCGGGCAACGGCTCCACCCTGGCGACCCACGTGGCGCGGCGCGACCTCTTTGCGCGAGCTGGCCAGCTGGTGGTGGCTCTGGCAAAGCGTTACTACGATGACGAGGACGATTCCGTGCTGCCGCGCGCTATTGCGACCCGGGAGGCTTTCGCCAACGCGATGAGCCTGGATATGGCGATGGGTGGTTCCTCGAACACGGTGCTGCACCTGCTGGCTGCCGCCCAAGCTGCCGAACTCGACTTTACGTTGGCCGACATCGCCCAGATTGGACGCACCGTGCCGACCTTGGCAAAAGTCGCCCCTAACCACAACGACTACCACATGGAGGACGTCCACCGGGCCGGGGGAGTACCGGCGCTACTGGGCGAACTCGACCGCGCCGGACTGCTGAACCGAAACGTGCACTCCGTGTGCTACCCCGACCTGGCCACCTGGCTGGCAGACTGGGACGTGCGTGGGGGCACACCCAGTGCGGAAGCCCTCGAACTGTTCCACGCCGCGCCCGGCAACCAGCGCACCATCCACGCCTTTTCCGCCACCGCGCGCTTTGACACGCTGGACACGGACGCGGCGGCGGGCTGTATCCGTGACGTGGCCCACGCCTACGTGGCGAAAGGCGGGCTGACCGTGCTGCGCGGAAACCTGGCTCCTGACGGCGCCATCGTGAAAGCGGCGGGCATCGACCCCGAACTGTTCCACTTTGAAGGCCGCGCCATCGTGATGGAATCTCAGGAAGAAGCGGTGGAAAAAATCCTCGACAAGACCGTGCAGGCCGGGGACGTGGTCGTGATTCGCTACGAAGGTCCCGCGGGCGGACCGGGGATGCAAGAGATGCTCTATCCCACGTCTTTCCTGAAAGGCCGGGGCTTGGGCAAAACCTGCGCGCTCATTACTGATGGACGATTTTCTGGCGGCACCTCCGGGATTTCTATCGGTCACATTTCCCCCGAGGCGGCCGCGGGCGGGCTGATTGGCCTGATTGAGGACGGGGACAAAATCATCATCGATGTAAACCGCGAGGAAATCACCCTGGATGTGCCGGATGATGAAATCGCGCGGCGCCGCGCGGCGATGGAAGCGAGCCCGCACCCCTGGCAGCCGCACCGCAACCGCGAAGTCTCCGATGCCCTGAAACTCTACGGCGCCACCGCCCTGTCAGCCGACAAAGGGGCAGCTCGTGACGTGAAAGGCCTCTTGGTGAAACTCGGGCTTTGACACAGGTCTCGAAACCGAAAATCTAGCCGATAGTGGCGATGAGCTTGTTCAGCACACCGATACCGCCGTCAAAAGAGCCGGCTTGGGCGGCTATTGCTAGAGGCACCCGTTTGCCTTCACTGTTTTGATACCAGCCCATTTGACGTACCAGGTAGCCTCCGCTCACGCCCGGCCCCCAACCGCCCTTGAACGTGGCGCCGGGCAGACTGCCCATTCCCCAGCGTTGGCCGCCGCTGACTTGTCCCATATTGGACACCACCGGACCTGAACCCGCTAAACAGGGCAGTTTCATCATGAACCCCACTTGGGACGCGGTGGTCCAAGGAGTTTGCCCGAAAACTGTGAATCCGGAACGCAACCGCACAGACGGGACTGTCGTCGAGTTGTCCCCAGACTGACGTAAAACTTGGGTGACGGCCTGAGCCCGAGCGGCATCACTTGCGCCCAAGGACTGCCACAGCGCTTCGGCGGCACCGTTATCTGACTGACGCAAAGCCGCCGACATGGAGCCAGCCATAGCCCCCGCCTTCCCAGCCTGGGAAACCGCCACAGAAACCGGAACTTTTGAGGTCGACCACGCCACCCAGGCTTGTCCAGACCCGGCGGTTTCAATCTTGGAGCTGACCGGATCAAACCAAGCCACGGAAATAGTGGCCCCCGTGTCTCGGCCGACTTTTTCAAATGTCGCGCGTAATTCCTGGCTGCTGAGACGTCCGGCGGCGGGAGAGGTCAGCGTCGTACCGTCACAACCCTGCATTTGGGCAGCCGCAGGAGCCTGGGGGGTGGGAGAATCGCTCGGGTTCGTAGCCTGAGCGGAAGGTGAAACGGAACTGTCGGGAGAAGCCGTCGGAGACTTCGCGTTTGTACCGGCAGAATCCCCCGGCCGTTGCGAGGTGAGGGAAGGGCTGGGTGAGGCGCTCACCTGAGGCTGACGAGCCAGCTGGGTAACTCCCACGACTACCGCCCCCGTTACCAGGCCTCCCGCCAGCAGGGTTACCCCTAGAGCCACCAAGCCGCGCCGCACCCGGCGGCGCTTCTCGCCGGCGGCATCATAATAGGGATTGTTATGTCTCGGGGTGTAGGACATTCGGCTGGCAAACTCTCAAATCTTTGGAATGGTCAGATGAACACCGTCAAAGTCCGAGGAAGCCGAGGTCACCGGGACTTCACGTCCGTCCGGAAGGCATACGAATACCTGATCGTCGGCACCTAGCGGCCGTGACGTAGCTACTGTCACCAGGTATCCCGTGGTAATCGACTTGCGATGCTGCTGAGCTTCGAGCTTCGCAATCGAAGCCGGTTTCACCCGCGAACCACTCTCATCGAGAGCCCCGTACACGGAAGTGAAAGTATCCAAATTCGAGCGGTATCCAGCCAAGAAATGCGGGATGAAACGCCCGTCCGGATCGACCTCAGCTAAAGGCTCCTCGCCCTGCAGCATGGGCCGCGGGTTGGAATCCTCCGGGAAAATCGGAGCCGGCTGGCCCTTCGCAGCTTCACCGTCTGCGGACTGGGTATCAACCATCGGGGTGTCTGGCGTGGTATCGGGAACGGACGCGGTATTCTGAGCCGCCAGTTCCTCCAGCCGTGTCGCCGAGAGATGCTCCGAAGCAGTGTCTGGCTGGGCCGGCTCGCTCGGTGTGTCCGGGGTGGGAGTCTCGGGGGGCGGGAAATCCGCGTTACTACGGGTCGGAGTCATCAGCACACTGGGCAAATCGGCCAGCGTTGGCTCGGGTTCTGCCGGGGAGACTGCCTGTTCGTGTTCGAGTTTTTCGCGAATTTGGCCCAAATCCATCCCCACTCCGGGAGTCGGCAACGGGGGAGCCACAACGTCAGTCAGCGGAGCTTTTTGGGATTCATCACCAGGGATGCCGTAAACAGTTGTGGCACCGCCCAAATCGTTGACTTCTGCGGGGGTCGGCTCGGTCTGACCCAGTTCCACCGTCTCCAGCTTCGGCATCTGGAAAGTCGACAGGCTAGGCTCGGCAGATTCCGCCGGGGTAGCGGAAGCCTCGCTCATCGGCTGAGGCTGTTCCGTTGCGGGTTCTATCGGGGTTTCAGGGCTAGGAGCCGAAAAATCCGGTACCGGTTCGTACGCTGAAAAGTCCGGGGTGACGGGCTGATTTGGTGGCTGGACTGCCGGCGGTTCGGCAGGCAGCGATGCCGGTGTGCCGCCCCAATCGTTTGGTGCCAAGCCCTCTGGCTGGTAGGGGTTTGGTGTCTGCCAGGAGTCGGCTGCGGGTTGCTCTGGCATTCCATAAGTTAGCAGGGCGGCCGCGGGTGATTCCGGGAACGCATAAGGGGGTTGCGGGAAGTCCGCGTAGGGCTGAGGCATCGATTCGGGAACAGATTCCGGGGAATAGTATCCGGCAGGTTCTGCCAAATCGGGGGAGGCCGGTGCTTCTTCCGGGGCAACAGGAGCATAAAAATCCTCCTGCAAGGCCACGGAATCAGCCTGGGCATCGGTCGTCTCAACCGGTAGCTCAGGGGCGTCGTCCAGGTTAATTTCGTCTGGATAATCATCACCCAGAGAATCTTCCAGTTCATAGGACTTTTCCAGGTCAGCGTCAAAGGTCGAGTCATAATCCGGAGCTGCCTCAGCTGGAGAATCCTCGTAACCTTGCGGGTACCCTGCCTGTTCATAGCCCTGAACGTACTCGGAGGGGGTTTCGTCGGGACTCTGGGCGTCCATCGGTGCCGCATGGGTGACCGGCATGACCATCGTGGTGTCTTCGGGAATGAACGACTGGTTTTCGCCCTCAGCCTGAGGTGCATAGCCGTAGCCCTCCGGCGTCTCCATGCCGTAGGGCGGGGCGTATCCGGCCTCGGCGGGATAACCCGGATATTGCTCAGCATTTCCTTGAGTATCCGCCGGGTTTACGGTCATCGGCTGGCTGTAAGCGTCATAACCATAGGGCTGGTAAGCATCATATCCGGCCTCAGCATAGGGCTGAGCGGCGGTCGAATCCGTATCTTCCGGTAGCTGTGCGTCTACAGGATATTGCGGAACTTCGCCCCATTCATCGCTCAGTCCCACAGTAGCGTCGGCCGCGGCAGCTTCGATACCAGGCTCGGCGACCGGCTCTGCCGGAGTCTCAACCCCCGGTAACGCCTCGCTGGCATAGGTCTGATCAGTACCGCCCTCGACCGGGGACGAATCCGTCTCCGGAGTCTGGGACACGGGGGACACCGGAGAGTTGAGCGGAGGAAAACTGGGAGAAACGGGAGAACCATCCCCGCCAAAATCACCATTATGAGGCGAACTATCCTCATAATCGGTGAACACCGCTTGTTCAAAGGAAACGGGTTGAACAGCGGGAATCGACCCGGTGGGAGTGCCTAAAACGGAAGAGCGCACCTCAGATTCAGTGGCGGGTTCGGGCTCGCCAGCGGAAGGAACGGACGGCACGGAATCAGCGGTTTCCGGCGCGTTTTCCACAGCGGGAGCCTCAAACTGAGCCTCTGACGAAAGGTCAATCGGGGTTACGGTTTCCTCGCCAGCGGGCTCGGGATTGCTGGGCAGCTCGCCGGAGGCAGCGGCTTGTTCGGCGGCCTCGGCTTCCAGCGCTGCCCCGTCCACCTGTAACACCTGGTAGCGCTGGTCGGAAGGGGGGATGCCGTACAGCTTTTCGTAAGCCTCCAAAGTGGCGGCGACCTGGTCCAAGTAGTCGTCCACGGCGTCTTGGTCGTAGCCCACCCGCATTCGGGTGTAATCGAAGTCGACCTCGCGCACGTCCCGGCCGCGGACCGTAATATATGCCAAATCCACCTCGGCCTCGGGCGAAGCATTCAACGCTTCGTAATATGAGAGGACGCGAACCACTTCATCAAGGTAGTCGTCTATCTGATTCTGGTCGTACCCATCGCGGAACTTTGTCGCAGGGAACTGAGCCGAAAAGATGTCTTCACTGGTCAGCAATTGCGGGGCGTCCTCGCTCATGTGCCGGTCCTTTCCATTCTTCATCTTCAGCAGCGCGGCCGGCTACTTTTCAAGCAGAGTCGGGTTTTGCGCATATACACTTCAACAGACAATTTTACCTGTAGTTGTGGGAAAACATTGTCGATTAGGGGGTTTGGGGACGAATTGGACCTTTTTATGCCGCCCCCAGAGAATCTCGCTAGGATATAAATGTTCTTGGCTGTGCCCGGGCGGGCCAGATTCGACACGAAAGGAAGATTATGCGCGTTCACATCGGTACAGACCATGCCGGCTTCGAATTGAAACAGCACTTGGTGACCTGGTTGCGGGATCGCGGCTATGAAGTCGTTGACCACGGACCTGCCGCCTATGACCCAAATGACGACTACCCGGGCTTTTGCATTGCCTGCGCTGAGGGCGTGATGGCAGATTCGGGCTCTTTGGGTATCGTGCTGGGCGGCTCGGGCAACGGTGAGCAAATCGCCGCCAACAAGGTACGCGGAATTCGTGCGGCACTGGTGTGGAACGAAGAAATCGCGAGCCTTGCCCGTCTGCACAACAATGCCAACGTGATTTCCCTAGGCGCTCGCCAGCACTCCGTTGAGGAATGCGAACGTTTCGTGGAAGTGTTCCTGACCACGGACTTTTCCGGCGACGAACGCCATCAGCGCCGCATCGGCCAGCTCAGCGATTACGACAACCAGCGGTAGTTCGCGGCGTTAGTTCCGCGCTTTCCCCCGAGTCTGGCACTTCTTTAGGGCAGGTTTGGCGCTTACGGCGCTATCAACCGTTCAGAGCCGTTCCCACAGACCCAGCGGCGCCCAGATTGGGTGAAACGCCTCGTTGGAGGCCTCGGGGTCCAACAGCGCATAAAAACCAAAGTCCAGGTCGCCATCTCCGTCAACGATGGTCAGCTCTGCCAGCCACAAATTTTCCAGGATAGCCTCAGGCGAGATGCCGATACTAGCCGGCAGGTCGGCCTCGGTGGGCTGCGTGATAACGCGGAAATTGCGCCGGTGGCGGGCCTCTCCTACCGTTTCCATGAAGTCGTGGGCGTCCCAGTAGGCGCCGAGTTGTTTGTCCCAGCCGGATTCCGTGATCGGGGGGATTTCCGCCAGAGGCCGGGACACTCCGCCCTGGTCAGAGCGCAGTTTTGTTTCCATTGCACTGAGCCGCTCGAACTCGTCCCCGCCCAGCATATCGAGCCAGCTAAACAGCTCCCGGTGCAGTTCGGTGCCGAGTTTGGCAGGGTTGAGGCGGTAGTCAAAAGTTCCGTCCGGGCGCTCGCCGAAAGCCAGCTCCGTTTCGTCCGGCCCGCCAGCTGAGGTGGTGCCGTCCAGGTTCGCCGTTTTGCGCAGTTCCGGATTTTCCAGGAACTTCCATTCATCCAACAGGGACGAGTCGACCCGGTCAATGGTGTCGTTGAGCCAATCCAGCACCTCGATAAACCGTTCGGTTTTCAACGGTTCGGGCACAATCTGGGTCAGTGCGCGCCACGCATCGGACAGGTAGCGCAGCAAAACTCCCTCGGAAAACTCGATTTTCAGGCTGGCTTCGAAAGCCTGGAACGTCTGGCCGGTTTCCACCATCTCGCGGATGATGGATTTCGGGGAAATGAAGTATCCGCGCGCCCACGGGTTCGCTTTGACGTAGGTGTCAAAAGCGACCTCCAGCTCCAGGCTCAAGGGTTTGGGGTAAGTCGTCCGTTCCAAGGCGGTTTGCCGTTCGTCATAGTCCGCCCCGCTCGCTTTCAGTTCCGCAAAGACCCGGTCTTTCGCAGCGCGTTCCTGGGCGCGCAAGATAGCGTTGGGGTCGTCTAAAACGGACTCCACCACGGAAATCACATCGAGAGTATCCCCGAACGCACCCCCGGCTGCGGGCGCCTCCGCGCTGGCGGCGTCCGCGTGGTCCGTAAAGGCCTGCAAATAATCCAGGGCAAATGGCGCCAAGTCTTGATTTAGGGCGAAAGTCTCGGGCAGGTCCGCCGTCAAAGTCCAGTGCCCGCCCTGCGGACGACCCTTATCGCAAGCGGAGCCGGAACTGGATTCGCCGCTGTCGCCATGAGCGAGCTGCCCTCCGGAAATGACCCCGGAATCCTCGAGGGATTCCAAGATGTGCTGCAGGGTATCGGCAAAGGGATTGCGGTCCTTTGCCGGCCCGGTGGCACGTAGCACGTTGTGGTTGCGGTACACCAAAGTGTTGAGGTTTTCGGCCTGGTCGCCGGGCTTTTGCAAGGTGTTTAGCACCATCGCGTGCGTAATCTTCCACCGCGGCACCATCGCTTCGGGAGCGCTTTGCGCCAGACGGTTGAACGTCCCTTCTGTCCAGGACGTGCGGCCTTCGGGGGCTTTCTTTTTTTTGATTTTCTCAAGCTGTTTCGCATTCCCGTCCGCTCGGGCGATGGCGATAGCGTTGTCGATTTCCCACTCCGGGGCTTGGGCCACCACGTATCCCACGGTGTCAAACCCGGCACGGCCCGCCCGTCCGGCAACCTGGTGGAACTCACGAGAATTCAGGTGACGTTCCTTGTTCCCATCAAACTTCACCAGGGAGGTCATGACGACGGTGCGGATGGGGACGTTAATGCCGACCCCGAGGGTGTCGGTCCCGGAAATGACCCGGAGCAGGCCCGCTTGAGCGAGTTTTTCGACGAGCCTGCGATAGCGGGGCAGCATTCCCGCGTGGTGGATTCCGATGCCCTTCAGCAGCAGCGGCTTCAGGGTTTTCCCAAAAGAGGAATGAAACTGCACGGTGTTTACCTGGTCTTTTAGCCGGGCGGCAGTGTCGGGGTCCAGACCCAGACGCAAATCCAGGCTGGCGATTCGCTCGGCTTCTTCCACCGCGGCGCGTTGACTGGGATGCACCACGTAGGCCGGCAGTCGGTCCTGATTGGCCAGTCCCTGCAGGATTTTTTCCAGCGGTTCGGCCGCGTAGGACATCTCCAGCGGCACGGGACGTTTCGCGGAATCGAGGACCGCGACTTCACGCCCGGTGACTTCCCACAGATTCTTTGCAAACCACGAAGTATCCCCTAAAGTGGCGCTCATCAGCACAAACCTGGTTTTCGTCAGAGTCAGCAGGGGAGCCTGCCACGCCCAGCCGCGCTCCGGGTCAGCATAGTAGTGAAACTCGTCCATCACCACGGTATCGACGTTGAGGTCATCTCCCCAGCGCAGCGCCTGATTCGCGAGGATTTCCGCCGTGGCGCAGATAATCGGCGCATCGGCGTTGACCGAACCGTCGCCAGTGACCATACCCACGTTGGCGGCACCAAACAGGTCCACCAGGTCAAAAAACTTCTCGCTGACCAGCGCCTTCAACGGGGCGGTGTAATAGGAAACGCCGCCCCGGGCTAGTGACCACAAAATCGCGGCCACCCCAATCAGGGACTTGCCCGAACCTGTGGGGGTGGGAGCGATGAGATGTTTATCCTCCAGAATCAGGCGCTCGGCGGCCTCTTGCTGGTGCGGATAAAGCGGGCGGCCGGTAGATTCGGCCCATTCCTGAAACGCCAGCAGAACCTCGACAGGGTCTGTGAGTGCGCCACGATCTTCCAGGTCGTCCAGCAGTTGATTGAGAGCCTCCATCAGCGGCGCACCGGGTTGCTCAGTTGTCCCAAGCCCTCGATTTCACAGGTCACAGTGCATCCTGCGGTGAGTGGGCCAACACCGGCGGGGGTGCCGGTGAGGATGACGTCGCCGGGTAGCAGGGTCATGGCTTGGGAAATGTAGGTCACCAGTTCGCCCACCGGGTGCATCATATTGGCGGTCGTGTCGTCTTGGCGGGATTCGCCGTCCACTTCGCTGCGGATGCGCAGGTTTTGCACATCGAGGTCAGGGTTCACAGTAATCCAGGGCCCGAGCGGGCAAGCAGTGTCGAAGCCCTTCGCGCGCGTCCACTGTTTATCGACTTTCTGAGCGTCGCGAGCAGAGACATCATTGCCGATGGTGTAGCCGAACACGTAGTCTTTCCAGTTTTCGGGGTTAATATCCTTCGCGACATGCTTGATGACCACGCCGAGTTCGACTTCATGATCGACATGGTTGGACCACTTCGGCAGGACGATAGGCGCGCCAGGGCCAATGACCGAGGTGTTGGGTTTGATGAACAGAATCGGGGCATCAGGCACGGCCGAGCCGAATTCGCGGATATGTTCCAGGTAGTTTTTCCCCACGCACACGACTTTCGAGGCGGGAATCACCGGGGCGACCAGGCGCACGTCTTCCAACTGCAGAATCTGGCCGGTCGGAGTGATTTTGTCAGGGCTGTACAGGGGGTTTTCCGCCAAGACCGTAATCCGGTCCGTGTCGTCCTCCATCACGCCAAAACCGTAGGTATCGTCGCCTTTATCAAAACGTATAACTCGCATGGGGTCAGTTTATCAACCGCCGAACTGCGCGTCCCATCCGGTGAGCGCGCGAGTGCTGGTGGGGTTCGGGCTGGGTGTGATGCTATTTGGTGATTAAATCGGGGTTGCTGGTCTATATGGTCACGTACCCCTGTTTAATCACCGATTTCAATCAAAAACCGCTGGAGTCGCGAGGTCTGGCGGGTTTCGGGGGGATGCCTCTCAGTCGCAGAAATACTTGGAAAGCTGCGCTTTCCGTACCGCTTCCTGGACTTTGGCAATGCAAGCGAGCTTGCGCTGCCAAAGTCTGCGTCGCGGTGGAGGAGCGGATTCGGTCGGGGCGCTTCGTCGCGGGGGCGCTCGCGAGAGGCGGAAGGGGGAGGGCCCCCTCGCGTTTTGCGCGACTATTGTCGCAAAACGCTCACCCCCCAGCCTCTCGCTGAGTCGCCCCCCTGCTCCGGTCGCGCCGGATATTCCGAAACTCGGTAACAAACAGCCTCAAAATTCCCCTGCAGCCTGTCTTGCACGAATGACCGATTTCACTGTGCTCAGAGCCAATCGGCAAGAACTAGAATCTTGCTGAACTGCAGTTTTAGAGAATCGGAGTCGATGATAGCCTGAATTCAGGCTCAAAATCGGTCATTCGTGCAACTATTCCGGAAACCACAGGAAGTTTCACACCTGAATAGCGCTGAAATTCAGGTTATATACGCCGGTATTCGGCTCGGAACTGCGGCACGGGCGCAGTGCTGAAAAAAGCATTGAGGCGAGGATATATGATTGACTCCGTGATACATACCGAATTGCCTGAAGTCTCTGCAATCCCCGTGCCGCCTGCGGACGGTCCGAAAACCCGTGTGCGGTTCTGTCCTTCCCCGACCGGTACTCCCCATGTCGGCATGGTTCGCACCTGCCTGTTCAACTGGGCTTATGCACGTTCCCAGGGGGGAACTTTCGTGTTCCGCATTGAGGACACCGACTCGGCGCGCGACTCCGAAGAATCGTTTAACCAGATTCTGGAATCGCTGGACTGGCTGGGCTTGGATTGGGACGAAGGAATCAACGTGGGCGGCCCGCACGGCCCCTATCGCCAATCAGAGCGTATGGATATCTATCGCGAAGTGGCTGGTCAGCTCCTGGAAGCCGGCTATGCTTACGAATCTTTCTCAACTCCCGAGGAAGTTGAGGCGCGTCACCGGGAACGCGGCGAGGACCCGAAGCTGGGCTACGACGGCTTTGACCGTGACCTCACTGCCGCTCAGCGCGAGACCTATATTAAGGAAGGTCGTAAACCTGTGCTGCGTCTGCGAATGCCGGACGAGGACATCACTTTTACCGACCTGGTACGCGGCGACATTACTTTTAAGGCCGGCTCAGTACCCGACTACGTCATCGTACGTGCCAACGGCGAGCCGCTTTATACCCTGGTGAATCCGGTGGACGATGCGTTGATGGAGATTACTCACGTCCTGCGCGGCGAGGACCTGCTGTCCTCCACCCCGCGCCAAATCGTGCTCTACCGGGCGCTTTACGCTCTGGGGGTGGCGAAGTTCATGCCCTATTTCGGGCATCTGCCTTACGTGATGGGCGAGGGGAACAAGAAGCTCTCGAAGCGTGATCCGGAATCGAACCTGCTGCTGCATAAACAGCACGGCATTATTCCCGAAGGCTTGGTCAACTACCTGGCGCTGCTGGGTTGGGCCTACGCCGCAGATAACGATATTTTCAGCCGCGAACAAATGGCTCAGGCTTTCGACATTCGCGCGGTAAACCCGAATCCGGCTCGGTTTGACCTTAAGAAATGCAACGCAATCAATGCGGAGCATATCCGTCTGCTGGATGCGTCCGATTTTACCCGTCGGACGGTGCCTTTCCTAGCGGCAGCCGGTTTGGTCGAGGCGAAGGAATATGATTCCCTGAGTCCCACGCAACGCGCCGTACTGGATCAGGCGGCACCGTTGGCGCAAACCCGCGTCCAGCAACTGGATCAGCTCCCGGGACTCATTGGGTTCCTGTTCCGTGATGACGTGGAATATGACGAAAAGGCCGTCTCGAAGCTGAAAGGTGAGCCCCCCGCGATTCTTGAGGTGGCCGCCAAGGCGCTGGAAACCGCTGGTGAACAGGCATTTGCCGACACGGAGGCGATTCACGAGGTCTTGAATGCGGCACTTATTGACGGTTTGGGAGTCAAGCCGCGCGTAGCTTTTGCGCCGCTGTTCGTGGCCGTCACCGGGACAAACGTATCCATCCCGGTTTTCGATTCCATGCGTATCCTAGGGAAGGAAGAAACCCTGCGGAGAATCAAAAAACTTACCGAATTTTTAGGTTAACTTTCCCCGTAGAGGGAGTTTTTCTTGATAATTCTCCAAAAAGACCTAATTTTCCTTGATATTTTAATATAATTAACTCCGATAGTCCGACACTATCCGATTGACACAGATGTGAATAATCAGGAGTTACAAGTGAAAACGAAGAAGCTTTCTGTCGCTATGAAGACCCACCTCATAGCGCTGCTCGCGGCAGTACTGTTGGGTCTGATGCTAATCTACATGATCATATCACTGCAGGCGTACCGAGGGATATTCCAAAAAGAGGTTGCCAGTTTCGATGAAGTAGAAATCGTGGAAGATGCCAGGATTGACTGGTCTAACCTCCGTTCCCAGGACATTATGCTGCTCACCCAGCTGCAATCTGGAAAGATTGGAAACCTGAACAGCTCGGGCGATGCAGTCAACGAGGTTAATGAGCTGCTGGGGAAAGTTAGTGATGGTCTCAGTAACTTGGAAAAAGCCCCTCTGAGCAGTGAACAAAAAGCCTTGGTTGCGGATATGCGCGCCGCTTATGACAGCTATTCCGCCGCTTGGGGTGAGTTCACCCAGAACGCAGCGGGGAACAACGCCCGGGCTTTGGAGGCTTCAAACGTCTTTGGCCAGTTCGAGGAAGAAAACGGTTTCGTTTTTGCGGACAAGTCCCGCGCCCTGCTGGACACTTACGAAGTTGAACGCGAAGCTGCCGCACATGCCCGTGCGACAACCGAAGGCACGACCATCATTATTTCAATCGTTATTCTCGTTATCGGGGCAGTGTTGGTTTTCCTGATTGTTCGTCTGTTGGTAGCGCCCATGATCAAGTCGGTCCGCGCCCTTTCCGCAGGGATGGACAAACTCACGGAAGGCGACTTTACCGCTGAGGTGCAGCGTCACAGCAGAGATGAGGTCGGCGATATGGGCGACCACTTCAACGATGCTATGGGTGGCTTACGTCAAAGCATCGCCGTAACCATCGGCGCGGCAGAGAACGTCGGCAAGATTACCGCAGGAATTGGGGAAGGCTCTCGCGAAGCAGTAGGCGCCACCCAGAAAGCTACCGACTACATCAATAGCGGAGCGGCGGCAGCAGAGCAAGTTTCTCGCTCTATTCAAACCGTCGCTGCTGGTGCGGAGGAAATGAGCGTCTCGATTAAAGAGATTTCTTCCAACGCTAACGCGGCCGCTGGAGTGGCCAAGGAAGCCTCGGAAGTCGCCCAGCAAACGAACGAAACCGTGGCTAAACTTGGTGAGTCTTCCCGCGAGGTCGGTGAAGTCATTGAGACGATTACGGCGGTAGCGGAACAGACGAACCTACTGGCCCTGAACGCGACTATTGAAGCCGCACGAGCGGGAGATGCCGGACGAGGCTTTGCCGTGGTTGCTAGCGAGGTCAAGGACTTGGCGGCGGAGACGGGACGCGCTACTGAGGAAGTCGCCGTCAAGGTCGAACAGATCCAGACCGATACGGAGGCCGCAGTTGCTGCCATCGAAGAAATATCCAACATCATCGCCTCCATCAACGATTACCAGACCACTATTGCGGCCGCGGTTGAGGAACAGACCGCCACGACCAACGAAATGAGCCGGTCGGTTTCGGAGGCTGCTGATGGTTCTACCACCATCGCGGAAAATGTGGCTGATATTGCTCGTAACACCACAAACTTGGCTGAGAGATTTGCTGATGTGGATCAAAAGATGGGCGTACTGGCTACAGAGTCGAACGACCTGGTTACCCGCCTCAATGAGTTCAAGTACTAGGGAGGACGATTGTGACTACGGATTTACAAAGTACAGTGAGCGCGAATACTGGAGAAAAGACAATGAGTGATGCGGCGGCGAAGAATGCTGGTAAAGCGCGGGTTAACGCCAAAGGCAAGAAGATGCGGCGGCTGCCCCTGGTCGTTCAGATAGGCGCCATCGGGGCTGCCGGTATTGTCGGTCTGCTGGTGATGCTGCTGCTGTTCGTGGTGGGTGTACGCATCTATGGCAACTCCACGGAGAGCTATGTAGCTGAACAGAGTCAGGTCGAGGCGGCTCAGGCCATGCACTATGACATGACGCGTTTGATTGCCTCGGAACGCGAGCTCAAACGGATTGGCACGTCCCAGACCATCAGTTCTGAAGCTCGTGATGCCTCGATGAAGGTGGCCACCGAGAACGTTAAGCACTTCATGGAGCTGACGGATCAGCGCTTGGAAGAAATGTCAAAGATTGACGATCAGACCATCGCGCCACTGGTGGCTCAGGCTACAGAAGTGATGAAGAAGTTTGAAGCTGAAGTCAACCAGATTACCGAACTGGTCAACCAGGGCAAGGGTGAAGAAGCCGCGGCTATTGATGTGCTGGACTTGGCTAATCAGCTCAGCGACCTGGTCCCGCAGATTGTCAACGCGTTGGAATCCAAGATGGACGCGGCAACCGAGCAGTCTGAATCGGTGTCAACGATTGTCCTGATTGTCATGTGCGTCGTTTACCTGGTGGTGCTGATTCTTGCGCTGCTCATTGGTTTCTTTGTGCGTCGCGTGCTGCGCAAGACCGTGGCGAACACAGGGGATTCCATCGAGTCGCTGTCTAAGGGCGACATGACAGATGAAGCCGAGATGCTAATGAACGATGAACTGGGTGACGTGGCGATGAAACTCAACGAGAGTTTGGCAACCCTGCGTCAAGTTGTTGGTTCGGCTGCCACAACGGCTCAAAAGGTCAATTCTGTGGCGAAGGCGGTCGGGGACGGCATCGATGAGGGCTACAAGGAGACCGAGGAAGTCATTGCTCAAACGCAGGTCGTGGCTGGCGCGGCCGGCGATGTGACGCAGTCGATTCAGACCGTGGCTGCTGGTGCGGAAGAAATGGGCGCCTCGATTCGCGAGATTTCTTCCAACGCTAACGAAGCTGCCAGGGTGGCTGGGGAGGCTACCGAAGTGGCGCAGCGAACCAGTGAAACTGTTTCTAAGCTGGGGGTTTCCTCGCGCGAAATTGGTGATGTGGTCAACACCATCACCGCTATTGCCGAGCAAACCAACCTGCTGGCCCTGAACGCCACCATTGAGGCGGCTCGTGCCGGGGATGCCGGTAAAGGCTTCGCGGTGGTGGCTGGTGAGGTCAAGGACCTAGCCCAGGAAACCGGAAAAGCAACCGATGACATCACTGCCAAGATTACGGCTATCCAAGCTGATACGGATGGCGCGGTGGCAGCAATCGAAAAGATTTCTGACATCATCAACCAGATCAACAACTACCAGACCACTATTGCGGCGGCCGTGGAGGAACAGACCGCTACGACCAACGAGATGAGCCGTTCTGTGGCTGAAGCGGCGACCGGTTCGGCTTCGATTGCGGAAACCATTTCTCAATATCAAGAGATTGCCCAGGAAGCCGGCAAGGGTGTGGAAACCCTCCAGCATGCCTCGGACG
The DNA here is from genome assembly GCF_947087965.1 of uncultured Mobiluncus sp. Lineage (GTDB taxonomy): Bacteria > Actinomycetota > Actinomycetes > Actinomycetales > Actinomycetaceae > Mobiluncus. Next base: position 75,538 of record NZ_CAMUES010000008.1, read on the forward strand.
AATTGGTCGAGGCCTCGAAAGAGATGTTTGACAATATCTCGATGCTGGTTTACGAAAAGAAAGGCGACTCTGAGAACTTGCCAAATGCCTAGTTATTAGGGTAACCTTGACACTCGGTGCGATAATCTCGTCAGGGATTTTTTCGCCGAGTGTCATGGGGTATGGTGTAACGGCAGCACTAGTGATTCTGGTTCACTCAGTCTAGGTTCGAATCCTGGTACCCCAGCGCCCCTATCGTCTAGCGGCCTAGGACATCGCCCTCTCACGGCGGTAACACCGGTTCAAATCCGGTTGGGGGTACCACCTCTTGAAAGAGGTTTTCAAACTGCATGTATGTTTGCCAAGCTGCGCGGGAATCGCGCAGCTTTTTGGTTACATCCCTCCGGTTGCCTTCGGAGTTGCCAGTTCGGGAAAGAAACGTTCCACGATGCCGTCTAGGCACGCTCGGATTTCGGCAAAGTCTTGATTCAGATCCAAAGTGGCGACGCTAATGGTGTTACCGCTCATGTTCCAGGTACTTTCTGCAGGAACTTGCTCGTCAGTCTTGGCGTACAGCAGCATTCCCGAAACCACAGATTCGGACGTCATCGTAGACGCCGTGGCCGTGTAGTTCTTAACGTAAGTGAAAATCTGGTATAAATTCGCGGAGCGGAAGTTATTTTTGTTGTAATACTTGGTTAAAATCCGGCTGTAATATTTGGCATCAATAATCAGGGTGTGTCCGTGAGCGTCCGTCAAGGTGACATCCGAGCGCATCTGGGGCAGTAATGTGTCGTCTGCGCCTGGCTCGAGCGCCCAAGGGACTTGGCTGGCGTTTACCTGTAGGGACGGGTGTTCGCGTCGGAAGTATTCCAACAGGAATTTTTCGTATAGACGGCTCATTTCCTGGTCATCAAGGAACTTTGCGAGCCGGTATTCGCCGTGCTGTTCACGCGGCAGCATACCTTCCACAACGAGCTGGCAGATAGACAGAAGCAGCCGGTAGGACCGGTTGCGGGAGGTCAGAATGAGGGTATTCCACCGTATAGTGCGTAAATCTACGGGAGTGACGTTTGAGAAAAACAGCAGGGCGCGTTTCAGTTCCTGGCGATGTTTTTTCTTCACATCTGCATGTCTCAACAGCAGTCGGGCCGTAGCAGCCAAGACTTGATTGGCGAGGTTATCCGTGGACAGCTTGGCGAAACTGCACGAGATTCGTTGTTTCTGATTCAAGCGGTTGCGAAGTGTGGCAGGGATGTCAACGCGACCGCGGACGGTGATGAGATTACCGTGGGTTTCCAGATATTCCCGCGGCAATCCCTGCTTGATTTGCCGTCCGATTCCCGCAGACAAAATAGCGGCAAACAAGGAATGAATGTTGTCGAACGCTTCTCTGTCAAGGTGGGCGTACTCTCCACGGTTCAGCTCACGATACGCGTAGGACAGCATGTAAAAAATATTTTTTACCAGGATGGGTTCCTTGGCGCTCATGGGATGAGACCTTCCAAGCGGAATTTCCATGATTCCAACTTTTCCGGCTCATCAAACCAGTACTCCTCGAGTAGGGGGATGATGTCATACCTTAATACAGCGCGCAGCCATTCGTCTTTTATCTTGTCTTTGCTGGTGCCACACAGGTAGCTGTGACCGATACAGAATCCTTTGCCCAAGGCCGGGTCGTCGGCAATGTCGTGGTTCAGTTCAGCAATGGTTCTGACCACAGTATTGAAGTTCTCGTTCTCTAAGGAGCTTTGATACTGCTGGAAGCCCTCTGAAGCGAAAGCGGGCTTCATCTCAAAGAAACTGAAGCGTCGCCGCAGCGCATAGTCAATCAGAGCGAGACTGCGGTCCGCGGTGTTCATCATCCCGATAACGTAAAGATTCCCCGGTACGCTAAATGGTTTGTCTGTGTAGGCCAAGGTCGCCGGCTTTCCCCGCTTGTCAGCCTCAAGCAACACCAACAGTTCACCGAATATCTGAGAGAGATTGCCGCGGTTAATTTCATCAATGATGAAGTAATACTCATTGTCGCTATCGAGCCGAGCTAGGTCGCAAAAACGCTTGAAAACCCCGTCTTTCAAGGCGAAACCAGAGCCATCAGGCTTGTATCCCATCACGAAGTCCTCATAGGAATAGCTTTGGTGGAACTGTACCAGCTCAACGCGGCTCGAGTCTCGGGTTCCCATCATCGAATAAGCCAGTCTCCTGGCGGCGTATGTTTTGCCCACTCCGGGAGGCCCTTGCAGAATGATGTTCTTTTTCCAGCCGAGAATGCCACGCAAGTCTTCGTACTCCTGAGTATCGAGGTAGACCTCCGCGAGGAAGTCATCGGTGGAATACGGTTGAAAATCGTTGGGGGTATCATCTGAGTCATCATCCCGCGTGACCACTGCCGTTTGAATCGGGGTTTCGTTGGCTTTTTCCTTATTTTGTTGCTTCGCAGCTTCAAAACTTAAATAAGCTGCGTACGAAAGTTCGTAGAACGTGCGCTGCCGGGATGAGCCGGTTTTCAAGGAATCTGCAATACTGTCGCATATTTCCAGGTATTGGCTGCCTGTAGGCAGGGCGCTACGCAGTTCCTTTATCCTTGCTCCAAGAGCACTCTCAAATGTGGATTGCTTAGTGAGATACCAACGATTTCTCGATTCTAAACTCATGTAGTCATGCGGGCGTATCCAGTACAGGGCCATTGTCAGATTCCACTTTACGGCGAACTGTTTGCGAACCCGGTCAAAATTTTCAATGAAAGAATCGCGATTCGGGACAGATTTATCCCTGGCATAGTCCAGGGCGGCACGGTACATGAGCCAGAGGTTATCGATGTCCGAGGGCTGGCGTCGCGAATCATTTTTAAATCCATAGTAGGTGGCCATCTGCGGCATTAAAACGGGAATTCCGTCGAAGTCCTCTACCGGCTGGGCGGATACAGAAAATTCCTGCGCGAGAGACGTGATGATGGCTTTTCGTTTCGAGTCGAGCATCCCCTTGTTGAACAACCCAAATACGGTAAACGGATCTATGTCCGAGGGAACTGGAACCGAGTCCAAGGTAGGTAGGTCCATCCCCAGATTGGCGAACACGGCCTGTAATTTACGGATTAGTGACCCTCTGTCGTCGCGGTAGGTCAGCAGCTGATCCGCGAACTTAGTGTAAAAGTCATTCCATGTGAAATGCTTGTCTCCCATTTTTCATCCTCTCGGTGGAACACTATCTAAAACATAGTTTAGAGATGACCCTGGAGGTGAAAATTTCAGAGTTATTTACGGACCCGAGACCGGCCGGGTTATTCCTCGTCGCGGCGCAGGAATTCGCTCAAGCGGTTGGCGGCGGCGACGACGGCGGTGCCGTGGGCGCGGCCGGGCTGGCGTCCCAAGCGTTCGATGGGTCCCGATACAGACACAGCAGCGACCACGCGGCCGGTCGCGCCGCGGACCGGGGCGGACACGGAGGCGACGCCGGGTTCGCGTTCCCCAACTGATTGTGCCCAACCGCGCCGACGCACTTCTGAAAGCATAGTGGCGTTGAAGGCCGCCCCACGCAGCCCCCGGTGCAGGCGTTCGGGTTCCTCCCACGCGAGCAGGATCTGGGCGGCGGATCCGGCTTGCATAGTTAGGGTCGCTCCCACCGGAATTGAGTCGCGCAAACCGATGGGTCGTTCGGCGGCTGCCACACAAATCCGCTGGTCGCCTTGACGGCGATACAGTTGGCAAGACTCGTGAGTATGGTCGCGCAGGGCAGTCAGCACCGGCGCGGCGACACTCAAAAGTCTGTCGTCCCCGGCTGCTCCGGCCAGTTCCGCTAGGCGGGGCCCCAACGTGAAGCGACCTTGGGAGTCCCGGGTCAGGAAACGATGATGTTCCAAAGCCACCGCTAGGCGGTAAATGGTGGGCCGGGCCAAATGCGTGGTGTCCACCAGTTGAGCCAGGGTCGCGGGACCGGCCTCCAAGGTCGAGAGAATCAGTACAGCTTTGTCGAGTACCCCTACACCGGAATTTGCGCTAGACTTGTCCATACCTTGATATTGCCATCTCACAATGTGAAATGCAAGTTGGCTGGTAATACCGGGTAAACATTGATAACAACAGGAAAACCCGCAGAACTCCGCACCGTCCCCAACGGGCGAACGTTCCGGAATGCGCAACGAAAAGAGGCAAAAATGGGTGAGACGCTTGCACAAAAAGTATGGCGCGACCACGTGGTGAAAAAAGGGGAAAACGGAGCGCCGGATTTGCTCTATATCGACCTGCAGCTATGCCACGAAGTGACCAGTCCACAAGCCTTTGACGGGCTGCGTCAAGCCGGGCGAAAGGTGCGCCGCCCCGAACTGACGCTGGCTACCGAGGACCACAACACCCCGACACAAGACATTGACCGTCCCATTACCGACCCGACCTCTGCGCTACAGATTGAAACTCTGCGAAAAAATGCCGCGGACTTCGGGCTCCGCCTCCACTCCCTGGGCGACGCCGACCAGGGTATTGTCCACGTGGTCGGGCCGCAGCTGGGGTTGACCCAACCGGGCATGACCGTCGTCTGCGGCGACTCGCACACGTCTACCCACGGGGCTTTTGGAGCGCTGGCCTTCGGAATTGGCACTTCGGAAGTCGAACACGTGTTGGCGACCCAAACCCTGCCGTTGGCTCCTTTCAAGACGATGGCGATCAATGTTTCCGGGCATTTGAAACCGGGTGTGACCTCGAAAGACCTGATTTTGGCAATTATCGCGAAAATCGGCACCAATGGCGGCCAGGGCTACGTCCTAGAATACCGCGGCTCCGCGATTGAGGGCTTGTCGATGGAAGCGCGGATGACGATTTGCAATATGTCCATCGAGGCCGGGGCGCGTGCCGGCATGATTGCCCCGGACGACACGACTTTTGCGTACTTACAAGGCCGTCCGCACGCCCCTGAGGGAGCGGATTGGGACGCTGCCGTAGCGTACTGGCGAACCCTGCCAACCGACGCGGACGCTGTCTACGATGCTGAGGTTGATATTGATGCCGACGCCCTCGAACCATTCGTGACCTGGGGCACCAACCCGGGCATGGGGGTGGCGTTGAGCGGGGAAGTGCCCAATCCCGCTGCGCTTAGTGATGAAACCGCGCGCCTGACTGCGCAGAAAGCCCTGGCGTACATGGATTTGCAGCCGGGCACAAAAATGCGCGACATCAAAGTGGACACGGTGTTTATCGGCTCGTGCACAAACGGTCGTCTGGAGGACTTACGTGCCGCCGCCAAGGTCGTGAAGGGCCGTCACAAGAGTCCGGACGTGCGAGTTCTGGTGGTGCCGGGGTCCGCGCGGGTGCGTTTGGCAGCGGAACGGGAAGGCCTCGATCAGATTTTCCGCGATTTCGGTGCCGAGTGGCGCAACGCCGGGTGTTCCATGTGCCTGGCGATGAACCCGGACAAACTCGCGCCCGGCGAGCGTTCCGCCTCGACGTCCAACCGCAACTTTGAGGGCCGCCAGGGCAAGGGCGGGCGTACCCACCTGGTCAGTCCGCTGGTCGCCGCCGCCACCGCGATTCGCGGCACTCTCAGCAGTCCCAATGACCTATAGACTCAGCTTGGAGAAAAGGAAAACAAATGGAAAAGTTTACAAAACACACCGGCGTGGGAGTTCCGCTGCAGGTCACGAACGTGGATACCGACCAGATTATCCCCGCGGTTTATTTGAAACGCGTGACAAAGACCGGGTTCGATGACGCGCTGTTTGCCGCCTGGCGCACGGACCCGAAGTTTGTGCTGAATCAGGAGGCTTACCGGTCGGGTACCGTCCTCGTGGCGGGCAAAGACTTTGGCACCGGATCGAGTCGTGAACACGCGGTGTGGGCGCTGCGCGACTACGGTTTCAAAGTCATTCTCTCGCCGAAATTCGCTGATATTTTCCGGGGTAATGCCGGGAAACAGGGCTTGGTGACGGGGGTCATCAGCCAGGCTGACTGCGACCGGCTCTGGGAGATTCTACAAGCTCACCCGGGGGCGGAAGTTTGCGTGGATTTGGAGGCGCGTACCGCCACTGTTGGGGATTCCACCTGCAGTTTTGCTATCGATGATTACACGCGCTGGCGTTTGATGGAAGGGTTGGACGATATTTCGTTGACCCTGCGCGACGAGGCGGCCATCGCTGCTTACGAAGCGCGGCGTCCGTCATTTAAACCCAAGACGCTGCCGGCCAAACACCTGCCGTCCGAGCCGGTTATTCCCGCACGTCCCGTGAACTAGAGCCGGGAGTGGCGACCCTACGCGGTGTGTGAGCGCCGCGGGGTAAAATGGGAGGAACCTATTGAGTTGACGGAAGGAAGCCGATGTCGGTTTTGCAGGTGAACGGCGGGCGACCGCTGCAAGGCGAGATAACCGTGCGGGGAGCCAAGAACCTGGTCCCCAAGGCCATGGTGGCGTCGTTGCTTTCCCCGGAACAGTCGCAGCTGGCGTCCGTGCCGGACATCCGCGACGTCGAAGTGGTCACGAAACTGTTGAACCTGCACGGGGTCGAGGTAGATTTCGACAAAACCGAGGGTGTGCTGACGATGAACCCCGTCAAGGTTGCGGCGGCTTCGGTGCAAGACGTCGACCGACACGCCGGCTCGTCGCGTATCCCCATCCTGCTGTGCGGGCCGCTGCTACACCGCCTGGGAGAGGCGATTATTCCGAATCTGGGCGGCTGCAATATCGGCGGCCGGCCCATCGATTTTCACCTCAATACTTTGCGGGCTTTCGGCGCGGAAGTCGACAAACTACCCAATGGCATCCATATTTCCGCACCAAATGGCCTGGAGGGTACGAAAGTTGAGCTGCCTTATCCCAGCGTGGGAGCTACGGAACAAACCCTGCTGACCGCGGTGCGGGCGCGGGGCATCACCGAGCTGCGCGGGGCGGCAGTCGAACCCGAAATCATGGATTTGGTTGCTATCCTGCAAAAGATGGGCGCGATTATCTCCGTGGACACCGACCGGGTCATCCGCATTGAAGGTGTCGATGAACTGCACGGATTTACCCATACCGCCCTGCCAGATCGGATTGAGGCGGCGTCGTGGGCTTCCGCGGCGTTGGTGACCGGTGGGGATATCACGGTCAAGGGCGCTCGTCAGGCTGACATGATGACGTTCCTCAACACGTTCCGCAAGGTCGGCGGGGATTTTGACATCACCGAAGACTCGATTCGTTTCCGGCGCGGCACTCAGGGCGATTTGAAATCAATCGTGCTGGAAACCAATGTTCACCCCGGTTTCATGACCGACTGGCAGCAGCCCCTGGTGGTGGCGTTGACGCAGGCTCAAGGTTTGTCGATTGTGCACGAGACCGTGTACGAAAATCGTTTCGGTTTCACTGAGGCGCTGCGTCGGATGGGGGCACATATTCAGGTCTATCGCGAGTGCCTGGGCGGACTGCGGTGTCGTTTCGGGGCGCGGAACTTTTATCATTCCGCAGTCATTTCCGGGCCGACCCCGCTGCACGGCACGGATATTGAGGTTCCGGATTTGCGCGGCGGTTTTTCGCACCTCATCGCCGCTTTGGCGGCACAGGGCGTATCGAATGTTTCCGGAGTGGACATCATCAACCGCGGCTATGAAAACTTTATGAACAAGCTAACGGCTTTGGACGCACAGGTGGAGCTGCACTCATGACGAAAACTTCCGGTTCTGACCGCACCAGGCTGGTCGCGCAGTTTTCCCGTCCCTTCCGGCTGAACCGGGCGGGTCGTCCCGCGATGGGATGGGTGTACTTTTGGGCTTCGCTGCCCGTGCGCGCGGTGCTGATAGCGCTGATGAAGCGGCACTATGCTGGGGTGGAAAACTTGCCTGGAAGCGGCGGATTTATCGCCGTGTCCAATCACGTCACGGAAATCGACTCGGTCACGTTTGCGCAGTTCCTGGTAGCTAACCACTATTCCCCGCGAATGCTGATGAAAGAAGAAATGATGCATTGGCCGGTGGTGGGTTTTTGCGCTCGACACTCGCGGATGATTCCGGTGTTTCGGGAAACCTCCCATGCGGCCGATTCCCTGATTGCCGCCAAAGCCGCCCTGAGAGTTGGGGAGTGCGTGGGAATGTTTCCGGAAGGCACCCTCACTCGTGACCCCGACCTGTGGCCGATGAAAGCCCACACCGGCGCAGCGCGATTGGCGTTGGAAACCCAGGTGCAGGTGGTGCCCGTCGCCCAGTGGGGGGCGCACAAGACCTTGGCACCCTACGGAAAACTGCACTGGCCGCCCCGCGGTCGGGTGGCGCTGGTGGCGGGCGCACCCGTCGACTTGAGCGACCTCTATGGGAAACAGGACAATCACGAGGCCGTGACGGAGGCGACCCGGCGGATTATGGCTGACTTGACCGAACTTTTGCGGGGTCTGAGACCCGGTGAAGAACCCCCCGCGAAAGTGTGGGACATGAAAGTCGACGGCGACCGCTATGGACGTAAGAAAAACCGTCCCAAAGGCGGGAAAAAGTCGCGTTAGACCTGTTGGAATACCTGGAACAGAAAGGGGGCGAGCGTTGCGAGACTTCGACGATGATGCCGAAGACACCGGTATCTGGGACAAGAGAACCAAAAAAACCGTGATTGGCGCTTTCATTTTCTTTGCCGCCGGATTGTTCCTGGCGTGGGAATTTGGCAATATCAACGGCAATAATCCAGAGCAGCGTCCCGCCGACGCGGCCGCTCGTGAGGAAACCTATTGGAAACAGATTACTTTCCTGAACCCCGGTTTCCCTGCTGAACTGCGCAAAGAAGTCACCAAAATGGGATGGCGGGCGTGCGGAAAGCTGGAATCTGGCTGGGACCCCACTCGGGTGCTGGCATTCATTGCCGAAAGTGAGAATGGCTCCGAGTCGGATAAGCTGCCGATGCCGGCCACCCAGGTGCAATTCTGGATTGGGGTGGAGCAATCTGCAGCGATGTCCCTGTGTCCCGAACAGGAATCGAAACTGGATGGTTGGCTGGAAAACTTTGCCCCCAAACCGGCTCCTACGCCTACGGTAACCGAGCCAGCCTAAAGGAATTCTAGAAAAACCCCCGAAAGGACTAAAGTTTTACCCATGAGTGAAGGCGAACAAAAGACCCGGGTAGCGGTTATTTTCGGCGGGCGCAGCGGGGAACACTCGATTTCTTGCGCCACGGCAGCGGGTGTGCTCGACCATATCGACCGCACGCGTTTCGAACCGATACCAATCGGAATTACCAAGGCCGGAGCGTGGGTGTTGATGCCTGACGAGTCCGATTCGCTGCGTCTCCAGGACGGCCAGGGGGCCGAGATTGAGGACAACGGGACATTTGTAGCGTTGGTGCCGCAAAACCAGCATTTATTCTTTTGGGATTCCCGCACGCCCAGCGCTCCTATCAAGGACCTGGGCCGTGTGGATGTGGTGATGCCACTGCTGCACGGACCTTACGGAGAGGACGGGACGATACAGGGTCTGTGTGAGATGGTTGGCGTGCCCTATACCGGTTGCGGGGTGGGCGCTTCCTCGAACGGTATGGACAAGGGGTGTGCGAAAGTTCTGTTGGAACATGGGGGGATTCCCGTGGGACGCTACCACGTCATCACCGACTTCGATTGGCGCCACCGTGCGGACGAAGTCCCGGCTCCGATTCTGGCGTGGGGTTTGCCGGTCTTCGTGAAGCCGGCGCGTGCCGGGTCATCCCTCGGGGTCACCAGGGTGGACTCGTGGCAGGACTTTGAGGCTGCGGTCGTCGCCGCTCGCCGCCACGACCCGAAAGTTATCGTGGAGGCCGCGGTGCAGGGCGCTCGTGAAATTGAGTGTGCTGTTTTGGAGGGGCGTGCCGGGGGAGCCCCCCGCACCACCCCGCCGGGGGAAGTCGTGATGGTTTCCACTCCTGGAATGTACGATTTCCAGTCCAAGTATTTTGCTAACGAGGCGGTGCAACTCCAGATTCCCGCCCAGATTCCCGCCGGTGTCGCGACGCAGATTCAGAGCTACGCCCGCCAGGCTTTCCAGCTGTTGGGCGGGGAGGGCCTGAGCCGGGTGGACTTTTTCTATGTGCCCGATACCGGGGAAATTATCCTCAACGAGGTCAACACCATGCCCGGAATGACGCCCTACTCCCTGTATCCGGGAATGTGGGAAAACGTGGGGCTGTCCTACACCGACCTGGTCACTGAGCTGATTGAGCTGGCTTTGGCTCACCCGCAGGGGTTGCGGTGAGGCGGACGCAGCTATCGTCACGCCCGGAGCGGCCCCGTTAGCCGAAACTACAGATAGAATGAATATGAATCGAAAGGACGACGATGTCAGATAATAAAGTCATTTTGGTGATGAGCTCCGAAACTCCGCAAGGATTGGCAGGTGACCAGGACTTATGTGATGCTTTGCGCGACCACGGAATCGAACCGGTCATGCGCAGCTGGGACGACCCTAGCGTGGATTGGTCGGAGGGCCGTTTTGCGGTGCTGCGTTCGACTCCGAACTATGCGCATCGCCGCGAGGAGTTCCTCAAGTGGGCGCGTTCCGTACCAAAGTTGCTGAACACCCCGGAAATCTTGGAATGGAACACGGATAAGCACTACCTGCGCGAGCTACAAAAGTTGGGGATGCCCATCATTCCGACGACTTGGCTGGAACCCGAACGGAACCTCACTAAACATCAGGTTCACTCCCGTTTCCCCGCCTTTGGCGACTTCGTGGTGAAGCCGACCATCTCCAGCGGGGGGCGCGGCGTGGGGCGTTACACTTCGACTTCTGCCAATTCGCGGCGCGAAGCTATCGAACACGCGATGGACCTGCTGTCTGCCGGTTCAGGCGTGATGATTCAGCGCTACCTAGAGGAAGTTGAGACACAAGGCGAAGTCTCGATTGTGTACTACAACGGGGTCATTTCCCATACGGTGCAAAAGGGTGCTATGTTGCACGCCGCCTGCGAGGGGCCGGAGCCGGAACAAATCGTCACCGCCCGTTATTCCAGCCAGGAAGAATGGGGCTGGGGCGAGCAGGTTCGACGCTACATTCACGACTACATTAAGTTAACCTCGGAACACGATACCCAGGTACTTTACGACCGGATTGACATGGTGGCTGACGGCAAAGGCTCGTACTACGTCATGGAAATATCATTGGTAGAAGGCAACCTGTACCTGGATTCCGCCCGGGAGGCGGTGGAGCACTTCGCGGACGCCATTATCCAGCGCTATTACTGGTAAGCCGGCTTTTCGTCAGCGGTTGAGGTTTACCGGACGTCGTCGTCTACCCAGTCAAAAGTCCGGGTCACGGCTTTCTTCCACAAGCGCAGGGTGCGGTCCCGTTCACCAGGTTCCATGGTGGGGTTCCACCGGTGGTTTTCCTGCCAATTGTTGGTGACGTCCGCGGTGCCGCTCCAAAAACCGACGGCGATGCCGGCGGCGTAGGCGGCGCCCAGAGCGGTCGTTTCGGCCACCATCGGCAGCACGACCGGTACACCCAAAATATCGGACTGGAACTGCATCAGCAGGTTATTTGCTGTCATGCCGCCGTCAACGCGCAACTCGCCGAGCTTCACGTGAGAATCGGACTCCATCGCGTCCAAGACTTCTCGGGTCTGGAAAGCGGTTGCTTCCAGGGCGGCGCGCGCCAAGTGTCCTTTTGTGTTGTAGCGGGTCATGCCGACAATTGTTCCCCGCGCGTCCCCCTTCCAGTAGGGCGCGAACAGCCCGGAAAACGCCGGCACGAAATAGACCCCGCCGTTGTCTTTCACCGAGGAAGCCAAGTCCTCCACGTCCTCGGAAGCCTCGATGACGTTCAGGTTGTCCCGCAGCCATTGGATTAGCGAGCCGGTTACCGCGATGGATCCCTCCAACGCATAAACGGTAGGCTCGTTGCCAATCTTGTAACATACCGTGGTAATCATGCCGTTTTCCGAAGGCATCGGGGTGGTGCCGGTATTCATCAGCATGAAACATCCCGTGCCGTAAGTGTTCTTTGCCATGCCTGGCTCAAAACAGGCCTGGCCAAAGGTCGCGGCCTGCTGGTCACCCAAATCCCCAGACAGCGGCACCCCAGCCAGCAAACCGTCTTGGCGGCACTGACCGTAAACTTCTGACGAGGAACGAATCTCGGGCAACATATTGAGGGGAATCCCCGCCTCCTGACAGATGTCCTCGCGCCACTGCAAAGTGTGAATATCCATCAGCATGGTGCGCGATGCATTCGTCACGTCAGTGACATGCAGACCGCCGTTGATGCCTCCGGTCATGTTCCAGATGACCCAAGTGTCCGGGTTACCGAACAGCAACTCGCCCCGTTCGGCACGTTCGCGCGCTCCGGGCACGTTTTCCAAAATCCACATAATCTTGGTGATGGAGGCATAGGTGGACAGGGTTTCGCCCACTATCGGACGCCACCGGTCCGGCCCGCCGTTTGCCGCCAACCGGTCCACCAGGTCTTGGGAACGAGTATCCTGCCACACGATTGCGTTATAGATGGGCTGACCAGTGGTTTTGTCCCACACGATGGTGGTTTCGCGCTGGTTGGTGATGCCCAGGGCGGCGATGTCGTGGTGGTTGAGCTCCATCCCGGTCTGTTTCGTTGCGTTCCCCAAGGCGCGGCCCACGACTTCCCGCACGTTGAACCAGATTTCGGTCGCATCATGTTCGACCCATCCGGGAGAAGGAAAAATCTGTTCATGCTCTATCTGACCGACCGAAACTATGCGCCCGTAGTGGTCAAAAATAATGGCCCGAGATGAAGTCGTGCCCTGGTCAATCGCCATCACATATTTTTTCTGAGACATCGTTGTCTGTCCTTTCGTATCGTTTTTCCTCAGGCTTCACAAGGCCGGTGGCCAGATTTTGGGGAGCCGCTCGCACCCTGTCCTGGCAGTCCCAGCGCGCGAGCGAGAATCTCGATGGGGTGAACGACTTCGGCGCCGGTTCCTTTCCGAATCTGCCAGCGACACGTTTCGGTGTCGCAGGCCGCCAAGTGGGGGTTCACGGATTTAATTTTTGCAAACAGCGGTTTACCGATGGCTTGCGCCACGGCGAATTTTTCTTTCTTTAGTCCGTAGGTTCCGGCGATACCGCAGCAGGGCTGACCCGATTCCACTACGTGCACGCCGGGGATAGTTTCCAGCATCCGAATCGCCGGCTTGCCGATACCCTGGGATTTCACCTGGCAGGGCTGGTGATAGGTCAGGGTCAAGTTCAGTGGGTGCAAGTCGCTTTCCGGGAATTCGCCCTCGTCCATCAGATGTGCGATGAATTCGGAAGTCTCGAACAGGCGTGCGCCCACATCTCGCAGAACAGCATCTTCCAACCCCATGATTTCGCGGGCTTCATGGCGCAGCATTCCCGCGCAAGACCCCGAAGAGGAAACGATTGGCAGGTTCTCCCCGGCGCGCTGCAGTTGGTGTGCCAGCTGCAAGACGTGGCGCGAAGCGTCGTTGAACAGCCCGTTTGATTGTGACGCCAGCCCGCAGCAGCCCTGTTTCGGGACGATGACGCGATACCCCAGATGCTCCAGCACTTCGACCGTCGCGATGGACGTGGATACCTCAAAGTACGCCCCCGCACAGCCGTGGAAGAACACAATCGGGCCGCGGTGCCACTTCATTTCAGAAGGCAGGTACATGGTCGACTGGGGACGGCGCGGGACGTAGGGGCCGCCATAGACCTCCTTTTCGTGCCTCTTCCACCAGGTCAAGAAGCTGGTGGATTGAGCCACAGGGGTGGGGGCGTCGGCGTGGACCCCGATAACGGCCTGCACAAGTTTGCGAATCGGCCGGTTCCGTATCGCCGCGTTTGCGATGGGGGCTAGCGGGGTCAGCAGTTTACCTTCCAGCTCAGTTTGGGTAATCAGGCGGTCGCGCAAGGGCATGTTGTCGGCCTTCATGACGGCCCGAGCTTGGGCGTTCAGTTCGGCAATCTTTACTCCGTGGGGGCATACGGTAGTACAGATGGAGCAGCCCGAACAGTAGTCTAGGGACTTATCGACTGACTGACCTTTGCGGAAACGCTCCGCTTGGGGACCTACGAATTTGGGCCCGGAAAAGTTTGGGGTGACCCGCATGACCGGGCATTGGGTCTCGCAGATGGTGCATTTCAGGCACTGATCCAGGGAAGTGCGCGCCAGGTTTGCTTTGGCGTAATCTAGCGCGGTGATTTCCGTCATGACCGGCTCCTCTCAAGAGACGCCAATGATTGCACGGCCGCCCAGGCGCTACCTAAGGCGAGGCCTTCACCGGAAAGCTCGCGCCATGGCGCGCAGGCTCCCAGCATTTCGCCCAAGCAAAACACATTGTCGTAAAGCCGGTGTCCGGACGCGTCAACGGGACGCATCGTGTTATCGACCGCCACTCCTGACATCAGCACGCGTTCGAGTTCCTGACGATTTTCTCGGTCAACCTGATGAATTGAATTGAGGTAGCCGGTGGCGTTGGGTGCGGGAGTGAACACGGGAAGATTAAAGACCTTTTCTTGGATATTTAAGTGTGAGTCGCGCTCGAAGTTGCCCGAGGTCATTCCGCCGGCTGCGTCTAAAACTGCGTCAACTTTCACTTCGTCCACCCCCCCGGCCCGCGCGACCCGCAGCGCGGTCACGGTGCCGTCCAGGCTGTAGGCGGACAAAACCGCGCAGTTGGTGTGGATGTCTACGCGGGCTTCGCGGCAGCTGTTAACTAATATGTCGTAGGCGCGTCGCCCCAAGATAGAAGGGGGAACAGTGGGAACTTCGGCAACTGGCGCGTGAACCAGGGATTGAAATTCACTAAAAGTTCGCGGGCTCAATCCCAGCAGCGCTGGAATGAGGATGGTTTCCCCGGTTTGCACGGTGTCGTTCAGTAGAGTGGCGAATTTTTGGCGCAGTTTAGCGGCTCGCTGCGGATCCAGGTCAGCGACGTCAAAGTTCCTGGCGTAGTCCGTGGCGGTGACGTCGGCTTCGTTTCCGCGTCCGCTCAAATCCAGGGTCACTGCCCGCGCCGAAAGCGAGAACCGCTCAGAGCGATTGAGGTTGTCGGCGATGAGGGTCGCGGGAAAATCTTTAAATTGTTTGAGGCCCACTACCAGCAATTTCATCTGGTCACGCAGGGCTCCCGCGGCACAGGTTTGGGGCACCAGATGGGTGGGGCGAACGGATCCCAAGGCGGAAGCCAGGAATGTGTTCGTGTTCGTGGCATTGGGTACCCAAAAATCGGGCAAGGCGCGCCGATACCATTCCATTCCGGCGCGTAAGCGTTCGGTCCCAATGAGGCGGTACGGGTGGTTATCTGGCAGGTCGTCGACAGCTTGGTAAGGGTCGCCAACTACCGGGTCAGGACGGTTGGGGAGGTAGCCCAACAAATCGCCGGTGCCGGCGGAAAGTACCAGGCCGCCGAGGCCTTTGGTGTATACCGTAACTTGGTATCCTTTTTTGTGAGCCATGAGGGCAGCGCTTAAACCGGCTAATCCCGCACCGATTACGGCGATTTTCATCGGGCGCCTCCTGCTGGTTCGGCATGACCTGTGCCATGATTTAAAGCCAGGTCGCCAGTAGCGCGACTAGAAACCGGGCTGGGGCCGGGCAGATGTTCCAAGTCTAAGGTTCCCATAATCCACCTCTGCAGAGCCATTTCGCGCGCCAATGCTCCGTAGAGAATCGGAGTGATTCCTCCTAGGCGATTGGACAGGAACAGGTTCAGCATGGTGGTGCTGACGTCAGCACGCAGTGCCGCGGGGCAGTCGGTGGCGGTAGGAGTAACGGTATTGGAAGTGGGGGAATCTGGGGGAGCTACCACCGCAGAAGCGGGCGGCGTCGGAAGATTTTTCAAGCGAAAATCGTGGATAATGCCCGCGGTGCGTGCCCCGCAAAAACTGCCCTGGCAAGGTCCCATGCCAATGCGCAGCTGGCGGCGCAAATCGTCGATATTAGCCAAAGGATTTTCAGCCAGAGTCTTCAAAATCATCCGCTGGTTGACCAGTTCACACTCGCAGATGATGGGGTCGTCGTGGCGGTCTGTTTCGCGGGCCTGCAACCGGTCGGACAAATGGCTGAAGCGGCGGGCGCGGGCAGAGGGAACCGGCTCTTGTGCGGTGGTGCAAACCCGATTGTCGCCCAGCTGGTGACACATAATGTTCACGACCTTTTCCGCCATCAGACGATAAGTCGTGAGTTTGCCGCCCACAATGGTCAGGAAACCGCGAATGTCGTCGCGTTCCAGGTGGTCGAGAATGGCCATGCCACGAGTCATGTGTCGAGTGTCAGTGACGCTGACGCGCACATCTCGCAACAGCGGGCGAGCTCCAGCCCAGACGTGCAAGGGGCGGGCTTGGCGCAAACCGGGAACCAGCTGTTCGCCCTTGTCGAGCATTTGTTGGACTTCTTCCGGCTTGATGGCCAGGAAATCCGGTTTGACGGCGGGTTGGTCGGTGGTGCCGATGATGCAGATGGGATGGGCTGGCACCAGGATGTCGCCGTCGCCGGAGAGGGCACAGCGGTTGATGACGTGGTGAACCAGACGTTGATTAAAACCAATCATAATACCACGACCGGGTATAATTTCGATATCGCTGGCACCTGCCATTTCAGCAATCTGACCCGCCCACGGTCCGGCCGCGTTGATAACAAAGCGACAATCAACGTGAACGTCTGTGCCGGTCTTTTCATCCCGAGCTGACACCGCGCGGATTGCACCGTCCTTGACGATAATCGATTCGACCCGGTGGTAGGGCAGGATTGTCGCGCCGTATTCCTGGGCGGATTCTAGGGCTCCCCAGATGAGTTTCCACCCGTCCACCGCGCCATCGTTGACCTGGAAAGCGCGTTTGATCTGTGGATTCAGCCGTGGTTCGGTCTTGAAAGCTGTGCCGAGGGGAATTTCTTCGCAGGTCACGCCGGCTTTGAGGGCAGCTGGGAGGAAACGGTCCGCATACTCCTCGGGGTCGCTGGGGGTCAACACAAACAGGCCACCCACGTCCTCCAGTGCGTCGGCGTTGATACGGCGCAAAATAGCGTTTTCATCGGCGCACTGAGTGGCTGATTCGGGGTCAGATATAACGTAGCGCCCGCCCGAGTGCAGTAGTCCGTGGTAGCGAGCGGAAGTCCCTTGCCCGATATCGGCGCGTTCCAACAGAATGACATCGTAGCCGCGCATTGCCGCATCGCGAGCCACCCCGGCACCGGTAGCTCCGCCTCCGATAACGACGAGGTCAGCGTGCAGGCGGGTGAGAGAACTCATATTAAAAGCCTATCTGATGTCCGGTGAGATGGGGGCATTTCGCGCTGGCGGCAGCTGGGCGGGGGGCATTTGGTGGAGTCGGTTGCACGACTTACCGTTTTTAGAAGGTGCAGGCGGGATTGTTCCTGATTGCAAACTGTGTCTGTGCAGATAGGGACATTTTGCTGGTGGTAATTAGTGAAGTCTGGGAAGTGAAATCGGTCGTTCGTGCATTTGCTCAGATTCTTCCCGGCTAATATGCGCCGGGTGCGCCGAGCGATGGACAGAATTCTGGGCTGAGGTTACAATGGAATACTTGCCATTGGCAGGGATAACTGAATAGCGGGGGTGATCGGTTTCGACGGTCGGTAGTGTCTTGAGAGAAGCGGGTCGAGGAGGTGTCCTCATCTCGTAAACGATGGATACGAAACAATAAGTGCTGAACGTAACAGTACTGAATCCTTCACCTTGGCTGCTTAACCCAAGGGAACTGATTCCGTCAGCCCGCAGTTGCTCTAGCTGCGGATCCTGGCGTCGTTTTTAGAGCCACTGGAATCGCCTGGGTTACTTAGGTTGATTCGAGATTTTAGGTAACTTTAGCCCGACGTGGCCCGGTCTGTGGGCAGCGTGGGGCCGAGAATCTAATACAGACTGCACCCGGAGAAGAAGCAAGTATTCCCGATCGGACGGGGGTTCAATTCCCCCCACCTCCACAACGTTCAAAACCTCAGCATTTGCTGAGGTTTTGAACGTTTTAGTATGGGGAATTGAACCCCCGTAGCGCGATGGCAGCGGCGGTAAGCCGCGTGAGCCATCGCGCAACAGTGCGGAGGCGATTAAGCGAAGGCAATGATTTGCCTTCGCCGCCGAAGCACCTCTAAGCGCGCTTGCGCGCTAAAAACAGCTAAATGTAAGAGTGAGGAAATTGAACCCCCCGTCGTTGACGCTTGGCGGAAGCGGCGGTAAGCCGCGTGTGCCGCCAAGTGGCAGCGTGGAGGCGTAAAAACGGCACTGGTGTGCCGTTTTAGCCGGAACTTGTGGCACGGTCTGGACACTCTGATGCAGGAGCGGTCATGTTTACCAGCACGCCTTACTGGAAAAAGACCGCGCCCTGAGGGTCAAACTTGGGGTATAATGCCAACCTCGATATTTGCTTAGTTTTTCAGGTGAGCGTCATTCGTGGTGTTGTTTTATCCAAAAAGGTCAGCGTGAGAACCGGTGCGGGTCAGGAACAGAATGAGACGATTTCCATCTATTCGATAGATCAGGAGCCAATCGAGCCTGATGTGACATTCTCTGAAACCGGCGTAGTTACCGTCGAGATTGTGATCCCGGTACTTTGCGTCAAGCGTATTTCTGCTCGCAAGCTGCGTAACGACTGAGTTGAGAAGTTCCAAATCCAGGCCGCGCCTTTTTGCCAGCTTCAAATCTTTTTTGAAGCGGTTGGACAGGACAACTCGTAGGCTCATGCGAGAACGTCCTCCATGGCTTCCTGGAAGTTTGCGTAGCTCGGGTATTGTTCCGGGTGTGCTTTCATTGCCTCATATTCCTGTAAAGCGGCCAAAGTTTCCGCATTGGGAATATCTCTCGTGATTCTAAAAGGTATCCCCTGGTCACGCACGGTTTGACGAAGGAAAATTGTCACGGCAGTGGTGAGATCCATACCCAAATCTTTCAGCAACTCTTGCGCTGACCGTTTGAGATCTGCATCCAAATTTATGTTCGTACTAACTTTGGTCATGATTAGCCCTCCTCCAGTACAATCGTAGAACTTACGGGTTAAAAGTCTATAGTTATGTGCGTAACGTGTGCCTAATACGCACTCTTTATGTCTAAATCTGCTAACTCGAACTGACAATGGAGCTAGCCAGGACTTTGTTCTCTGGGGCTGTTCAGGACTGCAGCCGTCTCCCGAGGAATTAGAAAAAACCGCTACTAACCTGAGGGATGTCCGGAGCTAAAGAAACATTGCCATGTTGAATCGCTGGTGGTCGTGGTCAACACATCGGCGGGCCTGCGGCATTTCCGCGCCGTGCTGCCCGAAATAACCCGTAGTGAACACGAAATGACACTTAGAGTCAGCGCAGATTTGCACGAAATGACACTTAGCGCCTGAGGTTAACAGTTTCAGTAATCCAGTTTGTTTAGGATTCTTGGTTCTGTGGGGTGATGGACCCACGGAGCGGATTTTACGTCCTTAGCATAAGGCGGTTTTTAGGTGTTCTGTGCGGCTTCCGCTTCAGCGGGTGAAGAGTGTAGCGATGCCGGACAGGACAGCCGCCAAGAACGCTACCCCTACCGTGCTGAGTAGCCACTTTTTGCACTTGTCGCGGGCTCTGATGTAGGGCTTCAAATCCTCCGTACCGGGGATGACCCACGCATCGGTGCGCCCCACCCAGTACTCATCGATAAAGAAACGGTCGATGAGGCTCATGATGAACAGGATCGCCGCTATCTGCCAGAATCCCGCCAGGAACCCTCTGGCGCCGTTGATTGCATAAACGCAGACCAGCACGTAAATGATGTAGCCGGGAACACAGATTGCTTTGAAAATCACGCGGCCTCGCTTGATTCTCTCGGGTGTGGTCAGACCCAACTTCACGCACCGTTCCTGCACTTCGGGAGGGTAAAGATACACCATATCCACCGGGCTTTTGCGGATGCCGACGACGCAGACCAAAACCAGCAGCGCGCCCAAAACGAGCCCTTCCAAGACGATTCGTAAGACCATCGTTACACCTCCTGGTGCGCTAGCCGATTTGTATATTGTGCCTCATCGCGCCCGTCCTCGCTGTGGTTGAAGCGCCTTCCACCGCAAAGTCCCGGTAGAAGATAATCTTCATGAGAGGTTGTCCAGGAATTGCGCCGCCTGGTGGGCATCGTTAAAGACTGCCCCGGTTTCGGGTTTCTCGCCGTCAATCACCTTCTGGGCATCGTCGATGGCACGAGCGGTTTGCGCATTGGGAACGTAGGCGAGGGCGGGGCGGATGGGAAGTGCCTGTTCACGCACCGCTTGCTTTAAGAACATATTGAGCGCCGTGGACATATCAAGTCCCAGGGCGTCAAAGAGTTTCTCGGCAGATTGCTTGGTCTGTGCATCGGTGCGGAAGTTAATCCGGGCTGCAGCGGAAGATGCCATACCCATCACCCCTTGTCCTTAAGTGGTACATTGTATATCCATTGTACGCCTGTTTGGTATATCGGTAAATAAGTAATGCACAAGGGCGGGGGTTGGGGCGAGTGTTCAACTTGCGTTGTCGGTAGCTACCGTCCGGGGTAAGGGGGTCTCTTTTTGCGTGCGGGGTCTATCCGGGAAGTAGTTAGGGCATAGTTCCAT
The DNA here is from genome assembly GCF_947087965.1 of uncultured Mobiluncus sp. Classification (GTDB taxonomy): domain Bacteria; phylum Actinomycetota; class Actinomycetes; order Actinomycetales; family Actinomycetaceae; genus Mobiluncus. Next base: position 95,966 of record NZ_CAMUES010000008.1, read on the forward strand.
GAACAGCAATACTAGGAAGTTGAGACAACTGTAGGACTCAGAGACGGGAAATTCTAAATCCGTAGGGACTAACCGACTCGAAAGCTACGAGTCAATAACTTCCTTTGTTACAGCAATACGGTGGTCAGAATATTCCACTACGTCTCTAATGATTAATTTTTTCAGCGCAGATATAAATACCGAAATGAATTCGTAGTCAATCTCTCCATATGAAGAATTGGGTAGACATACCAGATCATTTTCAACCTTTCCAGCCCACGTCGCTAGGTAGTCTCGCGAGTATTTTGGATATAAAACCTTTTCAAGTGCAGCAGAAAAGAAGAGATTTAAGTTATGATCTCGCCTTTTATCTAGAGGGGCGATAAAGTAGCTTTCAGCTAGGATGCCAGTCGGTTCTTTCTGGGCATAGACCTTACCTGCTGCAATCGCACCGTTATATATAACTGATATGGCGTTTTCATGAGTCGTAAAATCGTTACTGCGTCCCCAATACATGATGCCATTGTCTCCAAACTTACAGTAGACAACCGGCACGGAAAATTCACAATCTCGGTACTTGCGGACATTCTTCTTATCGGCTTTCTTTCCATCAAGTTTTTCAAAGAGATTGCCAATCCGATACTGGTGCCAGTCCAGAGAATCAAATCTTGCCAAGGCTTCGATTTCGGGGGGGGTCAGGGTGTAATCACGCAGGCCGGTGGCCTCTAGGTACGCTTCTAGCTCCGCTAGACGCGTATCTTCTAGCTCCGCTACGAACTCTTCAATGAAATCAAAATCAATCTCGCCGTTTTTTGTAGGGAGCTTAATATTGAGTGCGTCGGCATCTTTTGCGTAAAAATTTCTTGAGTAGTCGAACTGACCGTTATGAGATGATTTTTCAATTGCTGCAGCTATGTACATAGCGCTTCGCTTGGATAGATTCTCCGTATGCACAACTGCCACATGGTCATCTGCTCCATAGCTGTAGCCGCGATATTTGGATGAGCCAAACATATCAATGGTAACCGTATTGGCTTTAAAAACTTGGACATCATTCCCTATATATGCTGAGATACCTGTTTCTGCTTCACCTGCTGTAACGAATGGGAGTTCGCCCGGGATTCTGTCGTCACTTTTTAAGCGTTTGCCTCTAGTAGATTTACCGAAAAGTACCTCTAGGTTGTATTCGCCCCACTCAACTTTGGCTAGCTTTGCGTTGAGTGAGGCATTTATTTTCCCAGGCGTTCGTCCTCGTGCTCTCCGCGTTTAAGTATGTTGGAAACCTCCCAAGCCAGATAATCGCTCACGGTTTTCTTAAAATCTTCAAGCGTTGGGGTGATGTCTATGGGTGCACTCTGGTTCCAATCGTCGCCGGCTTTCGGGTCAATGGTTCCTTCGTAGAAATCGCTTTCATCCAGGTAGTTCAGCTTCTTTACTCCGTAACGCACCAAATCAGCGACTTCTTGGTAACGCTCAAGGGCGTGATCAACGTTGCGCAGGTTCACTCCACTTTTAGCTTTTTTGCGGTTGGCTCGTTTGTAGCCATCCTGCGAAAAATCAATGAACCTGACGACGTCGTCTGCTTTGTGTGCTTCCCCTACGCGAAACACGTAAATTTGGGTTTGCACACTAGATTTGCCTATAAACAAGTCTATCGGCATCTTGATACTAGCCAACAGTGTGGAGTGCTTTAGGATGCGCTGATTGTATTCGACTGCTTTCCCTGTACCTGCCGAATTTTGAATAATGACGGCAGCGTAGCCACTGTTCATCATAGCGAGGGCGGTCTCGACAAACACCATGCCATTACCGGGTGCTGAATATGGCGGGTTCAACACAAAAGCAGTTGCCGGGAATTTAGTACCTTTGTCGCCGTACTCGTAATTGCCTGAAAAGTTGTTGAGCGAGTCGTCGTTGATGATGTTGGATGAGCCGTCACCCATCAAAATCATGTTGAGCACAGCTAACATATATACGTTAGGGAGGATTTCAAGACCGAGGAGCTGCTCAGCCTTGATTTTCGCGTACTTGATTTGTAGCTCATCGGGTGAGGTTGTTGTTTCTTTCGCGTCATTCATCATTTCGTTCATCGCGGCCACGAGGAGACCTGCAGAGCCGGTAGCAAAATCCCACACGTAGGAGTCTTTATTCACTCTGGCTAGTTTCACCAAAAGTTTCGCTACGTAGGAGGGCGTTAGTACCACGTCGTTGAGCTTGTCTTGAGTGAAACCCAACCAGCTATACATTTCGTTAAACAGCTTGCCGGTGAAATCAGTGGTAAGCCCGATCTTGTAATAGATACCCAAATCGTCAACGATCTTAGAAAACACTCGCTTGAGCTGAGTTTCCCCACCTTCTACCTTGTTCAAGTGCTCGGCTGTAAGCGTGTTTTGCAGTGTTCTAACGATTAGATTACGTTTTTGCTCTGGAAGCTGTTTTTCGCTCAAGAAACTGTCTACCTTACGCAAAACTACTTCGCCGTCTGTATAGCCAGGCTCGGAAGATGACTTTAGATCCGTTTTTTCCAAGGGTTTGACTTTTCCGGGAACGCCAAGCGTAGCCATGATTGTGGCGGCAACTAGATAGACGCGATCATTTTCTCCTAATCCTTTCTCGGATTGGTAGATATCATTATTAAGCTTAACCAGGCTAGCGTCGATTTCACTTTCGCGTTTGGCTTTAATCCGGTCAAGTTCCTCTTGACTCAGTTTGAGCTGACGGATTTGATTGACAAACGCATCAAAATTTTCGGCACGCAAGAATGAGAGATCGCTGAATTCTCCGACTTTTTGACCGACACCAAGATTGCTCTTGGAAACGTAATAAACACCAATCTGCAGGTGAAGCCCGGATTCGTCCTTGTGCCCGGTCACACCGATTGCGACGATGTCGGTGTAGCTAGTGTAGTGCAATAGTGCGTTCGCGTAATGTACAGCACCGTTGACTGCATAACTATTAATATTAGCAAAATTTGGTTCGTTGTTTGCTTTTCGATTATCCACATTACCCTGCGCATCAAGCTTTTCTAGCTTGTCCTTGTAGCCCTTATATTCGATAAGTACGGGCCAGAAATCACCGTGTGAATCTTTAAGCAGAGCTTTCGCGTCGGGACGGTTACCGCCAAATCCACCGTTTTTTGAATAATACTCGCTCAGTGCTGCGTCGATTTCAGTGTTTAGTGATTCTTGCTCAGGCTTGTAGTCCAAATCGTATGAGCGAAGCCAAAAATTCACCTCATCAGCTACGTTAGGTTCAACAGACTGCACTGCTTGTTTTGCCATATTCCGCGTCACTCCTGCAAGACATCCAATTTTGCGGGGTTCTAATCCCTACTGTTTTACTGAGATTGTACTCTCTGGTATATGTTTCTCCGTGATAGACGCTCCTGCAGGAGCACAAAGATATGGCCTGTCACCAGCTACAACCAAGAGACTGGGGGTGGCGAAAATGGAAGAGGCGTGCGAGGGCATCGAAGTGCGTTACCAAGACGGCACGATTTGGCTGACGCAAAGACTGATGGCACAGCTGTTTGATGTGGATGTGAGGACTATCAATGAGCATTTGGGGAACACTTTTTTGTTTCCGGGGAATTGCAGAAAAATGCAGTTCTCCGGAAATTCCGGACAACTGCCAGTGATGGCAAAACTTACGTGACGAAGCATTACAACACTGTCTGAAGAAGCAACTATTGGAATTTTTCCAATAGTTCGCCAAGAAGGCTCTCGTCAGGTCGCGCGACAAAATTGGCGGTGCGACCGGACATGATTGTATCGGTCGGCTACCGCGTGAACTCCATTCGCGCCACCCAGTTCCGCCAGTGGGCGACCTGGTTTACCCAAAACGCTAGATATCAGTCAGATTTCGACAAGTTCGCGGCCAAAGCCCCGAAGGCCAGCAGCCGTCGCGCAGATGCGAAATAAAACCCCGTAGAAGCCGCGGCCTACCGGATCTGTTTAATCCCTTTGGTCTCGCCCCAGGCTTTGTCCGCGGTCAGCACAGTGGCGCCCAAGCGTTTGCCGAGGGCGAGGCAGAGGCGGTCGCCCAGGGAGAGGCTCGTGCCGGGCTGCCACAACTGTGCCGCTGTGACCGCGTCGGATTCGCTGACTTCGCGCACTTTCAGTCCGTATGAGAACAGCAAGTTCGTGGCAAGGGAAACGTCCGCCCCGCGGGAAATGAGCTTTTGGATGACCTCCGACCAGTTCGCGGCACCCACCACACCCTGGCCCAGTGCCTGCTCTACGCGCTGCCAACCGGGTTCCTCCTGCAAAAACGCCAGCAGAGCCGAAGCGTCTAAGACAAACATTACGACGATTCTTTCTGAGCCGCGCTGCGCCGTTCCGCGATGAGTTCCTCGACCAGGCTGCTCGCCCCGATTTGCTTCTTTACCAGCTGTTTGGCCTGCTCGCGGGTCATGGCGATGACTCCGTGCGGGGTTTCGAGCATCAGCAGTTGGGTGCCTTGCTCCCACTTTTGATTGTGGCGCAGCGCCGAGGGAATAACCAGGCGCCCCCTGTCTCCCACAACGGTCGCATAGGTGGTACTCATACTATGAGTGTACCACACAAGGAATCCGCGTGTACTCCAATGCGGACGTATAAACGGTCACGCAATGCTGAAAACAGAAAGAAAACGACACCTACACACCACTCAGATGTACTGACCGTCCCACTTGGCTTGTGCGACACCACTGCCCGCCGCGCGGCCTTTTGCCCGTTACGCGCCACCGGGCCTAACGTCCCCACCCGGCCGCGCGACCGACCTTGTGACCCCGCGCGACCGACCTTGTGAACCCGCGCGAACGCCCTTGTGAACCCGCGAATGAACTCAGTTCGCAACCCGATGGTGCGCGGGATAGCTGCCGGGAGCGAGCGGCAGGAAAGTGTAGCCGTTTTGCTTGCCCCAGTCGATGACCTGGGGCATCGCGTCGACGGTGGTGGGGTGGATGTCGTGGCAAAGGACTACTGACACCGTTTTCCCCTGCACTCCGGCGGTAATCTTTTGAAAGACCGAAGCGCTGTTGGTGTGCCCCGAAGCGTCCCCGCTATCTACGTTCCAGTCAAAATAGGTGTAGCCTTTCACGGCCATGAGCTTGGTCAGCCGGCTCATGATTCCGGGCGAGTAGCTGCGGCTCACGGTGTTGGAGCTGCCTCCGGGGAACCGCATCAGCTTGGTGTCCTGACCGGTCTGCGACCGGATAACCTGCGCCATGCGGTCGAAGTCCGCCCAGTAGGCGTCGTCGCTGGCGTAAATCTGGGAATACTTGTGGGTATAGGTGTGAATCCCGATTGAGTGCCCTTCTCGGTAGGCGCGCCCAATCATGTCTGTATGCCCCATCGTGTTGGTCACAAAGAACGTCGCTTTCACCCCTTTGTCGGCCAAAATATCGAGCAAGTGCGCCGTCGCCGGTCCGGGCCCATCGTCAAAGGTCAGATAGATAACTTTGTCCAAGCCTGCCGCCGGGTCAGCGTTGGGAGCAACGGGCTGCATGACGGTGACCTGGCGGGTCGCTGTGCCCTGGTTTCCGCTGGAGTCCGAGACTTGGTAGCGCAACGTGTATGACCCCGCCGCATTCACGTTGACCTGGCCGTCGACTTGGACTTTTGCGGTTAAATCGCCGTCCGCATTATCTGTAGCGGAATAGGAGTCCTGCCAGGGCAGGCCGTAGGGGAGGGTAATCTGTTCCCCGCCGTCGACCGTGATGGCGGGCGGCTGAGAATCCCGTACCGTCACTTTGCGGGTCTTTTTTCCCTCGACTCCGCGGTATTTCGCCGCATAAGTGATTTCATAAGTGCCGACTTTGGAAGTATCGACTTTTCCGGTGGTGTGCAGCTTGAGGTCGTCGTGAGTAAAGGTGAACAGGGTACTGGTTCCATAAGCGGTGGCGCCGGGGTCTTTCCATTGTTCACCGTATTCAACAGTACTGGTGGAGTCGCCTTTCACAGTGATGACGACTTCCCACTTGTTGACCAGGTACATGGTGATTGCGCCGATTGCGGCGGCAACGAAAATCACAGCCAGGATACTGGCAATCCAAATCTTTGATTTCTTACTCACTAAAGCACCTCCCAACAGCAAAACTTTACCAAAGAACAATGCTCGGATAAACCCTTAATTCGGCTAAATCCTTGGTAAATTCGGCACCTGAGCAGCCGTCACAGCCCTGACTTTATTTTCGCCAAAGACCGCGAAACCATCCTCGTGAACGGCATTATTATGGGCTTATGAGTGAATCTAAAAGGCTGGACGCATGGGAGCGCTTGACGGATTGGCCGCTATTGATTTTGGCGGTCCTATTTTTGGGGGCCTATGCCTGGGAAGTCATCGGTGATCTACAAGGCCGGGCGGCCAATGTTACTGAGTTAATTATGAATGTGGTGTGGGCTGCCTTTGCCATTGATTACGTGGTGCGGCTTTCCTTGGCAAAGCCGCGTTTCAAGTGGTTCATCACGCACCTTTTCGATCTGCTCATCGTGGCGCTGCCAATCTTGCGGCCGCTACGATTGCTCCGGCTCGTGACGTTCGTGAAAGTGCTCGGTCGCAAGGCCGGTTCGACCTTCCGCGGCAAGATAGCTCTGTACTCGATAGCAAGCACGGCGCTGCTGATTTTCGTGTCGGCGCTGGCTGTGCTGGATGCGGAGCGCAGTGTTTCGGATGCGCTGATTACGTCTTTTCCGCAGGCGATTTGGTGGGCTTTCGAGACGATTACCACAGTGGGCTATGGAGATCTATATCCGATTTCTGTAACCGGCCGCGCAGTCGCGTTATGCCTGATGACGTGTGGGGTAGCGCTGATTGGTGTCGTAACAGCTACCATGGCTTCGTGGGTTGTCGACATGGTGAATGAAAAAAATGAGCAGGAGCGGGCGGCCACTAGCGCTGAGATTACCGAACTGAAACAACAGATTAGTGAACTCACGCTGCTGGTGGAGTCAAAACGGTGACGATTCGCCTAGGCTCAGAAGGCTGGTTGAAACCAATTTCGTGGGTGATCAGCCGCGCAGGGTGGAACTGTTGAGAGAGATTTCTCACGCCGATTGGTACTTTTTTCGAGGCGTGAATCCTAGAATTCGTTTTATGTTTAAGAAAACTCTCGCCGGCGTTGCTGCCGCTGTTCTCGCTCTAACCCTGCAAATTCCCGCCTCAGCCGCGGGTACTCGTATTGCTGGCCCGGACCGTTACGCGACGTCCCTGGCTATTGCGCAGACGTACTTCCCCACCGCGAAAAACGTGTTTGTCGCTACGGGAACGAATTTTCCTGACGCTTTGGCTGCCGGGCCGTGGGCCGCCGCGCAGCAGGCACCCATATTGTTGGTTGGCTCACAAATTACTTCCGAGCAGCAGGCTTACCTGCAGCAACTCGGTTCGCCCAGCATCACGATTCTGGGCGGTGCCGGGGCGGTCTCGGAGCAAGTTGAGGCTCAGCTGACACAGTTCGGTGCGGTGCAACGAATTTCCGGAGCCAACCGTTACGAGACTGCCGCAAAAATTGCTCTGCAGTTCGGAAAAGCCGGGAAGTTGTATCTAGCGACTGGCACCGGTTTTGCGGATGCGCTGGCTGGGGGCGCGTTGGCCGCACAAGAGGGGGTGCCGATTATGCTTACCGGTCCGGGTGCGCAACAGTATGCGGTTTCGGTGGCTCAGCAGCTGGGCGCTACAGACACTATGGTGCTGGGCGGTCCGGGTGCCCTTCCCGATGAATTCTTGGCGGGAATGCCAAATCCGAATCGGATTTACGGAGCTAACCGGTTTGAAACCGCGTCCCAGATTTTTGCCGCGAAGCCCACCGCCAATGCCTTCCTGGCATCGGGAGTGAATTTCCCGGATGCTCTCTCGATTGTGCCCGCCGCCGGTCTGCAAAAGATGCCCTTGCTGTTAGCGCAGCAGAATTGTTCACCTGTTCAACCTGCAGTGCCGGTTACTTTCGTGGGAGGACCCGGTGCGTTGAGTGATAACTCCAATTTGCAATGTCAGGTTGCCCCGCAGCCCCAGCCTGAGCCTCAACCCCAGCCCCAACCCCAGCCGCAGCCGCAGCCGCAGCCTTCTGACAATGGTGGCTTACAACCAATCGGTAAGGACTGCCCGGCAAACGCCCCAATCAAGGGGAACGCAAATTCCATGATTTACCACATGCCCGGTCAGAGGTTCTACAATCGCACCACCCCGGAGGCTTGCTTCGCTTCTCAAGCTGAGGCGAGAGCCGCGGGCTACCGTAAAGCAAAAGTTTGACACTTGATCGCGCCCGGCGGTGCACCCGCTCAGCTGTGATCGAATGCCGCGCCTAAAATGAAACCCCCGGTTACTACGATAAGCAATACATAAATCCCTATCACTATCAGCGCCCACAGCAGGGTGGCTTTGGCCCAGTTGGACTTGGCGGGCGAGGTTCCCGACCCGAAAGACCAGATGAGCAGCATGACTACGCCCACAATCGGCAGGGAAGCGAGGAAAATCGTCAGCATCCAAGCCCCCAGGCTGGTGTCATCATTCGATTGCACCAGGGGTTGCGAAGCGAAATTGTTCGGCGCGCCCGCGAACTGCTGAGGGGCGAGTCCGGGGGTCTGGTTTGAGAATTGGTTTGGATTCTGTGGGGGTTGCTGGGGCGGCGGGAACTGGGCGGGATTGTAAGGGTTAGACATGGCTTCTCCTGTAATATTCATAGCGAATTCGTGAAATGGATTCACTTCGCGGCATCATTTTACATGGCAGAAAAGCCCTGTGACAAGGTTTTTCACCGCGCTTGCCCCGGTGTGCGTGGGGTCTTTCGCGGAGTCCCCGGTTTCTCCAAGCTGAGATTCGCCCGGTCTAATATTGGGAAACTATTGAAATGCCTGAACGATGAAAACCAATTTAAACTTTTCACTAATGAGGGTTTTCTCAGGGCCGATTGGTCGAGTGTCCAGGCGTCGCCGTCAGGAAAACCAACAATCGACGCCTTCCTTTAGCTTGGTGCCAAAGCGCCGGGTGACTGTCCACAAGGCCAGACTCACCCGGGCTTTGGCGCCAGCCTTTTTAAAATGAACACCGAAAAGCAAACCCTGTGACTTAGGCTAGACTAAGCAAGGGCGTAGCCGTAGCTCACGCAGAAAACACAGGAAGGAAGCTTATGCAGCATCATCAGGAAGGTCAGGAGTCCAGCGACCCCCACGAGCCGCACGGTTCGGGCGGCCATTCGCACACTCATACTCACTCTCACAAGGCCGGTCGTGGGCAGCTCCGGGCAGCGCTTGCGGTGACCTTCACGGTGTTGCTGGCAGAGGTCGTGGGGGCGGCTCTGACCGGTAGCTTGACCCTGCTGGTGGACTTGGGGCATATGCTCACCGATTGCGCGGGTCTGACTTTTGCGCTGGTGGCAGCCAGCTTGCAGCAGCGTCCGGCGACGGATCGGCTCACGTGGGGGTGGCGGCGTGCCGAGGTCATCTCGGCAGCTTTGCAGTCCCTGCTGCTGATTTGCATCGGTGTGTTTGCGTCCATCGAAGCCATCAAACGCCTGATAAATCCCGAAAATATTGAGGACCAAGCGCTGCTGGTGGTGGGCATTATCGGCTTGGTCGGCAACCTCATTAGCCTGACCATCCTGTTGAGTTCCCGGCAGAACAACCTGAACCTGCGCGCCGCGTTTCTGGAGGTTCTGAACGATTCCCTTGGTTCCGTAGCGGTTATCATTAGCGCGGTGGTGATGCTCCTGACCGGGTGGACCCAGATTGATTCCGTGGCGGCGCTGGTCATCGCCGCGCTCATCGTGCCTCGGGCCATCATGATTTTGCGCCCGGCGGGGGCAATTTTGCTGGAATCGACCCCTCGGGATTTGGAGTTGGACCAGGTTCGGGCGCACCTGTTGGAGCTGCCTCATGTTTTAGCCGTGCATGACCTGCATGCCTCCGCGGTTTCCTCGGATTTGCCGGTGCTGAGCGCCCACGTGGTGTTGGCTGACGAATGCTTCCATGACGGGCACAGTCTCGAGATCTTGAGCGAAATTGAGAACTGCCTGCAGAATCATCACGGCATCTCGATTTTTCACACCACAGTCCAGTTGGAACCGGCCTCACGCGCCCAGCTGCACCGCGAAACCTGGCACTAAATCCTGCCCCACCAGGCTTAATAGGGAAATTGTGAACGCTATAGTACCAAATTCGTGGCGGCTTTAATCCTAAATTTGTGGCATCTATAATCAGTAAACTGTGGCGCTGGGAGCAGTGACGGGATGCCCGTTGCGTTCACCATGAACGGAGATATTCCGGAGCTAAAATCCCTAGAATGCGACCTTGCCGATGAGAGCGATGGCGCACAAAATGATGGCCAGCGGCACATAGACGAAACGTCCCACCGATAGCCAGAAAGTCCCGCGAGGCCGCGCGGCTCCCCGATTAATCGCCGCTAACAATTCGTCCTTCTTCATGACCCAGAACCAGGTGATAGCGCCCAAGCTCGCCCCGAGCGGAATGATGTAGATGGAAACCAAATCCATCCACGGGCCCCAGGAGCTAATCGCTTCCATGCCCAAGCCCGCTCCGAGCGCCAGTACGCACAAGCCGACCAACACGACTGTGCGGTTTAGGCGCGGGAACCGGTGCAGCAGCGATTCGCCCACGGCTTCAAACATATTTTGCAGTGAACTGACCCCGGCGAAAATCATGGCGACATACAGAATCACCGCGAACAGCTGACCCAGTGGAATATCTTGCATGATGGCGGGCAGGGTCACAAACAGCAGGCCTGGCCCGGCTCCGACGTCAGTGTTATAAGCGAAACACGCGGGAATAATGACCAGAGCTGCCACCACTGCCGCGAGAGTGTCAAAGAAACCGGTGCGCTGCGAAACTTTCACCACGTCCTCGTCATCGGGCAGGTAAGCGCCGTAGACAATCATGCCACTGCCGGTAATCGAGAGGGAAAAGAACGCTTGACCCATTGCCCACACCCAGACAATAGGGTTGATGAGGGCCTCCCAACGCGGGGTCAACATAAACACATAGCCCTCGATAACGCCCGGCATCAGAGCCACGCGAATTGCCAAAATCACAAAGATGATAAAGAAAACCGGCATCATGATGCGGTTAGTTTTTTCGATACTTTTCGCCCCGAGGAACAGGGTAATCAACGTCCCCACTACGACGATGATGTGGAACGGCACGACCGAGAAACCGGTTCCAGAAAAAGAATCAAACCATTTTTCGGTATCAGTTTTCATCAGTGTCCCGGTCAGGGAATCGAACAGCGCTTTGCAAACGTAGGCCACAATGACGGCGTATCCAATCGCGATACACAGCGAGCCTGCCAAGGGCAACCAGCCCAATGCACTTCCGACCTTGGCTGCCCGGTTCCCACGGGTGGCCCAGGCGGACCGGTAAGTTCCCAAGGTACCGGTGCGGGCACGCCTGCCGTTGGCGAACTCGGCGGGCAGGCCCACGTAGGTGAACAGTACGACAAAGAAAATATAGATGAGCAGGAAAGCGCCCCCGCCATTATTCCCGAGCTTATAGGGGAAGCCCCACACATTAGCCATGCCCACGGCGGAACCTACGGAGGCCAGCACGAAACCCCAGTGGGTAGCGAAACGGTGCGCGGTCTGTGCTCCGTGGTGGCTGGGCCCAGTAGCGGTGTTGTCTGTCACTACGGGCGGTTCGGAGGGGGAGGAAGGGGTCGTCACAAGGTTTCCTTAATCTAGCTCAGAATCCGGTGAGGCGGGTTCATGCCACAGTTTTCCCTTATCGTAGTCGAAAGGGTGGCGAAACTGAGAATTCTCTAGCTTATGGGAAAGGCTGGGGACGAGCGGAGGCGCTATAAAAGCCGCCGCAGTCGCACGCGAACAAACTCCCTGTTCAGCGCCTCACGGGAGGTTTTGATAGCCTGAAAAGGCCGATTCCGAATCTGGAACGGCCATAAAGAAAGGATAAATTTATGGGACAGCTCATTGGAATTATTGTGACCGGCGCGGTGATTGGCGCTTTGGCGAGACTATTTAAACGCGGTGAGCAGCCTATCGGCATCCTGTGGACCATCATCCTCGGGGCGCTCGGCGCCGGTATCGGCGGCTGGCTGGTTAAGTTGTTCGGCTACACCAATGCCAACGGCGGCGTGCAGTGGATTCAGTGGATTGTGTCGATTATCGTCGCCATGATCCTCATCGGTATCTATATGGGTGCTACCGGGAAAAAGAAATAACACCACCCCGTGCTGCCTAAAGGCCGGCAAAAGTCGCGGCGGGGAAAAGCTAGGATAGATTCATGAGCGATTTCCCACTGACTTTTCCGGTAAAAATCTTGCTGCTCGGCGCGGGCGAGCTGGGCAAAGAACTGACGATTTCCCTGCAGCGACTGGGCTGCCAGGTCGTCGCTTGCGATTCATACGCGGGGGCGCCCGCCATGCAGGTCGCCACCGAATATCGCTTGTTGGACATGACTGATGCCGAGGCCCTCGAGGCCGTGATTGCGGCTGTGCGTCCTGACCTCATTGTTCCTGAAGTCGAGAAACTCGCCTCCACTGCGTTGGTTGCGGCCGCGGGGGAGGGGACGCGAGTCGTACCTTCCTCACGAGTGGTGGAACTGACTTTTGACCGCCAAGGCATCCGCACCCTGGCCGCCACGACAGCAAACGTTTTGACCTCGCCTTTTGCTTTCGCCGACTCGTTGGCGGCACTGCAGGAGGGAGCCGCAAAGGTCGGGTTTCCCTGTTTCGTGAAGCCCACCATGTCCTCATCGGGGCATGGCCAGTCTCGCGTGGAGCGTGCCGAGGACCTGCCCGCCGCCTGGGAGGAGGCCTGCTCCGGGGCGCGTGCCGATACCGGGCGGGTCATCGTGGAGGGCGAAATCGCTTTTGACTACGAAATCACCCTGTTGAGCATGCGCCACCTGGATCCTGACAATCCGACTCAGGTTCGCACCAGCTTTTGCGCGCCAATCGGACACCGACAGTCCTCCGGGGATTATGTGGAATCCTGGCAACCCCAAGCGATGAAACCTGAAATCCTTAAGAAAGCCCAGGTCACTGCCCAGAAAGTTCTCGATGCGCTGGCAGCCGACACCGCGCGGGCGGCCGCGGCGAGCGGTGAGTCCGCAAATGCGGACGCCGACAATCCGATGCTGGGCATTTTTGGGGTCGAGATGTTCGTCAAAGGTGAGGACGTGTACTTCTCGGAACTCTCCCCACGCCCCCACGACACCGGCATGGTCACCATGATTACCCAGCCGCAAAACGAGTTTGACCTGCACGCGAGGGCAATTTTGGGGCTGCCTGTGGACACGGCCATGTTCCCCGATGTCAGGGCCGGAGCTTCGGTTCCCCTGAAGTCTCCCGTCGAGTCCGACCAGCCGCGCTACACAGGTGTGGACGCGGCCCTGCAGGTCAGTCCGGACGCGCAGCTGAGAATCTTTGGCAAGCCGGTGGCTCACGTGGGCAGACGCATGGCCGTGGCCCTAGCGACCGGGGTCGACACCGACCAGGCGCGCGCGAAAGCCCACGAGGTCATCGGCAAGGTCACCATTCACTAGGGGTGAGCGCGGCTTTTCCTCTGGGCTTCGCAGGAGCGCTAGCGCGTTTCGGGGTCCGTGGTCAGATGCCTCGCGTGCTTTCTCTCGCTCTTAATCACCGCCTTGAGCTTCTGCGTGAATCCTTGAGATGACGCGACTTTCGGGTAGCTAAGCTGTGAATTGCAGGGCCGTTAGGCCGTGAATTGTGGGGGCATGATGGAGGTGTGTTGGTCAGAGTCACGGTTTCCATGACGCCTGGGCAGCTGAGTTGACCGGTCAATACAAATTTTATTTCGTGCGCGGAAATAAACCCGCGCGGCGTCACAATTTGTTGAAAACCTGCGGAAATCAGTTTCTAAAGGAATGCACCGGGGCGGGAATCCGCCCGCCGCGAGCCGCGAAATCGGCGGAGGAAAATTGGGAAACTTCCATCACCGGCGCCCACCCCAGCAGGCCTCCAAAGTTGGCGCTGTCCCCCACGCCCTTGCCTGGAACCGGTATGACCCGTACCGCGGTAGTCTTGCCCGAAGCGGTGCCTATAGCGGCCTCATCAGCGATTAAACCGGTAATCGTAGCGGGGCTGGTGTCGCCGGGAATCGCAATCATGTCCAGGCCCACCGAACAAATCGCGGTCATGGCTTCGAGTTTTGCCATCGTGATGGAACCGTGCTGCACGCCGTGAATCATATTGATGTCCTCCGAAACGGGGATGAAAGATCCCGACAAGCCGCCCACCATCGAGCACGCCATCAGTCCGCCCTTTTTCACCGCGTCATTGAGCAAAAACAGTGCGGCGGTAGTGCCCGGCGCGCCGACTGCGCAGACGCCCATTTCTTCCAGAATCGCCGCCACGGAATCGCCGACTTCCGCCGTAGGAGCCAGCGACAAATCCACGATTCCAAAAGGTACGGACAGGCGTTGCGCCACGGTCTGCCCCACCAGCTGGCCCATTCGGGTTATCTTAAATGCCGATTTTTTGATGGCTTCGGCGCATTCCTCAAAAGGGCGCCCCCGCACCGTCTGCAAGGCGCGCTGCACCACTCCTGGCCCAGAAATCCCTACTGAAATGACCGTATCGGGCTGGCTGACCCCGTGAAAGGCCCCAGCCATGAACGGATTGTCGCCCACCGCATTGGCGAACACGACCAGCTTTGCCGCCCCAATCCCGTCAGCCGCGGCGGTCGCTTGTGCCGTATCCACGACCACCTGGCCCATGCGCCGCGCCGCCGACATATTGATACCCGTGCGGGTAGAACCGATATTGACCGACGAACACACGATATCCGTGCTGGCCAGAGCCTCGGGAATGGAATCAATCAACGCCAGGTCGCTGTGTGTGGCCCCCGCCTCGACCAACGCGGAATATCCGCCGACGAAGTCGACCCCGACGGCTTTGCCGGCACGATCCAACGCTTGGGCGAAGGGCAGCGGGTTCGAAGTACGGCAAGCGGCCGCCACCAGGGAAATCGGCGTGACCGAAATCCGCTTGTTGATAATCGGCACCCCGAACTCCCGCGACACCTCGCCGGCGGTCGCCACCAGGTGCGAGGCGGCCTTGACGATGCGATCCTCGATACGGGCGCAGGCGCGTTGCACGTCAGAATCGGCACAATCCAGCAGCGACAGCCCCATTGTGACGGTGCGCACGTCCAGTTTGTCCTCGGAAATCATCTGGATGGTTTCCATGATTTGTCGCTCGGTGTCTAAGCTCATTGTCTTGCTCCAATAGGGGATTCAGAAGGGTTCCCGGTCATCTTCCGGGGCGGATACGGGGTTCGTGGTGGGGTCTCACGGCTGATTAGAGGGTGTGCATAACGTTGAAAATAGCTTCAGATTGCACCCGGATTTCCAGGTTCTGGGATTGTTCCACCTCAGTCATGGCTTCCTGCAAGTTCGTCAGGGAGGTGGGGGCGTCGTCCAGCTCCAGCTGCATAATCATCGTGAAGTACGAACCCATCAGAGTCTGGGAAACGTTGGTAATATTGGCGTTCTGGGCGGCGCAGGCATTTGCTACCGCCGCAATAATCCCGGTGTGGTCGATTCCGGTTACAGTCATGATTGCTTTCATGGCTCAATTATGCCCTCCCCGTGCCGCTCAGTTCGGTAAAAGTAGGCGGAGACGGTGGTGTTGTGCCGGATTCTCGCGAAATGCATTGCGGGTTTTAGGTCAGGTGCAGAGTCTGTTCAACTGGTGCATAGTGTTGCATGACGGCTTGACGGTATGCATGAACGTCACCGTTGATGGCGGCATTGAGCATAGCCCGGTGAGATGTCGCGGTGGTGATGAGGCTTTCCTTAGAAGGAGTACCTAATTGGGGAAGTGAGGTAACATTGACTTTCCAAAATGACCCTACTAGCTGGCGCATCACCTCATTGTCGAGCAGCGCTAAGATTCCGTCGTGAAATGCGTAATCTTCATCTGAAAACAGTTTGCCTTCCTTGGCTCGCCGCTCCATCAATTCCACCAGAGTTTCCAGACCCGGTTGAGGGATGCCTTTGAGAGTGTCACAAACCTTTTGAGCCATGCCTAAATCAAGGTAACGGCGAACCTTCACGATTTCACGCAATCCTCCCAGGTTATTTCGACTCATCATAACGGTGCGGAATGCCAAGGTTTCCACCAGCGGCGACATGGACAGCGAACCGACGAAAGCGCCGATTCCACGGCGAACTTCCACAATTTGTAATGCTTCTAAACGTCGTAAAGCTTCTCTGACCGAGGAGCGCGAGACGTTGAGGATTGTGCATAAATCAGATTCGGAGGGCAGGCAATCCCCGGGTGAGAGATTGTTTTGGGTGATGTAGTTCTTAATTTTTTCTGAGCTGTCCTCAACGGCAGTGCTTCGATTATTTCGGAGCTTCTTTGCTGGCGAACCTGATTGCGAAAGCATGATGGAACTATAGCAGGTTATCAGACAAGCTATGGGGTGTATTGCCGAACTCCACTATTTAGGTAATTGTGAGCGACTGGTCCGGGGTGAAAAAACGTTGTGATTTCAATAGAATTCAGTGAATTTTCAGAAATTAATTCAAAATGCTTGTCAGACAAGTTGTATCCTGTTACTCTTGTAGGTAATCCAGTTCGTAAGGATTAACTACTACTCAATGAGGAGAGCAACGAAAATGACATCCCCTTTTAAGAAACGTCATCTGTCTGGCCTGGCGGCAATTACAGCTGCTTGTGCCCTGACTCTGAGCGCTTGTGGCGGAGGCGATGCGCCGAAGGACAACGCTGGAGACAAACCGGGAGCCGGCCCCACCGGCACCCTCAACGTGTTCGCGGCCTATGACACGACTAACTGGCACCCTCTAAATACCTCCTCAGCTTTGGCTGTCGGGGCGAACCTACAGGTAGTAGAGGGTCTTTACGAGTTTGATTACTCTGATTTCACAGCTCATAAGGCTTTGGCAAAAGATGACGAACCGACCAAGATTGACGATACGACCTACGAGGTCGCGCTGCGTGACGGAGCCAAGTTCAGTGATGGAACTCCCGTGACCTCTGAGGATGTCGTAACTTCCTACAAGCGCATCGTGGACGGCGAAAAAGACTCTAGTGGAACCGATGTGACCAGCCCATATGCGGCCTTCATCACTTTCATTGATTCTATCGAAGCCAAAGATGACACCACGGTGACGATTAAGCTCAATCAGCCGATGGAATTCCTCAAGACTCGTTTAGCTGACATCAAAGTCGTTCCCAAGGACTCCACCTTTGATGACATGACTTCCAAACCGATTGGTTCGGGTCCCTACAAGTACGATTCCATTACTGATACCACGGTGGACATGTCGGTCAACGAAAACTACAACGGGCCGAACCCGGCCACAGTGGAAAAGATTCACTACGACTGCAACCGTGACTCTAATGCTCGACAAACCGCGGCTTTGGACGGCACCACGGATGTCGTCGAAGCCGTTGATCCCTCTGGCATTTCCGATTTGGAAGCCGCTGGATGGAAGGTCGAAGGTGCGACCGGCTACGGTATCGGCATGATTGTGTTCAACACCACAAAGGCACCGTTCAACTCCAACAAGACTCGTCAGGGCGTGCTGACCGCTATCGACAAGAAGACCCTGATTGATACCGCTTTGGTCGGCGCCGGTACGGAACCGGATTCTTTCTTGCCGGAATACAACCCGATGCACAAGAAAGCCGCAACGCAGTTTACTTTCGACGCGGACAAAGCCAAGTCCCTGCTTAAGGAAGGCGGCGCGGAAGGCGCGACTGTCAACGTGCTGACCACCACCGATACCTGGATTGCCGCTATGGGCCCCCAGATTAAACAGAACCTGGAGGCAGTGGGCTTGAAGGTACACCTCGACAGCAAGGCTTCCGGCGACGTGTGGAATAACAACGTCGCTCAGGGAGACTTTGACATTGTTATCGCTCCTGGCGATGCCTCCGTTTTCGGTGCCGACCCCGGCATTCTGACTGCGGGATGGTTCTACAGCCCCTTGTGGATGGACGAACGTTTCCGCTTGAGTGAGTCCGACCCGGCTGCCGCTAAGGCCCTGGTTGACGCGATGGATGCTGCCGGTAAAGCCACTGGCGATGATGCCAAGACCGAGTGGGGCAAGGTGCAGGACGCCATCGCTGAACAGGCGGCAATGTACCCGCTGGTGTTCCACACTCTGTACACCGGTTACAAGGAGGACAAGGTCAGTAACCTGACCCCCATTGGGGTAACTGGCCTGCAGCTTATCGGCGTAACGGTTAAGTAACCCGCGCCGCACCAGAGTTTGTCGGGAGGGATGCTTTCCCTCTCGCGGGGACGCCCTCCCGACAAACCTGTGCCACTCATCTTTTGTTATGGGACAGACCGCATGGCGAGGCGCTTGGTCCACCCAGAAAAAACCTTTCCGATAACTCCTAAAAGGAGTGAAAACTTGTGAATAACCTGCTTCGACTCATCGGGCGGCGATTGATTGCCTTGCCAATTATGGCAATTGGGGTCACGCTGCTTGTATTCTTCCTGATGGAGCTGTCGCCTCTGGATCCTGCTTGGATGGCTTTGGGTGACAACGCTTCAGACCCCGGCCAAGTAAAGGCTTTCAATGTTTCCCACGGATACGTCATCGACGACGGAAGCCCTACTGGCAAACCTATTCCCGTGCTGGTGCGCTACTTTAACTACCTGGTCGCTCTGTGTCACGGTGACTTCGGTATTTATGGCGTAGGCACGTCCCACCAAGTCACGGACCTGATTGCCCCGGCGTTGCCGGTGACTTTGCAGCTGACTTTCCTGGGTCTGTTTATCGCGGTACTGATTTCTTTCCCGCTGGGCGTTTTTGCTGCTATCTATCGTGATCGTTGGCCTGACCAGGTCATTCGCGTTTTGTCGGTTATCTTTATCGGCACCCCTAGCTTCTGGCTGGCGACCATGCTGGTGTTGTGGATTCTCGGTTCTTTCAAGGGGATTCTGCCAGTTTCTGGGCCGGTCCCGGGGTTCTTTGATGACTTTGGCGGGTGGCTGACCCGTATGTTACCCCCTGCAATAGCGCTGGCCACCCCCGTCATCGGTCAGATGACCAGGGTGGTGCGGACCTCGGTGGTCGAGGAACTCGATCGTGACTATGTGCGTACCGCGCTCGGCGCCGGAATCCCAAAGCCTATCGTTATCGGGCGTAACGTTTTGCGTAACGCTTTGATTACCCCGGTGACGGTCTTGGGTTTGCGGGTCGGCTATCTAATGGGTGGCGCGGTCGTTATCGAAATCATCTTTAACATGAGGGGCATGGGGCGCGTCCTCGTGGACGGCATCACCAAGAGTGAGGTTTCCATAGTCCAGGCCGCAGCCCTGGTGGTAGCTTTGGCGTTCATTGTGGTCAACATCATCGTGGACATGCTCTACCTGTTGATTAACCCCCGGATTAGGTCGGTGTAGTGCTATGACGAGTCAAACAAAGAAACTTGTTACCGCGGTTGAATCAGGGAAAAAGATTCGTTTCCGGCGCTGGAACAACATGTCGGTCAGTGCCCGGATTGCTGTCATTGTGTTGCTGGTACTGGCTCTCATCTCGGCCTTGGCTCCGCTGTTGGCTCCCTACTCTGCCAGCTTCGTTGATACCGACGCGATGGCGGCGGCGGTGAAGGCCACGCGCAGCAAGGAATCAGCTCCCAGTATGATTCACCTGTTCGGCACCGATTCGGCGGGGCGTGATGTATTGTCCCGGCTGCTGTTGGGCGGGAAATACTCCATGATTATCGGCTTGTCCGCAACCTTTATCGCCCTGGTTATCGGGGCTATTATCGGTTCGGTTGCGGCCGTGGTTCGCAAATGGATTTCGGAAGTCATCATGCGCATCATGGACATCATCATGGCTGTTCCCGGTATCGCTATGGCGGCGGTTATGGTTCTGGTCTTTAGCGGGATATTTCCTCCCGGCAATCAGGTTGGCCTGGTCACAGTCATCATTATCGCAATTGCTTTCGTTTATATTCCCCAGCTAGCTCGAATTGTGCGCGCTAACGTCATGTCCGCTTACGGCGAAGACTACGTGCGGGCTGTGATTGTTTCCGGCGCCAGAGCTCCCTGGATCTTGACAAAGCACGTGGTACGCAACACCGCGGCTCCGGTTCTGGTTTTTGCCACGGTGCTGGTGGCAGACGCTATCATCCTGGAAGCCTCCCTAACCTTCATCGGCACCGGCCTGAAGTCTAGCTTGGTTCCCACTTGGGGCAACGTCCTGTCTGATGCCTCCACAAACGGCTCCATCAACCATGGCGCCTGGTGGACCGCACTGTTCCCCGGCTTGCTCATCATGATCACCGTGCTGTGTCTGAACATTCTCTCAGAGGGCATCACGGACGCAATGGTGGCAGCCCCGGCTTCAGCTCCGGTAAAGGTGGAACAAAACACCGCCGACCGCGAAGCCGACGCCCTCCTGCTCGACCCGCGTCGCGCTTACCAAGAACAGGCCGAATCATTGCGCGCCCGCCTCGATGCGCTGCGCGAAGTCGAACAAAAGCGTCAAGACCGCATGCAGGACAACTTCACCGGTGAACCGCTACTGGAAGTGAAAGATTTGTGCATCAAGTTCCCGCGTCACGGCGACGTGAACGTGGTCGACCATGTATCTTTCGCCGTACGGCCTGGGGAAACGATGGGTCTGGTCGGGGAATCCGGCTGTGGCAAATCGATTACCGCCCTGACGATTATGGGCCTCATCGACCCGCGGGCAGAAATCTCTGGCGAAGCCTATTACCAGGGCAAAGACCTGTTCAAGATGACTCGGAAGGAACGTCACGCCCTGCTGGGTCACGAAATGGCCATGATTTACCAAGATGCCCTGTCCTCGTTGAACCCAGCGATGCTCATCCGGTCGCAAATGAAGCAGCTGACCAAACGTGGCGGCACCCGCAGCGCCGAGGAACTGTTGGAATTGGTGGGATTGGACCCGAAACGAACTTTGGATTCTTACCCGCACGAACTTTCCGGTGGACAACGCCAGCGTGTTCTGATTGCGATGGCTCTGACTCGTGACCCGCAGCTGGTTATCGCGGACGAGCCCACCACGGCACTGGACGTGACCGTGCAAAAGCAGGTCATCGACCTGTTGAACGAACTGCGTAACAAGCTCGGTTTCGCCATGATTTTTGTGTCTCACGATTTGGCTTTGGTGGCCGAAGTCGCCCACAAGATTACCGTCATGTACGCCGGTCAGGTGGTGGAACAGGCTCCTACCATCGAGCTGCTGGAGAATCCGACTCACGAGTACACTCGCGGCCTGTTGGGTGCGGTGCTCTCTATCGAGGCCGGTTCCGGGCGTCTGCACCAGGTTCCGGGGACCGTGCCTTCCCCACAGGACTTTACGGTGGGCGACCGGTTCGCGCCGCGTTCCTCGCACCCCGATTACGGCGCGGACATCCCGCTGGAGTTCGAGTTGGTCGGTCCCGAGCACGTCTATGCCGCCCTTCCCAATAAGGAAGGGGTCTATCAGCGTGCACCCCGATATGTTCCGAATGGAAAGGAGGAACAATCATGAGTGAGGCTTTACCTGCTGTAACAGATGCTCAGAGCCTGGTCTCTGACCCGGACACCCCCATCATCGAACTGAAAAACGTTGAAGTGACGTTCAAAGCTCGGACCGGTTCGCTCTTCCGCCCCAACCACGTCCACGCGGTGCAGGGAGTGAACATGAAGATTATGCCCGGCAAGGTGCTGGGTATTGTCGGCGAATCCGGTTGCGGTAAATCCACTACCGCCAATGTCATGTGCGGGCTGCAGGTTGCGACGAAGGGTCAGGTTTTCTTTATGGGCAAGGACGTTACCAAGCGCAGCGCCGCTCACCGGCGCCACATTGGTTCTGTCGTGTCCGTGGTGTTCCAAGACCCTGCAACCGCCTTGAATCCGCGAATGACAGTGCAGGATCAGCTAGCTGATCCGCTGCGTGTCCATAAGATTGGCACCGAAGAAACTCGGGACAAACGGGTGCGGGAATTGCTGGGGTTGGTAGGTTTGCCGCTGTCAGCTCTCAATGCCCTGCCCGGTCAGCTTTCCGGGGGGCAGCGGCAGCGTGTGGCTATCGCCCGTGCCCTGTCCCTGCACCCGAAAGCCATCATCGCTGACGAGCCCACGTCCGCCCTTGATGTTTCCGTGCGCGCCCAGATTCTGAACTTGCTGTCTGACCTTAAGAAAGAACTGGGGTTAGCGATGGTGTTTATTTCGCACGACATTCAAACGGTGCGCTACATTTCGGATCGCATCGCCGTGATGAACGCGGGCAAGGTGGTCGAGGAAGGCGACGCAGATACCCTTCTGAACCACCCATCGGATCCCTATACTCGCACGCTCTTGGGGGCCGCGCCGTCCCTGCTGCATCCGCAGTTGGATTGAATACTGACAGTCGGACCAAAACAGAGGAGAATGAGGTATGTCTAAAAAAATTAGCGGCATTGTCCCGCCCCTAACCATCCCGTTAAAGGACGGCGAACTCGATGTGCCTTCGTTGGAACGGCACATTAACCGCCTGATTGCAGCCGGTATCGATGGCTTGTTTGTGCTGGGGTCGTCGGGAGAAGTGGCGTTTTCTACCGATGAACGCCGCGGGCAAATCCTCTCTGAATCCAAACGTATCGTGGCCGGTAGACTCCCCATTATGGCGGGGGTTATCAGCACGGAGACGGAACGGGTCGTGGAGCACATTCGCCAAGCCGAAGACATCGGGGTCGATGCAGTGGTCGCTACCGCCCCGTTCTATGCCCTGCAAGGGGTGCGGGAGATTCGGCGGCACTTCGAAATCTTGCGAGAAAGCACGGACCTGCCCATTTGGGCATACGACATTCCCGCATGTGTCCACTGGAAGCTACCCAATGACCTGGTGATGGACCTGGGTAAAGCCGGAGTCCTCAGCGGGGTAAAGGATTCTTCCGGCGATGATGTCGGCTTCCGTTTCCTCTCTCGGTTGAACGCCGAGGCGGGACACCCGCTGCAGCTGCTTACCGGTCACGAGGTCGTGGTGGACGGGGCTTATCTGTCCGGTGCGGACGGCTGTGTGCCCGGCTTGGGCAACGTCGATCCGGACGGCTACGTGCGCCAGTGGAAAGCCGCCCTCGCTAAGGACTGGGAGACTGTCCGCAAGGAACAGGACCGGCTGGCAGATTTGATGACGATTGTCCAGGTCAAAGACGTGCAGGGCTTCGGTGCCGGCATCGGTGCGTTTAAGACTGCCTTGCAGCTACTGGGGGTATTTGAGTCTAATGAGATGCCTCGTCCCGTGGCGGCTTTGAGCGGAGAAAACGTAGAGCACGTGCGCCGCGTCCTGCAAAAAGTCGGATTGCTGTAGGAACCCAGCTATGACCACGGATTACGTCATCGCTATCGACCTCGGCGGCACGAAAATCGCTGCCGCCTTGGCGGATCGGGATGGCCATCTGAGCCTACCTTGCCGGACGGACACGCCCGCTCACGAGGGCGGTGCGGCCGTGGTCGGAGCGATTAACGCCTTGGTGGGTGAGGTCCGCTCGCAGGCTCACAAGGACGGCATCGACCGGATTGTGGGTGTGGGGATTGGATCAGCCGGGGTAGTCGACCTGGCGGGGCAGCGGATTATTGCCTCCACTGATGCGATTCGGGGCTGGGCCGGTACTGAGGTCGTATCGCTGGTGGAATCAGCGGTGAATCTGCCCGTCACTTTGGAAAACGATGTTAATGCTCATCTGCGCGGAGAAGCCTGGAAAGGTGCGGGAGCCGGGAAAAACTACGTTGCCATGATGGCGTTGGGGACCGGTATCGGCGGAGCCCTCATGGTTAACGGGGAAATTCTGGTCGGTCCGCACGGAACCGCTGGCGATTTCGGACACCTGCCAACTTTGCTGCCTACCAAACGGGCCTGTACCTGTGGACGCGGCGTGCCACATCTGGAAACCGTGGCATCGGGACCGGGGTTGTACGCCTGGTACTTGGAAAATGGTGGAGACCCGGCCGTCAGCGGCGCTCGTGAACTGGAAAAACGCGCTCTGTCAGGGGACGTGCTGGCTGCGCGCATTTATACGGAAGTAGCCGCGGAAACCGGGCGCGCTCTGGGATCTATCGTCAATACGGTTGACCCGGAAGTCATGATTGTCGGGGGAGGCCTGGCTAACAGCACGGACATCTGGTGGAAACCTCTACGGGCGGCTTACCAGGAACAGTTGGTGAACATTCTTCGTGAGGTGCCGCTGGTGAAAGCGACTTTGGGCAATGCGGCTGCCCTGGTAGGGGCCGCGAAAAAGATTTGGAACCGGGTGGACGGCTGAACTAACCCGGCGCGAGACTGCGCGCCAACTACGGAAGGGGAAATAAATGAATGCACAACGGCAAGCAGCGATTGACGCCATTAAGGGGCGGTTAATCGTCAGCTGTCAGGCATATCCGGGAGAGCCGATGCGGAGGTCTGATATCACCGCCGCTTTGGCGCAGTCAGTTGTGGCGGGAGGAGCTGCCGCGGTGCGCGTCCAGGGGATAGCGGACATTGTGGCGTGCCGTCAGGCGGTGGAAGTGCCGCTGATTGGACTCATTAAGTTTGGTCACGAGGGGGTTTACATCACGCCCTCGATTGCTCACGCACGTGCCTGTGCCTTGAGCGGCGCGGATGTCATCGCTATCGATGCCACTTTGCGTGAACGGGGGGAGGGCGAGACTTTCGCGGATGCGGTGAGCGCGATGCACGAGGAATTTCCCGGGGTGGCAATCATGGCTGACTGCGCGTCCGTTGAGGACGCGAAAGCAGCCGAACAGGCCGGAGCGGACCTCATCGGCACTACCCTTTCCGGCTATACTCCCGGATACCAATATGCCCGCGCCGCGACTGCGGGACCCGACTTCGATTTTATTGCGGCAGTCTGCCAGTCAGTCCACGCCCCAATCGTGGTGGAAGGCCGGATTCACAGCCCCCAAGACCTCGCCGAGGTTTACCAATACCCGATTCATGCGGCATGCGTAGGCACCGCCATCACTCACCCATGGCGTCTCACTGAATGGTATGTAGACAAACTGCCGAAAGCCTAGCTGCGGGGGCTGCCTGTCTCCATTCACGAGGAAGGCTGCTGGTGCAGGAACATACGGCTCACAATACTTGCGGACAAACTGAGAGGAAACTGGAACAACATGACAATCTATCGCGCAGACACGTTATTTGATGGTAACCAGGTCCTAGGACCCGGGGCAGTGCGGGTGGAAAACGACCGTATCGCTGAGGTTTTCAGCGGGCCGGCAGCCGCACAAGTCCGGGCGGACGTGGATTTTGGAGCAGCTATCCTCGCTCCTGGATTCGTGGACATTCACTCTCACGGCGGCGGGGGAGAGGCTTTCACTAATGGGGCTGAGGCAGCCCGTACCGTCATTGCCACCCACCGCCACGAGGGTACGACTTCCATCATGGCCAGCTTGGTCACGGACACGTTGGATCACTTGGAATCCCAGATTCGGGATTTGGCACCGCTCTATGACGCCGGCGAAATTTTGGGCGTCCACTTGGAGGGGCCGTGGATGGCAGAGGAATACAAGGGAGCCCATGACCCCAAGCTGCTGCGTGACCCGGCTTTGGACGAGGTCCAACGCTTGTGCCAGGCTGGTCCGGTGAAAATGGTGACCCTCGCTATTGAACGTCGCGGCGGGTTGGAGGCCGTTCGCTGGCTGGTGTCACGGGGAATCATTGCCGCTCCAGGACATATGAACGCCGACTACGACACGATGAAAGCTGCTCTGGCCAACGGGGCGCAGAACGTTACCCACCTGTTCAACGCGATGAAACCGATTCATCACCGCCAGCCGGGGCCGATTGTGGCCGCCTTGGAAACGCCGGGATTGCCGGTAGAAATCATCGCTGACGGCGTACATTCCCACCCCGCCACCGTGAAGTTCGTGTTTGATGCCAAGGGGCGGGACACAGTCTTGGTTACCGATGCGATGGCGGCCGCGGGCTCGCCGGACGGAGATTACCTGTTGGGGCCTCTGGAAGTCGAGGTTCGTGACGCGGTGGCACGTTTGAAATCTAATGGGTCCATTGCCGGCTCCACCCTAACCCTGTCCCGGGCCATACGTTTTGCAACTTATACCGCAGGAGTGGATATTTGGTTGGCGCTTCATGCCGCAACGGCTCGCCCCGCTGCCGTGTTGGGCGCAACAGATATTGGGGTGTTGGCGCCGGGGGCATATGCGGACTTGGTAGTTGAGTCGAGCGCCCTCCAAGTGCAACACGTGTTTCGCCGCGGTCAGCAGGTGCGTTGAGGTACGACTCGGAGCTTAGCCGGACAATCGAAAACAACGGAAGGTATTCTCATGGAAATCATTATTAAGCCAACGGCACAAGAATTGGCGCTGGTCGCCGCGGATGCCATCTGCGAGGTTTACGCGGACAATCCCGCTGCCGTGCTGGGGGTGGCGACGGGCTCCAGCCCGCTGCCGATTTATCAAGAACTTTCACGCCGGGTTCAGGCAGGGAGTCTGTCTCTAAGCCGTGCCCAGGCTTTCCAGCTCGATGAGTATGTGGGACTGCCTCAGGATCATCCCGAGGCGTACCACAACTTTATTCGTCGCGAGTTTGCCGATATCACGGATATAGACCCGAATGCGGTATATGGGGAAGACGGCCTGGCCGCCGACCTGTTAGCGGAGTGTCAGCGCTATGAACAGGCCATTGTTGATGCCGGCGGAATTGATATACAGATTTTGGGTATCGGAGCGGATGGGCATATTGCCTTCAATGAACCCGGCACTTCCCTGCATTCCTTGACGCACCCCGCGGTGTTGACCGCCCAAACCCGCAGCGACAACGCCCGATTCTTTGACGGAGACATTGACAAGGTGCCCACGCACGCGCTCACCCAAGGGGTGGGCACCATCTTGCGAGCGCAAAAAATTGTGCTGATTGCCACTGGCTCCAACAAGGCTGACGCGGTTCGGGACATGGTGGAGGGTCCGGTCTCTATCTCTTGCACCGGTTCGGCTTTACAGCTGCACAACAATGTTAAGGTGCTGCTGGATGAGGCCGCCGCCGCGAAGCTTGAGCGTCTGGATTTCTATCGCGAAATTTATGCCAATCGTCCCGAAGGGTCATGGCTGGGGCTGTAAACCAAGCAACATGCCAATGAACGCTCGCCGTGGAGCTGTTCAGGAATTCCAATTAGACTAAAAAGCGTGGAATTTTCTGAACTATTGCAGGCTCGCTACAGTGTGCGGGCCTATCTGGACAAACCCGTCGAACCTGAGGTTTTACAAGCCGTCTTGGACGATGCGCGCCACTGTGCCTCCTGGTCTAATACGCGCGGATACGTGTTGGCGGTAGCCACGGGGGAACGCCTGGAGCGAATCCGGGCGGACTATGCCAGCCGCGCCGAAACTGCCTCCGGGATGTTACGCAGACGGCCCGGTGCCTTCCTGCGGGCGCTACGGGAGGGCAAACTACCCAAAGCCGACTTTAAAACTTGGGGTGAATACCCTCCTGAACTGCGCAAACGTCAGGTTGCGAACGGGAAACGCTACTATGCCCACCTGGGGATTGAGCGCGGGGACGAATCCGGGCGAGCTCAGCAAGTGCGCCAAAATCTCGAATTGTTTCAGGCCCCGGTGGGGATTTTCGTGTTCGTCCACCGCGCGCTACTGCCCTTTTCCGCCCAGGATGCCGGGCTGATGCTGTCCACCCTCATGCTGTCGGCCGCGAATCGAGGGCTGGGAACCGTTGCCATTGGAACGCTCGCGACCTGGCGGACTCCTGTAGAAGCGGAGTTCCGTATCCCCAAAGACTACGGACTCATCACTGGGTTGGCATTGGGCTACCCCGACCCGGATGCTCAGATAAACGAGTATCGAGCCGAACACCCGCCGCTTACCCTTGCCGAGCCGCGCGACGTATGATGAAGTCAAGCTGCCACACGATTCCACTATCAGTTGGCGCCATCGATTCGTTTGCCCCTTTTCAATTTTTTATGCCATTGTCCAGCGGCAGAAACATTTGCTTCCACATCCCTGCGGATAAAAGAGGTGCTGGCTGTGGTTTGCGCTGGGGACACAAAGCTGGCCGGATAAACGTGTGCTGCCTAGAGCCATCCGGCGAGGATGAGCACCCCGAGCAGGATAAGCACACTCGGAAAGAGCACCGCCTCGAATCGTTCCAGAACCTCCGCGAGCCCTAAACGTCCGGTAATGAACCACGCCAGAGCCAACAGCGCACCCGCCAACACCAGAAACACCGCGCAGAACATAGCGACTTGCCACCAGGCCGACAAGGCAAAAACCGGCAGATAAACACCGATTTCGTCGCCTCCGTTCGCGATGGTGACCAGGGCGACCGCGCCAACACTGACGGGTTTACCTTCCAGCTTTGATTCGGCTGACTGTGCGTCCCTGGAATCGTTTGACTCCCGGCGTTCCAAAATTTCCCCAATACCAGCTTTCACTCCCAGAATCAGCGGTATCAGACCCAACAGATGCAACTGAGCTTCGGGAATGACGAAACCGGAAATCAGATTCAGGATCGCGGTGGCTGCCAAAATAGCGCTAAAACCGAGGTATTGACCTGCGCAGATACGCAACGTTGTGCCGGGGCGCTGGTGACCGTGGACAAACCATAAGGTCAGCAGCATCAAGTGGTCGATGTTAGTAACCGCAAAGAGCACCGACGCTTGGGCGAGAGTGGAAAGAATCAGGGAAGCGTTCACGTGTCAATTATCACCGAAAGGTGTTCAACCGATAAAGTCAACATCACCCCGCAGTAACCTACCGGCGACCGGCCGCACCGAACTTGTGCATCGGCCGAGGACGCCGAACCGCTCAATCGAGCCTGAGAGAGACACTAACGGTAGCGGAACTTCGAATTTTACAAACTTTTTTGCACCTTTTGCCTCGGAGCCCTAGACTGGAAAGCAATAAAAGCATGACGGAGGCGCAGCCGACATCATTAACTTCCACCAGGGCAGGGAATTCCTTTGGGAGGCCCGGAAGCGAAAGGGGAGGCTGCCGAGGACGCGAACCATTCCCAAGGGGAAGCGTCCGGGCGAGCGGACAATATCCGTTCGACTGTCGCTATTGCGGAGAGCTGTCATGACGCATACGCGCAAGGTATGGGGTCATGGAGCATGGCCCCTTTTTTGGTGCCATGTTCGAGCTTTCGAAAGTTGTTTGCAACGATTGAAAGGACTAATGATGAACAAGATACTGAGTGGTGCGGCCCTGCTGGCTGCGGCTTTTTCCCTCGCCGCGTGCGGGGCAGGTTCCGCGGCTGATAGCGCAGCTGGTGAAGGTGGGGCGATTCCTGGTCTGGAGGACGGTGTCTTCACCGTCGGTATGGAAGCTGCTTACGCTCCCTATAACTGGGCACAACCTGATAAATCTAACGACGCGGTGCCCATCAAAGATTCCGCCTTGTACGCCAATGGCTACGACGTGATGACCGCTAAACAGATTGCGGACGCCAACGGCTGGAAACTCGAAATTAAGCAGCTGGCGTGGGATTCCCTGATTCCGGCGGTGCAATCCGGTGAAATCGACGCCGCGATTGCGGGCCAGTCCATGACCAAGGAACGCGAGGAAACCGTGGACTTTGCCGGACCCTACCTCTATGCCCGTATCATCGTGCTGACCAAGGCTGATTCCAAGTTCGCCAACGCCAAGGGCTTGGCTGACCTGGCGGGAGGTCGGACCACCAGCCAGGCCGGCACCGTGTGGTACGACACCTTGATTCCTCAGATTCCGAACGTGAACCGCCAGTCCCCGGCTGATGACGCTCCGGCCATGTTGATGGCCTTGGAAACCGGCAAGGTCGATTATGTTGTCACCGATATGCCTACCGGTCAGGGTGCAGTTCAGGCCTACCCGGATATGAAGATTTTGGACTTCCCCGACGATGGCGACGACTTCCAAGTTTCGGATGAGGACATTAACATCGGCGTGTCCGTTAAAAAGGGCAACACCGCTCTGAAGGACGCCATCAACAAGGCCCTGTCCGGCAAGACAGCCGATGACTTCGATGCCATGATGGCCGATGCGGTAAAGATTCAGCCCCAAGAGGATTAATCCGCCAATCGCACTGGAACACGTCAGGAGAGAAAAATGCTGTGGACACTGTGGCAGGACATCATAACGCTGCTCAACAAGTACGGTGGCGTGTACTTGACAGGTATCGTCAACACGGTGCTCCTCGCCACTATCGCTACCTTGCTGGGCTGTGTGATCGGTTTTGCCTGCGGGATTTTGAACACGATTCCACATCCTCCAACCGATCCTCTGCCCAAGCGGGTGATTCTGGCGATTATCCGGGTCATCATTCGGATTTACGTGGAAGTTTTCCGTGGCACTCCGATGATCTTGCAGGCGGTGTTCATCTACTACGGTCTGCCCTACTTCACGAATAATGCGTTGCAGTTCCAGTCCATGTGGGGAGTGTCGATTTTCGTCGTCTCCATCAACACCGGCGCCTACATCGCGGAATCCGTGCGCGGGGGCATCATCAGTGTGGATCCTGGCCAAACCGAGGGAGCTAGGGCGATTGGCATGACCCACTTCCAGACCATGCTCTATGTCATCTTGCCCCAGGCTTTGCGCAACCTGTTGCCGCAAATCGGTAACAACTTCATCATCAACATCAAAGACACTTCGGTCATGTTCATCATCGGGTTCTCGGAGTTTTTCTCAGTTCACAAGATGGTGTCGGGTGCTGTTTTCAAGTACTTCCCTTCCGCTACCAT
Organism: uncultured Mobiluncus sp.; assembly: GCF_947087965.1. Taxonomy (GTDB): domain Bacteria; phylum Actinomycetota; class Actinomycetes; order Actinomycetales; family Actinomycetaceae; genus Mobiluncus. The sequence continues at coordinate 126,578 of NZ_CAMUES010000008.1, forward strand.
CGAGATGGTGGGGTATTTGACGTTGACTCTGCTGTCCTCTTTCCTGTTGCGGAAACTGGAAAAGAAGATTGACGGTGACGATGCCTACGAACTGATACCCGGCGCCGGGGGCGAGGAACAGAGCGATTACGAACTCATGAACGAAGACCAACTTGTGATGGCCGCCGGAAACTACACCTTCCCTGACCCCGCCAAACGTCCGGCGCGAAAAGGAAAGCCCGCCAGCAAACCAGCATCAGACAAACCGGCACGCCCCGAGGGAGGACAGAACTCATGAGCGAAGCGAACACCGCGGTGAACACCAGCGACGAAATCATCACAGTCCGTCACCTCTCAAAGTCTTTCGGTACTCACGAGGTCCTGAAAGACATCGACTTTGCGGTGCGGCCGGGGGACGTGGCATCCATCATCGGGGCGTCCGGCTCCGGGAAATCGACCTTGCTGCGCTGCATCAATTTGTTGGAAACTCCTACCTCGGGCGAAATCCTCTATCACGGGACGAACATCTTGGACCATTCGATGAAAAAGGCGAAGTATCGGTCAAAAGTGGGGATGGTGTTTCAATCATTCAACCTGTTCAACAATATGACCGTGCTAAAGAACTGCATGATTGGTCAGATGAAAGTCCTGGGTCGGTCGCGCGAGGAGTCTCGGGAAAAGGCCTTGGAGTATCTGGATAAAGTCGGGATGAGTCCGTTCCTGAACGCAAAACCGCGGCAGTTGTCCGGCGGGCAAAAGCAGCGGGTGGCCATCTCTCGTGCTCTGGCGATGGATCCGGAAGTCCTACTGTTCGACGAACCGACCTCGGCGTTGGATCCGGAAATGGTCGGCGAAGTCATTGACGTCATTAAGAAGCTGGCCCAGGAAGGTATGACAATGTTGGTGGTGACCCACGAGATGGCTTTCGCCCGCACGGTCAGCAAGAACGTGGTATTTATGGCAGATGGGGTTATTGCTGAGCAAGGTCCCCCCGAGCAGCTGTTCCAGCACCCGCAGCGGGAACGGACTCGCGATTTCTTGGCGCGTTATCTCTGAATTCTCGTCATAGCAAGCCATCGGTAATTTTTTCGTAACAAAACCATTCCCTTATATACACTTCTGGAGTATAATTTTGTCATGGAACAGAAATTTATGGCCTTACGCGATTTGCGGCCCGGCGCGTTTTTGCGTCTGCGGCGTGGCGTACTGGGGCTGACTCAAGCTGAACTGGCGGGGATATCCGGAGTTCCCCCAGTCCCATATCAGTGCCTTTGAGAACCATAAGCGGCGCATCTCTGAAGCTGAGGAAACTGCTTTGGCGAAAGCGGTCAGCGTCCCGGCGCACACCTTGATGAGTATGAAGCGCCACGTGGTGCGCGGAATCTTTTCGCGGTACGGGTACGACGAGATTTTTATGTTTGGACCCGTCTCGACCGGTCAAGACGATGCGTTTACGCCGATAGATTTCCTGGTCAGCACCACGGAATCCCCGGGAATGCTGGATTTGGTGGGCTTGCAAAATGAACTTGAAAATGCGCTGAGCGCCACGGTCTACGTGTCCGTCGACACCGGCTGGGGCAACGCGAAAGTCGATCGATTTCCTCGTGAAGTCACGAAGCTCGATGAAAAATTGCAGTTCCAGCCCCTTCTGGTGGATTTATACCGAGCCGGGAATGTTTTTTCACCGCGCGAGATTGAAGAGTATCCATATTTTCAGAAGTGGGGATTCCCCAAGTCCTTCTTCCCCTACGATGTGTCCGCCGCCCGGTGGCGAGTAGATGACATGTCTCGGACGCTTGACGTGGGTATGGGCATCGCCTCCGGTGACCCAAAGGCCTTTGTAGAAAAGACTCCGGCGGGGGTGCAGTCACGTTTCGCGGCTTATCACTCTATTGCGGTGCTGGTTGAATCGGCGGCCAAAATTCATTCCGATGTCAAGGAAGCCAACCCCGGCATTCCGTGGGCAATCCTCAGTGGACTGCGCTACCGGCTTCTGCAAACCGCCGATGAACTCGACGCAAGTATTGCTTGGACCACTTTGCGTGAGGATTTCCCCCAAATTCTCGATGCTCTGGGCTCTGTGACATACCCTGGTAGCGGTACCGAGGCGACTGCGTAAGTGGAAGATAACGCCCGTGCGCGCGATTTTTTACAGCGGCGCGCTGTCGAAGAACACGTCACGCTGCCGCCCCTGCTGAAAACCCCACGCACCTGGCGCTGGCCGCTGCGCAGTCCCCAGGGTGAACCTGACGTTTACCCCGCTGACCCTCGCCGCTATGCCCGAAAACTCGTTGGTTCTATGTTTGGCGTGCTCGCGCTCGGTTCCCTGGTGACAGGGCTGAACTATGCGGTGTCGGTCAGCGTGCCCTGGGCGCTGGGAATGGTGCTGGACGCGGGGCTAGAACACGGTTTTACCAGGGAAATCTGGACTCGGTTGGTGGTTCTCGGCCTGGTTATCCTGGGTGTGGCGGTGACCCAAATGGCGGGACAGCTCACGGAGATTGCAGTCCAGATGACCGCGGTGGCGACTCCCGCGCGGGTAGCCGGTCGAAAGTTAGCCCTGGATGGGCGCGCTGTGAACCGGGAACTGGAATCTGGTGATGTAGTCACTTCGATGCTCACTGATGTGGACCGGATTGGCCGAGCGGCACTGTGGATTCCCGAAATGGTGGGCGCTATTCTCTCTGCCATCATGATTCTGGTCATCATGTTTCGCACCTCACCGCCCCTGGCCTGGACAGTGCTGATTGGGTTGCCCATCGTCACCCTGCTGATAGGGCTGTTGAGCAAACCGCTGCAGCGGCGACAAACCGAGAACCGGGATGAGCAGGGCAAGCTCACGGAAATCTCAGCTGACGCGGTGGCGGGGCTGCGGGTTTTGCGCGGTATCGGCGGCGAGGACGTGTTCGGGCTTCACTATCAGCGGCAATCGGCTCGGGTGCGTGACGCCGGGATTCGAGTCGCTCTACCCGCGGCGCTGCTGGGCGTGTTGCGTTCGGTCATACCCATGCTGTTCACCGCCCTAGTGGTGGGCATCGGGGCGATACTGTACTTTCACGATGAACTGTCGGTCGGCAGTTTGGTCGCGTTCTTTGGGTTTTCACAGTTCTTGCGAAACCCCATCGTGGTCGCCACCCGGTCGTTGGAAGAATTCACCAGAGCATGGGTCGGGGTTCGCAAACTCGCGCGTATTCAAGGCGTAACCTCCCTGGTGGACGAGGATTTAGCGACGGTTTCCGCGGACGTGCCGCGCCAAAATGCCTCATCGCAATCACAGTGGCGGGAAACGGATTTTGCTCTGGCCCAGCTCACCGACACGGTCAGCGAGGTGACGGTGGAGCCGGGCTTGATTACCGGCCTGGTCTGCGCCAATCCTGACGCCAGCGCAGCGATAGCCCGGCGCCTGGCGCGCCAAGAGGACGGCGCGCAACCGACCCTTCTGATTGATGGAACTGACGCGAGGACGCTACCCCTCGACCTGGTGCGCCGCGCCATCATCCTGTCAGACACCGACCCGCAGCTGTTTGCCGGCACCTTGCGAGACCAGGTGCGCGGAGCCAATACGCCGGCGCCGCGCGACCGAGGGGTGCGCGAACTGGTGTGGCGCGACGTTATCGAGAACGCGACCCGGCAGGAGGACTCGCTCATTGTTCCCGAAGTTGATGAGCGCGATTCGCAATGGTTGGCCGCGCTACACGTGGCAGATGCCGATGATGTGGTGGAATCCGTCAACGGCGGCCTGGACGGAGCGGTGGCAGAAAAAGGGCGCACTCTCTCCGGCGGTCAGCGCCAGCGTGTCGCCCTAGCTCGCGCGGTAGCCGCCAATCCGGCGGTACTGGTCACTATTGAGCCGACTTCCGCGGTAGATTCGCACACGGAATCGCGGGTCGCCCAGCGTTTGGCACAAGCGCGGCACGGGAAAACCACCGTCATCGTCTCGGCGTCAGTGCTGGTGCTGGAGCATTGTGACGAAGTCATTGTGCTCGACGACGCGGGCCGGGAAATCGTCCGCGGCTCGCACCGGAAGCTTCGGGAAAAAGCTCGGTCGGGAGACCCCGCGGCCACGCCGTACCTGGCAATCATCAACCGCTCGGTGCAAAGCGGGGGTGAACCGTCATGAAACTGCCTTTGGCCAGCGGAAAACTGGTGATGCGAGGGGTCAAAGACCTGATTCACGACTATCGCGGCGCGATTGGGTCAGTAGTGGGGCTGCAGCTGGTGTCATCCCTGGCGGGAGTGACCCTCCCGTGGCTGCTGGGGCGCGTCATTGATCGTATTCAAGCCGGGGCGGCCAGCCGTGACTGGGTCGGTCAACAGATGGTGATTGCCCTGGTAGTGGTGGCAGTGGCGGCGATATTTTCGTTCCTGGCGGAATACCGCGCCCGGGTGATGGGTGAGCGGATTTTTGCTCACCTGCGTGACGGCTTGGTCGACTCTGTCATTCACCTGCCTCTGTCGACCGTGGAAAGTGCGGGCACCGGGGACTTGGTGGGGCGCACCACGCGAGACATTGAACGCCTGCAATTCATGATTCGCCAGGGAATCGCGGCGATTCTGATGATTACCACAACGTTGGTGGTGACGTTTGTGGCGGCGTTTCTGACTTCCCCGCAATTGGCATTTGTGCTGCTCATTGGACCGCTGGGGGTGTGGCCGCTGATGGCGTGGTATTTACCGCGGACCGTTCCCGCCTATCGGTCCTCAGCCCGGTCTTGGGCGGATCTGTCCGGTTCGGTAGCGGAAACTCTGGATCAGGCAGACACGGTGGACGCTCTGGGGCTGTCAGGGAAACGGATTGCTCAGCTCGATGTCATTATTCGCGAAATCTGGCGTCAGGAGCGCTACAGTACCTGGATGCGTTCCTGGTTGTTCCTGGGAATTGTGTGCGCGACCCTGTCTCCGCTGATAGTTATCGTGTTGCTGGGAGCCTGGTTGGTGCCCAGCGGAGCCTTGACCATCGGGGCTGTTTCTACGATTGCGCTCTATGCCTATCAAGTGCGCGGACCGGTGTGGGAGGCGACTTTTTGGGTAGACGTTTCCATGGAGGCTTACACGTCTCTGGCCCGGATTTTTGGTGTCGCACAAGTCGAGCCGGACCGGGAGGTCAACGCCCACGCGCCCGCCGGTGCGCCCGCGATAGTGGCTCGGGACGTTAGCTACGCCTACCACGCGGGGCAAAATGTGCTGCACGAAGTGTCTCTGGAACTTCGAGTGGGTGAAACGTTGGCGATTGTCGGCCCCTCGGGTGCCGGTAAGTCAACTTTTGGGCGAATGCTGGCAGGCATTCACCCGCCCACCAGCGGGTCCGTGACGGTCGGGGGAGTGCGGCTGGTGGACTTGCCCGAAAGCGAACTGCACCAGCAAGTCGCTTTGGTCACGCAAGAACAGCACGTGTTTACCGGAACTATTGCCTCCAACCTGCGTCTGGCGCGGCCCGACGCAAGTGATGAGGAATTGTGGGCGGTACTCGACGCGGTGGGTGTGGACTGGGTTCGCGGACTGGGCGGTACCGGGAGCCAGACCTCTGGCGTATCATCCGGTCCGGAAGGGAAATCCCCGGCAGAAACGGAAAAAATCGGGCTGTATGCGGAAGTCGGCGGCGCTGGAAGGAAGCTGAACCCGGCGCAGGTACAGCAGCTTGCCCTGGCGCGAATCGTACTGTTGAACCCCCACACTTTGGTGCTGGACGAAGCAACTTCTCTGATGGATCCCTCCGCGGCCCGGTCGCTGGAACAATCGTTGTCGCGAGTGTTGGCAGGACGTAGCGTCATCGCCATCGCCCACCGGCTCTATACCGCCCACGATGCTGACCGAGTGGCAGTCATGATGGACGGGAGAATCGTGGAATTGGGCACGCACGATGAACTCGTGGCGACCGGGGGCGAATATGCTTCGCTGTGGGAGTCTTGGCAGCAAGACTAGAGGCCGAAACTATCCCAGAAAACGGGTTTCGATGCGTTCCTCTATGACTTCGCCATTGTCTTTCGTCACGACCCAAGCCGACTTTCCCTCTACTTCGCTGACCGCTTCGGCCAGCTCGGTGCCGCGGTAAACCAAACCCACATTGTTATCGGTGCAATAGGTTTTACCCAAGACACCCTCGGCTACCAGGCGATGCACCGTGGGGCGGCGGCGCTTTTCAACATCGTAATGTACGCCGTTGTCGTAGGGAATCAAGCCCAGACCGTTGGTGACGGCGCGAAGTTCGGGCCCGAAAGAATCGGTGGTGCCGCCACGATGCCAACAGATAGAACCGGCTGAGACTCCGGCCAAGACAACGCCGGCTTCCCAAACGCGGCGGAAAATTTGGTCTAGGCCGTGGACTCGCCACACTGCCAGCAGATTTGCCACCGAACCCCCGTCAACCCACACGGCGTCTTGTTCCAGGAGGTAGCCTTCGATATCCTCCACGTTGGGCATGACGAACAGTTGTAGCGGGTTCAGTTCCACTCCTGCCAGGCGGGCTGCTTCGTAACGCTGGGCTAGCCGGTAGTGTTGGTCGCCGGCCGCGGTATCCAGGTAGCCAAGTTTCGGTTTGGAACGGGTGGTGCCGGACAGTTCGAGGGAATACATCACCAGGTGGTTGAACTCGGTAAAGATTCGTTCTCCGTTTTTGTATCCACCGGAGGTTGCCAAAATAGTTGGGGTTTTGTTCATAGGGACCATCCTAGTCGGGGGAGTCGCGTGAATCATCCGCGGCGTGTGATTTCAGGTGTTTGGCCGGTAACGCGGCCCGGTCTGGCATAGGATTAAGCCGGGAAGCAGAGGTAACAGAGGTGCTGGAACACGGAACTCTCCGTTTATATTGCCTGGGTTACCAAAGATATACTATACCGAAAATTGGAATATAAAATGAATGAAGGTAGAAACTTGCATATAGCGGTCAACGTGGCGGGCAGCGAGGTTGGCGGGGGCCTAGGGCGAGCCCGGACTATGGCGGTGGCAACACTCAACGCCGCCGATGAAATCGTGGAGTGGCAGGAGTTCCCAGTCGGTTGGGACGTCTTGCACGAGCAAGGGCCGCACGGCAGCCTGCACGCTCAGATTGTGGGCTTTATGCGCGACCATGACATTGCGGCCGTGGTCAGCGGACACATGGGACCCCCGATGGTCAACACCATGATGAAACTCGGTGTTTTGCCCCTATCTGCGGCTGGCGAGGCGCGCAGCGCCGTTAGAGATGCCGCTAAACGGGTGCGCTGTGTTGATGGCCTTGCCGCCGAAGCCCCGGATGAAGACGGCCTCGGTGGGAATAAATGGATTCTCCCCGTGATTCCGTCTTAGTGTTCAGAGGTTTTGACAATTTCGATGACGAGGGAACAGGCAAGTGGGAACCGACAATACATCAGACGTAGTGGATCTCATTCTAGAGCTACAGGCTATCGGCCAGTCCGGAGAGTTCTACGGTCATGACGACTATGACCGGGATCGAGCGACCCGTACGCGTGAACTGGCGGCGGAACTCTTGGCACGCCTGACTGGCAGTAATCCCGAACAGGCACGAGACGTGCTGCTGGAGGACTACGGATACCGCACGCCGAAAGTTGATTCGCGCGCCGTTATTTTCGGTGATGGCTCGGGGTGTCCGGGTGCGGACGGAGACAAGATTCTGCTGGTGCATGAAGGCTTGGACGGGCGCTGGTCTCTGCCGGGAGGCTGGATTGACGAGGGGCTAAGTGTGCGGGAAAACACCATCAAGGAGGCTTACGAGGAATCCGGAATGCAGGTGAAAACCGACAGATTGCTGGCGGTAATCGATAAGCGCAAACATAATCCCAGCAAAGGTATATTTCATGTTTACACCTTCTTTGTGGAATGTACCTTGCTGGGCGGGGACTTTACAGAGAACCTCGAAACCACCGAGATTGGCTGGTTTGGGCTCGATGAGCTGCCGGAAATGTCTCTGGGCAAAACCACGCCCGAACAGGTCGCGATGTGCCTGAAAGCGCATCGCAATCCAAACTGGCAGGTCATTTTCGACTGAGCCGGGAGGACTGTTGAATTTTAAAAATCGTGAAAAGTCGGGCATAATGGAACGTTGTACTGGGCTTTGGTCGCCGCCCTCTCGTGGCCACGGCCCCGGATTTTGAGCAAAACAAGGCTTTGGTGTTTTCCCTACCTGGGGTTTTGTGCGCTCGCGACATGAATTACAAGGAGAGTCACAACAGTGGCAGTACGTATTCGTTTGAAGCGAATTGGCAAGATTCACCACCCCATTTACCGGGTGGTCGTGGTCGACAGCCGCAAGAAGCGCGACGGTCGTGTTATCGAGGAGGTCGGCAAGTACGACCCCAATCAGCAGCCGTCTTTAATTGAACTGAACTCGGAGCGCATCCAGTACTGGCTGGGTGTAGGGGCTCAGCCGTCCGACGCGGTGCACCGTTTCCTGGTGCTTTCCGGCGATTGGGCGACGTTCAAGGGCGCCAAGGTTGTTGAGAACCGCATCCAGGTTAAGGACGCTGGAGCCGATGTGGAGGCCGCGGTGAAGGCTGCGGACGACGCCGCGGAAAGGGCGAAGGCAAAGAAGGCCGAAGCCGAAGCCAAGGCCAAGAAGGAAGCCGAAGAGGCCGCGAAGGCTGCAGAAGCCGAGGCGGAAGAAAAGGCTGAGGAAGCTCCCGCTGAGGAAGCTCCCGCTGAGGAAGCCCCGGCGGAAGAAACTTCGGAAGCGGCAGAATAATGTCGATGCTTGCAGATTCTTTGGAACACCTGGTCAGCGGCATCGTCGACGAGCCAGAAGCCGTGCGCGTGAGCGAAAAGTCTTTGCGTCGCGGCAAGCTCCTGGAAGTACACGTTGCCCCCTCGGATTTGGGTCGGGTTATCGGCCGTAATGGCCGCACCGCGAAAGCGCTGCGTTCGGTAGCTTCCGCACTATCTACACAGGGCAGCGTCCGCGTCGATGTCATCGACCAAGATCGGCGCTAAATAGTCATTTGGTTTGATCCCCGCCGATAGCGGGGGTCAAACTTTTTAACGCAGCTATCGATTCGGGAAGGGGTCAGCGGTGAAGCTCACGGTTGGGGTCATCGGGCGTGCCAGCGGGGTTCGCGGTGAAGTCCGGGTCGCCCTGCACACGGACGAACCGCGTGCTCGCTTCGCCCCCGGGACAGTCCTGTTAACCAGCAGGAAAACCCCGGCTACGCTGACGGTAAACCGGGCACGGATGAGCGGTAAACACTTCGTGGTGTCTTTCCAGGAAATTCCCGACCGTAACGGCGCCGAAACCCTCAGCGGAACAAAACTGTATATAGAAACTGACGACCCGGCCTTGTGCACTAACCCCACAGACTCAACCGATTCCGGCGCCACTAATGCAGAAACCGCCACCAACCGCGAACCAAGCGAGGGCGACGAAGGCTTTTACCGCCACGAACTGGTGGGACTGCGAGCTGTGGACCTGGCGGGGAAAACGCTTGGCACCGTCAGCGACCTGCTGCTGGCGCCAGCCCAAGACCTGTTGGAAGTCACGACTACGGACGGGCAGAAAATCCTGGTGCCTTTTGTTTATGAAATCGTCCCCGATGTCGATTTAGATAGCCAGGTGGTCACGATGGATCCGCCCGGAGGATTGTTTCCGCCGCACTAGGACGGTTCAGCGTTTCCCGGCGGGTTGTCGGTAGACTGTCCGAATAAAGGTGAGGATGATGCGTTTTCAGATTCTGACGATTTTTCCCGAGTTCTTTGAGGTGCTCGGTTTGTCGCTGCTGGGTAAAGCGGCGCAAAACGGGGTGTTGAGCTGGGACGTCACGAATCTGCGCGATTTTACCGATGACCCGCATCATTCCGTTGACGACACGCCCTACGGCGGGGGAGCCGGCATGGTGATGCGGGCCGATATTTGGGGCAAAGCCATCGATACCGCGCTGGGTGACCTGCAGAGCCAGCCCGCGGACAGCGCACCGGAAAGCCGCCCGAACGGCCTGGTGAACCCGAAAACTATCCTGGCGATTCCTACGCCCTCCGGAGTGCCGCTGACCCAGGCGAAAGTCCGGCAGATAGCCACGAGTACGGATAATGTCATTATCGCCTGCGGGCGCTACGAAGGTATCGACTCGCGAGTCGCCCAGCACTACGCTGACCAGCAACTGTACCCCGACCTGGAAGTGTTTGAGTATTCCTTGGGGGATTATGTGCTCAATGGTGGGGAAATCGCGGCCGTGGCGCTGATTGAAGCCGTGGGACGCCTGCTCGATGGCATGGTGGGCAATCCGGAGTCTTTGGTGGAGGAATCTTACGAGGGAACGGGCCTGTTGGAATACCCCTGCTATACCCGCCCAGAAGTGTGGCGTGACCTGGCTGTTCCCGAGGTACTGAAAGGCGGAAACCACGCGGAAATCGAAGCCTGGCGCCGGGAACGGGCCATCGAAAAAACCTCGCGGCGACGCCCGGATTTGCTGGCGGGTTTAGACGCCACACTGTTGAGCAAGCGCGGGCGGGAAAAGCTGGCTTCGCTGGGGTGGCTTTATGTCTCGCCTGAGGATTTGCAGGCTATCGGTCTGTCCCGACTGGTCGAGGTAAGGTCGGCACGGGGAGCGCATAAGGCGGGGTCGGCGGGCGAGATGTGTCCGGCAAGCGGCGCACGGCCAGAAACTGCGGATTTGGTGGCGGTTCCCCTGCGGATTCGCCAGCCCGACCGAGGGGAGGCCCTGGCACTGTCCGCTTTGGGGTCGGAGACGTTCCCCCTGGCTTGTCCGGCCTACGTCAGCACTGAGGCTATCGCCCAGTTCGTAGCCGTTGAGTTCGACCTCGAGGCGGTGAAGGCACGCCTCGATAATCCTCAAGAACATCGCTACTGGGTCGCTGAAATGGGCGGTGAACTGGTGGGATATACCTACGCGAGGGTGCAGCTGGGTCAGGCGGAAGCGGCACAGGCGGGAATCGTGGCCGGGGATGCTTACCTGTCGAAGTGTTATGTGCGCGAGGCCCTGCACTCCACAGGACTGTCCGGGGCGCTGCTGCAAGCGGCATTGACAGATTTGGCTAGGGTCGGTCATGCCCCGGGGGTGTGCCTGGGGACTTCCATCTATAACAAACGGGCCCAAAAATTCTATAAACATCACGGGTTTCGGCGTATCGGAAAGCGGACATTCACCGTGGGGGGAGTGGAAAACCAGGACGTGGTGATGCGCCGGAGTTTTGACCGTGAGAGTGCCTGATAGAGGCATATTTTGCGGGTTCGGTGCGGTTTTGCGCGACTCGCGAAGCAGCGCCACCTCGGTGGGGCCGGGGTGGATGAATCGAGTGTGAAACGGCAAAAGTGGCGTTCCGACCCGAGTTTGTGGCAAAATGGTACGGCTTCGCGGGCAACCTGCCACAGGGGGACCCGATAGCGAAGCAAAACATCATCGGCACTGAGGGTGCCCGCAGTAAGGCGTTTTTGACCTGTGGCAGGAGCGTCAAGGAGAAACAATGCAGAAGCCTCTGGTTGAGGAAATCGGCAAGGCCGCAATGCGTGAGGACGTTCCGGATTTTCGTCCGGGCGATACCGTAAAGGTTCACGTAAAGGTTATCGAGGGAAACCGCTCCCGTATCCAGATTTTTCAGGGCGTAGTCATCGCTCGTCACGGCGGCGGCGTGGGAGAAACCTTCACCGTGCGGAAGCTGTCCTTCGGCACCGGTGTGGAACGTACTTTCCCGCTGCACGCCCCGACTGTGGACAAGATTGAGGTAGTGACCCGCGGCGATGTGCGCCGTGCCAAGCTGTACTACCTGCGTAATCGCCACGGCAAGGCGGCTAAGGTCGTTGAAAAGCGCTAAGTCGCAATAATTCTGCGGCAGCCGCCGGCCTCCAGCTGAAGCAATGTGAAAACACCGGCTGGGACAGTTAGAAAGTCAAGGCGGCATCTGCCACAAAAATTCATCCTAAAGGAAGCTCGAACCGGAATGGTTTGGGCTTCCTTTAGGCTTTTACGCTATTCTTTTTGTTATGACGATGCCCCCGCAGCCTGAGAATGCCAACCGAGACGCGCAGTTCTCGGGTGCTTCCCCAGACGGCTTCGGCATGAATCCACAATTTGCTGGGGCCGGAACCCTGCCCGGTGAAGGCGAGATGTACGCGCCGGGTGGAGCCGGGATGCCTTTCCCGCCAGAGGGTTTTCCGGGAGGATATCCCCCGCAGTCGGTGTTCCCGGACGGGACGGATTTTCCCGGTATGGATCCCAACGGGATGGCGCCAATGCCGATGTCCCCAGGATTTCCTCCAGCGGGGATGGGGCCGTTTCCGGGGATGCCTTTCCCGCCCTACGGTGCGATGCCTTTTCCTGGTATGTTGCCCGAAGATGAAGAATCACCCGAGATTCCCGGAGGAAAAGATTTCCTGAAGGACGACGACGATACTGATTTCCAACTCGATGATGAGGAAAATGCAACGGAACGTCGGCGTGGCGCCAGGATTCCCGGACCGCGGGATATGAGAGCCCTGCCCCTCGGGGCGAGAGCTAACTACGATGCTCTGGAACGCCCGCATCTGAGCCTGGATTTGCCCTGGTATTTCGAGTTCATCGCGGTGGTAATTACGGCTCTGGCTATCAGTTCGCTGGTTCGACTGTTCCTGTTACAGCCCTTTTATATCCCCTCGCAGTCCATGGAAAAAACCCTGATGATTAACGATTCTGTGCTGGTCAACAAGTTTTCCGCCCGGCACGGGGACATTAACCGCGGCGACATCATCGTTTTTGAGGACGTGGAGGGCTGGAGCCAAACCGCTGCGGAACAGATGCGTGAGCGTCCTCCTGATAAAACTCCGTTCCAGATTGCTACCAAGATTAAGAACTTCGGGATTTTTGTGGGCTTGCTGCCTGAAGACTCCCAGGGCTACCTGATTAAACGTGTCATCGGAGTGCCCGGCGACGACGTGTCTTGCTGCGACGCGGACGGGTTGATGAATATCAACGGCAAAGCCATCGACGAGGACTATATCCCCAAGACCGGGGTCTCTTCAGACATAGAATTTTCCGTAGTGGTGCCGAAGAATTCGCTGTGGGTGATGGGTGATAACCGGCCTCACTCCGCTGATTCCCGTTGGCATCAGGACAAACCTTCGCGCGGTTTCGTTTCTGAATCCAACGTGGTGGGTCGCGCTTTCGTTGTAATCTGGCCGATTGAACGGATGAAGTTCATCGCTCCCAGCTGCGCTTTTTATAACATACCTAAGCCAGCCGCCCCGACTGACGATTTCAGTTCTGAAGCGGACGAAACGCCACCCCTTTCGCGTTAAGGCTTGCGCGGTGGTTGATTTATCTTGGGAAACCGCGGCTCTGGCCGCATTGGCGAAGCACGGAGGCGACAGTCGCCGGGGACGCCTCCCGCTGGTTGGTGGGATGGACGAGGTTGGGCGCGGTGCGCTAGCGGGTCCGGTTTGCGTGGGTGTGGCAGTGATAGACCAGCTCAGCCTGGAGAACCCGGAATTTCCCCAGGGTTTCCCCGCCAGATTGAACGATTCCAAACAGTTGACGGAACGCCGCCGCTTGGCGTTGCAAGATCCCCTTCGCACCTGGGTCAGGGACTTTGCCATCGGACAGGCTTCCAATACGGAAATCGACGAATTGGGGATTATGCCCGCACTGCGTCTGGCGGGATGGCGTGCTCTCAACGAGCTGGACGCCCGCGGACACCTGCCGCAAAGGCTTCTGTTGGACGGCAATCTTGACTATCTCGCCCCACCGAAGCAACCCAATCTGTTTGCCGGGGCGGGGAACCTGGTGAGCTCTCCGGAGGTTAGAGTGGAAACCCTGGTGAAGGGGGACGGAAAAGCCGCCGTAATCGCTGCCGCGTCCGTACTGGCGAAAGTGTATCGGGACGCCTTCATGCGCAGCTTGCGTGACCCCGGGTACGGTTGGGCAAAAAATGTCGGTTACGGCACTGCCGCCCATCGGGCAGCGCTGGCTGAATTGGGCACGAGTGTTTGGCATCGCAAATCTTGGAAGCTCCGGTAGGGTAGAGGGGTACGAAAGGTTGTGTGATGGTCAACAACGACGATATTGAGTCCTATGAAAACGGGCTGGAGCTGGATTTATACCGAGAATATCGCGACGTGATTTCCCTGTTTAGCTATGTCGTGGAAACCGACCGGCGTTTTTATCTGGCGAACAAGGTTGACGTCACCACGCACAATAATGCCGGCGGGGACGTGTTCTTTGAGATTACTTTGGAGGACGCCTGGGTTTGGGACGTCTACCGTTCCTCGCGTTTCGTGCAAAACGTGCGGGTCCTGACCTTTAAAGATGTCAACGTGGAGGAACTGGCGAAGCCAGAAATTGAGATTCCCTAGGTCGCGGGTGGCTGTTTAAGCCCCGTTTCTAGCAGCCACAATTCATTAACTCGGGCAGGTTGGCGGATTTTCGCCGTTTTTAGGGTTGTGGATAAGTCGGTTATCCACAGGTAAAGATTTTTGGGCTTGGCCGGTGGGTTCGGGAGCGCGAAGCTGAGTCCATGAGCTACGCGAATACCGTTGAAACCAGTCATAAAGTCACTACCGGAACGGATGCTGCATGCGGCTGCACAGCCGGTAACCCCGTGCTGCGGGCAGCGGGGCAAAATGCCTCAAATCCGGGGAAAAACCTGCACAATCGGCAGCTGGGCATGGCTGGTGAGGAAGTCGCGGCCGAGTCGCTGAAAGCCGAGGGATACGTCATTGTGGACCGCAATTGGCGATGTCGAGCCGGTGAAGTCGACATAGTCGCCCTCAGCCCCGAGGGAGTCCTGGGGTTTATCGAGGTTAAGACTCGTTCCAATCACCGGCACGGGATGCCTATCGAGGCCATCACCATGAAGAAGCTGGCGCGAATGCGCCGGGTCATGGGATCTTGGCTGGCACAGCGCGATATTGTCCCCGCGCACCGGGCGGTCAGCTTGGATTTGTGCAGCGTGGATTGGGACGGACACGGCGAACCCGTAGTGAAACATCTCCAGGGGTTGAAATGAGTTCGGGATTTGCCTGGTCAATTTGTTTGGTGGGAATGCAGGCGCGCCCGGTCCGGGTCGAAGCCCATATTTCCGACGGGATGACCGCCTACAGCCTGGTCGGGCTGCCAGACACGGCGGTGCGGGAAGCCAAAGACCGGGTTCGCGCCGCGGTGACCAGCTGCCTGTATGAATGGCCGGGGACGCGTGTCGTGTTGAATCTGTCCCCGGCGTCATTGCCGAAAACCGGCTCCGGTTACGACCTGGCGATGGCGGTCAGCGTTTTGGCCGCGATGGGGGTCATTTCGCGCAGTCGAGCCGGGCAGTGCATCATGCTGGGAGAGCTGGGCTTGGACGGTCGTGTCATTGGTATCCGGGGCATTCTGCCCAGCGTTATCGGAGCCATGAAAACCGGAAAAACTCAGATTTTGGTCCCGCAAGCGAACTTTGCTGAGGCTTCCCTGGTGCCTGGGGTGGATGTGGTGGGGGTGCATCACCTGGGGCAAGTCATCGAGTTATTGGGGGGAGACTTGATGATGCCTCTGCCCCCGCCGGAGGAATCGGCGGGGGCAGAGGACGGGGAAAGTACCGAGCCACCTGCCTTTGGTCCAGGCGGGGATTTTTCTGACATTCGCGGTCAAGCCGCCGCCTGCCAGGCGATGGAAGTGGCGGCAGCGGGCGGCCACCACCTGCTGATGATTGGCACTCCCGGCTCGGGAAAAACCATGCTGGCTTCGCGGCTGCCCGGCATCCTCCCGCCCTTGGACGTGGAACAATCTGTCGAGGTCACAGCCCTGCATTCCCTCGCTGGAACGCTGTCTGCACAGGACGGACTGATTCGCCAACCTCCCTTCCAAGCTCCGCATCATTCGGCGACGCTGGCGGCGATGGTGGGAGGAGGTTCGGGAGTGCCGCGTCCGGGTGCCGCTTCCCTGGCTCACCGGGGAGTATTGTTCCTGGACGAAGCTCCCGAGTTCGGGGCGCGGGTCTTGGATTCCCTCCGAGAACCGTTAGAAAACGGGGAAATCACCCTGCATCGGGCGGCGGGCGCAGCCCAATATCCGGCTCGATTCCAACTCATTATGGCCGCCAATCCCTGCCCTTGCGGTAATGCTGGTAGTCGGCGCGCCACCTGTACCTGCACGCCCTATTCGCGCAAACGATATCTGGAACGGTTGAGCGGGCCGCTGCTGGATCGCATGGATATCCAAATTCAGGTGGAATCTCCGGGCCGTGGTTCGTTAGCTGGAGCGAAACCCGCTGATACGACCGCGGTGGTTGCGGCGCGGGTGCAACGCGCTCGTGACGTGCAACGAGAGCGGTGGAAGGAACGGGGATGGGATTTGAATCGAGAAATTCCCGGACCGTTTTTGCGCCAACCCGAAGGCGGCTTCACCCGTGAGCTGATTGGGCGGGTCGACACCGTGGTGGAACGGGGTCGCTTGTCCATGCGGGGAGCTCAACGCGTCTTGCGACTGGCCTGGACTGTTGCCGATCTGAGCGGAAAAACCGTTCCGGGATTGCCCGAGCTGGGAACCGCGATGACATTGCGCCGCCAAAACGAAGGATTCAGCCTGCCCGAATGAAAGGAAACCCATGGAAATGTTGAGCCTTACCGAGGAACTACCCACAGACACCGAAACGGGCGTGCCGGATAACGTGTCGGGGGAACTGTCGAACCCGCCTACAGGCGCCACGGTGTCGTCGGCGGATTCGGCCACATCTGGACCGAGCCCGGAAGAACGCCGGGCTCGGGCAATCTGGACTGCTATCGCC
>NZ_CAMUES010000009.1 GCF_947087965.1 uncultured Mobiluncus sp.
GTAAAAGGACTGTTATATGGCCTTTTTACTTTTACACAATTATACGGACTTTATCGCTCTCATAGCTATCACCAAAGGTCACAAGAAGGGATGAGGAACACGTCATGGCATACACGCCCCTGCCGATAAAAGAAGTACTGTTGAGTGACATTTGTCTTGACTTGGAAAATTATCGGGTGCCAACTCCGAGTGCCGATGACGCAGATGCGCTCAAATATTTGTTCGTGTCTGAGGACGTGATGGAGATTGCTGAGATAATATTACGAAACGGGTACTTTGACAACGAGGTGCCCGTCGTCTATCCCGACCCGCAAAACAAAGGCACCTACGTCGTAGTAGAAGGAAACAGGAGAGTCAGTGCACTTAAGGCTTTGAATAATCCGTCAGTTGTTCCGTCCCACCAAGAAAAGCTGGATAAACTTCTCAACCAGTTTCAGGAAGAAGCGGAGGATCTTCCGTCTGAAATCAGAGTAATGGTATCACCCAGTAAGAAGGAAGTAGCAGCATATATAGCCAGTCTCCACACCGGCAAATCCAAACGAGCATGGAGCCTAGACCAACAAGCTAACTACTACTACTCGCTGTTAGACGATACAACGACAGTTGAAATGTTGAAAGCAAAATATCCAGGGATAGATGTCGTCAGATTCATCAAAATGGCGGTGATGAGGAGGTTCATCAGAAACGTACCATTTACTGATTCGAGGGTGAAAGAATACGCATCAAGCACAGACCTCTCCATGTCGGTATTTGAGTACGCCTACAACAAGAAAGCTATTGCATCAACTATAGGTGTATCTTTTAGCAAAGACGGACTACTAGAACCTGTAGACCAAACAATTGAGGAAATAGCCCGAAAACTTCCTAAAGCTAAAATCAAATCCCTCCAATTTTTGCTAACAAAGTTCATGAACAAGGAGTTGACCACTCGTTCAAAAGAATTTAAAGCTAATGGAGAATTGAAGTGCCCCGAGTTCTACGCACTGCTAAAAGGGGAAACGGTAACCACGCCTAAGTCACAGGCAGATGCCCCATCCCTGCCAGATGACTCCTCATTAGCACCTCAGGATAAGGCGGATACACAGGGGAGTAATGTCAAATCGACGACGAGCAGTAAACCACCAAGACGTCAACAAGATGCAGACACTCTCAACCTTAACGATATTGATTTCAATTTACTTTCGCTGAACATGAAATCTCGATTCGAGGAACTAGGGCGCATTAACATCAAGAATTTTCCAATAGCAACTTCAATTCTTATGAGATCAGCACTCGAAACAATTATAAAACTCTATTTGGATTCAAAAGACGATAAATCCTTGAAACAAGATAAAACCCTCGCAGGAGACTTACTTGATTTACAAAAAGAATTAGGCAACACAAAAGGCATTAAAAACGAAATTAATGTCCTCGTTGACCAAAATCCGAAAAAAGATGGGTCAGTAGGATGGTTTAACGCCATCACACATGACAAAAATTTTCCGGTTAGCAAAAAAGAAGTGTTTATAGCATGGGGAAAGGTTTGCCCCGTCATAGTCTTCCTACTCAAGCAGATTGAGCAGAACAAGAGTCAAGCTGTCGCATCACCGCAGCAACCTTAGCAGAGGCAACGAGGAGTTCCTCAGCGCGAGTTTTTCGATTCGCGGAATAAGAAAGTTCCAGCAGCCCTTGCGGATAGTCGCGGTATAGCGCCTTGATTAGCGAGGAATCGTCGTATGTTATCAGCCAGTGGGGCGGATCTAATTCCTTAATGATGTTCGATAGGGCTATGTGGTCACGTCCGTCAAACGAGTTCAAATACAGTTTCGCGCCAGCTTTTACGTATGGAGGATCAATGTACATGAACGTATCCGTCCTGTCTGCATATTTCCTAATCACAGTTCTGCCATCATTGGCCGTTACCACTATCCGGTCGCGATAATCATCTAGAGCAGACACTCTCTCGATGAGTGTTTTCCGGTTGAATCTCGCGTCAATCTTGTAGCGCCCCTCCTGCTGAATTCCACCGATTACGCCACCAGTAAGAATCCCAGACCTGTTCGTGCGGTTAAGGTAGAAGAACGCGAACCCAAGCTCGAATCCAATCCTAGCGCCTGGATTACGGTAAATATCACGCTGCCGCTTCCATTCCTCTATAGTCAACGGAACCTTTGCGATTTGCTCCAACATTCGATTATTTTCATCGGTAACAGCCTTCCAGAAAGAACAAACTGCTGGATCTATATCATTAATCACTAACTGATCTATTATCCCCTCACGTAACAGCGCGATACCCGCACCAGCACCTCCAGCATACGGCTCCACATAACAACAAATTTGACTGTCAAGCGTCTTAATCAGGTCAGTGAACAGACCAGCCAAAGACGCCTTGCCGCCCGGATACCGCAACGGAGACAAAGCACCATAGCGGCGAGACCCTACAGTTCGCAAATCACATTTTTGCACGTTTATCCCTTCGCTCGGAAAGAAGCTACCCGACACCGAGTTGAGCAATAGAGGGCATCACTCCTACCCAAAAAAGAATCCCCACACCAAACACAGCTCCGCCACGCACCCCTGCGCCGCAACCGTTCCCTACGCAAATCACTGCCCAGAACACACAACTGCGCCTCTGAAAGAGTAGACATATCCATGTAACAGATAGTAACCGTTACAATTAGCGCAGTCAACCCAAATAACGGAAATACTCTGCTTTGCCAGCATTGCCAGCAACGTCGGCGACGTCGGCGGAGGATGAGTCCTCGGTAAACTGACTCAAAACTGGTAGAATTGAATACGAGGGGAAGAACATGCAATCGGAGGTGAGTGCGATGACGGATGTTTTGCCTTGGAGTTTTACAATCGAGTTTGACGCTGAGAAGGCCGCGCGTAACGGTTACGATGTTGACACTCTGTATGAGTGTGTGGATGAGAATGTGCAGCGCTACGGTCTATCTCGTCTGGCTTGTGGCACGTGGAAGGCTAACGAGAGTAAAAAGGTGGAATCTCAATGCCTCTCTTTGTTGATGCTCTCCAAGCAGAAATGGGTTATGCAGAATGTGCGCTCAATTACAGCCTATGAACGCGGTACCGACCCCATCGACATAATTGCAGCTCTAAGGAAACGCAACCCAGAACGCGTCTATGCATAGGTTGGTAACTGTTAATGGATGAGCAAAATCGGAGGCTTCGGTTCGCGTTCCATTTCGACCTAGCCGAAGCCAGGTTGAAGGAACTGTATCCATCACGATCACCTTCCGGGTATAAACTGGCTTGGGCGGATATTCGCTCATTCCTGGAAGCAAACGGTTTCACTCATACACAGTACTCAGGGTATGAATCTGTTGAACCTATGACTTATTTTGATGCTTACAACATATTGGACAATTTACAAGACCAGTTTTCGTGGTTCCAATCATGTGCGCGAGGTGCGACACTTACTCAAATCGGAGAGCGTTACGACGTGCTGGAGTACCTGAGGGCACAGACAGTAGATAAGCAGCATACAATGCCTGAACAAGCTCTACAGAGTGACGCGCCTGGTGTTCCGCAGTCCCTTGAGGATGTTGCCAAAAATATTGCGGAAGCGGTTAAGGCGAAACTTGAGGAAAGAAAGTCGAAAGGTACATCATCACCTGGCCGGGGTAAAAAGCGTCCTTCAAGATAAAATCTTTCCCATTCAAACGTCCTAAAACTTGCCTCACGTTCGTAACCTCGCAGTGAGGTGAGGCACTGCACCAAGTCCGGAAGACGCTACCTAACCCCACGATTGGTTGGGGTAGATTCATTTTTGCGCTGGGGGGGAGTTTGAGGGGGCGCCGCGCTTGGCAACCCCTCTTGACTCTGCTCAACGCGGCTTCTGGTGGGAGTTGGCAAGAATGCTGAGAGGTAGGGCAAAATCGGTACGGTAGAATGTTTTTATCACTGTGGAAGTCGATTTTCGTGAGGTGATTGCGATGACGGATGTTATGCCTTGGAGTTTTACAATCGAATTTGACCCTGAGAAGGCTGCATGTAACGGTTACGATGTTGACGCCCTGTATGAGTGTGTGGATGAGAATGTTCAGCGTTATGGTCTAACTCGTCTGGCTCGGGGCACGTGGAAAGCCAACGAAGATAACCGGGTAGAGTCTCAATGCCTCTCGCTGTCCATGCTCTCCAAGCAGAAATGGGTCATGAAAAACATACGCTCCCTTACTGCATACGAGCGCGGCACCGACCCCATCGACTACATAGAAATCGTCCAAGAGCACTTCCCGGAGCGAATCTACGCATAAAACCAATACCGACATGGCCGAAAAAAATCAGTTCCGTTTCGCGTTCCATTTCGACCTAGCCGAAGCCAGGTTGAAGGAACACTATCCATCAGAGACCGAATCCTCGCTTAAGAGGCTTCCGCTCCCCGATACTCTTTTCGGGAAGTGTCCTGTTCTTAGCCTCTAGCCGAGTTTTCAGGCTATCCGCTAGATCCTGCCTAGTTTGCGGTTTCAACTCTTGACTTTTCCCCCGCTGCGGTGATATGTTATTATTGAGGCTTGAGAACGTCCCGAGCAATTGTAGCGCGGATAACGGCTCGAGCCTTTCAAGTTGTTTGACATCATAGGCGATAATCGGGTTAAGTAACATTTTGTGTGTCTTTTGCCGGGCGTGTCGTTAGTGTGAGTGGTCTGCCCATCCTTTGCGGATTGAGATGTCTGGGTGGTAGTCGGTGCGGGTGAGTTCTATGCCGATGTCCCATTCGGCTGGTCCTGGCTTGGGTTCTTTGATTTCGGGTTTTGGTTGGGGGTTTAGGTGCTTGGGTCGGGTGAGTTCGTGGGGCTGGAGCGGGTTCTCGCTGTGCAGGTAACACCACCCCCTACAACAACACAGGGGTAAAGGACAATTTGTGTGTTTTTTATCCGGGTTTTTTGTTGTGGTAGGGCCTTAAAGTCGGGTTGATAGTTGGTTTGGCTGAACTTTGGGGTCGGTCAAATTGTGTGTCTGTTTTCTTGTGTTTTGCTTGTGTTGGTGGGGGAAAGTCGGGTTGAAAGTTGGTTGGTTCATGCTGTTGGCATGAATATGGTGAAATGCCCGGCGTGTAATACTTTTTTGAAACGTAATGGAAAGACTTCTTCTGGTTCTCAGCGTTGGCGTTGTAAGGAGTGTGGAAGGTCTCAGGTCGGAAAGATTGATAACTCTGCTAAAGAGCTTAATCGTTTCCTGAGCTGGCTGTTGTCGTGTCAGCGGCAGAAAGACATGCCCGGAGCGGGCCGGACGTTTCGTTGTCATGTAGCTAAGTTCTGGTGTTTATGGCCGTTCTCTCCGATTGTGGACGAGGTTCATGACGTGGTGTTTGTCGACGGGATTTATCTGGGGCGCAAGGCCGTGGTTTTGATTGCCTGTACTCGTCAGCATGTGTTGGGCTGGTATGTGGCTAGGAACGAGAACATTAACGCGTGGAAAGCCTTGCTGGATCGGATAGCGCCCCCGCTTCTAGTCGTGAGCGATGGTGGGTCAGGTTTCAAAACCGCTAGAGCAGCTTCTTGGCCTGGCACGCAGGTCCAGCGTTGCACATATCACGCGTTTATGCAGGTACGACGTTACATCACCATGAATCCGAAGCTGCCAGCCGGGAAACAACTCGGGAGAATAGTACGCGACCTGTTACATGTCCATAACGTGGAAGAATCTCTACAATGGCTGGTCGGGTTCAACAACTGGTGCCTGGAATGGGAAGCCTTCCTCGCGGAGGAAACCATAAACGAATACGGCACAAGATGCTTGACCCACGAGAAACTCGCTCGCGCCCGGGACTCGCTAATTAGGCTCATAAAATCCGGTAACCTGTTCACCTATCTCGATCCTGACCTCGCAGACCAGACCCTGACCTGCCTACCAGCAATGAACAACCAGATCGAAGGCGGGATAAACGCTCAACTCCGTGCCATGCTCAAAGACCACCGCGGAATGAGCCTGGCCAGGCGAATCAAAGCGGTTTTCTGGTGGTGCTACCACCACATCGAAAACCCCGCGACTCCAGCAGAAATCCTGAAAATAATGCCTACGGATGCGCAACTCGAGGAATACTACCTAAACCAGGAAAACCTACACATCACCCAAAGAAACCTCCCCGGATGGGGCGACGCAATCATCTGGAGCGAACTCCACCACACCACCCCCTACAACAACACATGGGACTAACCCCCCAGACACACAATTTGTCATGTAACCCGAGATTAATCACCGCGATCAATGGAAGTCGATTGTTATCAACCTGGGGAAGCATACAGACAACTCTTGAAGGTTGAGTAAGGCTCCGCATCACCACAGCGGGAGTTTCAAGAAGTATTGGCATTTCTCTGACGATTTGTTTAGATAGCCCATGTCTCCTTGAATCTGTCGGTGTTTTCGGAAGGATTGCATAACGAAGATGACTTTGCGTATAAAACATTGGCAAATCAGGCATTCCTAGATTCTGAAGGTAAACCGGCGTGTGAGCACGAACTAGCAGAGAATCGTGCTCTGATAGTTCACCTCGAAGCGATTTTCAATCTGCCCGGTGAGCCGAACTTCGCTCTACGATTCCTTGCCCGCTCTGGTCGGCGGGAAAGGACAGTTGTATACTTGTTTACATGAGTGAAGTGTTGAGCCTGCGTTTGCCCCAGGAAACCAAGCAACGCCTGGATGCTTTGAGCGAACAGACGCGCCGGCCAGCATCTTTTTATATCCGTCAGGCTCTGGAAGAGTATCTGGATGACCTGGAGGATTATTATCTTGCGGTTGACCTGGTGGACAAAGTGGAATCGGGCGATTTGGGTTTGGTCAGCGCGGAACAGGTGAAGCGTGAGCTTGGATTCTAACTCTGGCTGGTCGCTATATTTCACCATCGTTGCTCAAAAACAGCTCCAGAAACTTGATAAGTCGGTTGGCCGGCGGATATGGAACTTCTTGGATGACGTTGTGAGCAAAGGTGACCCGCGTGCGAGGGGGAAGAGCCTGACCGGAAATATGCGAGGACTGTGGAGGTATCGCGTAGGCCAGTACCGAATCATCTGCAAAATCTATGATGAAAAGCTCGTAGTGGTAGCGCTCACCATTGAGAACCGTGCAAAAGTCTATAAGCGTCCCCCCGCTATTCCACAGGACGAAATCGGAAACCTTTTTCACTGAACGGATACGGCAGTTCTATCCAGAAACCTAAATGTAACCGCTAATTTTGTTAGGTACTCTTTTTAGAGCTTGTCAAGAGATTCTTTCGGGTCGGGTTCACAAGGTCGGTTGGGTGCACAAGGTCGGTCGGGTTCGCTCGGCTCGGTGGGCTTGCGTACCGCCAGGGTGGCGATAGCGGTGGTGATGGGGACGCTGGCAATGAGGGCGGAGCCGGAAGCCAATATTTGCAAGGCTTGGGCGGCGAGGGCCTCCGTCGTGAAGAGGTCGCTGAGTGAGCGTTCAAAGAACAAAACGATGAGCATCACCGTAGAAAGCGCGGCGCCGGTGTAGGCAAAAACAATGGTGTAAATCGTCGAAGCGATGTGGTCTCGGCCGATACGCATGGCACTTTGATAGATTTCGCGGCGGGTGTAGGTCGGGGCGGCCAATCTCAGTTCCCACACCGCCGAGGCTTGGGTGATGGTCACGTCGTTCAGTACCCCCAGCCCAGCCAGGATAGTGGCAGCGACGAACAGCTGGCTCATGTTGAGTTGCGGAATGGCGGCGGCCAGGTCAAAGGACGTTTCGTCGATGTAACCCGAGATGTGCGCGCTTTTCACCGCGATGGCGCCCAGCAAGGCCGAAAGCCCCAACCCACATACGGTGCCCAGCAGGGCGGATGCGGTCCGCATAGATATGCCGTGGGCGACGTGAATGACGATGAGCATGATGGCACATGATCCGACCACTCCGACCCAAATGCCGGGCCGTCCGCTGGCCAGGGAAGGCAGCATAAAGTACACAATCACCACGGTCGCGAAAGCCAGTCCCACCAGCGAAAGCGCTCCTTTTGTGCGAGCGACCGCTAGAACTACCACGGCGAACAGGACGGCAAAGAGGATAATCGGCAGGTCGTGGGGGACGCCGGTGAAAGTGTAGCTGGCAGTGCCGGGTTTTTCCCCGGGTGAGCGCATGACTTGGATCGTGTCGCCGGGAGCCAGTTCCGAATGCGCGCCGGGTCCGACCGCTTCCAGGGTGGTGACTTGGCCGGAATCCGGTCCGCTGGTCAGGCGCACCGTCAGGCGGACGCAGTCGTCCAGGTGGCTTTGGACGTCAGAAGGGGCGATGTCGGTGTCTCGACACTTCGGTTCGAGTTTCACGATGTTGGCACGTTCGTAGGAAACTCCCGGAGCGGTCGCGAAACTGAAGTTCATCTGGCGGACTTCCTGCAGATGATGCCAATCGGGCCAGAGCCAAACCACTCCTGCCAAGGTCAAGACCGTAATCAAGCCCAGGGCAACCATCATCGCTAGGCGCGAGGCGGGAGAAGTCGTCGAAGCCTCTTGAGTCCGAGAAATCCGAGAGATTGAGTGAGAATGAGACACAAAGAGCAAGTATATCCATGCCGGTTACAGTCGCGCTGAGTGAAATGACCTGCCTTTTACGATGATTCGGGGCGTGAATCGAACCGAGGTGCGGTTGCGGTCTATCGGTGATATAGCCTATTCGAGAGTGGTGAAGGCAATGGACCCGTAGGGGGAGCGCGACCCCCCGCTCTGCTGACCGGTCTCCCACATCACGGCAATCCGGTCGCCAAGCGCGGCGCACACGGAGTAGGCGGCGGGACCCGGGTCGATGACGTGGGGCTCACCCCAGCTAATCTCAGCGGGGTCGAGAGGGCTCGTGGGTGGCTCCGGGAGGGTTCCCAGTCGGACAACCAAGTTCTTGCGAGAAAACCAGTCTTGCAATTGGTCGTGGCTCTTTCCGCGAGACGGGTCCAGATCCTGGTGGGGACGTGCCTCCGGAGGCTCCTCGGGCGGGTCGAGGCTGGTGAGGACCAGTGTTCCTTGATACATCGCTAATCCTGCGTTGCAACCGGGGTCCTTTACCTGCAAGGTCCGCATCGTCAAAGTTTGCCCGCCATCGGTTGAGAGCGCCCACAGGCGTTGCGGATAAGCGCGGGAGCTCATCAAAATATCTCCGTGGGGAAGTTCCAACAGCTTGCTTTCGTCCCCACCAAGCAAGGTCCCGCCACGTTGCCAGGTGGCTCCGCCGTCATCAGAAAACACGATGAGGGCTTTGATGTCTGAGGAGTTAACCCGACGTTCCACCATCGGCAGAAGAATCCGTCCCCGGTGCGAGCCAGTTGTGAGCTGAATGCCATTTCCGGATGCAAAGAAAAGGTTCCCAGTCTCCTCAGTCCACAGCTGCGCGGTGATGTCTCGGTGGGACCAGGTTTCTGTGTCCTCGCTCAAACAGACGTAAAGTTTCCAGTTGTTTCCTGCCGCGGCATCATCCCAGAAATTCATTCCCTGACTTGCCACGTAACCGCAAAGAATCCCTCCATCCTGCAAGGCCACCGGGCAAGCATCGCCAAAACCCCACCCGTCACGGGCTGAAACCAACGGAACATAGGGTGTCCAGGAAATCCCCAAGTCATCACTAGAGCAGGTCAGCAAGGAGATGGGGCCGGGAAGGTCATGGAAGTCGGGCCGTGAATCAAAGAATGCCAGCAAGCGATGTGGATGCACCGAATCCTCGGAGGTGAGCACGAGGGCCGGAATACGGAAGAATGCTTCGCCGTACTGGGGAAATAGACTGCGGGCGGATACTTTAACCATCACGATTAGGATACTGCGAAGTTTCAGCGGGAAACCGGTTTTGCTCCCCAGAGATTTTTCGCCTCGCGAAAACCGTGGCCTAGTGTCGTCCAGATTCTAAGGCTGCGGAAAATCGTCTGCCAGACTATAACGGAGGGCGTTTTGGTGATGCTAACATAAACATGCCGTCATGCAGAAAGTAGGAAGTTATGTCTGACCCGATGCCGCCCGCACCGATTCCGTCTGAATCCAACCCCACGCCGACCTCACCTCCTGAGGGGGATGCGGTCACAAAGAGCCGTAATGTGCCGTTGATTGGCATCATAGTTGCGTTGGCACTGTTATTGGTTGCCGGGATTATTTTGTTGGTGGTGTTGCTCGGGAAGGGGTCCGCCGGCGGTGAGGGAGCTGCCGGGACGTCCTCGGCTGCAGGAAAAACCGCGACAGTCCAGAAGGGTTCACAGGCTCAGAAACTGCAAACAGCCTTTGAACAGTACACCGAAATACTGGATGCCCCTGCCAAGTATCTGACTGCTTTAGATCTGGATAATTCAAGCGGAGCGTATAAATACGCCCTGACTGAGATGAATGGGGACGGTATTCCAGAACTGCTATTCGGTGCAGACGATGGTAATGGCCTGCTCAATGTGCAAGTTTTCTCTGCGGACGGGTCGGGAAATCCGTTTATAGCGCCGTCTAAGGTCCTCCTGGATGGGGTTGCCGCGGGTGGAGGAACGCGGGCCTCCATTATGGGGAGTAAAACGGGGAATGGGATTATTCAAGTCCTTGGCAGCGCCTCGAATCCCCAGTGGCACTGCAATCGTATGGTGTTGCAAGGCTCCGAACTGGTAGAGAGCGAAAATTGTGACTTCACGATTGGTGAGTCCACTCCAGTTTTGGGTGGGGATGGAGCCGAACTGCAGTGGTTGGATGTTTCGGATCGTTCCGCCTTGCAGAAGCTGGCGGGGCCGGCCGGAACTGCGGGGGCTAAGCAGCCCGCAGGGGGTAAATCTGCGAATCAGAAAGCCAAGGCTATTGCAGCGGCCAAAGCCCAAGGCAAGCAGGTGTTTGAAGGCACCATCCGGATTATGAATCACGCGGAGCTAGTTGGTTTTCAAGGTGTCCCAGAGCCAAATCCCGACTATAGCGGGACATTTAAGTACGAAAAATACGCGATTCTGGTCTTTGATGGGACACAAACAGTGACAGGCATGAGCGGGGATGGAAGCGGCATGCAAACTGGTTCGGCGAAGCTGCTCTGTGTGGGTGCTTATTATCCGGGCGTAGACAGTGTTGATACCACCCCCGAGTGGGTTCCTTACAACGGTAAAAGAGTCGTTGTCGCGGGAACTGCAGAAGACGTGGGGTGGCCTTCGGATACAAGCCTGCCGTTGGGGGAGCCCAGAGGTGGTGGAGAGATTATTTTTGCGGAGTGATTCGGGCTGGTCGTTTCGCAACTTGCCGTGGCAAATGTTATTCTCAATAGTCTTGTGTTGGCGTTTCGCGCCAACCTTCAGGACCTATAGCTCAGTTGGCTAGAGCGCCACGTTTACACCGTGGATGTCGGGGGTTCGAGTCCCTCTGGGTCCACCAGTGTTTTGTGAGGATGGGGTTTATCCCCATCCTCACAAAACAATTTACGGGCCAGAGGAACTCGAACCCGTGAGGGGCAGCGCCGCCCGAAAACGCGGGAGCGTTTTCAGGCGCTGGCGTGAGAAATCGAAGATTTCGAGCGGGCGGTTATTTTGCGCAGCAAAATCACTGAGTCTCTCTGGGTCCACTTTTTTGTCGGGCGGGTTTATTCCGTCCGAAAATATTTAAAGGGGTTGGGGACTCGAACCCGTGAGGGGCAGCGCCGCCTGAAAACGCGCATTAGGTCGTTGAATAGAAATCATACAAAATATGGCTAATTATTTTACTTAATAGGCATCGTCAACCGTGAATAGCTCTGGGTTAGAGCGCACGGTTGGTAAGTCTAGGTAATCTTGATAGGCTTCGTTGCCTGATGGTAGATAGCCCAGATACTCTGGGCATCAGAGTTATCAGGAGAAAGCGGACTATCGTTGATCGTTAACCGTGTCCTCTCCAAACATTTGTGCTTGTAATTCCCCGCCAGATTGCGGGGAAAACCCTGCCCAGATCGTCTGATTCGCGCTCGCACCCGCCCGACGCGATAGAGTAAACCCCGTGCGAGTGGAAAATTTGCTGCCCAGAGGGCTGGTGTCTTACCAGGAAGCGGACCGGATTCAGCGCGACACCTGGGCACAGGTGCGCGACGGGGAACTTGACCACACCCTCATCTTGGGACAGTTCGAACCGACCTATACCGCCGGACGCAACACCCACGACAACGACCTCATCAACAAAGACTTGCCGGTCATTCGCACCGACCGGGCCGGGTCGCTCACCTGGCACGGGCCGGGTCAGCTGGTGGTCTATCCGGTGGTGAGGCTGCGCGAGCCGGTGGACCTGATTGCCTACATTCGCGCGGTGGAAGGCGCAGTCATCGACGCGGTTCGCGACACTTGGGGCTTGGACGTTGAGATCGTGAAGGGCCGTGCGGGAGTGTGGCTGCGCTACCGTGACGCCTCGGGGCGCACCGCCGCCGAGCGGGGGACGGGACGCGACCGCAAACTGTGCGCCATCGGCTTGAAAGTCGTACAAAACGCAACCCTGCACGGGCTGGCGCTCAACATTCACCCGGATTTCAACCGCGCTTTCACGGGCATCATTCCCTGCGGGCTCAACGATGCCGGGGTCACCTCCCTGTTCGAGGAGGGTATCGAAACGGACTTCGACACCGCCGCAAAAGTCCTAGTGGACCAGCTCACCGCGAAACTCACCCCCCTGCTGGCTCCGTTTTCAGAAATTTAGGGACTGAAGACCCTGACGCGAGCCGTCGAAGTGGTCTAGCATTTAGTTTATGAACACAAAGAAGTCTTCAGCTCGTAAACCCTTTGGCCGTCCCAGCAAAGATACCTATGACGTCATCGTCGTTGGTTCCGGAGCTGCCGGCCTGTCCGCTTCTCTGACCGCCGCGAGGCGTGGTCTGAAAGTTTTGATGGTCGAAAAAAGCGACCAGTGGGGAGGTTCGACCTCCAAATCCGCCGGCATGGTGTGGGTACCCGGAAACAACGTTTTCGCTCGACTCGGAGGCTCGGATTCCACTGACCTGGGCCGCCAATACATGAAGGCAACGGTGGGGGACTGCACCAGCGATGAAATGATTGACACCTTCCTGGAGGAAGGCAAGAAGTGCATGGACTTCCTCACCGCTTCGTGCCCCTACCTGGAGTTTAGGCGGATGGAAGGCTACCCCGACTATTGGCTGGACGCCCCGGGCGCGGCCAAAAACGGGCGCGGCGTCGAAGCGGGTGCTTTCGATACCCGCCTGTTGGGGCCGTGGGAGAAAACTCACGTCAAGGCGTACTTCCGCCCCATGTCTCCGGTGGACATGAACTCTTATGATTCGGCCGATTTGCTGCTGGCCATGACCGACCTGCGTCCCTGGGTGCGGGGTATGAAACTGTTGTGGCGCAACCTGAAACATTACGCCAAAGGCGAGCGCCCGCTCACTATGGGCGCGGGCTTGACCGCTGCCATTATGTACTCCGTCCTGCGTGAGGGAGTGGAAGTGAAACTGCAAAACGCCCTGGTCGACTTCCTCACCGAGGGCGGCGATGCAGGCAAGAAAGGCAAAGGGGAGGAGCGCGTGACCGGCGTCGTACTGGAACACAACGGCACCCGGTACCAAATCAACGCGACCCACGGCGTCATCCTGGCTTGTGGCGGCTTTGAACGCAACGAAGCGATGCGGCAAAAGTATCAACGCCACCCCATCACCGGCACCTGGACCGTAGGCGTGGAAGGCAACACGGGCGACGGCATCGAACTGGGTATGAAACACGGCGCGGCCATCGACAACATGGCTGATGCCATCTGGTCGCCGGTCATTAAGCTGCCGCGCACCGAAGGGTTCCAGCCCATCGTGATTGAGGACGAGGAACGCTTCATCATTCCCGACCGCTCCCTGCCGCACACCCTGATGGTCAACGGCAAGGGCAAGCGGTTCATGAACGAAGCCCTGCCCTATTGCGCGGCCGGCCAAGGCCTGTACGGCGGTGTCTTTGGGAAAGGCGAGGGCGACGCCGAAAACATGCCGGCATGGCTGATTTTCGATCAGCAGTTCCGTGACAAATACTTCTTTGCCTACGGTCATATGCCCCGCGTAGAACTGCCCGACATCTATTACGAATCCGGCGCCCTGGTGCGCCGCGACACCCTGGATGAGCTGGCCGAAGCCATCGACGTGCCGCCAGACGCCTTAGCAGAGACGATTGAGCGGTTCAACGGTTTCGCAGACCGCGGCATCGACGAGGACTTCCATCGTGGCGAAAACGAACACGACAAGTTCTATGCCAACCGCTACCATCACCCGAACCCCTCGCTGGGACGCTTGGAAAAGGGTCCGTTCTATGCCACCCAGGTGTACCCCGGCGACATCGGCACCGCCGGCGGTTTGGTCATCGACACCAAAGCCCGCGTCACGCGTGAGGACGGCAGTGTTATCCCCGGCCTGATGGCGGCTGGCAACACGACCAAGTCGGTCATCGGACACACCTACACGGCCGGAGGCACCTCCATCGGGGCCGCGCTGGTCTTTGGTTACATCGCCGCCAACACCGCTGCTGACGAGGCTTTCGCCGACAATCCGGTGTTCGTAGCGCACTAGCCCTACCGGGCCAACAGACTTTCCGGGAACTTCACCGCGTGGTGAGGTTCCCGGATTGTTTTGTAGCGTGTGCACTGTCATGTGTGTACTGTCGGGGGAACGGTGGTGAGGCTGGCGGAAAAACGTGGGTAAAATGAACAGAGAATGTCCCCAAACCGACTGAGGGAGAGCCACTATGTCCACGCTGGAGTCCGCGCAGCACCGAAAACCGTTGCGCCTGGAAGTGGCCAATGCGCGCCAACCTCGTGAGAACCATCCGCGCTGGCTGCGGGTGGTGGCAAAAGCCGGGCCGGAATACCAGGAAATGCGTTCCCTTATGCAGGGGGCGGGGCTGCACACGGTTTGCGCCGAAGCGGGATGCCCCAACATTTTTGAATGCTGGGAAGACCGGGAGGCGACTTTCCTCATTGGCGGGGCCGTGTGTACGCGCCGGTGCGGGTTTTGCGACGTGGCTTCGGGCAAGCCGGAGGGCTACGACCGTGACGAGCCGCGCCGCCTCGCGGAAACGGTCAAGCATCTGGGGCTGAAATATGTGACGGTCACCGGAGTGTCTCGCGATGACCTGGAAAACGGGGCGTCGTGGCTCTATGCCGAGTCGGTCCGCCAGATTCGCGCGCTCTGTCCCGAAACCGGAGTGGAACTGCTGGTCGACGATTTTCAAGGCAAAACTGCGGCCCTGGAGGAAGTTTTTGCGAGCGAGCCCCAAGTCTTTGGCCACAACTTGGAAACTGTGGCGCGCCTGATGCACACGGTGCGTCCCGCGTTCACCTACGCGCGCTCCTTGGACGTCATCACCCAAGCCAAACAGTTTGGGCTCATCACGAAGTCGAACCTGATGCTGGGGCTGGGCGAAGAACCCGAGGAAATAGAAGCGACCATGCGCGATATGCTGAACGCGGGGGTAGATATCTTAACCCTGACCCAATACTTGCGCCCCTCCGAGCGGTACCTGCCGGTGGTGCGCTGGGTCAAGCCCGAAGAATTTGTGCAGCTCAAGGAGCTGGCGTTGGACATGGGGTTTGCTGCGTGCATGTCGGGGCCGCTGGTGCGCTCCTCGTATCGTGCCGGCAAACTGTGGGCCCAGGCGATGCGGCACTACGAGCGTTTCATTCCGCCCCAGTTCGCGCATCTGGAACAGGACCGACCGCCGGCTCGTCAAGAAGCCGAAGCGGTCGTGGAACGGGAAAAACAGCGGCAATCGCGCGCCTGAGTGCGCGGGCGGGTGTTTCGGGGGTTATTGGAACAGCGCCAGAAGGCCTTGCCGGTCAGGTTTGCCGTTCGAGTTTAGCGGGATATGGTTCACGAGGCGCAAGGCTCGGGGGAGTTCCGCTTTCGTCAGGTGAGAGCGGGCGAAGTCTTGGAGTTGTTCCAAGTTGAGCGGTTCCGCGTTTTCGGGTGTGTCGGGGGTTTGCACCACCACCGCGGCCACGATTTCACCCCAAGTCGGGTCGGGAACCCCGACGACCCGCGCTTCTGACACCCCCGGATGACGCGAGAGCACCGCGGCGACCCGCTGGGAAAAGACCTTTTCCCCGCCGGAGTTAATCGTGTCGGTCAGGCGTCCCACCAGGTGAAGGAAACCGTCAGCATCAAAAAATCCCAAGTCCCCGGTCCGTAACCAGCCCGTATGCGAGTCAATGAGGGCGGCGTTCAGTTCCGGATTGCGGAAGTATTCCCGCGTCACGCTGGGGCCGCGGCATTCCAGCTGGCCAATCACCCCAGGTTCGACCGGTTTTCCCGCTCCATCAACAGCACGCAGCTCGATATGCGGAAACGCCCGGCCTACCGCCAGCTCGCGCCCCGCCATGATGTCCGTGGTCAGGGCGGCTCCCGACGCGCTTTGCTCGGTCATGCCCCAAATGTTGATGGGGTTCCACCCCAAGCCAATCATGTCAGCGGCCAGCTGTTCATCCCACGGCGCGCCGCCCACCAGGGCTTTTGTGAACCGTGACGTGTCTATCGGCCGCCCGGATTGCGCCGCCTGCCGGACCTCGCGCACCAGCATCCGGTACATGGTCGGCACCGCGAACATCATCTGGACACGATACTTCTCGATAGCGGCGAGGACGGCGGCCGCATCAAACTTTTCAAAAATGACGATCGTGCCGCCGTGGGAAAAAATATCCGTAGTCGTGCCGTTGAACCCGCCGATGTGCGACAGGGGAGCCGTGACCGCCTCGACGGTGGCCGGAGAATACTCGAACACTTCGCGGAAATTCGTGCAGCCCCACCACAGATTTTTGTACGTCAGCAGCGTGCCTTTCGGGTGAGCGGAGGTGCCGGAGGTATAGATA
Organism: uncultured Mobiluncus sp.; assembly: GCF_947087965.1. GTDB lineage: Bacteria > Actinomycetota > Actinomycetes > Actinomycetales > Actinomycetaceae > Mobiluncus. The sequence goes on from NZ_CAMUES010000009.1 coordinate 16,734, forward strand.
ATCGCGCCGGGCACGTCCTCTCCGCACTCGGGCAGGTTGTCGAGCATTTTGGTGGCCGCGAGCGCCAATGTTACGGGCGGGGCCGAGTCATCGCGCGGCTCTAGGCAATCCTCCAGGTCAGAGTACGTCACGAGGCGGGGGCGAGGGTTCGCGGTGAGGTCGCAGCCCGTCAGCTTTTCGTGCTGGGCGGGGTCACAAATGATGATTTTCGGTTCACAATGCGCCAGGATTTTCGCCAACTCCGGGGCTGGGAGATTTTGATCCAAGGGCACTGTAATCGCCGGAATGGCCGCGGCGGCCACGAAAGTCAGCAGATGCCAGGGGGAGTTTTTTCCAATCACGACCACGCGCTCGCCGGGCGCAACGCCCCAAGACCGGAACTGGAGTGCCAGCTGGGTGGCGCGCGCCAGTGTTTGGGCCACGTTCCAAGTCGGCGGGGCAAAACTAGGCTCAGCGATGGTCTCGGCGCTGACTCCCTGGGCAATCCAAATCATCGAAGTGCGTCCAGGGTGGCGTAAAGCGGCTGCTTGCAGGAATTTCATCGGGGAATAATCGACCACAGTTCTAGGTTACCAACGGGAGCAAATCGAAGTTCGCTAGGATGAGAGTATGCAAAATACCGGATTGACCGTAGGTGAAATTTGTGAGTGGATGGACGCGCGTTTTGCGCCCGAGTTGCAGGAAGATTGGGACCGGGTCGGGCTGATTTGCGGGGATCGGGATGACCCGGTGACGCGGATTCTGCTCGCGGTGGACCCGGTCGAGCCGGTCGTTGACGAGGCCCTCGAGTGGGGGGCGCAGCTGGTCATTACACACCACCCCTTGTTCCTGCGTGGCACTTCTTTTGTGTCTACTGATACTGCCAAAGGCCGGGTGGTACATCGCCTGATTCGCGGCGGGGCTGCCCTGTTTAACGCCCACACGAATGCGGACTCGGCGCGTGATGGGGTGGCGGACGCTCTGGCCCAAGCAGCGGGACTCAACCCGCAGACCTGGCGGCCGCTGCAGCCCGCCCCCGCCGACACGTCCTTGGGCATCGGAAGAGTCGGTCCGGTCACGCCCACCACGGTGGGTGAGGTCGCCAGTCGCCTGGCGAACCTATTACCCGATTCACCAGCAGGTTTACTGGTGGCGGGCGACTTTGACCGCGCAGTCAAGACGGTGGCGGTCAGCGGCGGGTCGGGTCAATCCCTGCTGCCCGCAGCCCTAGATGCCGGCGCGGATGTGTTCGTAACCGCCGATTTGCGCCACCACCCGGCGCTAGATTTCCTGGAGATGGACGGGGCTCCCGCCCTCATCATGCCGTCGCATTGGGCCAGTGAATGGTTGTGGCTGCCCCGCTTAGAAACCGCGTTGAACCTGTGGGCCGGTGAAATCGGGAAACCCCTGGAAACAAAAATCAGCACGGTCATTTCCGAACCCTGGGACGCCTATATCTCCACCGTTACCGAGGACGAGACTGAGCCGGACGATGCCGGCTGCAGTTCGATAAACTAATAGCCGAAATCAAGTTACGATTTAGGAAAAGACCCCCGAGAATCTGCAAGGAAGAAGTCAATGAAAGCTGCGCCCGAAGACCAAGAAAAACTTTTGGACCTGCAGGTCCTGGATCGAAAAATTGCCGGCTTGAAACACGCTCTGGACAGCATTCCGGCCGCGGCGCGTCTGGAACAAATCAAGGCTGAGCAGGACAAGCTGCGCACCGCGCTGGCTTTGGCGACTTCCGCCCGCAACGACTTGAACCGGGCTTTGAAACAAGCCGAAGGGGAAGTCAGCAAAGTTCAAGAACGGGCGAAAACTCAACGTGAACGCTTGGATTCGGGTCAGTTGAGCCCCAAAGAGATGGAACGCATCCAAGCTGAACTCGCTCAGTTAGCGACGCGTCAGGGCGAACTGGAAGACAGCGCCCTGGACGCGTTGGACGCGCTGGAACGCGCTAGTGAAAAAGTGAAACTGGTGGAAAACCGCCGGGCGGAACTGGCTGGTGAGTTCGACGAAGCACAAGCCGAAGCGGGCAGCGCTGCCGGCGAACTGCAGCAGGAACTGACCGGTCAGCAAACCCAGCGAGACGAACTGGCCGCCACCCTACCCGCCGATTTGCTGCGGGAATACGAAACTTGCAAACGGGCGACCGGGGGAATTGGGGTAGTAGCGGTCAGCGGGAACCAGTCGGTCGGGATGGATTTGGAATTTTCGATGGCGGAAATCTCGCGTTTAAACATCGCGGCTCCTGATGATGTCATCGTCAGCGAGGACCACGAAATTATTTTGGTGCGTAAGTAGTACAATAATCGGGCGGAAAAGCCGGGCAGGTAGCCGCGGGCGAGTCATTCGATGAGCCCGAGGAAAGTCCGGACTCCACAGGGCAGGGTGATGGCTAACGGCCACCCGGGGTGACCCGCGGGACAGTGCCACAGAAAGCGAAACCGCCCCACCGGGCTTATGCACGGCGGGGTAAGGGTGAAAAGGCGAGGTAAGAGCTCACCGCGCGGCTGGCGACAGTCGTGGCAGGGTAAACCCCACCCGGAGCAAGGCCAAGCAGCAGGCTGGGCGGCCCGTTCAAAGCCTGCGGGTAGGCTGCTAGAGAGGTCGGGTAACCGGCCTTCCAGAGAAATGGCTACCGGCGCGCGGCGGCAACAAAGCGCGTTACAGAATCCGGCTTATGCCCGGCTTTTCCGCTCAAATCAGCCGGTTCGCAACTGCCGGGGCACAAGCGGGGGAGGCGGCCTCGCCGGGCAATGGCAGTTTCGGGTTCGCCGGCAATGCCGAATGTAAAATGCTCCGGGGCACCGCAGCACCCCGGAGCAAAACAGCAGTCTGTTCGGTTTACACCCCAGCGGCCAGCGCGGCAGCCCCCGCAATGCCAGCCTGGTTACGCAGTTGAGCGGGGATAATCGGGGTCTTCAGATCCAGCAGGGGCAGGAACTTGTTGTGCTGACGGGACACGCCGCCGCCAACCACGAACAAATCAGGGCTGAACAGCATCTCGAGCTGAGAATAATATTTTTGCAGGCGCTTGGACCACTGCTTAAAGGACAGTTTCTTGGCTGACTTTACCCCAGAGGAAGCGCGGCTCTCAGCATCTTTGCCATCAATCTCAATATGTCCCAGCTCGCTGTTAGGAACCAGAATCCCGTTATAAATGAGCGCGGTGCCAATCCCAGTGCCCAAAGTGGTGACGATGACCAGGCCGGGCACATCGCGGGCCGCCCCGTAACGGACTTCTGCGTAACCTGCAGCATCAGCGTCATTCACACACTTGACCATGTGACCGGTGTACTTGCGCAACAGGACGCGGACATCAATGCCAGCCCACCCCTGGTCAAGATTAGCAATAAACGGAACCAAATCATTCTTAACCGGAGCCGGAATCGTCAGGCCCAACGGCATATCCTCAGGAACGCCCTTTTCCTCAATAATCTGACGGCACACTTCCGCCACGGCCTGGGGGGTCGAGTGTGCCGGGGTTTTAATTCTCAGGCGATCGCCAATGAAATCGCCAGTTTCCAAATCTACATAAGCGCCTTTAATACCGGAGCCGCCAACATCAATCCCAAATCCAGTTGCCACAAAAGTCCCTTTCGCGTGGGGATGAACTGGCAAATACTCTAGGGTAAAGGCCGTGATTTCACCAAATCACAGCCTGGTACCGGTAAAAATCACGTACTCGCCAGGGACCTTGGACAGTACAAAAGAAAATCAATCCTGATGGTTGCTGGGCCAGGTGAGAATCTCTCCGCCGTCCTCGCGCACCACCAAGGTGTGTTCAAACTGGGCGGTGCGTCCCCGGTCGCGGGTCACTACGGTCCAGCCGTCCCGCCACTGTTCCCAAGCGATTGAGCCCATAGTCAACATCGGTTCAATGGTGAAAACCATGCCCTCTTCCATAACCGTGTCATAGCGGGGGGAATCGTAATGCGGAATAATCAGCCCGCTGTGAAAAGCCTCTCCGACACCGTGACCGGTGAAATCCTGCACTACTCCGTATTCAAACCGGCTGGCATAGGACTCGATAATTCGCCCGATAACGTTGATGGAACGTCCCGGTTTGCAGACCTTAATGGCGCGCATCATGGCTTCTTTGGTGCAGTCGATGAGCTGCTGGGACTCGGGGTCAATCGTCCCGACCGGGAACATGGCACAAGTATCGCCGTGGACCCCGTCCTTGTAAGCGGTGATGTCCAGGTTGATGATGTCGCCCTCCTCCAGCGGCCGGTCGTCCGGGATTCCGTGGCAGATACATTCATTGACCGAGGTGCAGATGGATTTACGAAATCCCATATAGCCCAGGCAGGACGGATAAGCGCCGTGATCACAAATAAACTCGTGCGCCACCCGGTCCAAAGCATCGGTAGTCACGCCAGGAGCGATGTACTTGGCGGTCTCCACGATGGCGTCGGCCGCGATACGCCCAGCTTGGCGGATTTTTTCAATCGTTTCCTCGCTCTTAACGTCGGAGGCCGTGACCCGTTCCGGGCCGTCGTGAAACATATATTCCGGACGGTCAATGTGAGAGGGGACTGGCAAGGTAGCGGAAATGCGTCCCGGTTTCAGGTTTCCCAAGGGCGCACGGCGGGCCAGTTCGTCAGTTCGAGTTTTCTTGTGTAACACGGTAGTCATTCTTTCGATTCAAAAGTTCTCAGGTCGCCTCTCGGGGACGGCCTAGTTTTCATGGTAGTTTTCCGGGGCCGGGAAAGTCCGGTTCACCACGGCGTCACGGTAGCTTTGGGCAGCGTGTTTCAGCTCCGCCCCCACTTGACCGAACACCTGAGCGAACGAGGGTTTCCAGTCCTGCATTCCCGCCATGTCAGTCCACACCAGGACCTGTCCGGCAGCGTCTGGACCAGCGCCGATACCGATGATGGGCACGTTGAGCTGATCAATGGCGGCGCGAGTGGTCGCGGCGGGAACCATCTCAAACACAATCGAGAACACCCCCGCCTCTTGCAAAGCCAACGCGTCCGCAACCAAGGCCGGAGCGGCATCGTCACGCCCCTGCATGCGTTTGCCGCCCAAGTGGTTTTCAGACTGCGGGGTGAAACCGAGATGCCCCATCACGTTGATACCCGCATCCACGATGGCTTTGACCTGGGGTAGGATACGACGTCCCCCCTCCAGCTTCACCGCAGCAGCTCCGGCACGCACCAACGCGACCGCAGTATCCACGGCTTGGGCGGGGCTGGACTCGTAAGACCCAAAAGGCATATCCGCCACAACCAAAGCTCGGGAAGCCCCTGCCGCGACCGCGGCAGTGGCGCGAACCATATCGTCTAAGGTCACCCCGACGGTGGAGGACATTCCCAACATAGTGGTCCCGTAAGAATCCCCGACCAAAATCATGTCGATTTCGGCCGAATCAATAATCCTCGCGGTAATCGCGTCGTAGGCGGTCAGCATCGTCAGCGGACGTCCGGCAGCAAAGTATTGCTGGACGTGCTGGACGCGAAACGGTTTTCCGGGCTTGGGGCCAATGTCTGGATTATCTTTGTGCATAGTCACTCCTTGAGTCTGTCCCTATACATCCTATGACTTTGCCGGGGGCGATAGTTCCTCAGATAGACTTTCCCTCAGCATCAGATGGCGAAACGTTTTAAGATATTGGCAGACTGGGTACAGTCACCAGCAAGTATGAGAAAGGCGAAAACACATGGGTTGCACGACGATTTTGGTTGGGAAAAAGGCTTCGGCGGACGGGTCGACGATTATGGCTCGGACCGACGACTCGGGGCACGGCTCTTTTGAAGCGAAACGATTTGAGGTCATAGCACCCGAGGATTTGCCAAAAACCTACCGTTCGGTCCTGTCCCACGTGGAGATTCCCCTGCCGGAAAACGGTTTGCGCTACACCCGTTTCCCCGATGCTGATACCCACAAAGGCCTGTGGGCGGGCGCGGGGATCAACTCGGCTCGCGTCTCGATGACCGCCACCGAGACCTTGACCTCGAACGAGCGTGTGCTGGGCGCCGACCCGCTGGTTGAGTTGCGTGAAGCCCAAGGCGAGGAGGGCCAGGATGGTTTCGTTCCGGAACAGCCCGGCGGTATCGGTGAAGAAGACATGGTGGTGTTGGTGCTGCCCTACATTAAGACGGCTCGTGAAGGCGTGCTGCGTTTGGGGGAGTTGCTGCAACAGTACGGCACTTACGAGATGAACGGCATCGGTTTTGCCGATAACGACGACGTGTGGTGGCTCGAGACGGTGGGGGGACATCACTGGTTGGCGCGTCGCCTGCCGGAGGAATGCTATGCCGTCATCGCTAACCAGTTCAGCCTAGACGACTTCGATTTTGACGATGCCCTCGGGGAGGGGCGCGATTACCTGTGCTCGCCCGATTTGCGGGAATTTGTGGCGGACAACCACCTGGATACCGCGCAAACTGACGGCCAGCCGGCTCAGCGTTTCAATCCTCGCCTGGCTTTCGGGTCACGTTCGGATTCGGATCACACCTACAACACGCCGCGAGTGTGGGCGTTGCAGCGGTTCCTCAACCCCACGGACGTGTCTCGGTTTGGTTTCCACGGGGATTCCCGCCCGGATTCAGACGACTTGGATTGGTGCCTGATTCCAGAACGCCTCATCACTATGGAGGACGTGAAATACACCCAGTCCTACCACTATCAAGGCACTCCGTTTAATCCTTACGCGAGGGCGGAGCAAGCTCTGATAGGCGGCGCTGACCAACGCGGTATGTATCGCCCGATTGGGATCAACCGTACCAATTTCGTGGCTGCCCTCCAGATTCGTCCCGAAAAACCCGCCGCCACCACCGGGCTGAACTGGATAGCCTACGGGGCCATGCCGTTCAACGCCCTGGTGCCGTTCTATGCCAACGTGCGGCACACCCCGGAGTATCTGGAGGCGACGACCCAGCGGGTCACCACCGAACATCACTATTGGGCCAATCGGATTATTGCCGCCCTGGTGGACGCTCACTATCATCAGACGATTCCGCACGTGGAGCGTTACCAGCAGAAGGTCGTGGCGGCGGCTTTACAGATTGTGGCGCGTACCGACCGGGCGGTGGCTGAGCTGGGTGAAGACGCGGCGAACAACATGGAAGATTCCCGCGTTTACGAACTGCTGGAGGCCGCTAATGCCGAAATTGCAGACCTGCTGAAACGGGAAACGGACGACCTGCTGGATAAAGTCCTGTTTGACGCCAGCCTCAATATGCACAATTCGTTCTCGCGTGATGATGCCTGAACTGGCGAGAAGTTTCAGATGAGGAGCCGAAGTTGAAAAAATCGATAGTCATTTATAACCCCGTGAAAGTCGGGGACGAAGACGAGTTTACAGCCGGTTTGAACGCGGCGGCCCAACAGCACGATTTCACCGTGGAATACCTCACCACCAGCGTTGACGACCCCGGCTTTGCGATGGCCGCGCAGGCTCGAGAGATGCATCCCGACCTGGTCATCGCCGCGGGCGGGGACGGCACCGTGCGCGTGGTCAGCACCGAGATGCGTCACAGCGAGATTCCGGTGGCGGTATTGCCAGCGGGGACCACGAACCTTTTGGCGCGAAACCTCAACGTGCCTTTGGATATGAAAGCCGCCATGGAACTGGCGTTCACGGGGGAAAAAGTCTCGATGGACATCGTGAAGGTGCATAACGAAACTTCCCGTAAACCTTGGTATTTCACGGGTATGGCAGGGATTGGGATAGACGCCGAAGTCATGCATCACGTGGATGAGGGGCTGAAAAAGGTGGTCGGTCCCGTGGCCTACGTCATGTCCTTTTTCAGGCAGGTCAACAACTCTGTGCATCGCTGCCGGTTCCGCATTGACGGCAAGCAGATTTTGAAACGTAACGTGATTATTTTCATGGTCGGCAACACCTCGGAGCTGACCGGCGGAATCCAGCTATTTCCCGATGCCACTCCCTTTGACGGTTCCCTAGATTTGCTGATTGGGGCCCCGCAGGGAGTCGGCGGCTGGTGGCGCGTAGTCAAGAACGTGGTTTTGAGGCTGGGACGGCACAACAGCACGCTGGAGTATTTCAGCGGCAAACGCTTCGAAGTCTTGTTGCATAAGCCGGCGGTGTGGGAGATGGACGGTGACCCCGAAGCAGCGGCGCGGCACTGGGTTTTCCAGGTCGTTCCGCAGGCCATCACGGTTGTCGCCGGGAACCCGGTCTCATAGAGCGGATAAAATCGCGAATTCGTTAGAATAGCACGGAAAACTCGGCGTTGCGCGAGGATTTACCACCCAAAACGCGAGGATTTACCATCACGTCAGACTCCGGCAATTTTTACAGCGCCGCTGCCACAAAAACCAATACTGAAATCGCCACTTCGGTCAGCCCGATGACTCGCGGTCGCCAGGGCTTGCCGCGCCGGCGTGCCTGCCAGGGGAACCAAATCGAACGAGCTAATGTCACCAGCCATGCGACTGCTACCAGAGGAGATACCCAAGACAGAGCGGCGAAAAGCAGCGCAGCGGCAAAACCTAGGGCGTGCGAAATTATCGAAATGACCAGGAAACGCTGGTTACCACGCTGCCGAAAAATCGTCTTTACGTAGGGAACTGAAGCTGCATAATAGGCTGTGAGCTGCACAGCTACTGATATTGCCGCCGGCCAACCCCGTAAAACAGTGGATAGAGCGTGTCCGCCCAGAGCAGATGCCTCGTGAACCCCGTACATCGCGTCCTGACCCATCCGCAAAGCCGCAGCCATCAAGCCGCAGTGATAGGCAACTAAGGTCATCAGTCCTGCTGCCAGGATAATCGTCAGACGCGCTCCCAAACCGCGTTCTCGCCCGCAGCGCACCTCACCAGCCCAAATCCCGATGAGGATAGCGAAAGCCGGAATCCAACAGCAGAGTAGCGGCAGCATCGCCAGGACTCCTATTCCCAGCACCCCAACCAGGATTCCGTAAATCAAAACGGGGTATCGTAAGGATTTCTTCCGAGGATTCTTAATCAGGCGTAGCGCCGAAAATACAAAGAAGAAACCAATCATCCACGTGGAGAGCAGCAGCGCATGCTGCCAGGCCCATCCGCCAAGCGTTGCCCCGAATAGCGCCGGAACGGTGACGATGAACCAAGCCCCATGCTGATTGGGTAGCCAGGTGCGCAAAACAGACCTAACTTTTCGGTTTTCACGAGCAAGGGGTAGGGTCATGACCTCGAGCCTAGGCTTATTCTGGGAGGGATTACGAAAAAACTGGCTATCTAGCTGTCCATCAACTGATCGAGCAGGGCGCCGACCTGAGCGGAGTTGTCTTCCATAGTCTCCAGATGCTTTTTCATCAGTTCGCTGTCGCCTGCTATAAAGGCCTCGACCGCAGCCTTACCAGAAACGTGGGTACCTTCGTGAACACCCTCGAGCTGTTGGAAACAGGGCTGTCCTGAGTAGTCGAGGTGACCGCGCCCCTCGTAATACCACTTGCCCAAGCGGCAAGTGTGCGAGGAGGAAATCCCCTCCGGGTTCGGCTCAGCAATTCCGGTAACTTGACGGTAAATCCCCAACTTAAAGATGAAGTGGTCGAGTTTCACCACCGAAACAAATGAATCCGTAGTCACGTGCGCAATCGAGTCTGCCATCGAGGAAACTTTTTCTCCCACCGCGGTCGCGGTCTGGCTGGATTTTTCTTCGAATTCTTTGGATTCGTCAATAGCCTCCGTGATGTTTTCCAGGGCGCTGGCGGTGCCCTCGGTGATGGAAGTAACCAAGGCGCCAATTTCCTGGGTGGCACTGGCGGTCCGTTCTGCCAAAGTGCGCACTTCTCCTGCCACCACGGCGAAACCACGGCCCGCTTCACCTGCGCGTGCCGCTTCAATGGTGGCGTTCAGAGCCAGCAAATTTGTTTGCGAAGCGATACCTTCGATTTGCTGCACAAAATTATGAATCGACTCGGAAGCCTTGGACAAGGCCTCCATGTTCCCGCCCATATCCTGCAGCTTTTTGAAAATGTCCCCGGCACCGTTGGCCATGTCGTGCAAATCGCGGGTTGATTCCGCCACGATTCGACGGGCTTCCGCAGTATCGGCGGAATCTGCGTCCAATTCGGACACAATCTTGCCCAGGGAATCGCGGACATTTTCCGCCGATCCGAAGCATCGAGCCAGAGGGTCATGAGTACTCTGGGTGAAGGCCTGTTTTTGGCTCAGTTCACTGAGAGCGGTATCTTGAGATTCTTTCTCAGCCTGAAGCTCAGCGAGCTCAGTGCGGAGGCGCTCAATCTCTGCCTGTAAGCGTTGCGTTTCCACTGCGGTTTTGGCTTTTTTCACTTTGGTATCCTTGACTAAAAAAATTCTGGAAATACAGTAAATAATTTATCTCATCAGGCGCCTTTTCTGTATACATTTCGCCGGTTTTTTACCTTTCCGGTACACAATTTATTCGTTCACCCCCAAGAGTGCCGCGGAATCAGCGGTGGCATTGAAAAATCTTGATTACCGGGCGGGCCGGGATTTCGACTAAAGTTGAAAGGGTTTTGAGCTGGCTCGGAGTCAAGGAAATCGAGGAAAAATGAGCGAAAACGTGTTGAGTCCGCTGGATACAGAGGGTTTGGAACGGGAAGTCACCGCGGCTTTACAGGACATCGCGGCGGCCGCCGATGTGGAGTCGTTGAAAGCGGTGCGTTCCCGCTACAACGGCGACAAAGCGCCCTTGACCCTGGCAAAGAAACTTATCGGGAAACTCGATCCTCAGGATAAAGCCACCGCGGGTCAGAACTTGGGGGCTGCCCAAGGGCGGGTCCGGGCGGCTCTGGACGCCAAACAGATCGAACTGCAGGAAGCCGCGCAAGAGGCAGCTTTGGAGGCGGAGACCGTGGACGTGAGCGTGTTGTCCTCGCGTCACCCGCTGGGATCGCGCCACCCGCTGATGGTGTTGGAAGAGGAAGTCGCGGACTTTTTCGTGTCTCTGGGGTGGGACATTGCGGCTGGTCCCCAAGTGGAACACGAGTGGTTCAACTTTGATGCGTTGAACTTCGATGCCGATCACCCGGCACGTCAGATGCAAGACACTCTCTATGTCGATTCCACTTCCGTGGGGGGCAGCGCGGAAAACCCCGCCAACCTGGTGTTGCGCACACACACCTCCCCGGTTCAGGCGCGTCTGTTGACGACCCGCGAGTTGCCGATTTACGTGGCTATTCCCGGCAAAGTCTTTCGCGCTGACGAACTTGACCCCACCCACTCTCCGGTGTTTAACCAGGTGGAGGGCTTGGCGGTGGATCAGGGTCTAACGATGGCGGACTTGAAGGGGACTCTGGATCACTTTGCCCGCGCCATGTTCGGCCCGGAGGCGAAAACCCGCTTCAGACCATCGTTCTTTCCCTTCACCGAACCTTCCGCGGAGGTAGACCTGTGGTTCCCGCAAAAGAAAGGAGGCCCCGGCTGGATTGAGTGGGGCGGTTGCGGCATGGTGAATCCGAATGTGCTGCGTGCCTGCGGGATTGACACAGAGGTTTATCAGGGATTTGCTTTCGGGATGGGCATTGAGCGCACGCTGATGCTGCGTCACGGCATAGAGGATATGCACGACATCGTGGAAGGCGACGTGAGGTTCTCAGATCAGTTCGGCGTGAATGGAAAGGGGCGCTAAAAATGGCTTTTGTTTCGATTGAATGGTTGCGTCGGTGGACGGAAGTTCCCGCGGACACCAGCGCGTCCCAACTCGCAAAAGACCTGGTAAAGGTCGGTCTGGAAGAGGAAACGATCCACACGTCCGGGGTGACGGGTCCGCTGGTGTGCGGCCGGGTGGCCTCGATGGTTCCCGAAACGGCTTCCAACGGTAAAACCGTCAACTACTGCCGGGTAGACGTGGGTGAGGAATTTAACGATGCGCCCGGCACCGGCAAGGAGCCCTCCGACATTCCCAGCCGCAGTATCATTTGCGGGGCACACAACTTCAAAGAGGGCGATCATGTGGTGGTTTCTCTGCCGGGAGCCGTGCTGCCCGGCGATTTTGCCATCGCCACCCGGAAAACTTACGGACATATTTCGGACGGCATGATTTGTTCGGCTCGTGAGTTGGGTTTAGGCGAGGAATTTGATGGCATCATCGTTTTGGAGGAGTACCTGGGCGAGCGCGGTGTGCAAGTTCCCACCCCCGGCACCGATATGCTGCCCATCTTGGGACTGAACCAGGAACTTTTGGAAATCAACATCACCCCCGACCGTGGCTACTGTTTCTCGATGCGCGGGGTAGGTCGTGAATGCAGTCACTCCACGGGCGCAAAGTTTATCGACTGGGGCTTGGCTGAAAACCTGAAAAACGGCTTGCCCGCGGCCAATGATTCCGGCTTCCCGGTCGAAATCGAGGACGCGGCTCCGATTCGCGGCCATGTGGGGTGCAATCGGTTCGTGGCGCGGATAGTGCGCGGACTGAATCCGAGCGCCCCCACGCCGCAGTGGATGGTGGCACGGCTGGAATCGGCGGGAATGCGTTCCATATCTTTGCCAGTTGATGTGACGAACTACGTCATGTTGGACCTGGGTCAGCCCATGCACGCTTATGACCTGGACAAAGTGACCGGCCCCATTGTGGTGCGCCGAGCCCGTCAAGGCGAACAGCACACTACCTTGGACGACGTAGAACGCACCTTGGACGCGGAGGATCTGTTGATTACTGACTGCCAGGGCGGTCACGGCGCGCGTGTGCTTGGCATCGCTGGAGTGATGGGTGGCGCGGAAACGGAGATGACCGAAACCTCCACGAACGTTCTGTTGGAAGCGGCGCATTTCGACGCGGTGTCCGTGGCTCGTTCGGCGCGCCGTCACAAGCTGCCCTCCGAGGCTTCAAAGCGTTTCGAGCGCGGTTCCGACCCCGAACTTCCGCCGGTGGCGGCTCAGTATGCGGCCGAGCTACTGGTGGAATACGGCGGTGGCACCATTGACGCGGGGGTCACCGACGTCAACAACGTCACGCCCCAACCAACCGTGACCTTGCCTTTTGCGGCCGCAACTCAACTCGTCGGGGTGGACTACGCGCCCGAGAGGGTGGAGGAACTCTTGCGTGCCATTGGCTGTGACGTTACTAAGTCCAGCGATGACACGTTCGCGGTCATGCCCCCCTCGTGGCGTCCCGATTTGGTCGGTGGTCCCGCCCATCTAATTGAAGAAATTGCCCGACTGGACGGCTACGACAAGATTCCTTCCGTGGTGCCGGTCGGACCCGCCAAGATTGGTAACCCGGCGCCGCTGCGAACCCGTCGTGAGGTCAGTGATACGTTGGCCGAAGCGGGTTTGACCGAAGTCATGACTTACCCCTTCTTGGGCAATGAACACGATTTGATGGGGCTGCCGGCCGATGATCCGCGCCGCGACACCGTCAAGCTGGCCAACCCGCTGGCTGATGATGCCCCCGCACTGCGCAGTTCTCTGCTGGATACCTTGCTGAACACGGCTTCGCGCAATGTGTCTCGCGGCAATCCGCGGGTGGCGATTTTTGAGTTGGACCAGGTCGTTAGTGCGCAGGGAGTCGTTCCGGCGCCGATTCCCGGAGTGGAGGAAAAGCCCAGCGACGAAGTTATGCAGGCGCTGCGAGCGGGAGTGCCGAAGCAACCCTGGCACGTGGCGGCGGTGCTGGCGGGAAACGCTATAGAAGCCAGCCCTCACGACGCGGCGCGGGCCTGGGACTGGGCGGACGCTATCGAGCTGGCGATTCGCGTTGCGGTTTCGCAAGGTTTGGCGGTGCGTCCCGAAGCCCTGGGCGCCGGGGGACAAGCCACGGTCGCCGCGCCTTTCCACCCCGGACGGGTCGCGCAAATTCGCGTAGGGGCGCTCACCGGGGGAAAGGTGCTGGGCTACGCCGGCGAACTGCACCCCAAGGTGTGCCAAAACTTCGGCCTGCCGCCTCGGACTTGCGCATTTGAACTGGATCTGGACGCGATTGAAAAGTCCCGCCCCAAGGACGCGTTCCAGCTGCGTCCCGTCTCGACATTCCCGGTCGCCAAGGAAGACTTGGCTTTCGTCGTGAAGCAAGACGTTCCCGCGCTGAAGGTCTATAACGCCATCGCGAAGGCCGGTGAAGGGCTAGTTGAGGAACTGCGCTTGTTCGATGTGTTTGAGAATGCGGAACAGCTGGGGGAGGATCGGAAATCCCTGGCCTTTGCGTTGCGGCTGCGTGCCGCTGACCATACGCTGAGCCCTCAGGAAATCAAGGAAACCCGAAACCGCATCATCAAGAAGGTCGAGAAAACCTGCCAGGCGACCCTGCGCTAGGAGCCTCGGAACAATCTGCCCCAGCCGGGTGCAGTGGGTGACGCAACTTAAGGAGTAAGCGTGGCTAACCAGAATTCACGAGGTCGAAAGCGTTTCCTCATCGGAGTGATTCTGGTTCTGGTCCTGGTACTGGCGGGCGGTGCCGCGTTCCTACTGTGGAACGGGAACGCGAAAGGTTCGTGGCGCCTGGACAGCGCTTGGGCCGGCCAGAACCTGAATCATCCGGGGCCGGTAGGGGAACGGATGCTGGCGGGTGCCGTAGCCTACCTAGATACCGCGCCGAATTATGATGGTTCCAAAGTGTATCCCGGCGGGGTGCCCAATGACGGCACCGGGGTGTGCACCGATGTGGTGTGGTACGCCGCCAAAGCGGCGGGAATGGACTTGCGCGAACTGGTTGACGCGGATCGGCGGGCTGACCCGCAGGCGTACGCCGCCACGGCTCCGAAGGACGAGATTCCCAATCCAGACATTGATTACCGCCGCGTGCGCAATCTCATCGTCTATTTCGACCGTCACGCCCAGAGCCTGACCACCGACACAACGGACGTGGCGTCTTGGCAGCCCGGAGACGTCGTGGTGTGGAAAGAGCACGTGGCGGTTATCTCAGATAGACGCAACGCCCAGGGTTTACCCTATGTTTTGCACCACGAAGGTAACGGGATTTGGTCCCACTATGAAGCGGATGCTTTTCGGCAACGCGGGAAACCCTGGCGGCACTATCGGCTAGAATCCTTGGGTGCGCAACTCGCCGGGCACTAGTTTGCCAGGGCGTTTTTGGTCCTTTCACGCCGATACCCAGACCCTTTAGCATAAATATGCAACTCTATGAATAAACATGTATAGTGGTGTTATGGCAGAGATTTCAGGCAAAAAGGTCAAAGTCGCAGTCGCGGGCGCTTCCGGTTTCGCCGGCGGTGAGCTGCTGCGATTACTGTTGAATCACCCCCAGGTGGAAATCGGAGCTCTAACGGCGGCGTCCTCAGCCGGCGAGCCGTTGGGAAAGCATCACCCCCATCTGTTCTCATTGGCGCAACGAGTGCTGGAGTCTACAGATGTTGAGAATCTGGCGGGACACGATGTCGTTTTCTTAGGGCTTCCGCATGGGGCTTCGGGTCAGGTGACACGCGCCCTGCGCGATGCCGGGGTGAAGTCCCTGCTCATTGACTGCGGGGCGGATCACCGTTTGACCGACCCGGCCGCGTGGCGGGACTACTACCATTCGGAACCCGAAGAACCTTGGACGTATTCGCTGCCGGAGCTGCTGCATGCTAATGAACGTGCGGCACAGGCACAGCGTGACGCGTTGCGTCAGGCCTCGGAGATTGCGGTACCGGGGTGCAATGTGACCGCGGTGACTCTGGCGTTGCAGCCGGCGGTGTGGGCAGGACTGGTGGATACGTCTGACATCGTGGCGAACCTTGCGGTGGGCTATTCTGGGGCTGGCAAAGCCATGAAATCTCACTTGCTGGCTGTGGCGGCATTCGGCAACGCCCAAGGCTATTCTATGGCTGGCGTACACCGGCATATCCCCGAAATCGCACAGAATTTCCGAGTCTCCGGCGCCACCGAAGTCAAGCTCAGTTTCACCCCCGTACTGGTTCCCATGAATCGCGGCATTCTCGCTACCGTTACCGCGCCCCTGGTTGGGACTGGTGACCCGAGCGAACTGCGGCGCGCCTATCACGAAGTTTGTGACAAAGAACCCCTATTGGAATTCCTTCCCGAGGGCAGTTGGCCCACCGTGTCGATGGTGAGCGGCTGCGCCAAAGCTGCCATCCAAATGGCGGTGGATGAACGCGCTGGTAAAGTTGTGGCGCAATGCGCTATCGATAACTTGGGCAAAGGCACCGCAGCGGGCGCCATTCAGGGCATGAATCTGGCTTTGGGATTCCCGGAGTTGACCGGGGTTCCGGTGGTATCAACCGCGCCGTAAACACTATTTTGTAAATTTATACAGGATAGCTTATATTTATGAAAACTGTTTAGGAAACAGTCGTACCAGGAGGAAACGCAATGAGTGTGACTTTCCCGAGAGGATTCGAGGCTAGCGGAGCTCACGTGGGCCTGCGCGGCAAACTGCACCCGGACATGGCTATTGTCAGGAATCTAGGTCCTGACTACACCGTGTCGGGAGTGTTTACTTC
Organism: uncultured Mobiluncus sp.; assembly: GCF_947087965.1. GTDB lineage: Bacteria > Actinomycetota > Actinomycetes > Actinomycetales > Actinomycetaceae > Mobiluncus. Next base: position 33,053 of record NZ_CAMUES010000009.1, read on the forward strand.
CAATCGTGTGTTTGCCGCTCCGGTGGGTTGGGACCGGAAAATCGTTGCGGGTGGCCAGGCTCAAGCGGTAGTCATTAACTCGGCAATCGCCAACGCTTGTACTGGTGAACAGGGGGATCGGGATGCCGCCGCGACGGCAGCGCATCTGGGTCAGGTCCTGGGCGTGGCTGAAAATGAATGTTTGGTGTGCTCCACCGGAATCATCGGACGAGCTCTAGATATGCCAAAAATAACTGCTGGAATTGATACAGTCGCTGCCAAACTGCGTGCGGATGGGGGCGACGAAGCGGCCGAAGCTATCCTCACTACTGACACGAAGTCGAAAACGGCCACCCACGAAAATCCTTCCGGTTGGAAAATCGGCGGCATGGCGAAAGGCGCCGGAATGTTGGCTCCCGCCCTGGCGACCATGATTGTAATAATCACCACCGACGCGGTTTGGGACGGTGCCACCCTGCAGACGATGCTGTCCGACACGGTTGAAAAAACGTTTAACCGTCTCGACTCGGACGGCTGTATGTCCACCAACGACACCGTGCTGCTACTGGCATCCGGCGCTTCCGGAATCAAGCCTGACCCGGACGAGTTCGCCACCGGCCTTATGCAGGTCTGCAAAAGCCTGGCCCTGCAGTTACTGGGAGACGCCGAGGGAGCCCACCATGATATCGAGATTCGGGTGACCGGGGCGGCCAGTGAAGCGGGCGCACTCGAGGCCGCCCGGACGATTTCGCGGTCCAACCTGGTGAAAACCGCCGTGTACGGCAACGACCCAAACTGGGGGCGTATTCTGTCCCAGCTGGGCACAGTGCCGGAAGACGTCTTGCCTTTCGACCCGGCTCATGTGGATGTTGCCATCAACGGCGTGAAAGTCTGTAAAAACGGGGGAATCGGTGAGGACCCCTACTCGGTTGACATGAGCCCGCGAGAGTGCCAAATCTTGGTCGAGCTGCACGCCGGTCAGGAAGAGGCCCACTTGTGGACCAGTGACTTGACCCAGGAATACGTGCATATCAACGGGGATTACACCACGTAACCAACCCTGGGGGGACAATTCCCAGCCTAACGACACGGTCCAGGACTGAATAATGGAAGGAACGCGATGATTACGCCGATACAAAAGACCGAAGTGCTGCTGGAGGCCATGCCGTGGCTACGCAGTTACCGCGGCGCTACCGTCGTCATCAAATACGGCGGCAACGCGATGGTCAACGAAGACTTGCGTCGTGCTTTCGCTGCTGACATTCAGTTCCTGCACCAGGTCGGTTTGCGGACGGTCGTGGTACACGGCGGAGGTCCGCAGATTACGGAGATGCTGGACCGTCTGGGTTTGGAGGCGCCGTTCATCAACGGCTACCGGGTGACGACCCCGGAAGTCATGGAGGTCGTGCGCATGGTCCTCACCGGCAAGGTTCAGCGTGAGCTCGTGGGCTTGCTCAATGTTGAGGAATCTCTGGCAATTGGGCTCACCGGTGAGGACGCCGGCCTATTTGGGGCGCGGAAACGCCACTGCGAACCAGGCTGCGACCTGGGACTGGTCGGGGATATCGTCAATGTTCATCCCCGTGCTGTCGTGGATCTGCTGGAACGGGGCAACATTCCGGTCATTTCCTCCATCGCCCCTTCCGTTGACGACCCTAACGTCGTGCTGAACGTCAACGCCGACGCGGTCGCGGCGGCCCTGGCTATCGGATTAAAGGCGCGCAAGCTCATTATCCTCACCGATGTCGAGGGACTTTACCGGGATATTGATAACCCGGCATCCCTCATCAGATACTTGACCGCCAGCGAATTGGCGCGCATGCTGCCAACTTTGAAATCGGGAATGGTGCCAAAAATGCAGGCCTGTCTCGATGCTGTGCAGGGCGGCGTGTCTCGAGCGACTATCATTGACGGCCGCCTGGCTCACTCCATGCTCCTCGAAATCGTGACCGATCAAGGAACCGGTACCGAGGTTATCCCCGATAATCTCCGTCCGTCGGGCCTTCATAATGGTGAGCCTCTGCCCACGATACAGTTCCGGTGAGCCTTGCCTCATACCTCCGAACCAGCCTAGTGAAAGAAGTAAAAATGGACGTCAAAGAGTGGATTTCGCGCTACGAAAACTCGATTATGAATACTTTCGGGACTCCGAAAACCGTGTTGACCCGCGGGGCGGGCTGCTTCGTGTGGGACGAGGACGGCCATCAGTACCTCGACTTGTTGGGCGGCATTGCGGTCAACGCGCTGGGACACGGACACCCGAATATCGTCACTGCTTTGCACGAACAGGTCGAAACGTTAGGCCACGTCAGCAACTATTTTGCGACCCAACCTCAGATTGAGGCCGCAGAGCGGATTTTGTCCATAGTCGAGCCCGGAGGGGCTCCGCAGGGTTCCCGCGTGTTCTTTACCAACTCTGGTACCGAAGCGCTGGAGGCGGCGTTTAAGTTGGCGCGAGCGCGCGGAGGAGCTGCGCGAAGCAGGTTCCTCGCGTTGGAAAACTCTTTCCACGGCCGTACCATGGGAGCCCTGTCATTGACCTACAAATCGATTTTCCGCGATCCTTTCCTGCCGATGCCCGCCGAAGTTGATTTCCTGCCTTACAACATCGCTGCTCTGGAACGCGCTTTTGACGGGGAGCGGGGAGAGTCCATCGCGGCTCTGTTCATCGAGCCGATTCAAGGCGAAGCCGGGGTGCGTCCGATTTCTGACGATTTCCTCAAGGTCGCGCGCGAAGTAACGGCCCGTGCCGGCGCCCTGCTGGTTTTGGATGAAGTGCAAACCGGCATGGGGCGGACAGGAGCCTGGATGGCTCACCACACGGCGGGAATAGTTCCGGACGTAGTGACGTTGGCAAAAGGGCTGGGCGCCGGGTTCCCGGTCGGGGCTTGCGTGGCTCTTAACGCCGAGGCGGCAGGCGTGTTAAAGCCGGGGATGCACGGTTCAACTTTTGCGGGAAATCCGCTGGCTGGAGCCTCCGTGTTGGCGATGATTAACACGGTTGAAGAGGAAGGCCTGCTGTCTAATGTGCAAAACGTAGGGGAAATCTGGAAACGTGAAATCCTCGCACTGGAGCACCCCCTCATCAGCGAAGTTCGAGGGCGGGGCTTGCTGCTGGGAATCGGGTTGCGCAATCCTCTGGCCAAACTGCTGGCAGATGAACTGTTCAGAGCCGGATTCATCGTGAACGCCCCGGATACGTTCACCATTCGTCTGGCGCCGCCGCTTATAATCAACCCCTCTCAGACCCGCATGTTTACCCAAGCGCTGCCGGAAATCTTGGACCGGGTGCAGCGCCAGGCAGACGAAGAAATTCGACTCGGAGTTCCTCGTGTCTGAAAACCTGGTAGTCCAATCGAAAATTGCTCGCCACAGTGCTATTTCCCGGCTGTTGGCGGATAACGTGGTGCGCTCTCAAGGGGCTTTGCAAATTCTGCTGGAAAACGCCGGGTTCTCGGTCACACAAGCGACGCTATCGCGCGACCTGGAGGAACTTGCGGCTACTAAAGTGCGTGATGAAAAGGGAGATTTACGCTACGTTTTGGGCGGCGTGCGCACTGCCGCAGATATGCCGTTGCAGCTGCCGGGAACGTTGGAACGTTGGTGCGCCCCGCTTTTGATTCAGGCGACTCAGGCCATGAATCAGGTGGTGCTGCGCACTCCGCCAGCCACAGCCGGCACTCTGGCATCGGTCATTGACAAGGAAAATCTGGAACACGTGTTGGGCTGCTTAGCGGGCGACAATACCATTTTGGTCATCTGCGATAGCGTGGAATCCGCCAAAGAACTGCGCGATAAGCTGCGAGGCCTGGCCAAGCGCTAGACCTACATATTATTTCCCCAGATTTAAAACCTCAAGAACACAATTTTTAGACCTATTTATCGAAAATGAGAAAGAGAGAGAACAATGACTGAACGGGTAGTGCTGGCTTATTCCGGCGGTTTGGACACTTCGGTGGCTATTGGCTGGATGAAAGACAAGCTCGGTGTGGACACGATTGCGGTGTCGGTTGATGTGGGCCAAGGCGGCGAGGATATGGATGTGATTCGCCAGCGCGCTCTTGATTGCGGGGCGGTGGAAGCCTACATCGCTGACGCCAAAGACGAGTTCGCCACCGAGTACTGTATGCCCTCTCTGCAAACCAACGGCCTGTACCAAGGCCAATACCCCCTGATCTCGGCACTGTCCCGGCCGCTCATCGCCAAACACCTGGTGATGGCAGCCAAACAGTTCGGTGCCACTACCATGGCTCACGGTTGCACCGGAAAGGGCAATGATCAGGTTCGTTTCGAGGTGTCATTTACCTCGCTGGCGCCGGACTTGAAATGCGTGTCGCCGATTCGTGATTTGTCCCTGCAGCGCGACGTGTCGATTGCCTACGCGGAGAAACATCACCTGCCCATCGAAGCAACGAAACACAACCCCTTCTCGATTGACCAAAACTTGTGGGGCAGGGCTATCGAAACCGGCTTCTTAGAGGACCTGTGGAACGCCCCCACCAAAGATGTGTACAACTACACCGATGATCCGGCATTCGCGGGAATCCCTGATGAAGTAATCATTACTTTTGAAAAGGGCATTCCCGTGGCGATTGATGGGGTAAAAATGACTCCGCTACAGGTCATCCAAGAGATGAACCGGCGTGCCGGTGCCCAGGGTATTGGGCGTATTGATGTGGTGGAGGATCGTCTGATTGGGATTAAATCGCACGAAATCTATGAAGCTCCCGGCGCGATTGCCCTGATTACTGCCCATCAAGCCTTGGAAGCCGTGACCCTGGAGCGGATGCAGCTGCGCTACAAGCGTCAGATGGTGGAGCCGGCGTGGTCTGATTTGGTTTACGAGGCTCAATGGAATTCGCCTCTCAAGAAATCCTTGGACGCGTTTGTGGCGCACACTCAAGAATACGTGTCCGGCGAAATTCGGATGGTCATGCACGCCGGGCGGGCGGTGGTCAATGGGCGTCGTTCTGAGGCTTCCCTCTACGATTTCAAACTGGCGACCTACGATTCTGGGGATTCATTTAACCAGGACGCGGCGCGCGGTTTCATTGAACTTTACGGATTGCAGTCCAAGCTGGCCGCGGCGCGTGACGTGAGGTATGGCAAGGGCATCACGCTGCAGGCCTCGCACCTCTAAGTCCCTGTCCCGGTTTTCCGGGCTGCAGCCTCGTTTCAGTTCCCCGGCAGCCGAGCCAATCGGTTTGGCTGCCGGTGGTACTGTGGCATTGAGAGAAAAGAGTACACATGAGTGAAAAGTTGGCCCTGTGGGGCGGAAGATTCCAGGGCGGACCTGCCCAAGCGTTGGCGGCACTGTCGGTGTCCACCCAGTTTGATTGGCGTCTAGCAGACTACGACTTACAGGGCTCTTTGGCTCATGCGCAGGCGCTGCGGGCGGCGGGGCTGCTGACTGAGGTCGAATACGCCGACTTGAGCGCCGCCCTGCGCCGACTGCGGGCGGACGTGACTGACGGAACTTTCACTTTTTCTCCCGATGACGAGGACGTTCATACCGCCCTGGAACGCGGATTGCTGCAAGAGAACTACGCCGGGCCGGAACTGGGCGGAAAACTGCGGGCGGGACGCTCCCGCAACGACCAGATTGCCACCCTGGTACGGATGTACCTGCGCGACGCCGCCGCCCACCTGCAAGGGCTGATAACGGCACTTTGCCAGGCAATTTTGTCCCAGGCCGACCGTGCTGGAACCCATATCATGCCCGGTCGCACGCATATGCAGCATGCCCAGCCCGTTTTGGTGGCGCACCAGCTGATGGCTCACTTTTGGCCCCAGCTGCGTAACTTGGAGCGTTTGCGTGACTGGGAAAAGCGCAATGACGCCTCCCCGTATGGGGGCGGAGCCTTGGCCGGCAATACGTTGGGGCTCGACCCGGAACTGGTCGCCCGTGAGTTGGGTTTTTCCCAGGTGTGTCCGAACTCTATTGACGCCACGGCTTCACGAGACGGGGTGGTGGAGTTTCTCTATGTCCTCACCCAGGTGGCGGTGGATATGTCACGATTGGCGGAAGAAATCATTATCTGGAACACCGCCGAGTTCGGCTACGTCACTTTGGATGATTCCTATTCGACCGGGTCCAGCATCATGCCGCAAAAGAAGAACCCGGATGTGGCTGAACTGGCTCGCGGCAAAGCGGGACGTCTACTAGGCGACTTGACGGGATTACTTGCCACGATGAAAGGTTTGCCGCTGGCTTACGACCGGGACCTGCAGGAGGACAAAGAGCCGGTGTTTGACGCTATCGACACCCTGGAAGTCCTGCTACCGGCGGTGACCGGGATGGTGGATACCATGACCCTGCACTATGAGCGCCTGGAAACGCTGTCTACCGCAGGTTTCTCCTTGGCCACCGATGTGGCTGAATGGCTGGTGAAACGTGGTATGCCTTTCCGTCATGCGCACGAAGTGTCGGGAGCCTGTGTTGCATTGGCAGAAGGACGAGGCGTTGGGTTGGAGGACCTCAGCGATGCTGATTTTGTGGGGGTTGACCCGCTGCTGACCCCTGAGGTTCGCGACATCCTGACCGCTGCCGGTTCGGTTAGAGCCCGCCGCGGGGTGGGAGGCACCGCTCCGGAGCGTGTGGCTGAACAGATTGCGGCGGCACGCCAGCAATTACAAGCGTTCCAGTGCTAAAGCGGCCCGACAGGGGTGGGGCAGTGCCGCCCGGGAGAGGTCAGCGGCACCCCACCTACCGTTCATGTTGTGTAGACAAACTAAACTTTAATGTACATAGAATGTAAATCGAGGTATAATAAAGACATCGAGCGGACATCTGTGATGGCCGGATTCGAGAGGTGGACTCCAGGCTCACCGAGACGTGTACAGAGCAATAGCGAAGGAGGTGCAACGGTTATGAGTAGCATATTGAACTGGCTAAAGACCGCCCCAAAAACTTTCACCAGCGTGAAGGTTATTTCCGGCGAGGCGCCCCGGATGTGCGCAGACACTGTGATGGCGAAAGCCTATCGAGTGAATATGGCGCATGAATTTTTGGCTGACCGTTAAGGGGGACGGAAACCAAAAAACAGCAACGACGCAAGCGGACGAAGATGTCCGCTTTTTTGTTGCCTAAAATCCGGCGTGCCGGGACTGAAACGCGAGTGCCAGCTAGTTCGCCAGCCGCGGAGTCTCGCAAACGAAGCCTTTGAATCCGTGATTGCAATATCCGTGGGGGTGGTGAAACAGGTACGCCTGATGATATGGCTCCGCAAGCCAAAACTTGCCGGCTGCGGCCAGGCTGAGAATTTCAGTCGTAATCGGCCCTCGACCGGCTTGGGCAAGGGTTTTCCCGAAGGTTTGCCGGGATTGCTCAGCCAGCTGGCGTTGTTGCGCAGTAGTGTAAACAATCATCGAACGGTACTGACTGCCCCGGTCGTTGCCTTGCCGCTCGCCCTGAGTGGGGTCGTGGTTTTCCCAAAACACTTTCAGCAGGTTTCCCGCACTCGTGCGGGTTGGGTCGTAGACTATGCGGGTCGTTTCAGCATGCCCGGTTTGACCTGTACAGACGTCTTCATAAGTGGGGTGCGGCCAGCGACCTCCCAGATAACCTACCGCCGTGTTGATAACCCCGGGCTGGCTCCAGTAAATACGTTCCACTCCCCAAAAACATCCCATCGCTACGTAAAGAACCTCGTGGGGGAGGGGCCACGGCCCGGTAAGAGAGGTTTTGAGCACAGGGTGAATATCGGTCGGGGCAATCCCGGTATCGTTATGAAAGCCAAAATCCATAATCCTAGTGTGACACCGTGCACTGGGATTGTCCTGGGAGAGGTTTCTCTCCCGGCTACAGAGTCATTAGACTCGAAAGTATGTTTCAGCCGATAGTGGTCGCAGCAGCGATTGTGGACGACCTCAGCCGACCAACGCAGGTGCTGGGGGCGCAGCGCTCTTATCCCGAGCAATGGCGGGGTTTCTATGAGTTTCCCGGCGGTAAAACTGAACCCGGAGAAACTCCCGAACAGGCTCTGCGCCGGGAGTTGCGTGAGGAACTATCAGCGGAAATTATCGTGGGTGAGCGTTTGCAGGAAACCTGGCCCGCTCACGGGGGATTTCAGATGTTCGTGTATCTGTGCGCCCTCGCGCCACACAGCGCGGCACAGGTAGGAGCGGCGCATCTGGCCCTGCGTTGGGTCGACCTTAAACATTCCGAGAGCTTGCCTTGGCTGCCCGCCGATTATCCGATTCTGACCGCGATTGCGCGGCATTACGGCATCACACAGAGCTAAACGGCGTGACATTGCGCTCGTGCCGCTCGGGTATCTTCGGGCGCGGCGTGGGCTCACCCGGTTTCGAGGTTCGGGTTCACAAGGGAGCTGCGGCGGTATGGCGCGAAAACATGGGTTTTCTCTCGCCCGGTCAAGCTGGGATATTGGTGCGTTAGGTCAGGATAGTGATAGTTTAGACCCCGTGTAAAAAGCTGTTTGCCCTACCGGGGGCGACAAAAATTGAAACTATTTATATAGAGAAGGCGAGAAATCCTTGTCCAACCAGTCTGCGGCCGCTGCGACAAAAAATGCCGGAGCCAAGTCCGCTCATCCCTATCGCGAGTTAACTTTCCGAGCCGTTGTTGTCGGCGGATTAATCACCCTGATTTTCACCGCCGCTAACGCTTACCTCGGGTTGAAAGTTGGCCTAACCTTTGCCACTTCCATCCCGGCTGCCGTGATTTCCATGGCTATCCTGCGTTACTTCCATGATCACACGGTCGTGGAAAACAATATCGTCCAGACCATCGCTTCGGCGGCCGGGACGCTTTCGGCCATTATTTTTGTGGTTCCCGGTCTGGTTATGGTGGGTTATTGGTCGGGCTTCCCCTACTGGGAGACCACAGCCGTGTGCATGGTCGGCGGCATTCTCGGTGTGATGTATTCGATTCCGCTGCGTCGTGCCCTGGTGACCGGCTCCGACCTGCCTTATCCGGAAGGGGTAGCGGCCGCGGAAGTGTTGAAAGTGGGGGACGAAAACGGTTCTGCTGAGGAAAATCACCGCGGCTTGCTGGTGATTATCTGGGGCGGCTTGGCGTCCGCCGCAATGGCACTGCTCACGGCGTTAAAAGCCGCTGCGGGGTCCTTGAGCGTGAGCTTTAGGATTGGCGCCGGAGGCACCATGATTGGTGGTTCGTTGTCTCTGGCTTTGATGGGGGTAGGACACCTGGTTGGTCCCGCGGTAGGCATCGCGATGCTGGTCGGTTTGCTGCTTTCCTATGGCATTCTGCTGCCGATTCTGACCCAAGGACAGGTCGCCGGTGAGGATCTCGGTGATGTGGTCAGCACGGTTTTCGCCCACGACGTGCGGATGATTGGTGCTGGAGCTATGGCGGTGGCTGCAGTATGGACTCTGCTAAAAATTATTGGCCCCATCTTGCGCGGTATCACGGAGTCCTTAAAATCCTCGAAACTGCGTGAAACCGGAAATCAAGTTCCCTTGACGGAACAGGACATTCCTTTCAAATACGTGGCTGCCATTACTTTGCTGTCCATGATTCCGATTGGTTTGCTGCTGTGGAACTTCCTGCGAGATTCGCCCATTTCGCATCATCTCGTGGCGCTTATTATCCTCAGCATTCTGTTTGTGCTGGTTCTGGGCTTGCTGATTGCCAGTATCTGTGGCTATATGGCGGGTCTGATTGGGGCCTCGAACTCTCCTATCTCTGGCGTGGGCATCATCGTGATTATTGCGGCTTCGCTGTTGATTTTGTTGGTGACCGGCAATACCAGCCAGACTCACCCTACTGAACTGACCGCCTACGCGCTGTTTACGACCGCTATCGTCTTTGGTATCGCTACTATCTCGAATGACAACCTGCAAGACCTGAAAACCGGCCAGCTGGTCGGAGCTACCCCGTGGAAACAGCAGGTGGCTCTCATTATCGGGGTTATATTTGGCTCTCTGGTGATTCCTCCGGTTCTACAGCTGCTGATGACCAGCTTTGGCTTCTCCGGGATGGAGGGCGTAGATGAGACTACCGCTCTGCAAGCTCCGCAAGCGACCCTGCTGTCCACCATCGCCAAGGGAATTTTTGGCGGGGACATGAACTGGCAGTTATTTGGTCTGGGGGCTTTGATTGGTGTCGTCATCGTCATAGTTGATGAAATCATGGGTCGCGTCAGCCGTTTCAACCTGGCTCCGCTCGCTGTGGGCATGGGCATGTACCTGAACATTACGACCACCCTGGTCATCTCGCTGGGCGCCCTGGTGGGCTGGATTTACAACCGTTGGGCGCTGCGTCAAGACAAGGCAGAACAGTCCAAGCGTCTCGGGGTGCTGCTGGCTACCGGCATGATTGTGGGTGATTCACTGTTTGGGATTCTCAACGCCGGCATCATCGGAGCTACCAGTAACGCTGATGCCCTAGGAATCGTCCCGGATTCTTTTGCCCCCGTTGCCAAAGTCGTGGGAGTGATTGTTTTTGTGGGTTTGTTGGCCGTCAGCTACCGCTGGGTGATGAAGAAATCCGGCGAGTCCGAGTCGACACCAGCCTCAGAAATCAACGATTCTTCCCGAAGTGAAGCCTAAAAGACCCGGTCTGGGTGGGTTTACGGAAAGGAACAGACGCAATGACAGAAACAGCCGCTAGGAGAGTACCGTACTTGGATAAAGCCTTTCCCGAAGTCGCTGCTGCCATGGAGGAAGTGACTCGCAGGCTTAAGCCCGTTTACGAGCAGGTCGGTCTACCGGCTAGCCTGATTGAACTCGTTTGCCTACGTGCCAGTCAAATGAACAGGTGTGGGACTTGCCTTTCTGTACATGTGCCGCGGGCGCTACAAGCCGGTGTGTCCCAATTGCAGATTGATGTGTTGCCCAGTTGGAGGGAAGACACGGAATTGTTTACACCTCAGGAAAAGGCCGCACTGGAGTTGACCGAGCATATAACCAGGCTCCCCGAAGGAGTGCGCAACTCCAGCGTGGGGGAGCGTGCGCAGACATTCTTTACCGAAGCTCAGGTGGCTGCTCTCGAATGGTGCGCCATCATGATTAATGCCAACAACCGGATTTCAATTGCTTCGCATCACCCGATTCGCAAGTATCCACCAGTATCCAGTTAGGAGAAAAAACGTTGTCGTTTCCAGCAATAGTCCCGGTGAAGCCCGAGGAACTTTCACCTTTCGAAAAATTTAATCAACTTGTGGCCAATGCCCTCGGTACCGTCTATGGCATGAGCATTGGCTATGTGCTGATTGTGGTACTGCTCGGTTTCGGAATCTACGCGACAATTCGCACCGGTGCCGTCCAGTTCACCATGTTTTCTAAAATGTGGAAGACCGTGATGGGTTCCCGGAAAGGCTCCCATGGAGGCATCAGCTCTTTCCAGGCTTTCGCGGTGGGCTTGGCTGACCGTGTCGGCACCGGCAATATCGCCGGGGTAGCTATCGCGATTACCCTGGGCGGTGCCGGCTCCATCTTTTGGATGTGGATCGTGGCTCTGGTCGGTATGGCGAGCGCTTTCATCGAGGCGACCTTGGCCCAGATGTTCAAGGTCCGCAATCCCGACGGAACCTTCCGCGGAGGCCCGGCTTTCTATATCGAACGCGGTCTCGGCTCGCGTGCCTGGGGCTCCGTCTTTGCGGTTTTGCTCATTTTCACCTACGCTTTCACCTTCCAGCTGATTCAGGCCAATACCCTGGCTGGCTTAGCAAAGGCAAACTTCGGGATGCCTACCTACGCCACCGGGCTGTTGCTGGTAGCCATCACCGCCCCGTTCTTCATTGCCGGGATTCGTTCGGTAGCGCGTATCGCTGAATATCTGGCTCCGCTGATGGCAGTCATTTACATGACTTTGGCACTGATTGTCATCATCGAGAATATCGGACAACTCGGTACAATTTTCGCCATGATTTTCCAGGGCGCTTTCGGTGCGAGCTCGGTAGCAGGTGGAACTCTAGGCGGGCTCTTTGCGGCTCTGATGAACGGCACGAAGCGCGGCTTGTTCTCAAATGAAGCCGGTATGGGTTCCGCCCCGAACGCGGCTGCGACCGCCACCGTGTCCCACCCGGTCAAGCAGGGAATGATTCAGTCCCTAGGTGTATTCGTGGACACCATTTTGGTCTGCAGCGCTACCGCTTTCATCGTGCTGCTCGGAGGGGTCTACGATCCGAACGCGGCTGAACAGCCTTCTGACGGCGCGGCCCTCACGGTTGATTCCCTGGCTGCTTTGGGTCCCTGGACTAAGCCGATTATCCTCATCGTCATCTTTATGTTCGTTTACTCGACTTTGCTGGGTAACTTTAGCTATTCCGAAGGCAACATCAAATACCTGCTGGGCATCGAAAACAACGCGTGGATTGTCAAGGCGATTTCCATCATCGCGGTGTTCCTGGGCTCAGTGCTCTCCTTGGAAATGGTGTGGAACTTGGGCGACTGGACCGCGGCGTTGATGGCCATCATGAACTTGGTGGCTTGCACCCTGCTGTTCAAGTGGGCTCTGGGTGCCCTCAAGGATTACCAGCACCAACTGGAAACGAAGAGCGAGGACGAAATCCAGTTCTGTTCCACTGACAATAAGTTCCTTCCCGGTGAGCTTCCCACCGATATTTGGACAAAAGAAGCCATCGCGCAGGGACACAATATTTCCAGTGACCCGACTTCGTGGGAACACGGAGATTAATCTGAAATCAAGTTGGCCCCAGGAACCGCGATGTTCCTGGGGCCAACTGTATCCCCTCTCGCACGGAGTCGCTACCGCCACGCAAGCATTCGGCCTTTTCGTATGCACGCGGCAAACCCGGTAGCATAGAGGGGCGTGAAAACGCGATGACAACGAACTATTGAAGGAAGTAAACGTGAGCGATCTGATTGACGAACTGACTTGGCGGGGCCTGATTAAGCAACACACCGATTTGGACGCGTTGCGCCGGGCTTTGAACGAAGGTCCGCTCACGTTCTATTGCGGCTTCGACCCGACCGCGGCATCCCTGCATCATGGACACCTGGTGCAGCTCATTATGATGCGCCATTTGCAGCTGGCAGGACACCATCCCATCGCGCTGGTCGGGGGAGCGACCGGTTTGATTGGTGACCCGCGTATGACTTCGGAACGCCAGCTGCAGGACAAGGAAACGGTGGCGGGCTGGGCGGACCGTCTGCAGCACCAAATCGAGCGTTTCCTCGATTTCGAGGGCGATAATCCGGCGCGAATGGTCAACAACCTGGAGTGGACCGCGCCCCTGTCCGCGATTGATTTGCTGCGCGACCTGGGCAAGAACTTCCGGATGGGTACCATGCTGTCCAAGGACGCCGTGGCGCGGCGACTCAAGAGCGAAGAAGGCATTTCTTTTACAGAATTTTCTTACCAAATCCTGCAAGCCAATGATTACCTGCAGCTGTACCGCAAATACGGCGTCACCTTGGAAACCGGGGGCAACGACCAGTGGGGCAATCTGGTCGGGGGCATGGACCTGATTCGTAAGGTTGAAGGCAAAGATGTCCACGTGATGACGACGCCTCTGATTACGAAATCAGACGGCACCAAGTTTGGCAAATCCGAGGGCGGGGCGATTTGGCTCGATCCGGAAATGTTCAGTCCCTACGCGTTCTACCAGTTCTGGTTGAATACTGAGGACGCCGACGTAGTCAACTTGCTGAAAGTCTTTACTTTCCTGAGCCGCGAGGAAATCGAAGCATTGGAAACCGAAACACAGCAAAACCCGGGGAAGCGCGCTGCCCAACGAGCTTTGGCTGAAGCCGTGACCACCCTGGTGCACGGGGCGGATCAAACCGAGCGGGTGAAGGCCGCTTCGACGGCGCTGTTCGGACGCGGCGACCTGCGTGAGGTCGACGGGAAAACCCTGGTAGCGGCCACTGCGGACCTGCCGCGGACCCAGGCTGTGCTGGGAGAAACCAATATTTTGCATCTGTTGGTGGACTCGGGGCTGGAAAAGGGCATTGGGGCGGCAAAACGTACTGTCGCCTCCGGGGGTGCGTACCTGAATAACGAAAAGGTTGAGGACGAAAGTCGGGTCGTTACCGCCGCAGATGTGCTGCCGGGCGGGGTTGTCTTGTTCCGGAAGGGCAAACGGCAACTCGGCGTAGCCGTTACGGAATGAAGGCAATGACGGTTTTTTCCTGAACGGCGTTCACCTTTCGTAGATGAGTAATCTGTCCTAAGATGGATGTATATCCCAACGGTGTGATACTGAACTGTCAAAGGAGACTGCGATGTCCGATACGGAAACTAAGATGATTTATCCTTCTGCCCAAGCCGAAGCCCAAGCACGTCAGATGCACCAGCGCTGTGAGGCTTCTTTCCGTAGTTTGGTGCCAAACCTGGAGCGGGTGGTGGGACTGCCGGAAGGCCGTCCGTTACGAGCCGTCCAGTCCCCATTTACTGGAATTGATGCTTTCGGGGTTCCCCAAGCCACCCTGGCAGACTTGGATCAAGCCATCGTGCGTGCCCGTAGTGCGGGGCGGCGCTGGGGCAAGGCTCCTGCCGCCACCCGGGCGCAGTTTTTGTATAGACTTCATGACCTGCTGTGGCAGCACATGGACGAAATCCTCGACGTGATTCAGTGGGAAACCGGCAAGTCTCGCTACCATGCTTATGACGAGATTCAGGATATCGCCCTGAACTGCCGCTACTATGCGCGCACCCTGCCTCATGCGGTTCGCGACGAGCGGCGCCGCGGGGCGTTTCCCGGTGTGACGCGTACTTTCGTAATGTATGAGCCCAAGGGAGTTGTGGGGGTGATTGCGCCGTGGAACTACCCGCTATCGATGGGGATTACGGATGCTATCGCGGCTTTGGCGGCTGGTAATGCCATTGTGACCAAGCCGGATTCCAATACTCCGTTGTCGGTGGTGGTCGGCAAAGCCCTGATGGTAGAAGCCGGGCTGGATCCTGATTTGTTTATTTTGGTGCCCGGACGTGGCTCCGAGCTGGGAACCCCGCTCATTGCACAAGTCGACTACATGATGTTTACCGGTTCGACCGCCACGGGACGGGTTATCGCCAAACAATCGGGCGAAAACCTAATCGGAGTTTCAGCTGAACTGGGCGGTAAGAACCCGATGATAGTGCTGGAGGACGCGCGGGTCGACGACGCGGTGCGAGGCCTGGTTCGGTCTGCCTACGCCAATACCGGCCAGCTTTGTGTTTCCATTGAGCGCCTCTATGTCCAAGACTCGATTTATGACGAGTTCAAGGCCAAGCTCATCAAACGTATCAACGATATGAAGGTTGAGGTTTCCTTTGACTGGGAGGCCGATATGGGGGTTCTAGTTTCCGACCACCAGCTCGAAACGATTGATACCCAAGTTCAGGACGCTCTGAGCAAGGGCGCGGTAGCTCTGGCCGGCGGCCATGCATTGCCTGAAATTAGCTACACCGCTTATGCACCTACCCTTCTAGAAGGTGTCGAGGAAGGGATGACTCTGTTCAATCATGAGACCTTTGGTCCCGTGGTTTCTCTGTATCGTTTCCATACCGATGAACAGGCCATCGCTCTGGCCAACGACACGAATTACGGCTTGAACGCCTCGGTTTGGGGCAAGCCGGCTCACGCAGTGGCGGTGGCTCGCCGGATTGAGGCCGGCACGGTCAACGTCAACGAGGGGTTCACCGCCGCCTGGGGTTCCACGGACGCTCCTATGGGTGGCTGGAAAGATTCTGGTCTGGGGCGTCGCCACGGTATCGAGGGCATCCATAAATACATGGAATCACGTACTATCGCGGTGCAAAACCGGGCAGTGCCGATTGCGCCGGTTATGGGATTGAGTCAGGAACAATACGTCAAGGTACTGAAGTTTGCCCTGAAAGCTCTGCGCTGGTTGCATCTCTAGGGACGCATTTTCCTCTTCGCGACGGGTTCGGAATCGTGCCGGAGTAATGTTCGGTGTGACCGGACCCGCCGGCGTTTGGAGGCCGGAACGTTTAGCGGGGAATGTAGTAGCGTACCCGCCAGGCGGCGTCTCCGGATTTTGGGCGCCAGTTTTCGTCCGAACGGGTCAGGTCCAGTTGCCAGCGAACCGAATCGATGACCGGGGCATAAGCCACCGTGCTCATCGGAGGCACTATCGCGGTCATGTCCAGTTGGGTGACTACCAGCAAATCCGCCAATCCCAACTCCATGACTTCGCGATACACTTTGGCACCGCCGGTAATCCACACCTGGGGGGTGTTAGCGCAAAGTTCCAACGCTTCGGGGAGGCTGTGGGCTACCTCGACATCAGGGGCGGTGAACTCACGAGACCCGGTAAGCACGATATTGCGCCGACCGGGCAGGGCCTGTCCCAGGGAGAGGAACGAGGCGCGCCCCATAATAACCGGACTGCCCATGGTGGTGTCTTTGAAATGTTTAAAGTCCGCGGGGACGTGCCACAGCATTTTGCCGCCAGCACCCAACACTCGTGCCTTGTCCTCGGCCCAAATCATCCCGAGGACACCGATGCCGTGTCCGGCGCGAGATTCAGCCGGTGAACTCTCCGGGCTGGGGGTCGGGTCAGGAGGGACTGGCGGAGTCCATCCGTAGGGATTGTGTATTGGTTTATTTGCGCCAGGATTCAAGCCGACCATGCTGCCTCTCACATCAGACCGCTACGGGAGCGGAAATCTTGGGGTGGTGTTGATAATTCGCCAGACGAATCATGTCAAAAGTGTAGTCGTCAATGGAGTCGGCTTTATCCAGTTCCAAAGTGGGGAAGGGGAAAGGTTCGCGGGACAGCTGTTGGGTGACCTGGTCCACGTGGTTGGCGTAGATGTGGCAGTCTCCGCCGGTCCACACTAGTTCGCCGACCTGTAAATCAGACTGTTGAGCCAGCATATGGGTCAGCAAAGCGTAGGAGGCGATGTTGAAAGGCACCCCCAGGAACATATCCGCCGAACGCTGGTAAATCTGCAGGGACAGCCGGCCTTGCCCGACCCAGCATTGAAAGAAAGCGTGGCAGGGAGCCAGCGCCATCTGATCCAACTCCGAAACGTTCCAGGCCGACACCAGCATTCGTCGGGAAGAAGGATCGTTTTTCAGGGTATCGAGCAGGTTTCTCACCTGATCCACCGGGCCGGCTGCGGTGGGCCAGGCACGCCACTGATGACCGTAGATTGGTCCCAAATCCCCCGAGTCGTTCGCCCACTCGTCCCAAATATGGATGTTGTTCTCCTCTAGCCAGCGGTTGTTGGTCCCTCCCCGTAAGAACCACAGCAGCTCACCGACCACGCCGTGCCAGTACAGACTCTTGGTCGTGATGGCGGGGAAACCTTGCGAGAGGTCATAGCGCAGCTGGCGCCCGAAAATCGAGCGGGTTCCCGTGCCGGTACGGTCGGGTTTTTCCACGCCGTGGGACATAATGTCGGCTAATAAGTCCTCGTATTGGTGGTCGGTGATGGTCATATCTTCCCTTCTTAAACACGCTGAAGGCGGTATAAAACCACTGTATCAGGGACCCCTACAGCAAAAATTCGTCCGCCTTGACAGTCTCTTTGGCGAAGGCATTTACAATGGTCTTTACTACGGCTCGTTCCACTCCCACCGCAAAAAAAGGAATCGCGCAGGTGGCTTCGCCCTCTAGCGTAATTTCGGTGCCGGACTGCGGGGTCGGCTCAGATTTCGCCACCATAGTGGTCGAAAACTTTACGGGGACACCTGCCATCGAGCCGCTCATAGTGCCGTTCTCAATCCACCCGGACTGATTCAAATCCCAGACTTCCACCACTTTTAGGTTCAGCCCGGTATTGAGCTTGTTGGCCAGTTGGTCTAGGTATTCAGTAGAAATGGACACGGTGGATGATACCCGGATGCGGTTATCGGTCAGGCTCAAATCGACTTGGGCGTGATTATCAAAATCCGCCCAGCGTTTCTTGTAGTATTCCGGGTTTTTCAACATCGCGGTGACTTGGGCGCGAGATCCGGGATAAACCAGGGTCTGGGTGAATTTCATGTCGGGTTTCTCCTGAAGTTTCAATTTACCTTTATATTCTAAATGCAGGTTGCTCAAAACACAGCTCAACGCATAACCTGAGAGGGTGTCGACGTTTAAACGCTCCCTGGGGGAATCCCCATTTCAGGCATTGACCGAAGAAGCTGTAGAACAGCTGTATCGTTTGGTGTCGGATTGGCAGATTATTTCTGACCTGTCCCAAGCTGATTTGTTGCTGTGGCTGCCGAACCGTTATGACGGAATGTCTTGCGCGGCTCACTGCCGCCCGGCTACGGGCCCTACGGTTCACCTCGATGACGTCATTGGACTGAACTTGCCTGCCACCCGTCTGCCCCTTCTGGAACAGGTCTTGTTGAAAGGGGAAATTATTGAGAACCCCGTACGCCGTTGGACGGGAATGAACACGGTATCCGAGGTGCTGGTGCCGGTGCCTTTTGCGGGACGAAACATTGGAGTCCTGGCGATTGAAACCAACCTGGCTTTCCAGGTCGGCGAGATTGGTGGCGAGGGTTGGTTTAAAGCGGTTTCCCGGACGTTGTGGAAGATGGTGGCGGCCGGAGACTTTCCTTTTGAGGTCACCCCGACCACCGGCAAACACGGCAATCCCCGGGTGGCCGATGGGGCTTTGATGCTGGATAATGAGGGGCTGGTAGAACATTGTTCACCGAACGGGATTTCTGCTTTTAAACGGCTTGGTTTTCACAACCAGCTTCATGGCACGAAACTTAGCGACTCCGTCTTGCCGCTGTTGGAAAAAGGCGCCGTCATCGATGAGGATTTGTCAACAGTGCTGCGGGGACGATCTTCTGCCTTGGCCGAGATTGACGTGCGCGGAGTGGATTTGACCATTCGTTCGCTACCGCTGGTCGAGGAAGGGGAACGGATTGGAGCCCTGCTACTGTGCCGTGATGTGACCGAAAAACGCCATCGTGAAAAGGAACTGTTGAGCAAAGATGCCACCATTCGCGAAGTGCATCACCGGGTGAAAAACAACCTCCAAACGGTCAGTGCTTTGTTGCGCCTGCAAGCTCGCCGTTCGGATAACGCGGTGGTTCAAGAGGAATTGTCTCAGGCGGAACGGCGAATTTCGATTATCGCGATGGTGCACGAGGCGCTGTCACATACGGTTGATGAGACCGTGTCTTTTGACGACACGTTCCGTAAGCTACTGGCTTTGGTGGCGACCGCGGCCTCTTCGGACCACTTTGTGGAGACGCGTTTCTTGGGCAGCTTTGGGACGCTGGGTGCGGACGCGGCCTCCGCCCTCGGGTTGGTGCTTACTGAGCTGGTGACCAACGCGATTGAACACGGTTTGGAAGGCCGTAGCGGGGTGGTAGAGGTCGAGGCCCACCGGGACGACCACAACGAGACTTTGGTGGTGACCGTGACCGATGACGGACACGGACTCACCGGCAAATCGGTCGGTTCGGGCTTGGGTACTCAGATTGTCCAGACTCTGGTCAAAACCGAACTGGTTGGGACAGTGCAGTGGGAAAACCGAGAGCCTCCCGCTAGCGGTACGATTGTGCGCCTCACCGCTACCAAGCTGTAAGCCGGCAGCTTCCGGTCGCCTGCTGGAGCTGGTAAAAAAACCGTGGTGGTGAGCTACCTAATGCGCTCACCACCAGCGGGGTCTTTCCTGGGGTTGACGTCCCCAGAGGCGTGTAACTTAGAGGCTCGAGGCGCGGCGCGCACGGGCATTGCGGGCATTGCGACGCTTCAAAGAACGGCGCTCATCCTCGCTGGTGCCGCCCCAGACACCGGCATCTTGGTTATTGTCCAGAGCCCACTTCAGGCAAATGTCCACAACCTGGCAGGTCGCGCACACGGCCTTAGCTTCTTCAATCTGAGCCAATGCCGGGCCGGTGTTTCCTACGGGGAAGAAAAGTTCAGGATCTACGGTTAAGCAAGCTGCTTGATCGCGCCAGTCCATAATTGCTCCTTAGAGTTCGGTGCAAAAGATTCGGTTAGGGATTTGTAAAACTTTTGCGTGGAATAAATTCGACTTAACAAGGGTGACATCATTCCAGCGCATTTTCAAGAGATGTAAATGAAGAATTTTTCAAAAATCAGGTGATATGTGTCACATTAGCACTCGGAGGGATCAGCGCGCCCACTTCGGTACCGTTCTGATAAATTGCTGTAAATTCGCCAATAGCCTGGAGTTTTCGGACGAAGTCCATCTCGATATCGAGGTAATTTGCTACCCGGTGTCTGGCTTCGATGGTGTTTCCTAAACGGGCCAGCGTTACTTTCCGATTGGTAAAATTTGGTAATGAGAGGGTTAAATTTCCCGACATAAGCCCAGGTGAACGTAATTCTAGGAATGTTAGGTCAAACTTCAGGCTACTCTCAACACACTCCCGTAAAATATTCAGGTTAGGGGTGTTGTGTTCAGAATTGGAAACAACAACAAAGATATCCCGGTCGATGTGTTCAAGTTCAAAATCTTCTGCCTCAATCACCCGATAGCCGAGACGGCGATATTCCCGTTTCAATTGAGCCACCAGGGGACGCATCTCGGCGAGGTCGTCTACTACCCAGTGACGCCGCGCGGGTGAGAGGCTTAGCCAATCACGGCGCGATGAGGACCAGCCTAGCGTAACTTGCTGAGCGGAGTGGGGCATTTCTCGATGGGAAAACACTTTCGGCAAATCTGTTATGACAATTACCTCACCGCACGGGGCCGTCGGTGCGTCGTCAGGAGAATCCGCGCGAAGCACAGTACCGGCCATTTCGGCTAAACCCTCGCAGTTGGGCAGACCGATTTGGGCGGTAGCACACGTGTTGCCGATTTGCCACACCCCGCGGCCGGGCGTAACTACGGCAGGCAAAGCCTCACTCAGACGCCCGCGTACTCCGTTGGATTCAATGCCGGCAGAATGCAAATCCACCGTATCGCGTGGGCACAACACAAACTTTTCCCCAGCCAAGGCTCCCCAAGCGGTATGCCCAGCACTCAAAGGAGCCGTGAAAGCCAGCAAATAGCCCCCGGCCCCATTTTCGCTCAGCAACGTTTCCAGGCGCTTGATTCCTTGGCCTGGATAGAGTCGTTCCAGCTCGTCAGCCAGCAAATCTGCACGGTCAATAGCCACCGCAGCCCCCTCTAAACCACGGTTTGCCGCTAAGGACATGAATTGATCGAGTTTCCACAAGTCTTTCGGGGCGAATACGGTGAGAATACGTTGGAGTGGGGATGCCAACGGTTCGCGCAGCCTGCCCCACCGGTTCCAGAACGCCGACGGGTTGGGGGTGATGACTATCACCGAGCGAGTTTGCCTCAGCCATGTCGTGGTCAGGGTGGCCAGGGCGGTAGTACGTCCGCTGCTGGGATTGCCGAAAATCCCCAAGCTCGTTTGGGGCAAGCGCCAGCTTTGGTGAGCCTGGTGGGGAAAGTCCAGCAGGGCGAAGCGGCCGGGGGGACACGGCGTGGCCAGTGGTAAATCGGGACACCATATTTCCGGTAGGGGTGCATTTTCGCAGCTTTGCTCCCAGGCTTGGCGAACCTGATCCACACTGTGTCGTACCCAGTCGGCTTTGCCGCACCAGGCGGCTTGTGCCACGCCGGAGGTGAGCCCCTCCCAATACAGACGTCCCGGAATGGGCGGGAGGCTCGCCGCCCGCGTATCGCTGAGTATCTCGGTCGAGTCTTGGGGAGAACGAACCCGCAGAGCTATCCGCAGGTTGGTATTAGCCAGAATCTGGCCGTTAACCACCCCACCGGGCTTTTGCGTAGCCAAAATCAGGTGTAGTCCCAGCGAACGTCCGTGCGTAGCCAGGCGAATCAGGTTTTCCAAAGTTTCGGGATGATCCGTGGCTAGGGCGCGAAATTCGTCCACTACGATGAGGATTCGAGGTAGCCGTTGTCCCGTGAGCTGGTGATAGTGCTCCAGGTCGCGGGCTTTAACCCGGGACAGAACCGTCTCGCGCTGCTTCAGGAACGCCTCCAGGGACGCCAGGGCACGAGCGGTGAGCTGCGGTGACAAGTCCGTCAACACGCCGTGAGTGTGGGGCAGCGCGCCGAGCGCCTCGAATGCCGCCCCACCCTTGTAATCAAGCAAAATAAACCGTAGGTCACGGGGAGAGTAGCGCAGAGCCAATGCCAGCAACCAGGTGGTCAGCAGCTCCGATTTCCCGGCCCCGGTTGTGCCCGCCACCAGGGCGTGAGGTCCTTCTTTCACCAAATCAATCCGCCACGGACGTTCTGCGGCGCTCACCCCGAGCTGGGCGCACAAGCCTGGGGGAGGTGTCTGCCAGCTTTGGGCGATAGCCTCGGGACTGGTTTGCCCCCACTGGCTGACATCAACCAAGTCGGGCAGGCTTTCGGCGGGGGGTATGGCGGTCAAGTTCAGGCGCTGCGGATTGTCCCCCAAGGCCTCCAGGAGAGAGTCGAACCAGGCGGCTGTAATAATGCGGCGGCGTGGGGACGGGTTGAGTATACGTTGCGCCCACGGCGGAGGCGTATCGGCGGTGATGGTCATCCCGACTTCGTCCGTCTCTAAATGTGGGGTTTCGTCGGGGTCAAACACGCGAATTACCAGGGGTTGCGGTGCGGTCTGGCCCGGTTCTTCGCGAGGTTTGATTCCGCGCCACGGGTCTGGATTCTTTTCGCTGAGACGAGCTTGACCAAACAGGATAGCTTGTGCGATGACCCACCGGGCTTGGTCCGTGCCTCTCGCTCCGGTGAAACACAGCGTTTCCCCCGGTTGAATCTGCAGGACTCGCCGGCGTAGTTTCCGACCCGAAAACACCCGAATCGCGGTGACCTTTTGCGAGGGCGTCGCCAAAGGGGTGGCGGAGGCAAGCCACAGCTTTTCCGGATTCGGTACTGTCAGCGCCCGTCGGATGAACACCACCAGGGCAATCGCGGCGGCAATGCCCAGAATCACCAGCAGGCGCCACCCCAGGAAAGCTCCCAATCCCAACATGAGCAGCAGCGGTAGGAACATAAACAAAGCGGTACGTCCCGCAAACTGTCGCGGTGCCGGGGGAGGAGTCAGTCGAAGGTCGGGTGGGCGGTGGCTTAGGCGCAAGATGGTGGCCCCAAGTTTTAGGCGCGCACCGGGCTTGAGACGGCAGGCCCGACGTATCCGGTGGGTCCAGGGCAATGTTTTCCACAGTTTGTACACAGGCGCGGAACCAGGAAACGGCAAAGCGCGCAAAGTTTTTTTCGACGGCTCCAGGTGCAGATTTTGACGCGAGATTTGCGGGTCGCTCAACCCGCTCAGTCTGCCAAAAATCCCTGGAATCGCGGGCAATGCTTGGCCTGAATCGGGTCCTTTGACAACGACCCAGAGCAGCGGTGATGTCAGAGCCGCCCGTGGTTGCAAAAAATGTTCCATACCCTCAAGTTAGGGACCACAGTCGATTTTCACAAACGGTTATCCACAGCCTGTGGATAACCGTAGGTGAGGACTTGTTGATAACCCTCAAAAAGTTGTGCAAAACCTGTTTAGAGCGTAGCTCTGACCCAGAGAACCAGGATAGTAACCGGAAGAACCTAAACCAGGAAAATCAGTGAGTTTGGTAGCAAATCTGGGCAGCGACCTGTTGCGCCTGAGCCTCATCACGCAGCAGAGTAATAATTTCCAAAGCAAAGTCGATGGAGGAGCCCAGCGCCCGGGCGGTGATGACCCGACCGTCGTGAATCAAGCCGGTATCGGTATAATCTGCAGCCCCCAAGCCGTCTTGGAAACCGGGATAAACCGTAGCTTTATGTTCATCGAGCAGTCCCAGTGCCCCCAATACCGTCGGTCCGGCGCATACTGCTGCCAGATTTTCCTGATGAGAACGCAGAATCTGGGACAGTTTGGATGACGCTTTGAGGTTATCTACCCCGAGCTTACCACCAGGGATGACCAGGACTTTTTCGTCGCTGGGGGCATAGCTATTGAGGTGTACATCACAAATCAAAGGAACCTGGTGCGAGCTCACGATGGTTCGCGCCTTTTCATCATCGCCGGCGGCATCGTTGACCGCCACCGTTTGAATCTCGATTCCCCCGCGCCGCAACAAATCTACGACCAGCAGGGCTTCGCATTCTTCAACACCATTAGCAATAAAAATACTGGCTTCCATCTCGTCTCCTTAATCATTTGTTTCATTTTCGTTCCCAGTTTACAAGGAGGCGGGTTAATTTGAGACCCCAGGAACTTCGTAAGTTCCACCGCAAGTTGTGAGAGCACGGAGTATTTACCGGAAAGTCCCGGGTACGCCAAGGTCCAAATTTTGCCTTTCCGGGTTGGCCTTAAGATGGAATCGTGAAGAAAAAAACCTCCCTCCCTGAGGCTGCTTTAGCCCAACATGCTGACCTGGTGGACCAAATCGAGGCGGCACGCACGGACTACTACGACGAAACTCCAGAAACCGGCGTGACCCGGCTGAGTGATGCGGAATATGACGCCCTGTTCGTACAACTCCAGCTGTTGGAGGCGGCCTATCCCGGTCTGGTGACCCCGGACTCGCCAACGCAAACGGTCGGGGGTGGCGGGCAAACGGCTAGCTCGGAGGGGTTCCCCCCGCATCGCCACCTGCAACAGATGGGGTCTATCGATGACGTTTTCTCTTACGCGGAGGTTGACGCGTGGTGGGCGCGGGTGGAAAAGAGCCTCGAGAGCCAGGATTTCTCGGTTTCTGCCGAGGTCAAGGTGGATGGGGTGGCGATGAGTTTGACCTACCTTCACGGTACGCTCGCGGTCGGGGCTACGCGCGGGGACGGCTTTACCGGCGAGGACGTGACTGAAAACGTGAAAACCATCGCGACCGTGCCGGTGCGGCTCGATGGTGAAAAAGTGCCGGAACTGGTGGAAATTCGCGGCGAAGTGTACTTGCCGTTGGCGGATTTTGCCGCTCTGAATGCGGCCCGCGAACAGGACGGAGAAAAACTGTTTGCCAATCCGCGCAACGCGGCCACCGGCTCTTTGAAACAAAAAGATCCCGCCCAAGCCGCTAAACGTCCCCTCGCGTTTTTAGCCCACGGGGTCGGGGAAGTGCGTTGGGCTAGCCCCGGTGCAGTGGCGCAGCTGGAGACCCAAGAGGACTTTTATGAGCTATTGGAGTCGTGGGGTTTGCATTCCGTGCGGGAGACTCCAGCCAGCTTGGGGCTGCCTTTGGCAGGAATGCACTCCCTGGCTGAGGTCCATGCGGTTTTAGACCAGATGACGGCGCATCGCCACGATTTTGCCCACCAGATTGACGGCGTGGTGCTGAAAGTCGACAGCTTTGCGCAACGGGACGCCCTGGGGTCGACGGCGCGGGCGCCGCGGTGGGCGTGCGCCTACAAGTTCCCTCCCGAAGAGGTCCACACCCGTTTGCTGGGTATAGAGGTGCAGGTGGGGCGGACCGGACGAGTCACACCTTTCGGGGTAATGGAGCGGGTCTTGGTTGACGGCTCCTACGTTTCGCGCGCCACGCTGCATAACGCCAAAGAAGTGGCCCGCAAAGACGTGCGGCCCGGCGACACTGTCGTGTTGCGTAAAGCGGGGGACATTATCCCCGAAATTTTAGGGCCGGTAATGTCCCTTAGACCAGCGAGCCTGCCCCAATGGGTGATGCCCGACACCTGCCCCTCCTGCGGGACCAGGCTCGGAGCGCAAAAGGAAGGTGACATTGATCTGCGCTGTCCCAATCAGTCGGGGTGCCCGGCACAAATCACCGAGAGGCTCATTCACGTGGGTTCGCGCAACGCCTTGGATATTGAAGGCTTGGGGGAGGAAGGCGCTCTAGCGCTGACCCAACCGGAGTTCGGGCGCGGCGATGTGGCCGCTGCTCTCGCGGCGGGGGGTCGTTGTGAGCTGGAGGACGGAACCATTATCGCTGTTCAGCCTGGTCAGGGACTCGGCCTCGAAGCCATCGAGGATCTCTTGCCGCCCGTTCAGTCCCCGGTCCTGACTTCGGAGGCGGGTTTGTTTGCCTTGCAGCCTGAGGATTTGCGTGACGTGATGGTGTGGCGCGAGATGCCGGGCACGTCCGGTCGGGATTGGCAACAGGTTCGGTTCTTTTGGGCGAAACCGAAACCATTGCCGAAAGCCGCTCAGGAGGCTACCGGGCAGCGTCTCGGGCCTCCCGTGGCTGGGAAAGTCGTCCAGACGTTTTTTGAACAGCTACAAGCCGCGAAGTCAAAAGAACTATGGCGGGTTCTGGTGGCCCTGTCCATTCGGCATCTGGGTCCGGTCGCGGCTCGGACCATAGCCCGACAGTTTGCCACGATGTCGGCTATCCGAGCCGCTAGCGTGGAACAGCTCGGTGAAGTTGAGGGAGTTGGCGAGGTCATCGCCGCCTCTATCCACGACTGGTTCACAGTGCCGTGGCATCAAGAAATCGTGGATGCTTGGGAAGCCGCGGGAGTTGGGGCAGTCAGCCAATCCGAAGCGGCGAGCGGAACCGCTCTGGCTGGTGGGGGTCTGGCGCCAACCCTGGCCGGCCTGACCGTGGTCATCACCGGAAACGTCCCCGGCTACACTCGTGAATCCGCCCAGTTAGCGGTAGAAGCCCGCGGAGGGAAAGCGGCCGGTTCGGTATCGAAAAAAACCGACTTGGTCGTGGCCGGTGCCGGCGCGGGGTCAAAACTGGCCAAAGCCCAGGCACTAGGCATTCCCGTCATCGAATCTGCTGACTTCAACGCCCTGCTGGAAAAGGGCTTGTCGCGAACCTAAGCCAGTCCTGTGATGGGCGGCAGTCCGGGGTCGAGGCGTGGACAGCTTGGTTCTGAGTGCGGGGCGAGCTGCGGGTTGCCCCCGGCGGATTGCTGACGTGTGGGCGAAATCCCAGAATACCCAGCTCTACAAAACCGAGCCGAGCGGGCGTAACAGACGCTCAATAACCCGATTGACTACGGGTCGTTCCTCCCACTGCTCCAGGGTGAGCTGCCGAGCGTTAGTGAGGTCATTGAGGAACACTTGTTCCATCTGGTCGGCCAGGTCGGTGGAAAAAATCTCCATATTAATTTCATAGTTGCCGGTCATGGACAGGCGGTCGATGTTTGCGGTTCCAATCGTGGTCCAGCATCCGTCGGCGGTCGCCGTCTTGGCGTGGACCATAGCCTCCTGGTAGAGCCAGATTTCCACCCCGGCTTCCAGCATCGGGGAATAATATGAGCGAGCCACCCAGTCAGCCGCGATATGGTTGGAAGTTTCCGGCATCAGCACTTTAATATCCACTCCGCGCCACGCTGCCGCAATGAGTTCATCCAAAATATCCTGGTCGGGGATGAAGTAAGCCTGAGTAATCCAAAACCTCTTTTGAGCCTTGTTTAACGCTTTGATATACAGGCCGCGGACGGGGAACAGCAAACGGTTAGGTTCGTTGCGTGCTACTTCGATTTCAGGAATCCACTGGCGGGACATAAATTGGGGCAGCTTAGGCAGGTGCCGGGTTTTATGGGCGTTCCAAAAATCGGTGAAGGCGTCGGTCAGTTTCCACACCGACGGGCCGTTGACACGCAGGTGGGTATCGCGCCACTGGGTCGCATAGAGCGAACCGATATTGTACCCACCAATAAACCCGACCTTATTGTCAACGGTGAGGAGTTTGCGGTGGTCGCGCCCGGTGGAACGTAGCGAGAGAAAGAACGAACGAAACAGTCCGAAACGCAGAACGTGCAGGTTACGCAGATGAGGGAAACGGGTCATGGCGGAGGGAATATTGATGTTGCCAAAAGCGTCCCAGATAATGAAGACCTCGACCCCGCGCTTCGCCGCATCAATCAAAGCCTCTTTGAACAAATGCCCGATTTCGTCATTCTTCCAGATGAAAGTTTCAAAGAAGACGTGAGATTGCGCCGAACGGATGGCTTGCAGCATCGCGGTGTATACCTCAATCCCCGAGGTGTAGACCTGCATCTTGTTCTCGTCGAAACTGATTTCGGGAAGTTGGGTAATCGGAAAAGGCTTGACAGTGGACTGGCGCCAGGTTCTCAGAGTATCGATAACGACTGTTATCGCCCCGGCTATGAGCTCAAACAGCAGAAACCCACCAAAAAATCGTGCCAACACTTTGGGTAGTTCCTGAGGGGTCTTTACAGCCAGTTCAGAAAGCTGGGTAAAGAAACGGGCAATTTGGCGGAATGCCTCGCCGCGGGGCTTGGCATTGCTTTGCTTAAGAATTTCTTGCATTGGGTTTTTCGTTTGTTTCCTCATGCCGACATTCCTTCCACACTAGAAGTTTAGAGGATAAACCCAACAAAAACAGAAGGGAGAACAGTTATCATGGGGGCGAAGCATTCGTTAGCGTGTATTGATGAGGACAAAGTTATGCTCCACGTGCGTCTCACCTCCTGTAGAATCGCGGTGTCGATAGCCGTTGTCTTAACGTTTGGTTTAGCATTGACGTCTGTTGCTCAGCCATCGACGAGTTATGCCGGAACAAATCTCGAGTTAACCCGGATTGCTGGCAACTCAAGGATTGAAACTGCAGCCAAAGTAGCCCAGCATTTTTGGCCTAGTCCAAATGTAGTTTTTGTGGCTAGATATGATGTGGCTGCTGATGCTCTAGCTGCTGGTTCTTTAGATGAGGGTCCTATTTTGTTGGCTCGTCCCGATGGCATAGGCAATGACGCCTCTCTGGAGTATCTGCGTTCCAAGCATCCTTCCCAGGTTATTGCGCTCGGGGGACAAGGCGCCGTCCCGGAAACCGTGTTGCAGGAATTTGCGCAAGCAGCTGCAGGAGCATCGACTGCGCGAATCCAAGGGGAAAATCGTCAGGAAACCTCCTTAGAAATCGCCAAACGTTCCGCACAGGGAAAGTGTCCTACAGAGATTTATCTCGCCGGTGCGTTTGGATCGGATGGCCAAGGTTCTCCCGACGCAGTTGCAGCCGGAGCACTGTCCAATCCGCTGCTGTTGGTTTCCGAATCCTCAGGCCTAACCGCAAACCAACGCCAATATGTTGATAGTTGCGTTGCTCAAGGTACTCAAGTTGCTCAGCTTGGGGGCAGGAATTTGCATTATCCTGCTGCTTTTTCTCTGGATGGAGCAAATCGCTATGAAACGGCCGCGGCTATTTCCGGCTATGCGCAGTCTTCAAGAGTTTGGCAGCCTATGCTTTCCGCCTTTGGTTACGGCGTTTCGGGGGCAAACAAGGGCGAAGCTCCCTCTCGGATCAGAGTCATTGTAGCCAGGGGAGACAATTTCGCAGATGCTATAGTGGCGGGTTCGGTGCCTTTTGCCTCTATCTTGCTGACCAACAGTCAAACTCTTGCCGAAGCTGCCGGAGGAATGCTTCTGGGAAACAGTGCCAATAGTACTGTTTATATTTTTGGAGGCGAAGGGGCAGTAGCTGCCTCGGTGGAACAGGAAATCATCTCTGCTTTGCAAGGAAACTGGATTCCCTGGCGTCTTCGCCCCACCATCAGCGAACCGGAGAAGTGTCCCGTTACAAAACCGGAATGGGAGTCTCAAGGGCTGCAACACGTTGCTCTAGTCGGGTTGCGCTGCGTGTCTCGAGACATTGGTGGGTTCCGGTGGATTTCCGGCAAGCGCGGTAATCCAAATACGGATTCGGGTGATCATCCTCGCGGATTGGCCATAGATTTGCCTATTGCCGGGGCTGGTCCCTGGTCAAGTCAAGCCGCCATAGATTACGGGAACCGTATCGTGTCGTATTTCACAGCCAACGGAGAGCTACTGCACGTCAAATACATCATCTTCCGGAACACGATTTATCAGGCTTCAGGGTTTGAAGGCGAACTGATGAAAGAACCGGAACTGGCCACCAATGTTACGCAAGATCACTTTGACCATGTGCACATTAGTTTCTTTGACCCCGCGGAACTGGAAATGATGGAACAACCCTGAGCAAATAGGGTTAAGCGCCGCGCTGCGTTTTTCGCTAGACTCAGTAATATGTCGACTATTGATGCTGATGAAGTGAGGCGCGTCGCTGGCTTGGCCCGAATTGCGCTGACCGAGGAAGAAATCCACAAATTCGCCGCTGAACTGGATGTAATTACCCAGGCGGTAGCGAAAGTCAACGAGGTAGCGAAACCGGATATTCCGGCGACGTCGCACCCAATTC
The DNA here is from genome assembly GCF_947087965.1 of uncultured Mobiluncus sp. Taxonomy (GTDB): domain Bacteria; phylum Actinomycetota; class Actinomycetes; order Actinomycetales; family Actinomycetaceae; genus Mobiluncus. The sequence continues at coordinate 62,930 of NZ_CAMUES010000009.1, forward strand.
CGCTTACGAACGTGTGGCGTGAGGACGAGGTGGGTCAATGCCTCGACCACGATGAGGTACTTCAGGCCGCCCCGCAGCCAGACCGCGGTATGTTCGGCGTGCCCAAGATTATCGGGGAGGAGTAACTTATGAGTAACACAGAACTTTACCTGTTGTCTGCCCACGATTTGGCCGCGAAGCTGGCTGCGAAAGAAGTCACCAGCGAGGAACTGGTGCGAGTGTTTGCCGACCGGATTGAACACCTCGATAAGGACATTCACGCTTTCCTCTTCGTCGATGTGGACGGGGCGCTGCAAACCGCTAAACGGGTGGACGCGGACCGCGCCGCTGGCAAGAAACTGCATCCTTTTGCGGGCGTGCCGATTGCAATCAAAGACAACATGGTGCAGCGTGGCAAGCCCACCACCTGCGCTTCAAAAATCTTGGAAGGCTGGCTGCCACCCTATGACGCCACCATCGTGCTAAAGCTCCAGGAAGCGGGACTGCCCATCCTGGGAAAAACCAACATGGACGAGTTCGCCATGGGATCGTCTACTGAGCACTCGGCTTTCGGCCCGACCCGCAACCCGTGGGATTTGGAGCGGATTCCGGGCGGATCAGGCGGCGGCTCGGCGGCCGCGGTGGGAGCTTTTATGGTGCCGTGGGCGCTGGGTTCGGACACGGGTGGTTCTATCCGCCAGCCTGGAGCTGTCACCGGTACCGTGGGCGCGAAACCGACCTATGGGGCGGTTTCCCGTTACGGTTTGATTGCGATGGGTTCCTCCCTGGACCAGATTGGCCCGGTTACTCGTGATGTGCGCGATGCGGCGGCGCTGCAGATGATTATTGGGGGACACGATCCGCTGGATTCCACGTCTTTGGACGAGCCAGTACCGGATATCACCGGAGCATTGGCCGACATTGGCACAGATGCATCCGGTCTGCGTGTCGGGGTCGTCAAGCAACTGCAAGGCGAAGGTTACCAGGCTGGAGTGTTGCAGCGTTTCCAGCAGGCTGTGGAGCGTCTACAAAAGGCGGGGGCGAACGTAGTCGAAGTGGATTGCCCCTCCTTTGAGTACGCTTTGGCGGCCTATTACCTGATTATGCCGGCAGAAGTGTCGTCTAACCTGGCTCGTTTCGATGGGGTACGTTACGGTCTGCGGGTGTTGCCGCAGGATGGTGAAGTCACCACCGAACGCATGATGGCGGCGACTCGTGAGGCGGGCTTTGGAGATGAAGTGAAGCGCCGCATTATTTTGGGTACTCACGTTTTGTCAGCAGGCTACTATGACGCTTACTACGGTTCGGCGCAAAAGGTACGTACGCTGCTGCAGCGCGACCTGGCGGCAGCTTTTGAACAGTGTGATGTGCTGCTGACTCCCACCGCTCCGACCACCGCTTTCAAGTTTGGCGACAAGCTCGACGATCCGATGAGTATGTACCTCAACGATGTAGCGACTATTCCCGCCAACTTGGCTGGGATTCCCGGTATTTCGATTCCTGCCGGGGTGGCCGCGGAAGATGGTCTGCCCGTAGGGGTACAGATTCTCGCTCCCGCCCGTGGAGACGTCACCATGTATGAGGTGGCAGCCCGCATGGAAGCCCAACTGGCAGAGTCTAGTGAGCCGATGCCGCCCTGCCCGGCCGCGGCATGGAAGGAGAGCGCAAAATGAGCGACAAATTGATGAGTTACGAAAAGGCTACTGAACGCTTCGATCCGGTTTTGGGGTTGGAGGTTCACGTTGAGCTGGGCACGAAAACCAAGATGTTCGACGCGGCGCCCAATACTTTCGGGGGCGAACCGAACACAAACATCACCCCGGTTTCCCTGGGGTTGCCCGGATGCTTGCCGGTGGTCAACAAGCGTGCCGTGGAGTACGCGATTCGGATTGGTCTGGCGCTGAACTGCCAAATCGCCGAATACTGCCGGTTTGCGCGGAAGAACTATTTCTATCCCGACCTGACTAAGGCTTTCCAAACCTCCCAGTATGATGAGCCAATCTGTTATGACGGCTGGCTCGATGTCGAGTTGGAGGACGGTACCGTGTACCGAGTGGAAATCGAGCGTGCCCACATGGAGGAAGACGCCGGCAAGAACACGCATATTGGTGGAGAGGACGGCCGTATCCAAGGTGCGGATCACTCCCTGGTGGATTACAACCGCGCCGGGGTGCCACTGGTAGAAATCGTCACCAAACCCATCATCGGGACCGGGAATCGTGCCCCCGAGGTCGCCGCCGCTTATGTGCGCAGCTTGCGGGATATTTTCCGGGCTATCGGGGTTAGTGAAGCCCGGATGGAGCGCGGCAATGTCCGCGCTGACGTGAACGTGTCCTTGCGCAATAAACCGGAGGATCCGATGGGGACCCGCACGGAAACCAAGAACGTGAACTCCTTTAGAGGGATTGAGAAAACCGTGCGTTACGAAATGCGTCGCCAGGCGGCAATCCTTGCCGAGGGCGGCAAAATCGTCCAGGAAACCCGCCACTACCACGCAGCGGACGGGACGACCTCTTCGGGTCGTGAGAAATCCGATGCCGAGGATTACCGTTACTTCCCTGAACCGGATCTGGTACCTGTGGCGCCGGGCCGGGAGTGGGTGGAGGAAATCCGCCAGAGTCTGCCTGAGCTTCCTGCCGTGAGGCGCAAGCGCCTGCAGGGTGTGTGGGGATTCACTGACATCGAAATGCGCGACATTGTCAACGCCGGCGCGGTGGACCTCATTGAAGAAACGGTTTCAGCCGGAACCGACGCGGGCGGGGCTCGCAAGTGGTGGATGGGCGAAATCGCGCGTTTGGCCAAAGGCGAGGAAAAAGACCTGGAGGAAATGCCGATTACTCCCGCCCAGGTGGCCGAACTGCAACGCCTGGTTGAAGACGGCAAGATTAACGACAAGTTGGCGAAGCAGGTTATCGCCGGTGTTCTGGCCGGAGAGGGTAATCCTGGCGAGGTCGTGAAAGCGCGCGGCTTGGAGGTCGTTTCTGACACGGGCGCTTTGGAAACTGCCGTCAAGCAGGCGATTGCGGACAACCCGGATGTCGTCGAAAAGATTAAAGGTGGCAAGATGGCGGCTATCGGCGCGCTGATGGGCCCGGTTATGAAGGCTACTCGCGGTCAAGCCGATGCGGGAACGGTAAAGTCCCTGATTATGGCCGAACTTGGGTTGTAAACCGGTCTGATTTCCGGCTTAAATGTTTTGTTCCCGAACCGAAAGGTCCGGGAACAAAACATTTTTAGAGCTTACTTCTGGGTTTATTTGACGTAGTTCTCGCCCGTGCCGTAGTGCTCAATCACGTAGTCGAGGTCCTTGTCCCCGCGGCCTGACAGGTTCACCAGGATAGATCCCGTCTTGCCTTTGCGGGCTTCCTTGATGGCATAAGCCAGGGCGTGGGAGCTCTCGATGGCGGGGATGATGCCTTCCCAGCGGGAGAGCATGAACAGGGCTTCAATAGCTTCCTCGTCTCGAATGGTCACGTAGTTAACGCGTTCCATATCATGCAGCAGGGAGTGTTCGGGGCCAACCGAGGGATAGTCCAGGCCGGAAGCGTTGGAATAGACCGGCGCGGGATTTCCCTTTTCGTCCGCGAGCATAATCGAATTGAATCCGTGCATTACGCCTTCGCCACCATAGGTAATGGAGGCCGCGTGATCGCCCAAAGCCGTGCCCCGCCCTTGTGGCTCGACCCCAAAAATCTCGACCGGGTCAGCCAGGAACGGCACAAACATCCCAATCGCGTTGGAACCGCCCCCTACACAGGCCATCACCTTGTCCGGCAAGTGCCCGGTCTGCTCCATAAACTGGGCACGTGCCTCCACGCCAACGACCTCCTGGAAATCCCTGACCATGACCGGGAAGGGGTGGGGGCCGGCGGCAGTGCCGATGCAATAGATGGCATCGTGATATTCCTCGGAGTAAGCCATGAAGGCGGCGTCCACGGCCTCTTTCAGGGTTTTAAGCCCGAAGCTGACGGGGACGACGCGTGCGCCCAGTACCTTCATGCGCGCCACGTTCGGAGCTTGCTTGGCGATGTCGACCTCACCCATGTAGATGTCGCATTCCAGGCCGAAGTAGGCGGCGGCGGTGGCGAGGGCCACGCCGTGCTGCCCCGCTCCGGTTTCCGCGATGAGCTTCTTTTTCCCCATGTATTTAGCCAATAGGCCTTCGCCCATGCAGTGATTGAGCTTGTGCGCCCCGGTATGGTTCAGATCCTCGCGTTTGAGATAGATCTGGGTACGTCCCAGTTTCTGGCTCAGACGCTGGCAGTGGTACACCGGGGTGGGACGGCCTTGGAAATCCTTGCGGATGCGACGTAACTCCGCAATGAACTGGGCAGATTGGGCAATAGTGTTATAGGCTTCCGCGTACTCGTCAAAGGCCTTGACCAGCTCCGGGTCCTGCAGGTAGTTGCCGCCGTATTTGCCGAAGTATCCCTTTTCGTCGGGGTATTCCTTGAGGTAGTTGTCAAAATCGCGGTACTTATTCATCTCTTCCTCCAAAGTTTTCGCAATTCCATACTGAAACCGATTTGGTCCGATTTGGACCGGTCACAAGATAAAGGTACGCATTTTTTCCCCGCAAGTACAGGAGTGTCCACTATTCGAGCAAATTCATCTCAAATAATGAATCCATGCCTGTCAGCGTTGGGGAAGGGGGTCTCCTGCGGTGAATCCAGGTATTGACAGCAGAATCGTCTTTAGGTTAAATCTACTTTGCTTAATCGGCTTGAATTAGAATCGCTAAGTTTATTTAAAAATATCTATATATGCTTTTTGATATAAGCAATTCGTACGTTTCCATATACATGAAAGCCTGTGACCTGGGTAAACGCGGGTATTTATAGTAGGGGTTTACAAGGTTGAAAAAATAGTTGACAGTCGTAATTAAGAAATTATTCGTCTGTAGTTACTTATTACGAAAGGATCAAAGATATGAGTACTCAACCAGTAGTTAGCGATTGTGAAGTATCCGATTGCTCTTACAACCACGATGGCTGCCAAGCCACCGCCATGACTATGGGCACCAAGGGCTGCTCAACCTTCATTGCCTTGCCGCAGGTCGGAGGACTCGGTAAGCAAGCCGCAGTTGGGGCTTGCCAGAAATCTGACTGCAGCTTCAATGAACACTTGGAATGCCAGGCGCCTTCCGTCAAAGTTGGTGGAAAGACCGGCGAGTGCCTCACCTATCACCAGGCTGCTTAGGCTTACCACCTATAAATCCATAAACCTGTGTGCGCGACCAGATGACGGTTCGCGCGCACAGCTGTTTTTAGGCCTTGATTATTTTCAATGATTGGTATCACCGTGAGCAAAGTGGGGCTACATTAGAATTTCAGTCATGTGTGAAATTCTTGATTTGCGTTCTCTGGCTGCGCGCGAACTCCCGGCTTTGTGTGAATTCGGCATGAAATCAAAGGTTCCTGCCGGATTCGGTTACCTTGGCCCTGAAGGTGCGGTCATGCCCGAAATGGGAGCTCAACTGTGGATTAACTGCCGAATGACACATATGTTTTCGCTGTTTGCCCTGGCGGGAATCCATCCCGAACAATCCCGCGAACTGGCCGCGCACGGGATTCACGCACTGCGGGAATACTTTGTGGACCGGGAATATGGTGGCTGGTTTTCGTGGATTGACACGGAACTTGATGCGTTGGGGCAGTCTCGCCCCGATCTTGAGAAAGGCCCCCGTAAGGAAGCCTATGCTCATGCCTTCGTAATTATTGCGGCCAGCTCAGCCACTGTCGCGGAAATTCCCGGAGCCCGCGAACTGCTGGACGAAGCCAGACGTATCCAGGATGCTTACTGGTGGGACGAATCAGCGGGGAGAGCTCGAGAATCTTACGCTAGGGACTGGACAGAGCTCGAAGATTACCGCGGTGCGAACGCGAATATGCACACTTTGGAGTCGTGCCTGGCAGCTTTCGATGCGACTGCAGACACCGAATATCTGCGGCGGGGTGCGTCCATTGCCACGAAAATTATTAATGAGTCCGCGAGGGAATACGACTGGAGAATCCCCGAACATTACACCAGTAACTGGCGTATAGACCCTGATTACAACCGCGATAAGCCGAATGATCCTTTCCGTCCGTGGGGAGCCACGCCGGGTCACGGTTTTGAGTGGGCACGTCTGATCTTGCAGCTCCAGGGCGCAGCCGAGGCTGCTGGGTTAGATTTGAATTTGGATTGGGTTCACGAGGCCGCAGCGGGACTTTACCGTACCGCGCTGGCGGCGTGGGGTAGCGATGGCGCCGATGGGATTCCCTACACGACAGACTTCGAGGGTCGCCCGGTTTCCTCCCAGCGGATGCACTGGGTCATTTGCGAAGCTATCGGGGTAAGCCTGGTGATTTCAAAGCTCGCCGCTCGCTTCAGTTCAGATTCCCAACTTCCGCAGTTGGCCCAGCAGTGGGCTGACAAGTTTTGTGTTTACGCGCAAGACAAATTCATTCAACATCCAGGACAATGGTCCCATGAACTTGATGTGAATAATCAGCCCGCCTGCGTCACCTGGGTTGGAAAAGCGGACATTTACCATGCGGGACAAGCAATGTTCTTGGTTAACCTGCCGGCACAACCAGGGTTTGCCGCGGCGTTGAGACATTCAAAATCCGCATGAAATAGGCTCAGAAATACTTGAAATATCAAAGATATCTGAGAATTGATACCGATTACACAAATAGGTAGACTTTCGTTCGGTTTGTGAATGTATTCACGCAAGAACTCGGTGTAATTGGCCAGACAGTGAAGTCTAGGAGCAGAAGTGAACGAATCTAAGGATGTAGGCAACATTTTAGAGATGCGCCACATCACCAAGGAATTCCCCGGTGTCAAAGCGCTTGATGATGTTAATTTCCAGGTCAAACAGGGCACTATCCACTCCCTGTGCGGTGAAAACGGTGCCGGTAAATCTACCCTGATGAAAGTGCTGTCTGGAGTATGGCCCCATGGAACCTATCAGGGGGACATCGTCTACCAAGGTGAGGTTCGCCGTTTTAAGAACATCCGAGAGTCGGAAGCGGCCGGGATTGGTATCATCCACCAGGAACTCGCACTGATTCCTGAACTCTCAATTGCCGAAAATATTTTCTTGGGCAACGAAATTAAGCAGGGCGTAGGCATAGATTGGTTCCAGACTAGAAAACGCGCCGTGGAATTACTTCGGGAAGTGGGTCTCGACGATGACCCGGATACCCCCATCAAAGAGATTGGGGTGGGAAAGCAGCAGCTGGTGGAGATAGCCAAGGCTCTGTCCAAGAACGTGAAACTATTGATCCTTGATGAGCCGACTTCCGCACTGAACGAGGAAGAATCGGCCCATTTGTTGGACCTGATGCGCCAGCAGCGTCAAAGCGGTATCAGCCAGATTATGATTTCTCACAAACTCAATGAAATCGCTGCTATTTCTGACGCGATTACCGTGATACGTGACGGAAAAACGATTGAGACTATGGAAGTTAAAGACGGCAACGTCGACGAGGACCGCATCATTCACTCCATGGTGGGTCGGCCTCTGGACAATCGTTTCCCCGACCGTGATCCGCATATTGGCGAAGTGCTGTTTGAGATTAGAGACTGGAGAGTGTATCACCCGGTCAATACCGAGCGGCTCATCTGTAAAAACTCGAATATCCAGGTACGCAGTGGAGAAGTCGTGGGCCTGGCGGGGTTGATGGGTTCGGGGCGTACCGAGCTGGCACGTTCAGTTTTTGGCCATTCCTATGGAATTTTTGAGTCTGGTCAAACGTTCATGGAGGGTAAAGAAATCTTTATGAGGTCGGTTCCAGCCGCTATTGAAGCCGGACTGGCCTATCTTCCGGAGGACCGAAAGGTGCAGGGGCTAAACCTTCTGGATGACATCAAAGGTGAAGTTATCTCTGCGAAACTAAAGAAAGCTACCGGCAGCACACTCGCGATTGATTGGCACACAGTCCGTCAGACGGCTGAGGAGTATCGCCAGAACTTGCGTATCAAGAGCCCTTCAATCGATAACCTCATATCGTCACTTTCTGGTGGAAATATGCAAAAGGTCGTGCTTGCTAAATGGATGTACACCGACCCGAAGGTATTGATTCTGGATGAGCCGACACGTGGGATTGATGTGGGCGCCAAATTTGAGATTTACACGCTCATCGGCAAACTTGCTGCTGCTGGAATCGGTGTCATCGTGATTTCTTCAGAACTTCCGGAGCTACTGGGCATTACAGACCGTATCTATACGATTTTTGAAGGAAAAGTCACCGGTGTATTCGATACGAAAGATGCCGACCAAGAGTCGCTCATGCGTCTCATGAACCCCACAACTTCTAAATCCGGCAGTGCTGCCGCCTAACAGGGAGGAAAATTACCAATGCCAGCATTGAAACAACTACTAGGCGGCAACCTGCGCCAATTGGCTATGGTTATCGTCTTGATTCTGGAAATTCTTTTATTCCAGTTCCTGACGGGCGGTACCGTTCTTTCCGCTCAAAACTTGCAAAACGTCCTTTCTGGAAACACCTACGTGCTGATTCTGGCGATGGGCATGGTGCTGGTGATTATCGCTGGGCACATCGACCTGTCAGTTGGTTCGGTGGCGGCCGTAATCGGCATTGTACTGGCGAAGGTCACGTCTGAGCAGTCCGGAGCGGGATTGCCTTGGTGGCTTGGCATCGGTGTCGCGCTGATTGTGGGTGTGATTATCGGTAGCTGGCATGGATTCTGGGTTGCCATCGTGGGGGTTCCCGCCTTCGTTGTGACCTTGGGCGGTATGTTGCTGTTCCGCGGGATGAACCAGTTTATTGGCAAGTCCCTGTCGATTCCTGTTCCGGATCAGGTGAAATTCATCGGTGCCGGCTATATGAATTGGCTGCCGCCTATAGCCATAGGTAATTGGATAATTAACTCGGAAACCATCATCTTAGCCATGATTGCCGCTCTCCTGATGGTGTTCATGCGCACCCGCAAGCGTGTCCGTCTGGCGAAGGCTGGAGCAGAACTGCCCGCTAGCTGGATTTTTGTGGTTCAGGTGGTCTTTACTTGCATTATTATCCTGCTGTTTGGATGGATTTTTGCGACTGGACGACCGGGAACTTCCCTGCCTATCTCTGGCATTATCGTGATTTTGCTGTTCCTGTTCTACAACTTCCTGTCCCGCAACACTCCTCTTGGGCGAGGCATCTACGCCGTGGGCGGTAACCGCGTGGCCGCGGCATTAACCGGTATCTCGGTGAGGAAAGTGAACTTCTTTGTAATGTTCAACTCCTCGGTCCTGGCAGCTATCGCGTCGGTGTGCTTCGTGGGACGTTCCGGAGCATCTACGCCGTTTGATGGCAACTTATGGGAGCTTGATGCCATCGCCTCCGTATTTATCGGTGGCGCTTCAGTCTGGGGCGGCATTGGTACTTTGGGTGGCACCATGGTGGGTGCTTTGGTGATGGCTTTCCTGAACAACGGTTTGCAGCTGCTTGGCGTGGGCACAGACTGGACTCAGATGATTAAAGGTTTGGTTCTGCTTCTTGCCGTAGCCTTTGACGTACTGTCAAAGAAGCAGGGCAAACCTTCGATTATTGGCCTATTCAGTGCCACTCGCAAACGTAACCAAGCATCGTCCGACACGGCGCTTGTGCCTGAAAATGACTCGAAAAAAGAATCGCCTGAGCAGGAAGCGAAGGCCTAGTTAGTCACAAAGAACTTGGGCAACTGCCCAAACCTGGGGCACCAGGACTCGACACAAAAGTGAGGTAACCATGCAAATAATCAAGAGAATCGCCGTTCTTGGCGCCGCTGGCGCATTAGCGTTCGCACTGTCAGGCTGCGCAGGCAATGCCGGCAACGCTGATAAGTCCGGAGACGACGCCGGGGCAAGCAGCTCGACTGGTCTGGATTTGGGCATCTCTATGCCTCAAAAGACCTCTGAGAACTGGGTAGAAGCCGAGAAGTACTTCAACGACCTGTGCAAGAGCGAGGGCCTGAAGTGCTCGGTTCAATTCGCGAACAATGGTGTTTCTGAACAGCAGAACCAGATTGATACGATGCTCACCAATGGAGCGAAGGCTCTAATCATTGGCGCTATTGACGGCACCTCCTTAGGTAATCAGGTGCAGAAGGCTGCCGATGCTGGCGTACCCGTCATTGCTTACGACCGCCTGTTGATGGCAACTGAGAACGTCGACTACTACGTTGCTTACGATAACTTTGGCGTGGGCGTGAAGCAGGGCGAGGCTTTGCTGAAAGGCTTGGAAGCCAAGAAGCCTGGCGGCCCGTGGACCATCGAAGTGGTAGCGGGTTCCAACGATGACTCGAACTCGGCCAAGTTCTTTGACGGAGCCATGTCCGTATTGCAGCCGGAGATTGATGCCGGTAAGGTCACGATTGGTTCTGGTCAGAACACCCAAGCTCAGGCTGCTACCCAAGGCTGGGATCCCAAGAACGCGCAGAGCCGTATGGACGCCATCCTGGCTCAGAATTACCCCGGCGACAAGGTTCCGGACGGTATCCTCTCCCCGAATGACACTCTGGCTCGCGCTGTCCTGTCCTCTTGCGAACAGGCTGGCAAGACCCTCCCGGTCGTGACCGGTCAGGACTCCGAGATTGAGTCTCTGAAGTGGATCATGCAGGGTAAGCAGTACTCCACCATTTCCAAGCCGACCAAGCCGCTGGTGGAAAGCGTTGTGGCTTTGGCCCAGAAGCTCTTGAAGGGCGAAAAGGACGTGAAGGACCTTAACGGCATCGCTGTGGATGACAAGCAGTACGACAACACTAAGAAGGTTGTCCCGGCCTTCCTGTTGCCTCCGGTGGTGGCAACGAAGGACAACGCTGCGGAAGTTTACAAGGACGAGCCCACAAAGTTGGAAGCGGTTAACTCTGTGAAGTAGTCCTTTAGCATAGGATTTTGGCCTGCTAGACCGAGATTCCTACTCTATGTAGATTTGGCTGCGGTCCCGTCGTATCCGGCGGGGCCGCAGCTGTTTAATGACTGTCTGTCCTGCGTGCCAACATTCTTGGTGCAGCCGGCACTGCAAGGCAAGTGGCACTATCTGTGCGAACATCTATGGTATGTTATTATCCGACACGCCCGGGATGTGCAAATAGGGACTCAGATTTGCATCCTCCGAAAGTGACGTGTATAGTTTTATCTGTTGCGCACTTTTGCGGTGAGCAACGCCCCGATTGTTGAAATCTCGGTGAAAACTGGGATGGATCGGTGAGTGGGTTTGTTGGTTTTGATCTCGATAGCGTTTTGTTTTTTGTTTACGCGTTT
>NZ_CAMUES010000010.1 GCF_947087965.1 uncultured Mobiluncus sp.
CCATTTGGGCCATTCCTCCCCGCAGTTGGAGCACACGTAAACCGTTTTTTCTTTCGCCATGACTCCATCGTCTCACAACCCCCGAATGCGAAAAATCGCGAGTTTGAAACCTGACCGCTGCGCGATAAATCCCGCACCCGGGGCGAGGAGCGTTGGGGGCGACTCAGCGAGAGGCTGGGGGGTGAGCGTTTTGCGACAATAGTCGCGCAAAACGCGAGGGGGTACTCCCCCTTCCGCCTCTCGCGAGCGCCCCCGAGCGACCCGCATCTAGCAACCAAGCCTCCAGAAGCACCGGAAATCCGGGATAGACGGACTGGGAGAATCGGAAGCTACTCGCTGGGTTGCGGATAAAGGTGGAGAATAGCCGGGTAGCTGCCATTATTGGCAGCTACCCGGCTATTCTCCCTCTATAATCCACACGTGCTCCGAAAACCCGCACCCAGGGCCACAAATTAACCGGTTAATTTCAGGTTAAAACCGCGTTAGACTTTTTACGGCGAATTACGCCGAAACCCCGGGCATAGAACCTCGTGAAAACGCGAAACCTCACACCCGGTGGCGCAACGATTGCAAGGAAAGGAACCCCGATGGCCACTGCTCAAGCCTGGATTGAAGGAGCGCGGCTGCGTACCCTCCCGGCTTCGGCGGCACCTGTCCTGCTCGGCACCGGCATTGCCGCCGGACTGGGCAAGATGGATCCTTGGCTGGCCCTAGGTTGCCTGGCAGTGGCGCTGCTGCTACAAATCGGGGTGAATTTTTCCAACGACTATTCAGACGGGATTCGCGGTACGGATGAATACCGTGTCGGTCCGCCGCGCCTGGTCGGTGGCGGGGAAAATCCGCGCAAGGTCTTGGCGGTGGCGCTGAGTTGTTTCGCCTTAGCCAGCGCTGTGGGCCTGAGTGTCGCCATTGTTTCCCAGTCCTGGTGGCTCATCGGCGCCGGAGTGGTAGCGGTCGCGGCAGCCTGGTTCTATACCGGGGGTAAGCATCCCTATGGTTACGCCGGTATAGGCCTGTCTGAGCTGCTGGTTTTTGTCTTTTTCGGTTTGCTGGCGGTGCAGGGAACCCTGTGGGTGCAGGCTCAAGTCCTACCGTGGCAGTCTTGGGCGCTGGCCAGCGGGTTGGGGTTGCTGTCCTGCGCGTTGCTGATGGTCAATAATCTGCGCGACATCCCCACGGACCGGAAATCCGGCAAAATCACCCTGGCGGTACGTTTGGGTGATGCCTGGTCGCGCCGTATTTATCGGCTGTTTATCTATATAGCGTTGCTGTTGTCACTGGCGGTGCTATTTGTGCCGTGGCCGGATATCTTCCCCGGCGGATTTATCCAATGGGGCAGCGGTTTTGTGGTGCAGCTCGTGTTGTGGCTGGGTGCTTTGCGGACTATGCGTCCGGTACGCGCGCACGAGACTGGCAAGTCCTTGATTGTCGCCCTGCGTAACACCGGTTTCCTCACCCTGGCTTATGGCGGCCTGCTCGGTCTGCTGTTCGCCCTGCTCTAGCCGTTTTTACCGGTTTTTTCAGAAGCGCTCACAAGCGCGGGTGGGCGGTAGCTCGCTACGGGCGGCGGTAGTCGGTTTACCCCTGCGCATCTTCCTATGCTATGTTAATAGTGTTGAGAGTTCACCGGGAAACCACCCGGAGAACCTTCTGAATAAAACGAAGAAAAGGGGAGGAAATGAAGCTGGTAGTGGTCGGCGGAGTTGCGGGCGGTCTGTCCTTCGCGGCGCGGATGCGCAGGTTGGACGAGTCAGCCGAAATCGTGGTGTTTGAAAAAGGGCCGTACCCCTCGTTTTCTAACTGCGGCTTGCCTTTTTATGTCGGCCAGGAGATTCCCACGCGAGAAAGCCTGCTGCTGAACACGTCCCAGAGCCTGAAAGCGAAACTGAACCTGGATGTGCGGGTGAACCACGAGGTCGTCGGCCTGGATGTGAACGCGAAAACCGTGCAGGTGCGCGGCACAGACGGGCGTGTTTTCACCGAAAGCTACGACAAGCTGATTCTTTCTCCCGGAGCGAGAGCCGCGCGCCCCCCGATTACCGGCTTGGATTCTCCGCGGGTGCACACGTTGCGCACGGTGGATGATGCCCAACAGATTGTGGACCTGGCTGATTGTGCAAAATCGGCGCTGGTTATCGGCGGGGGATTCATCGGCATCGAAGCGGCGGAAGCCCTGGCTCACCGCGGCATCAACACGACTATCGTCGAAGGCAGTGACCATGTCATGCCGCCGCTGGACCTGGAGATGGCTCATCTGGTGACCGGAGCCTTGCAATCGCTCAATATTAACGTCATCGCGAAAACTCGTGTCACCAAGATCCAACATTTCCCCGCTCACGACCTAGCAGAACTGTCAAACGGGCAGTGCCTCGAAGCGGGGCTGATTGTGCTGGCTGCGGGCGTTACCCCCGCTACGGAGCCTTTCGTGGCAGCCGGGGTCAAGGCTGATGAGCGGGGATATATCGAGATTGACCAGCACGGACGCACGAACTTGCCTGACGTGTTCGCCTGCGGTGACGCCGTTACGCAACAGACCGGGGTGACTGGACAAGCGCGGCCGGTTGCGCTGGCCGGTCCGACCAACCGCGCGGCCCGGCTTATCGCCGACTTCATCGCTGACCCAGAATCGGCCCGGCCTCTACCTAAACCCATCTCTACCTCGATTTTTCGGGTGGGGCCCATGACTGTGGCTCAGACTGGAGCAAATCGAGCCGAACTCGACGCGAGGGGCATCGCCTACCGCACGATTCACACCCATCCCACCGACTACGGCACTTTCCTGCCCGGTGCCCAACCGATGCAGCTGATGTTGCATTTTGCGGCCACGGACGGCAGGATCCTCGGCGCGCAAGGCATCGGAGGTAACGGGGTGGATAAGCGTATCGATGTTATTGCCACGGCGCTCAAGGCCGGACTGACCGCTCCCGATCTGATTGACTTGGATTTGGCGTATGCGCCCCCGTATTCCGCAGCGAAGGATCCGGTCAATTTCCTGGGTTACGTGGCGGAAAATGTGCTGCGTGGCCGGCTGAAACTGTGGTACGCCGAGGAAGCGGCTCACCTCGACCCCGCTACGCCAATACTTGATGTGCGCCCCGTCCCCGAGTTTAATGCCGGACATTTGCGAGGCGCCAGGTGTATTCCTCTGCCGGAACTGCGTTCGCGACTGGATGAGGTGCGCTCCTGGGTGGAAGGGAAAACCGTGTCCTTGAGCGATGATAGCGGAGCTAACGCTTGGCTGGCACAGAGAATTCTGGAACCCGCAGGGATTAATGCTAAAGTATTATCTGGCGGGGTCAATACGGTTTTCGCCTACTACTTTGACAACCCCGGTGCGGTGCTGGAAATGTAACATAGCTTCCAACAGACGATTCCGGATAGAGGAAAGGGAATAATATGTGCTCTCCAGTCAAGTGCGCGAACTGCGGAAAGACGACTTGGACAGGATGCGGTCAACATATTGACGCGGTCAAGGCCAGCGTCCCGGCTGACCAGTGGTGTACCTGTCCCGAGGACAAACGCAAACCGCAATCCCTATTCACGAGCTTCTTTGGGCGCTGAGCATTTCTGCCGCCAAGCGGCAGAAAATGAGCGAAGCGCTCAGGGTGCGGAGCCGTTAAGAAACGGCAATGGTTTGCCGTTTCAGGCGGCGCTTCGCCCCTGCTACGAAGTTGCAGAAATGCGAAGCATCACCAGCGCGTCTGAATAGCAATGTCTCGCCCCTCCCCGCCCTTGCTAAAATCACCGTATGACCTCTAGCAATGACTTCATAGAACTTCGAGCCGGTCAATACCGCGCCCAGATTTCGTCTTTTGGTGGGGGCTTGTGGTCGCTGACTTTTGCGGGGAAGCCGCTGGTGGTGACCCCTCCTTTACCGCACCAGGGGTTGTCGCGAGTGTCCCCGGTTCCGTTTGCGGCGGGGTGTTTGCTGGCGCCGTGGCCCAACCGGATGGACGGCGGAAATTTCACGTTTCAAGGCGAAACGTACCACCTCGAAATCAACGAACCCGACCGCCACAACGCCATTCACGGTTTCGTCAGGGAACGGTCTTGGGAACTCGATCCCGAAACGTCCGACAACCCCGCGACGGTGCGCCTCGCGCTGGAAATGGCGCCGCAACCGGGCTGGCCGTGGCGACTCAAATACGTGATGAACTGGAGTGTTGACGCGATCCAAGGGCTGCGAGGCGAACTGCGGGTGTCTAACCTGAACGCTGCGCCCTGCCCGTTTGGCTTCGGGTGGCATCCTTATTTAAGCGCGGGGGGCGCGAGCCTGGACGAATGCACCCTGAGTGTCTCGGTAGGCGACAACCTGGTGCTCGATTCAACACGTAACTTGCCGACCGGTCTGGAACACCCCGCGGACACTGTTTTGGGCCAAGCGCGGCCGGTAGCGCTACGCGGACTGTGGCTTGACCACGCCTTTCGGGCGCAACCCGAACCAGACGGGCGAGTCCGGGCCGCCTTGTGCCGGGCGGACGGTTCGGGGACGGAACTCAGTGCCGGACCGTGGTGTAGCTGGCTCCAGATTTATACCGCTGACCCCGCTCACCAGCAGGCTTTCCCCGGCGTTGATGATGGGCGCGCCCTGGCCGTCGAGCCGATGACCTGCCCGCCCAACGCCCTGAACCGCAACCAGGACGTACTGGTACTGGAACCAGGGAAACCTGAAACCTTCGCTTTCGGGCTACGCGCGATAAACGGTTAGCTGACGGGTATCCTGACGATTCCTTCCCAGAATTTCAGCATCTAGCGGGGTTTATTTCCCTGAGTACCAGAGAAGCAGACGTTCCACTTCCGCTTGCAATGCGGCGTTACCGTTACGGGAATACTTACGGGGGTCGACCAAATCGGGGCCTTGCGCCAAGTCCTGACGAACCTTGGCGGTATAGACCACGTTCAGGTGCGTAGAGACGTTAATCTTGGTCATTCCCGCTTTGATAGCGGCGCGCATTCCTTCGTCAGAAACCCCGGAAGAACCGTGCAGGACCAGCGGAACCGGAACGGCCTGTTTAATGGCAGAGATGAGTTCCGTGTCCAACGTGGCATCGCGCGAGGTCATTGCGTGTGACGACCCCACCGCTACCGCCAGCAAGTCCACGCCGGTGTCTGCCACGAACTTCGCGGCGTCCTCTGGATTGGTACGTGCGCTCGGGTCGTGGACTCCATTTTTTCCACCGACCTCACCTAATTCGGCCTCGACGCTCACGCCACGGTCGTGACACCACTGGGTGATTTGCGCGGTAGTGTCACGGTTTTGCGCATCCGGCAGTTTGGAGCCGTCATACATAATCGAGGTAAAGCCCAAATCTACCGCCGCGCGGCACAGGTCGAGATCCTCAGCATGATCGAGGTGCGCTACCACCGGGACTTTTGCCTGTTCGGCTAGCTTTAGCACGGCACTGCCGATAGGGTCTAACCAGCCATGATGGTACTTAACAGCGTTTTGGGACAGCTGCAGAATCACCGGTAGGTTGACTGCTTCTGCCGCGGCGACCTGGGCCTCACCATGTTCCAGCAGCACCACGTTGAAAGCCCCCAGACCGACTCCGGCCGAGGCTGCCTCAGCAGCGAGTTTACGTATATCGCACAGCATTTATGCACTCCATTCTTCAGTTTGAAAGGTCATTTTAGCGGCAATTGTTGCCACCATTTCTGTTTCCAACACGCCAGCAACTGCAGCCGGAACCGCGGCAGCCGACCAAGACACCGCACGCCCGAGAGTCTCGTGTGTCGGCAAGTTTTCGGACATGCCGGACAGAAATCCAGCTACCGCCGCATCTCCCGCTCCGGTTGGATTGCCCTCCAAAGTCATCCCGGGGGCGGCCCACTCGATCTGTAGCGAGGCGGTGTGCGCAGGCGCGGCGGGATGCTCTACGTAGGCCAGCCCGTCACGTCCAGCGGAAATCAGCAAGGAGCGAGCTCCCAGTGATAGCAAAGAGCGCGCCGCCGCGGGCAATTCAGTAATACCGGTGGCCTCACGCAGTTCCGCCACATTCGGTTTCAGGCAATCCGCGCCCGCCTGAGCGGCCTCTAAGAGAAACTGCCCGGAGGTATCCACCATCACCCAGCAGCCTAAGTCATGCAAACCGGAGATGAGACGTCCGAGCATCCCCTGGGGACTGCCCTGGGCAAAAGACCCGTTAATGCTGACGAAAGCATTCGGGGTCGCCCAGTCCAGCTCGAGTGCCTGTAGCCACGCCTGTTCCCAATGCTGAGTAATGTCTTTGGGGTTCATAGCGCCATAGTTCGGGCCTGCCTCATTGAATACCGTGGCGTCTCCGTCAGCCACGATGGCTACGGATTGGCGGTTTGGGAATGGCATGGGCAAGGGTTGAAAATTAAACCGACCCTGCCACTCTAGTTTCCGTTTTTCCAGGTCGGCAAGATATTCCGGGCTGGAAAAAAATCCTACTGCACGGGTGGGATAACCCATTTGCGCCAGGACTGAAGCTGTATTAATCCCCTTACCTCCGGCACGGTATACGAAGTCCTCGACCCGGTGTGTTGAACCGATTTTGAGGGCGTCCACTGTGTAAGTGATGTCCAGAGCGGGGTTGGGAGTGAAAGTGATGAGCTGGGGCATATGTAGTCTTTCCAAACTTATGACGGGCGGGTCGCGGGGATAATCGGAACTTGGGCTTTGGCGAAGGCTTGTGCCGCGATACCTAACAATTGTGCCTGCGACCCAAAGTTGGACAGCGAGAAGTGCGGTTCAGGCAGGTTCACGAGGTGCGATAAAGTCGCCTGGCGGAGTCGTTCAAGGTAGGCGGGTCCTTCCTTAGATTGTCCTCCGCCTACGATGACATCAAGATTTCCCAAGGTCGCCAGGCTGGCAGCCAAGACTGACCCCAATGCCTGCGTGGCGGTTTCGATTACGTGATGAGCGCATTCGTCTCCTTCCCGTTCCCTCAGGAACACATCCTTGGACGTGGGGTGGGCAGTTTGTGGGGAAATACCTTTCAAAAGGGCGTAGCGTCGGGCGGTATATTCGGCAGAAGCAATCCGTTCCAGGGGGAGGAGAGTTGCCTGAGCTGAAACTGGGGCGGCGGCCTTTTCCAGGTAATTCAAATCGGGATTGGGAAGTAGAATCTGGCCAATCTCGCCAGAGCTCCCGCTCCGGTTCAGTACTCGCCCGTTGAGGACAATCCCCGCTGAAATGCCGGTCCCGATAGCGACAAAAAAACACTCCTGACGTCCGGTAAACAAGGCTTCGCCCAAGGCGCCGGAACGGACGTCATGTCCCAACGCAATCGGAGCGCCCAAGGCTTCGCCTAATCGGTCGCGCATGGGAAAACGCCCCCAGCCAAGGTTGGCTGAAGTGATGGTCATGCCGGCGTCTTCCACCATTACTCCGGGAACGCCCACCCCGACAACACCGCAAACTAGCTCAGCCGGCACGGTGGAGCCGTCAGGGCGACGTATTTCACCGCGGTGCAAAGCCTGTTGAATCTGACTATGCTGCCCAGCAATTTGGTCAATCAGACCGACAGCGCCGCCGGTAGAGGTCGTTAGGGTCGGCAGCGTCACCAGCGAACCGCTGTTAGACACGAAAGCGACTTTCGTGTCCGTTCCCCCCACGTCAAAGGCCAGCGCGTACACCGGTGCAGAACCGGTTTTTGGTGTCGGAAGCTCATCGGGTGACATCTGTCTCTCCAAAGACGCGAGGATTATTCGGGTGCGTAATTAGGACAGAATCACTGAACGAGTCAGGTGACGCGGGGTGTCTGGATTCAGACCCCGGTGTTCCGCGCGCGCCACAGCGACGCGTTGCAGCAGTACCAGAGAGGCCATCGGATCGTAGTCGTGGTGGACCAAAGTGGCACCGGTAGCTGCGATTTGCGCCTCCATCCCTTCGGGGATGGAGCCAAAAATCCAGGTAATGCGGTTCGGTTCGGCAATGGAAATCGGCCCGTGGCGGTATTCCATCGCGGGATAGGACTCGGTCCAAGATTGTGAGGCTTCGCGCATCTTAAGGGCAGCTTCGTTGGCGAGTCCGTAAGTCCAGCCGGTGCCGAGGAAGGTGAATTGGTCGGCAGTTACGAAAGCTGCGGGAATTTCCGCATTCACTGCCGCGGCGCAATCCGCAATAGCTTTCGTCAAGTCCTCTCCGAGGCTGGCGCGCAGCAAAGCCAGAGCCGTGGTGGCGAAACGTGTTTGCACCACCGACGTTTCATCCGCGAAGTCTAAAACTAGTTCCATGTCGGTAAAGGGTGTGGCGGGACCATTGCCGACGGCGGTAATTAAGCGGGTGGGAACCTTGCCGTGCAAGGCTTTGAGAATATCGATAATCTCCGTGGTGGTGCCCGAACGAGACAGGGTAATGACCATGTCATAGTGGCGTGTCAGGGGGAATTCGGTGGCGGTGAAAGCATCGGAGACTCCGTGTCCCGCGACTTCCCGCGCACGGCAGTATGCCTGTGCCATGAACCAGGAGGTACCACAGCCAATCATGGCAATACTTTTGCCCTTTTCAGGGAAAAACCTGGAATCCAGGGAAGCGAGCATGTCAATGGCCTGTTTCCAGGTTTGGGGTTGGCTGGCAATTTCCTCAGCGGTGATACTCATGGTGGTGTTTTCTCCCTATAAAATCGGCTACATTGTTCAGAAACAAAAATACCACGCAAGGTGACACAAATTGTTTGAAACTGATTTAAATTTCATGTTATAGACATTTTAAATCACTCAGGAGGGAAAGGGCATGGCCCATCAATCATTACGGCTGACCAAAATTCTTGATTTAGTGCTGGAAAACGGCTCGATTCAGGTCGAGGACATCGAAACTCTCCTGGGGGTATCCCCAGCCACTGCGCGTCGCGATCTGGACAGGTTGGCCGCTCAACAGATGGTGACCCGAGTTCGCGGGGGAGCGGTAGCAAATCCCCTATCCGGGGACCTGCCCTTGCGGTATCGCCCGGTGAATAGTGGGCGAGCCAAGCAACGTCTGGCGAAAGCTGCCGCCAAGTTGGTGAAACCGGGGGATGTCATCGGCTTAAACGGGGGAACCACCACCACGGAAATTTCGCGCGAATTGGCGCTGCGCGTTTCGAAAGATTCCGGGTTTCAACGTCACGGGATAACAGTCGTGACGAACGCCATCAACATCGCCAACGAACTGGCTTTGCGTCCCCAGATTAAAGTCATCGTCGTGGGGGGAACCATGCGTCCTTGCTCGTATGAAATCGTTGGAAACATGTCTGGATTAGTGCTGCAAAACTTGGCGATGACCCGAGTGTTTTTAGGGGTGGTGGGGATCGACCTGAAACGTGGTTTGTTCAATGATGACTTGCTGGAAGCGGAGACCAACGCCGATTTTCTCCGTTCCGCCCAACGAGTCACCGTGGTGGCGGATAGCTCCAAATTCTCCGCGTTGGGGACCGCCCGGATTTGTGACTTTGAACCGATTGACGAAATCCTCACGGACAGTGTTGATTCGCAAACTTTAGAAGTCTTGGAAAGCCAAGGTATCACGGTTTTGACCGTCTAGGAACGGGCCAGCAAATAAAATAATTTGTTTAAATCGCACCAAAATGATTAGAAAAAATCATATTCTTTGTTGTAGGTGTTCAATGAAGTCCACCTTTTCGCCTGAGACAGTGCGGAAAAACTACCTCGGTTACTACCGTGAGCTGACAACTTACAACAATGGAAAGGAATGCTCGTGAAAGGCATCGTAAAAATTAGCGCAGTAGCAGCAATCGCGGCGCTCGCTTTAGCAGGATGTGCAAGTTCTGGCTCTGACTCGGGCGGCGCCGCAGCGGATCCGGCTAACTTGGAAACCACTATCAAAATCCTGGCTCCTTCGTACGCCTCCTCGACCAAGACGGACTGGGAAAACATTATTGCTGAGTACAACAAGACCTATCCGAAGGTCAAGGTTGAGCTGCAAGTTGAAGGTTGGGACGATTTCTCCTCCAAGGTGCAGGCTCGTGTACAAGCCAAGGACTTACCCGACATTCTGAACGACAATAACTTTGCGTCCGCAGCCGACGGCGAACTGCTCTACCCCATTACAGAAGTCATGAGCGAGGACGTACTAAAAACGATTGAACCCGCCCTTCTGAAGAACGGGGTAGGGGCGGACGGAACTCAATGGGTCGTCCCCGACGTGGCCTCCTCCCGCATGATGGCCTACAACACCGGCATCTTTGAAAAAGCCGGCATCACTACGGTTCCCGCTACATGGGACGAACTGGAGCAAGCCTGCGACAAGATTAAAGCTGCTTCCCCGGACGTGTACCCCTACGGTATGCCTCTAGGTCGGGAGGAAGCCCAGGTTGAATCCTCACTGTGGCTGTGGGGCGCCGGTGGTGACTGGTCCGAGGGCAAGACGTTGAAAGCCAAGAGCGATAAGGCAGTGGAGGCTTTCACCGAGATGAAGAAGCTCATCGATAAAGGCTGCACCCAACCCAACGCCGGCACGTCCAACCGTCAAGATGTCGCCGACCTGTTCAACAACGGCAAGGTGGCCATGATGATGGCCCACTCCGGCCTATTGAGCGTAACGGAGCAGGACTACCCCGACATTAAGTACGATATCGCCCCGATTCCCTCCAAGGATGGCAAGGGCGTGGCAATCGGGGTGACGGACTTCATCCTCGCTTTTGATAACGGTGATGATGCCCGCAAGCAGGCTACTAAGGGATTCCTTGACTTGTTCTATTCGGACGCAATGTACAAGAACTGGTATGCCCCGTCCGGGTTGCTTCCGGTGACGGAGAGCATCATTGAGCAAGGCAAGTCCGAAGCCGGCCCCATCGACAAGAAATTCTATGAAGCGCTGAGTACCGTGAGGTTCCTGCCAGTGGGCAACCCGCAGTGGGATACGCTGCAAGGAGCCCTGCAGTCTACTGCCGGGAAACTGACCGCTCAAGAACCAGACGCTGTGCTGGATGCGATTCAATCTCAGGTCGATGCCGAGTCCTGACGTGAACGCTTGAAAACGGGGCTGTAGAGGTGGCGACTGTCACCTCTGCAGCCCCGATAAAAACCCGCTTTGTATAGAGGAATCTCGTCGATATGAAAAGTGCGCCCAGTGTGGAACAGAACGTCAAGACCCAGTTGCGCACCCAAACTGTGCCGAAGACGAAAAAGAGCCGGTGGATGGAAACTGTAGCCGCTATACCGTGGCTGGCACCGACTCTCCTGCTGATTATCGGGGTCGTGATTTACCCGACTATCCTGCTCATCTACTATTCCTTCATTAAATTCAACAAGTATGGGGTAAACAAAGGGTTTACGGGTTGGGACAACTATGTCGGTAAAGCCGGGGCGCTGACCTACCCCTCTGTCCACATTGGCCAGGTGCTACTCAACACCACCCTGTGGGTAGTCGTGGTCGTGACGGTGACAGTGCTAGTTTCCTTGGGGTTGGCGCAGTTCCTCAACAAGGACTTCCCCGGTCGCAAGCTGGTGCGACTCTTTGTGATTCTCCCGTGGGCGTGTTCTGTGGTGATGACGACCACCGCCTTTAACTACGGCCTGGACTCAGAATATGGTCTGTTCAACCGGTTTTTCGTAGACACGGGTATCTTGCAAAAAGCCTATGCTTTCACGGAAAATCCCACGGCGGCTTTCTGGGTCGCAGTCTTTGTGGCTGTCTACGTGTCGTTACCCTTTACGACGTACACCATCCTGGCGGGACTGCAGTCCGTCCCGAAAGACATTCTGGAGGCTTCTCGAGTAGACGGCGCCAACTCCTTCCAGCGCTATTGGCTGATAGTGTTCCCCATGCTGCGCCCCGCAGTCGCCACCGCTGCTTTGATAAACATCATCAACGTATTTAACTCCCTGCCTATTTTGCAGATCTTGGTGGAATCCCCTGGCTATCACTCCGCCCACACCACCACAACCTTGATTTTCCAGTACAAGGCACAGCTCGGTCCGGGCGTCTCGAGTGCGCTGTCGGTCTTGAACTTCATGTTCTGCCTGGTGATTATTGCCATCTATCTCATATCTGTGAAGCCGACGAAGGAGGTGGAGTAACATGAGTACCCCTCTGACCAAACATTCTGAACCGGCCAAGGCGGCTTCTGAAGCTACTTCAGTGACCCGCCGTAAACGCCGTCCCGCGGGCATGGTCATGACGCTTGTCGGGGCGCTGCTGATTGTGTTGTTCTTCCTATTTCCCTACGCGTTAATGTTTGTGACTTCGGTTAAGACTCGCGGCGACGTGCGGAAAATCCCACCGGACTACCTGCCTTCCAAACTGGAACTGAGCAACTACCTAACGGTGTGGTCCTTCCCTGCGGTGAACGTAGGCAAATCACTTTTGGCCACGGCCGTCATCGCCATCGGGGCGACACTCCTGGTGCTGTTGGTGGCGACCCCCGCGGCCTACTATGTGGCTCGGTTCCGTTTCCCCGGGCGGATGCCCTTCCTGTTCCTGGTGCTGTGCACCCAGATGCTCCAGCCTACCGTGTTGGCGGTCGGTCTCTACCAGGAGTTTTCCAGCTGGCAAGGACAAGTCGTGTGGGTGGCGCTAATCCTCATCAACGGGGCTTTTAACCTGTCTTTCGCAATCTGGATTATGCAGGCGTTTTTCTCTTCAGTGCCCAAGGAAGTGGATGAAGCCGCTTTGATGGATGGCTTGGGACGTCTCCAAACCATGTTTAAAATCTCGTTGCCTCTGGTGTGGCCGGGTATCGTTACCGCGGTCGTATTCGTGTTCATTAATACCTGGAACGAGTACGCGGCGGCTTTCGTGTTGGTGCAAAAGCCCGAGTTGCAACCTTTGACGGTGGCAATGCCGCGTTTCTTGGGGCTTTACGTGCGTGAATGGCAGTACATGTTTACCACATCCGTAATCGCGATTGTGCCGGTCATTATCATGTTTGCCCTCATCGAGAAGCGTCTGATTGGTGGTCTTACTTCCGGCAGCATTAAGTAGCTTTGCTGGCGGGGTCGCTCTGCCAGGATTTAACAGCGGAAAATTGCTTACAGCACGCAAAAGTTATAGACTAGATGTTTGCGTGTTCTTTGTCCGAGGCCGCCTGAAAACGTTGATATTGCAGAAGAATGCGCCGGCAATATCACGGCAGGTACAGCGAGGGACGAGATGTTCAAACGCCGGAGCGCATCGAGATTTTCAAGGTGGAAGGGGAGACCCCCGTTGCCGCGACGTTTCGCGCAAAAGTGGCGGGTAACCTCTTGAAACCAAAAGGGGATCTCGACCATCCATACGACATAAAGGAAACGGAAATCTTGGCTACGAAATCCAAAGAATCCTCCACTCACCCTTTCCGGGTGTCTTTTGCCCAAATTGATGAACCGATGGCACCGCCGAATCTGTTGGCGCTCCAGACCGAATCTTTTGACTGGTTCCTGGGGAATGAAGCCTGGCAGGAACGCGTTAAGAAAGCCGATGAAACCGGCGATAAGCACGTTCCCCGCACTTCGGGACTGCAGGAAATCCTGAACGAAATGAGCCCGATTGAGGACAACGGCGGCACCATGAGCTTGTCCTTTAAGGACTACACCTTGGAAAGCCCGCACTACACCATCGACGAGTGCAAGGACAAGGACCTGACCTACAACGCGCCGATGTACGTGACGGCCGAATTTATTACTTACGAGACCGGTGAAATTAAGACCCAAACCGTGTTCCTGGGCGAATTTCCGTTGATGACCCCACGCGGGACTTTCATCGTCAACGGTACCGAGCGGGTGGTCGTGTCCCAGCTGGTGCGTTCCCCCGGCGTGTACTTTGAAAAGACTGCGGACAAGACCTCGGACCGGGACATTTACCTGGGCAAGGTCATCCCCTCCCGCGGCGCTTGGCTCGAGTTTGAGATTGATAAGAAGGACACGGTCGGGGTGCGTATCGACCGCAAGCGCAAGCAGTCCGCCACCATTTTCCTCAAGGCGCTGGGTATGAGCGTCGGCGAAATCCGCGAGGCTTTCCAAGACTTCCCGTTGATGCTGGAAACCCTGGAAAAAGACGGCGCGATTGAAACCCAGGATCAGGCCCTGGAGGATATCTACCGCAAGATTCGTCCCGGCGAGCCGCCCAGCGTGGAGGCCGGACGTAACCTGCTGCATAACTTTTACACCAACCCCAAGCGTTACGACCTAGCCGAGGTGGGACGCTACAAAATCAACAAGAAGCTCGGTGTTGAGCGGGAAATGGGCGAGCGCACCCTGGACCTGACCGACATTGTCGCCGCCTTCCGCTACCTGTTGGCGCTGCGTGCCGGAGACGACACGGTCAAGGTCAAAGACGCGGCCGGCAAAGAAACCGAACTGCGCATCAAGACCGATGACATCGACCACTTCGGCAACCGCCGGGTGCGTCCGGTCGGCGAGCTCATTCAGATGCAGGTGCGCACGGGTATGTCCCGTATGGAGCGCACGGTGAAGGAACGCATGTCCACTCAGGACGTCGAAGCCATCACCCCGAACTCGCTCATTAACATTCGCCCGGTCGTGGCGGCCATCAAAGAGTTCTTCGGGACCTCCCAGCTGTCGCAGTTTATGGACCAAAACAACCCGTTGGCGGGTCTGACGCACAAGCGCCGTCTGTCCGCTTTGGGTCCGGGCGGCCTGTCCCGAGACCGGGCGGGGATGGAAGTCCGTGACGTGCACCCCTCGCACTACGGGCGCATGTGCCCGGTGGAAACTCCCGAAGGCCCGAACATTGGTTTGATTGGTTCGCTGGCGACTTTCGCGCGGATTAACCCTTACGGTTTTGTGGAAACCCCCTATCGCGTGGTTAAGAAAGGCGTCGTCACCAACGAAATCCACTACATCACCGCTGACGACGAAGAAGGCAAAAACATCGCCCAGGCTTCCGCGCAGCTCACGAAAGACGGGCACTTCGTAGAATCCGCGGTGCTGTGCCGTTCTACCGGTGGCGACCCGGTGCTGGTCAGCCCCGAAGAAGTCGACTTGATGGACGTTTCGGCTCGTCAGATGGTGTCGGTCGCAACGGCGATGATTCCGTTCCTGGAACACGACGACGCGAACCGCGCCCTGATGGGGGCGAACATGCAGCGTCAGGCAGTGCCGCTGCTGAAAACCGAGGCTCCTCTGGTGGGCACCGGCATCGAGAAGCGCGCCGCGATTGACGCCGGCGATGTGGTCGTAGCTAAGAAGGGCGGCGTCGTTACCGAGGTCAGCGCCGATTTGGTGCGCGTCCAGGAAGATGACGGCGAAACCCACGTCTACGCAGTGGAAAAGTTCAAGCGTTCCAACCAGGGCAACTGCTATAACCAGCAGGTTATTGTCGACGAGGGCGACCGGGTCGAAGCCGGCGACGTTCTGGCTGACGGTCCTGCTACTGACGGCGGGGAAATGGCTTTGGGCAAGAACTTGCTGGTGGCCTACATGTCCTGGGAAGGGCTGAACTACGAGGACGCCATCATTTTGAGCCAGCGGGTCGTCTCGGAAGATTTGCTGACTTCGATTCATATCGAGGAACACGAAATCGATGCTCGGGACACGAAACTCGGCGAGGAAGAAATCACGCGAGACATTCCCAACGTTTCCGAAGCTGCCCGTAAGGACCTGGACGAACGCGGCATTATCCGTGTCGGCGCCGAAGTCAGCGCGGGCGACATCCTGGTCGGTAAGGTGACCCCGAAGGGCGAAACCGAACTGACCAGTGAGGAACGTCTGCTGCGGGCTATCTTGGGTGAGAAGGCGCGAGAGGCTCGCGACACTTCGTTGCGGGTGCCCCACGGGGAATCCGGTATCGTTATCGGGGTTAAGGAATTCGTGGCCGGCGACTGCGAAGACGCTGCGCTCGGACCTGGCGTGAAACACATGGTTCGCGTCTTTATCGCCCAGCGCCGCAAGATGACGGTCGGAGATAAGATGGCTGGCCGTCACGGCAACAAGGGCTGTGTCTCCAAGATTCTCCCGGTTGAGGATATGCCGTTCCTCGAGGACGGCACCCCGGTGGACATTATCCTGAACCCGATGGGTGTGCCCGGTCGTATGAACCTGGGTCAGGTACTCGAATTCCACTTGGGCTGGCTGGCTCACGAGGGTTGGGATATTAGAGAAGCCCGCAAGGCCGGTGAGCAGTGGGCTCAGGATGTTCCGTTGGAGGTTTGCGAACCGGGACAGCACGTGGCTACCCCCGTGTTCGACGGTGCGGAGGCTGACGAGATTACCGGCCTGCTGCGCAACACTCGGGTTCGCGACGACTTCGACCGCCCGCTTATCGACGAAATGGGCAAAGCCAAGCTGTTTGACGGCCGTTCCGGGGAACCTTTCCCGTACCCGATTGCCATCGGCTACAAGTACATGCTGAAACTGCACCACTTGGTCGATGACAAGATCCACGCCCGTTCTACCGGCCCGTACTCCATGATTACCCAGCAGCCTCTGGGCGGTAAGGCTCAGTTCGGCGGCCAGCGTTTTGGTGAGATGGAGGTGTGGGCTATGGAGGCTTACGGCGCCGCCTATGCCCTCCAGGAACTGTTGACGGTGAAATCCGACGACGTGCAAGGACGTGTGCGGGTTTACGAATCTATCGTGCGCGGCGAGGACCTGCCTCAGCCGGGCATCCCGGAATCTTTCCGCGTGTTGATGCAGGAAATGCGTTCGCTGTGCTTGAACGTAGAAGCGCTGGACGCCGCTGGCAACGCCATCGACTTGCGTGACGATGACGACGAGGCCGGCCGCGGCCCCAACAGCCTCGGCTTCGACCTGGGCAAACGGCCCAACGCCCCCGGCCTTTTGACGACCGACGAATTCATCAACGCCTAAGACGGACCGGAAGAAGAGGAAAGAAAACACATGTTGGATGCAAACAAGTTTGACAAGTTGCACATCGGTTTAGCGACTGAGGAAGACATCAACGGCTGGTCCCACGGCGAAGTTAAGAAGCCGGAAACCATCAACTACCGGACGTTGAAGCCTGAGAAAGAAGGCTTGTTCGATGAACGGATTTTCGGGCCGACCCGTGATTGGGAATGTGCCTGTGGCAAGTACAAGCGCGTGCGTTACAAGGGCATTGTCTGCGAACGCTGCGGTGTGGAAGTCACCCGTTCCAAGGTGCGCCGCGAGCGGATGGGTCACATTAAACTCGCTGCCCCGGTGACGCATATTTGGTACTTCAAGGGCGTGCCCTCCCGTCTCGGTTACCTGCTGAATATCGCTCCGAAGGACCTGGAAAAGGTCATTTACTTCGCGGCCTACATGATTACCGAGGTCGATGAGGAACGTCGCCACAAGGACCTGTCCGATATGCAAAAGGAATCCGATCTGGCGCGGGAGCAAATCGAAAAGAACCGCGATTTGGACGTCGAAAAACGCGCCCAAAAGATGGAACAGGATATGGCGGCGCTGGAAAAGGAAGGCGCCGAGAAATCCGAAATCGACAAGGTCAAGCGCAACGGCGAAAAGGAAATGCGTGCCATTCGCCACCAGGCTGAGTCTGACCTGAAGCTGCATGACGAAGTTTGGGACCGGTTTAAGAACCTGAAGGTCGGCGACCTGGAAGGCAACGAGCTGGTGTACCGCGAAATGTATGCCCTGTACGGGACCTACTTCAAGGGCGGCATGGGCGCCCAGGCAGTGAAGGACCGTTTGGAGTCTTTTGACCTGGTAGCTGAGGCCGAGGCGCTGAAAGAGGTCGTGGAGAGCAAGTCTGGTCAACAAAAGACCCGCGCTCTGAAGCGTTTGAAGGTCATTAACGCCTTCCTCCAGACCGGCAAGCCGGCTTCCGCGATGGTCCTGGATTCGATTCCGGTCATTCCCCCGGATCTGCGCCCGATGGTGCAGTTGGATGGCGGACGTTTCGCGACTTCTGACCTGAATGACCTGTACCGCCGCGTCATTAACCGCAACAATCGTTTGAATCGTTTGCAGGAATTGAAAGCCCCGGACATCATCGTCAACAACGAGAAACGTATGTTGCAAGAGGCTGTGGACGCGCTGTTCGACAACGGTCGGCGCGGCCGGCCGGTGACGGGTCCGGGCAACCGTCCCCTGAAGTCCCTGTCCGACATGCTCAAGGGCAAGCAGGGGCGTTTCCGCCAGAACTTGCTGGGCAAGCGCGTGGATTATTCCGGTCGTTCCGTTATCGTGGTTGGTCCGCAGCTGAAGCTGCACCAGTGCGGTTTGCCCAAAACGATGGCTCTGGAGCTGTTCAAGCCCTTCGTAATGAAGGTGTTGGTGGAAAACGGGGAAGCCAAGAACGTCAAAGCTGCCAAGCGCATGGTAGAGCGGCAAAACCCCCAGGTCTGGGACGTTTTGGACGAGGTTATCACCAACCACCCGGTCTTGCTGAACCGTGCGCCAACCCTGCACCGTTTGGGCATTCAGGCTTTCGAGCCACTGCTGGTGGAAGGCAAAGCGATTCAGTTGCACCCGCTGGTCTGCGGCGCGTTCAACGCGGACTTTGACGGCGACCAAATGGCTGTCCACGTCCCGCTATCCGCCGAAGCCCAGGCTGAGGCCCGCGTGCTGATGCTGTCGTCTAACAACATCCTGAAGCCTTCAGACGGCCGCCCGGTGACCATGCCCTCCCAGGATATGATTATCGGGATTTACCACCTGACCTCGGAAGAAGATCCGGAGATGGTGCATAACCCGCGGTTTGACCCTGACGGCAATCGGGTGCTGAAGTACTACTCCAGCCCCGCCGAAGCCCGCCTGGCTTATGACAACGACGACCTGGCTTTGCAGGAAACCTGCGTAATCCGGATGGAACCGGGCGACTTGCCGCCGGAGGACATGACAATGCCCGAGGGATGGCAGCCGGGAGACCGCTTTGAGCTGGAAACCTCCCTGGGTCGGGTTATCTTTAATGACTCGCTGCCGCGTGACTACCCGTTCGTGAACTACGTGGTAGAGAAAAAGAAACTCGGCAAAATCGTCAATGACCTGGCGGAACTTTATCAAAAGGCCGATATTGAGGTGTCCCTGGATGCGCTCAAGTCCTTCGGTTTCCACTGGTCGACCTGGTCCGGAATCACGATTTCCTTCACGGACGTGGTGCCGCCTTCGACCAAGCCCGCCATTTTGGAAAAGTACGAAAACCTCGCTTCTGATGTCCAAGCCGACTACGACCTGGGTGCCATCACCGAGGACGAACGCTACAGCGCCTTGATCGACCTGTGGCGGGCGTGCACGAATGAAGTGGCCGAGGAAATGCGCGAGAACTTCCCCGAACGCAACAATGTGTACCGCATGGTGAAGTCCGGGGCCCGCGGTAACTGGTCCCAGATTCAACAGATTGCCGGTATGCGCGGTCTGGTGTCCGACCCGAAGCAACGCTTGATTGAGCGCCCGATTAAGTCGAACTACCGTGAGGGTCTGTCCGTGCTGGAATACTTCATCGCGACCCACGGTGCGCGCAAGGGTCTGGCGGATACCGCTTTGCGTACCGCGGAATCCGGTTACTTGACTCGCCGTCTGGTGGACGTGTCCCAGGATGTCATTATCCGCGAGGAGGATTGTGGTACCCGCAAGGGCCTGACCATTACCATCGGTTCGGTCAACGAAGAAGGTCAAGTCGAGCCCGACGAACTGGTCGAGACCACCGCTTTTGCGCGGACCTTGGCCGTTGACGCGGTGGATGAGGCCGGAAACGTCGTGCTTGAAGCCGGGCAAGATGTCGGCGACGTGGCGATTAAGAAGCTCTTGAAAGCCGGTATCACCCAGATTAAGGTACGTTCCGTGCTGACCTGTGACGCGGCGATTGGTACCTGTGCTGCCTGCTACGGGCGTTCCTTGGCTACCGGCAAGCGCGTGGATATTGGCGAAGCGGTCGGTATTATCGCGGCGCAGTCCATTGGCGAGCCCGGTACTCAGCTGACTATGCGTACCTTCCACACCGGTGGTGCGGCTTCGGCGGCCGATATTACCCAGGGTCTGCCGCGTGTGCAGGAGCTGTTCGAGGCGCGTACCCCCAAGGGCGAAGCGACCATCACCGAGGCTGCTGGTCGGGTGAAGATAAACGACGACCCGTCCGGCCCGCGTGAGGTCATCATCACTCGTGACGACGGCAAGGAGGACCTGGTCATCGAGGTGTCTCGCCGCCAGGCACTGCTGGTTGCGGACGGCGATCACCTGGAGGTGGGCGACCGCCTGACCCAAGGTCCTATCGACCCGAAGAAATTGCTGCGCGTGAAAGGCCAAGCCGAAACCCAGCGTTCCCTGGTAAACGAAGTGCAGCAGGTTTACCACAGCCAGGGCGTGGATATTCACGCCAAGCACATCGAGGTTATCGTGCGCCAGATGCTGCGCCGCGTGACCGTGTTGGAATCGGGCGACACTATGTTGCTGCCCGGTCAGCTCATCGATCAGGCGAAGTTCCGCGAGGAAAACAAGCGAGTCGTGGCGCAGGGCAAGCAACCGGCCTCGGCACGTTCCGAGCTGATGGGTATCACCAAGGCGTCCTTGGCTACCGATTCCTGGCTGTCCGCGGCTTCCTTCCAGGAAACCACGAAGGTTCTGACCAACGCGGCGATGGAAGGCATCGACGACCCGCTGTCGGGCCTGAAAGAAAACGTCATCCTGGGCAAGCTGATTCCGGCCGGTACCGGGCTGAGCCGTTACCGCCGGGTGGAAATCAAGCCTTCCGCGAGCGGTCACGAGATGCTGATGTCGCAGATGCCTTACAGCGACACGACAGGATTCGGGCTGTTCGATGACGATGTCGACCTGGAACATCCGTGGGGATAGGGTCGAAAATGCCCGATGACCTGTGATTACATTGCTAAATCGGGTTTAATTCAATAGTTTCGGGGTTCCCGGTTCGCCAGCTGCGGATGGCGGGCCGGGAACTTCAGTTTTTCAACACCCGATTGATAGGGTTATGACTATGGGAATGTTGGATAAGGCCAAAGATATGGTTCAGGCGGTAAAGTTTGGTAACACCGGTGACGAGTCGAGCAGCGCAGTCGAGGTGGGGAACACCATAGAGGTGCGGGCGTCAGAACAGAAAGCCTCCGGTTTGTCTGCCTGGCCTACCGGGATGCGTTTCGCTCTCGCGCTGGCTGCCAGCGCGCTGATTATATTTCTTTTGGCGCAGATTGCCGGTGTATTCATGCCGACTTTTCTGGCATTTTCGCTGGCATTGGCGGTGCGCCCGGTATCGGAGTGGCTGATTCGTCACCGCTGGCCGGTCGGTTTGGCTGCTTTGGTAAACATCGTGCTGCTGTTTGCCATCCTCTTTGTCATGCTGGGGTTGATTGCGATTGCTATCACCGCTATGGTCACCGATTTACCGCGCTACGGTTCAAAGTTCCAGGCCCTCTATGAACAAGCCATCAACCAGTTGGACCAGCGCGGCTTTGACACTTCCGTTGTATTGGATTCCTGGAAGAACGTGGATATCAACCGGATTTTTTCCTACCTGTCCGGTTTTGCTAACCAGATTAGCGGCGCGGGAACCACCCTGTTCTTTATCATCATGGTGGCGATTTTTGTGGTCGGGGACATCGTCGTGGTGCGCCGCCGCGCAGCCGAGCTGGCTTCCTACGCGCCAGGTTTCGCCATTGCCCTGCGCAATTTCTCCCTGCGGGTACGGACCTACTTCCTGATGACTACCGTTTTTGGTGCTGTCGTGGCGCTGGTGGATGTAGGAATTCTTTATGCGTTTGGCGTGCCGACCCCCTGGACCTGGGGTATCCTCGCTTTTGTCGCGAACTACATTCCCGCGGTGGGATTCATTCTGTCCATGATTCCCCCGATTTTGCTGGCCTTGGCGCTGGGCGGAGTGTGGCCCGCCGTCGGGGTCTTCATCGGTTATATGGTCGCGTCACTACTGTTCCTGAACATTTTGCAGCCTCGCATCGCCGGGAACGCGGTCGGTTTGAACGCCACCGTTTCGTTCCTGTCTTTGATGGTGTGGTCCACGGTAATGGGCCCGCTCGGCGCGATTCTGGCGGTGCCTCTGACACTATTCTTTAAAGCGATTTTTGTGGATTCTGATCCGCGCACGGCCTGGATTGATGTGTTCTTCCGGCCCTCCGATGAGCCCACCTCCCTGGTGGTGAGTCGTAAATTCCATGACCGTGACGGCGACGGTATAGACGACGCCACCGGGCAACCCCAGAGCATCGATACGCGGTTGCGGGAGGAACAAATCCAGGACGCGGCTGAGAAAGAACGCGCCCGGGCGCAAGCAACCCTGGACAAACTCAACCAGGAAGCCCTGGTGCAAGCTGCGCAAAAGGCTGAAAAAGAGAAATCCAAGAAAGCCGAACCCTCTGAAAAAACCGAGGAATAGCAATCTGGCCTGCTACTTTTTCCGGCCGTAGGTCAGGGTTTTCCCGGTTCACCAGGCCGGTGGGCTCTATCTCGGGTCGGTGGGAGTTGTCGGCGGCCTGGCTATCGCGGGCAAAACCGGGGGAGCGAGGTTGCACCAGGCGGGGGCACATGCTCGGGTGGTTAGGATTTCGTGTCGGGAGAGTCCGTGGGGTCCGGGGGATTTTGTGTGTCTGTGGGCTTCTCTGAATCGGAATTTTCGTCCGGGCGGGGTTGGAGTATTTCGTCCTCTTTCTCACGCTTCTTGCGTTCGTATTCTTCACGCTGTTTCTCGCGCAGTTTCCGACTGACTTCCTCGAGGAATTCCGGGTCGTCGTCAGGAGCGCTGGGTTGCTTCGAGGCAGGTTTTCGCCCGAAACTGATGGGTACGGATTCCTCACTGGACCAGATATTCGGTTCGATAACCCCGCCTTTGGCTTCGGCGGCGGCGACTCGGGACACGATTATCCACGCAATCGCCCCGATGGGGCTAATCAGCAAAATCAGCAAAATCCACAAAATCTTTGGCACCTTGCCGGGCATGTTATCTTTCGGGGTGCGAATGCAATCAATCAGCGCATACAGGGTCAGCGCCAACCACAAGATAAACAACAAAACTCTGGCCACGGCTTCATCTTAACGTATAACCCGTGGTCTTTCTTGTTTTGTCGATTTCTGGACATGCCTGGAAGATGCTAACGGAGAAAATCGTATAAATAATGCGGGGGGCGACCGGTATCATGGTTTTAAATGGTTTTCATTCGCAAAGGAGGGGTCGCAGATGTCTAACCCCAAATCACGCTGGATTCTCTTAGCGGCTTATGCCGTGCTGTTCTTAGCTTTGCCCTATGTGACCCAACCGATTTTTAAGTCTGTAGGCGATTGCGGCTTTGGGTGGATTTTGATGATTTTCTACCTGGCGCTACCGCTTTTGGGACTGGGATGCGGGGTTGCGGACGGGATTGTCAACGGCTGGTCGCTGTGGTGGCTCATCGCTCCGGTAGTACTGTTTATTCCGCACTTCTTTCTGGCGATGGACGCGGCTGCCGACCTCAGCGTCCACTGGGACGAATTTGTCCTATTCACCGGCATCTATGTCGGTTTCGCGTTTATCCCCAACCTCATAGCGGGGCTGGTTCGGAACCGCCTCCAGCGCGTCCGGGCGCAGTCCTAAACTCGCCCGGTCCTGTCGGGACTTGTCTAGCGCACCCAGGCGCGACCGGCGCGAAGTTCCCGTTTCGCCAGCTCGGTAACCTCGTGACGAGCCACCTTGCCCGGTCCTAACGTGGGCAGGTGCTGCACGACCACGACCACGCGGGGAGCGTGGGCGGCGCCGAGTTCCGCGGTGACGGCGGTGCGGATTCGCGCCGCCAGAGAATCCGGCTCAGAAGTTCCGTCTTTCCCGCGAACCCCTAAGGAAGCCGGGGACCCCAACATCGGAGCCAGCAAATCCACATCGAGGTCGTCTCCGGGCACCACCACCGCGGTGACCAGCTCGCCCCAGCGGGCATCAGGCAGCCCGACCACACACACTTGACCGACGCCCGTCACACTCAACGAGGCCTGTTCTACCGCGGAAGCATGGACTTTCACCCCGCCGGTGTTGATGACATCATCGGTGCGGCCCTGGATAATCAGGCGCGGGCCTTCCATCCGGCCGGTGTCGGAAGTCTTAAACCAGCGGCGCGGCCCCATTTGAATCCACGGCGAAGCCTCCGCGGGATCGACTCCGGCCGGCGGTTTCTCAACGTAGCCTTCCATTAAGGACGTGCCGGTAATCCACACGGTATCGCCCACGGTAGAAACTTGGGTGCCCAGTAGGGGAATCCCGTCATAGACGCAGCCCCCGCAGGTTTCCGTCATCCCGTAGGTTTCCACCACGTGCCAACCCACGGCTTTGGCCCGGTCAGCCAGGAACGTGGTAAATGCGGCACCCCCAACCAAGATGGTGTCCACTTTCGCCAAGGCCGCGACCGCGTCCCCGCCCTCGTCTAGAATCTTTGACACCTGGGTGGGCACCAGCGACAGATACACCGGCAGGGTTGAATCCTTGGTGGCGCGTTCCACCGCGCGCACCAGGCTGTCGGGCTTAAACCCGTTGGTAGTATCCACGATGATGGGTTTCGTTCCGGAAATGAGCGAACGGGTCAACACCTGTAGCCCGGCCACGTGATGAGTCGGCAGTGCCAAAATCCAGCGGCCCGGCCCGCCCAGGGCAGCCAGGGTCGACCGGGCGGAGGACACTAGGGCGCTGGCGGAAATCGCCACCAAGTGCCCGTTGCCGGTCTGGGAGCCGGAGGTCTGCATAATCAAGTCGGTTTTGGCTGGCAGCGGTCCGTTCAAGCGCGACCGCAGGGTTTGGCGGGCCTGTTCCGGATCGACTCCGGGGGCGATGGGAACCAGGATTTCGCGGACGAAATTGCTGGGGGGCACGTCCTCGGGCTCGCCCGCAAAAACTCCGCCCACGGGTATTTCGGTGTCGGTAGCGTCGGTGGCCGTCTCAGCAGGTTGTGCAGGTGAGTCCGATTCCGTGGGCAAGTTCGGGGTTGGCGAGTCCTCCTCGGCGCGGACTTCCGCTAACGCCGCCTCCCAGTCGTAGTCGTCCGCGATCTGTCGACCGCTGCGGGCGAGTTCTTCCTCGGTGGTCAGAAGAGGCTCAATCGTGCTATCCAAAAATTCGGCTAGACTGACCACGTCCTGGGGTTTCGTGCCACCCGTCAGGAAACAGAACCGGACGGGAACTCCCCGCTTCGCTGTGTCACTCACCAACTTCACCCTGCCTTAACGCTAAAGTTCAATTATGGCTGTAACCTGGGATAACACCGCAGAAAATGTGGCAAACAAAGTCGTTTGCGCCGGACGCAGCAACGCGCCCGGAACCCGTCATACAGCCGGTTTCAATAAGATTCTAACGGTTTTGGTGGCTTTCTGGACAATGCTGGGAATGCTGGGGCTTTCAGCCTGTGCAAATTCGACGCCCGAGCCGGAAAAGACCCCTCCCCGCACCACCCAGCCCGAGGAACCCGCCTCTTGGCCCCTGACCGGCCTGCCTCGTGAGGACCTGACCCCGCACCCCGCGGTGGCGGTGAAAGTGGAGAACACCGTGGCGGCTCGTCCGCAATCCGGGTTGGAAGAAGCCGACATCGTGTTTGAAGAACAGGTTGAAGGTGGTTTGACCAGGTATAACGCGGTGTTCCATGCGCATACCCCCGAGGAAATCGGCCCGGTGCGGTCCGTACGTCCGATGGATCCGGGCATCGCGGCTCCGTTTGGCGGGATGCTGGTCTATTCCGGTGGCGTGCCGGTCTATGAATCCCGGGTGCAAGCCGCTGGGCTGCGCGGATTCAACGAGGATCAGGCGTTGGGGGCGCTGTATCGGGTGAAGTTCCGCGCTATGCCCCACAACCTCTATCTATCCATTCCTAAACTTTACGAGAAGGTCGGCAAAGACCGCACTATTGAGCCTGACGCTCCTCGGATTTTCGATTTTGCTAACCCTGACCAGGGGGAGCGTCCCACCGCGGTCTCGTCAGGAGTTCCGGCGAACTCCTTGGCGGCCCGCTTCCCGTCCCTGGTCGCGGGCTACGCCTGGACCGGTTCTCGCTGGCAGCGCTCTGACGGAGGCGTGGCGGCCAGCGCCCGTTCGGGGGCACCGCTACAAACCGACAACGTCGTGGTGGTGCTGACCACCATCACCGACACCGGAGCAAAGGACGCGGCCGGGGCTTCTGTCCCGGAAACGGTCTTAACCGGCAGCGGAACCGCCTACGTGGCGAGCGGAGGTTCAATCGCCCAAGTGACCTGGTCCAAAGACTCCGAAGGCTCGCCGCTACTGTTGACGGATTCAGCCGGCGCGCCCGTCCTACTCAACCGGGGCACCACCTGGATTGAGCTGCTGCCCAACACAAACTTCAGTTTCCAGTAACCCCAGCCGGCCGCAACCCGCTGGTGAACAGTTAGAATCTAGGCGTGGAAAATAACGCGGTTTCAGATGTTTTTGAGGCAAAACTGTGGCGGGAAGTCGGTCTGGAGGGGCTCAGTGATGTGACCTATCACCGGGGTGTGCTGGCGGACGGCAACCCGGCGCCGGTGGTGCGCATTGCGTTCAATCGGCCCGAAGTGCGCAACGCCTTTCGTCCCCAAACCGTTGACCAGCTGTATCGTTGCCTGGATCATGCCCGCATGACTGCCAGTGTGGCCACGATTTTGCTGACCGGCAACGGGCCGGCAAAGGATGGCGGCTATGCGTTTTGCAGTGGCGGGGACCAGCGGGTGCGCGGCGCTGACGGCTACCAGTATCACGTGACCGTTCCGCGCGACGACGCGCCGCAAGCTCCAGATAGCGCGGAAAACCCGCCCGAACGCCCTTGTGAAATCCAAAACCCGGCCAACCGGACTGCTGACCTGAAGCACCCGGAAGCTCCAGAAACTGCGGACCTCCCCGACCCGAGAGACGCGGCCGGACGCTACGGGCGGCTGCATATCCTGGAGGTGCAACGCCTCATTCGCGCCACCCCGAAACCGGTCATTGCGCTGGTCAACGGGTGGGCGGCCGGTGGGGGGCACTCGCTGGTGATGGTTTGCGACCTGGCGCTGGCCAGCCGGGAGCACGCCCAGTTCAAACAGGTTGATGCGAACGTTGGCTCGTTCGATGCCGGATACGGTTCGGGGCTGCTGGCGCGGCAAGCCGGGGACAAGCGCGCCCGTGAGATTTTCTTCCTGGCCGAAACCTATTCCGCCGCCCAGGCCGAGGCTTGGGGAGTGGTGAACCGCGCGGTGGCTCACCAGGACCTGGAACGCGTGGGCTGGGAATGGGCGCTGACAATTGCCGGGAAATCCCCGCAGGCGATTCGCATGCTGAAATACGCTTTCAACGCGGTGGACGACGGCCTGGTAGGTATGCAAATGTTTGCCGGGGAGGCGACTCGGCTGGCGTATGGGACCGCGGAGGCGCGCGAGGGCCGCGACGCTTTCCTCGAGAAGCGAGCCCCGAACTGGGACGAGTTTCCGTATTATTACTAAGAGAGCTCGGTAACGGCCCAAACCCGAAATGTAAACCCGAAAGAAGGTCAGAGTGGATTTCACGTTCCTGGTTGCCACGCTGGTGGGAATCGCGCTGATAATCGTGACCTGGGTGACGCCCTACGCCAAATTCCTGCGCGATGGTTTTGGGAAAACTGAGCTGGGTAACCGGGTGGTGGCCATCATGATTCCCGGCCTGACCATTCTGTGCCTGGGTGTGACGTTTTTCGAGGCTTGCGTGACTTACGCCACCGGCTTGTCCTTTTGGCGAGTGTGGGGGATTCCGCTGGCGGCTTTGCTGGCTTTGATTGGCCTCGGGGTAGCGTTTTGGGCGTTAGTTCCCGCGCCGGTGCCGAGCTTCCTGCAGCCACGGTGGATGAAAGAGGAACGCCTCTATGGGGCTTTGGGGGCGCTGGAACGCACTCGCTCCGCTCAGAAGCGCCGGGAACGGGAAGTCAACCGGCGCGGGTTTGACTATTTCGACACCCAAATGATTGATGGGGTTTCGCTGGCTTACCCCGAAACTTGGGTGTTGAACCTGGAGCCGAGTGCCCCCGCTCGCGTCTCCGGGCTGAAACTGGAAAGCCGTTTTGCGTTGGATACGCCCCACGACTTTACCCCGCATTCGCGGATTCTGTTGATGTCCGCGCCCCTGACCAGCCCGGAGCACAGCGTCAATTGGCTGCGTCGCCTGGCGGTACCCGCCGGTTGGCAGCCGCGGGAAGTAGGGACTTCCCGGCTGGCCGAAAACCCCGCTATCTGGGCTGATTCGCGCCTATCGGACGGTCGGGGAGTGCAGCAGCGTTGGGCGGCGGCTATCGGGGACACTTTGTGGGTGTTGGCTTTCCAGGTCGCTGGTTCGGATTTCGGGCCGCTGGCAGACGTGGGCGCGAAAGTTGCTGCTTCGCTGACCTTGCCGGACTCCGGAAGGACAGCCGGTCCCGTGGTGGCGTCGTGACCAGCCACGTTGAAGATTTCGGCAGTTCCGCCCGCCTGTCCCCTTTTGAGCCCGGCCCGGACGGCTCCCAACTGTTTACCGAGCAGGGAATCAAGCGGGCGTGGGTGTTTTCCGTGCCGATGCTCGTCAAGTTTCGCAATATCACGGTGCGGGAAGGGCTGATTTTACAAGGCCGTGCCGGCCTGGCTGAGGCGGCGCCGTTTGACAACTATCCTCCACAAGTCGCCGCCACCTGGTTTTCTGGGGCGTTTGCGGTGGCAGCACAAGGGTTACCGGTCTCGCTTTCCCCCGTTCCTCTCAACGTCACGGTGCCGGTCGTAGACCCGGACACCGCGGCGCGGCTGGTTCGCGAGTCGGGGTGTGGCACGGCAAAAGTGAAGGTCGCCGACCCGCGCAGCAGCCTGGAGGACGATATCGCCCGGATTCGCGCGGTGCATTCGGCCCTCGGGGCGGCGGGGCAGATTCGGGTCGATGCCAACGCGGCGTGGAGTCTGGCTGAGGCAAAAACCGCACTGCCGCGCTTGTGTGAGGCGGCCGGACCGGCCGGGTTGCAGTATGCCGAACAGCCCTGTCAGACCCTCAATGAACTGGTCGAGCTGCAGCGCGCGACGGGAATTCCGGTGGCGGCTGACGAAACTATCCGCCTGGGCGGGCAGCTCACCGAAGTGATCGCCAGCGGGCTGGCCGCTGCTGTCATCAAAGCGATGCCCTTGGGCGGCCCGGCGCGTGCCGCGGCCCTGGTGGGGGACGGGCTGCGGACGGCTGCTCCGGGTGGCACCAGCGCGCCCCTCCTGGTGGTGTCCTCAGCTTTAGACACCGGGGTGGGCTTGAGCGCCGGACTGGCCCTCGCGACCCAGCTGCAAACGACAGCCGCCTGCGGACTCGGGACCCTGCGCTTGTTCACAGACAGTATCCTCACCGCGGATCCCCGCCTCGAAAACGGCTGCCTGTACCCGGCAAAAACCTTGGAACTGAAAGGAAATCTGGCACCCGTCAGCCCGGCGGTCAGCAAACGGTGGCGCGAAAGAGTTGAACAGGTAGCCGCCGTGTTCGCTAGACTTTAGTTAGCAGCGGCAGCGAAACTGCAATTAAGGAGCGAAAGACGAAACCGATGGAAATCGAAACCGGCACCTGGACGTTTGTTCACGGGGAAACGCTGCATTGGGCTGCCGCCACCGATATCGGCTTGAAACGGGCTGAAAACCAGGATTCATTCCTGGCGACTCCGCCGTTTTTTCTGGTTGCGGATGGAATGGGCGGCCACGCCGGAGGCAAACAGGCCTCGGCCACGCTGCTGGGGCACATTCAGCCTCTGACCGGCACGGACGTGAGCCTGCCGGTGGTGCGCGAAGCCCTGGAGGCGGCCTGCGAGGAAGTCATGGGGCTGGTCGAAGCAAACATTGATTACACGATTTCCCCGCCGGGAACCACGCTGACTGGTTTAGTGGTGCTGGATTCACCAGGGGAGTGCGCGGCTGACGGGTCAGAAACGGCGCAGTTCCTAGTGCTCAACGTGGGCGATTCGCGAACTTACGTGTTGAGAGAGGGGCTGCTGACCCGCCTGACGCGGGATCACTCCCAAGTCGCCGAGATGGTCGAGGCGGGGATGTTGACTGTAGAAGAAGCCCGCGTCTGGCCGACCCGTTCCGTCATTACCCGCGCTATCGGTGCTGGTCAAGCCGGGTTGCCACAGATTGATACCTGGACCTACCCGGTGGCGACGCCCCGGCGTTTCCTAGTGTGTTCCGATGGCTTGCATTCCATGATTGATGACGGTGCTATCGGGCGGGCTCTGGGTGAACACCCCACCCCCGAAGCGGCAGTAAACTCCCTGGTGAACCTGGCCCTGCAGGTGGGAGGGCACGATAATGTCACCGCGATTGTGGTCGACGTGACCGCCCCGGAATCTGCACCCACAACCACGGAATCGGCGCAGTCCGAGCCACCCGAGCCGCCGAGCTCCCTTCTGCCGCCCCCGCCTCCCCCGGATAGCGAGAGATAACCATGAAGCACATCGCCAACGGAGGCAAAACGTTTACCGTGCGGATTTGTCCGCTGGGCCATCACAATCCACCGGATTTTCCCCGCTGTCGAGTGTGCGGCGGAATCCTGGATGCCCCGATTCAGGTGGCTTTCCCGAAACTGGGCTGGGTGCGTACCACCGACCAGCAAACTGTTGAGCTGACGGGCGATTTGGTGGTGGGTCGCGCCCCGGAGACACGCGGGCGTGAAGGGGTGTTTTCCCTGACTACTCCGCCCGAAATCCTTGAGATTTCCCGCACTCACGCCCGTATTTGTACCGAGGGCTGGGAAGTTACCGTGGAGGATCTGGGCTCGGATAACGGCACCCGCTTGTGCCGGACGACGGGCCAGATAGTGGACTTGCAGCCGCACACGCGGTACAACATTCAACCCGGCGACGTGCTGGAACTGGCGCCAAACTACCTGTTGAGGTTTGAAGCCTGATGCGTCGACCGGTCCGAATCCTGGTGGAGGGTAATCCCACCGAAGTGCTGTTAAACGCGGACGCGCGCGCCCGGGTTGCCGATGTGGCCGCAGCTTTGGGTGGGGGTTCGGCCTCTCGCCTCACCGTCACGCCGTTAGCGCCCTTGCTCGATCCGGGTGGCACCGGGTCGCTGCCAATCGTTGCCGAGTCCTCGGGGGCACAAGTACCGAGTGGCGAGACTGGCGGGTCAGGTCCGGCTCAGGTCGGGAAACCCTACGTTTTGCCGCGAGCGTTGCCGGTGGCGAAAGCGCCGATACCGCCGGGGGCAGGTTTAGCGCTGGTGGGGGAAAATGCCGAACTGCCGCCAGCTCCGGCGGGCATGAAGTCGCTGCTGACTTATTCTCCCCAACCGGTTGCCGACCCCGAACCGTTGGGAATCAACATAGAAATGCCGGCCCGGCCCCGCCTGTGGCTGGTGAATCCCGCCACGCTTGCCGTGCCCGTGGTGCCAGCGGCGTTGTTTGGGGTGTTGGCGGTCATTTTTCCCAGTGTTGCGGCGTTTGCTCTGCTGGGGCTCGCTGTGGTGGCGGGCGGCGCCGAAGTGGGGTGGGCTCTGACCCAAAACCGGGCAGCTTGGGTACGGTATGAGCGTGACATGGCTGCGCTCACTCCGCAGATTCAGACGGCTTTGGACCAACGCGACGTGGCGATACGCGCCAGTGTCACCGACCTGGCGGACTCACGCCACGCCCTGCTGCCCGGACTGTGGGGACACGCGAGTGCGCAAATGCGGATTCCGGTCGGTTTCACCCAGGCTCATCCCGAAATCACGTTGAGCAGTCCCGCAGATGCGGCCCCGTTTCGCGGCTGGGGAGCGATGGCGGCGCCGAGCGCGGAGACGAGCCATACGACCTCGGGACAAGTCGCGGCCATCAACCGCCGAATCAGCGCGATTGGTGCCGCCGCAGTCGGCGAGGGGCACACCGGCCTGGAAGTCGCCTATGTTCCCGCTGATTCCGGCCCGCTAGCGGTGACCGGCCCGCGCAACCTGCGCGGACCCGCGCTGAATCAGTTGCTGATTCGCGCCGCTTTGCGCTATTCCCCGGCCGACTTGAAAATCGTGGTCGCCGGGGCGAAACCCGCACAATGGGCGTGGGTCAGCTTCCTGCCGCACGGCGAGGCGGTGCGCGAGGATTTAGAGTTAGAGCCGGTCAGTGACTTGAGCGAAACCAGCGCTGAACGTCTGGCACAAGCCTGGACCAGCCGCAAAGGACAGCGCGGTTCACGCCAACGCCTGTTGCTGGTGGTGGACGGAGAAGTCCCGGCCGCCTCAAGATGGGAAGAATTCGCTACAGAGCCTGGCGTTTGGTTGGTTAACGCGGTTGACGACCTCGGCAGTGCGGTCAGCGCCGCTCGGCAAGTCCTGGACCTGGCGACCGGGTCTTGGCAAGACGGTGTGTCCCGCATTCCCGGAGCTAACCCGCCTGGTCCGCGCCACACCGCTTCGAACGGGATTCCCCTGCAGTCCGCCCGCCCGAGCCTGCTGAGCGTGGAACCCTTGTTGTTGACCGCTCCCAGCGCGCGAAAAGTTGCGGAACTCCTGGCCAATCTGAAGTTACCCGGTAAAACCGCCGAGACTTTGCCCGTAGTCGCCCAGCTGACCGATGTTTATCCCCAGACGGCCGGCGAAAGCGCGGCGGTTTTAGGTGAATCGGGGGAGAGGTCCCGCTGCGCGGCAGCAATCGGCTACGGCACTGCCGGCCCGGTGATTTTGGATTTGGCTGATGGCCAGAACGCCATCGTGGCGGGAGAAAATCAGGCTGCCCGGAACAATGTCATCGCTGCCTATCTGGCGGGTTTGGCGTTGACTCAGCGCCCGGAGGACGTGAGCTGGGTCATTTTTGACTCTCGCGGCACGAAATGGGGCGAAGTGGGGCAAGCCCCGCACTGTTTAGGTATCGAGTCGGGGCGGGGAGATGCTGTGTTTGCCCGGCTGCGCCGCTACTTGGAAGCGGAAACCGAGCGGCGCGAAATTTGGCTGAGCGAATCCGGGGCGGGCAGTCTGGCGCGGGCGCGCGAAGCCAAAATCGCGGGAGCCCCGGCGGATCTAATCGTTGTTATCGCTGTTGGGGAGGCATTTAGCACACGGCGACTTTCGCAGCTGGCGGAGCGGTTACACATGTACCGCGCCCTGGGATTGCACCTGCTGGTGAGCAGCGGTGATACCGAAAAGCTCCCGCGCGAAGCCCTGAAATACCTGCCGACACGTGTGGTGTTACACCTGGAGGACGCAGCCCTAGAGGCGGTTTGTGGCAGCTTTGAAATTGATCCGCGCGCGGCTTTCGCGCATCCCGGCCGCGGGATCCTGCTGGTCGGCGGGGTAGCCACCGGCTTCCAGACCCTAAATACCCTGATGGCTACCGATTTTGCCGACCCTCAGTTGGCTCCCGTGAACTTCACCGCCCTGGGGGGAGCGGCGTTCCCGCCAGCGCTATCGACGGGCGGATCATGGCGAGTTCCGGCCCTCGCAGGTCGCAGTTCCAGTCGGGCTGGCAAGAGCGGGGACCAGCCCACGGTTGATGTGCCGCGGGCGGCAACGCCGCTGTCAGTGCTGGCAGGGTCGTTTTGCTGCGGGAAATCCACAATCAGGCGCTGGACTTCCGGACTGGAAAAGGTTTATGACCTGGCAGCCTTGGGGCAATCCAGCGACACGGAGTTCCGCCTGGGGGTGCGCGATGACCTGGGACGCCAAGACGTCGTCCCCTTTGGCTTTAGTCCTGACCGGGAGGGCAACCTGTTCGTGGCAGGTCCGCGCGGCAGCGGGCGCACCGGAGTGTTGCGAGCTATCGCTGCCGATAGTTTGAACACCGGGGGTCGTCCGGTTGCTCTCTATGTCTGCAGTGCCGACACCACCCTCGATGTGCTGTCGAGCTGGGCAAACGTGGGCGTGGTAGCCCATGCCAACGAGCCGGAGACGATTGCTGACACGATTGAGTACCTGGTTAGCCGGTGGCGTTGGCGCACCGAA
The DNA here is from genome assembly GCF_947087965.1 of uncultured Mobiluncus sp. Lineage (GTDB taxonomy): Bacteria > Actinomycetota > Actinomycetes > Actinomycetales > Actinomycetaceae > Mobiluncus. Next base: position 33,658 of record NZ_CAMUES010000010.1, read on the forward strand.
ATTGCGCTGCGTAACGCCACCCGCAGTTTCCCCGAACTGCGTGAAGTGCTGCGCGGGGAACAGTTCGGTGAGCAGTCCGGCGAACAGAACGGTGTCCAGGCCCCGAACTCGGCGACACCCGGGCGGGACACCGGAGCAACCCGCAGCGAGAACCCCAGCGCTATTCCCAGTGCAACCCCCGGCGCTGATAGCGTAGTGGGCGGCGAAACCGACCGTGGCGAGCGAATTATCGTCGCGATTGACGGTCTGGAAGCCGTGTTGGAATCCCTGCCGGGAGCCAGTTCCGCCAGTTTCCTGGAACTCATCACCGGAGGCAGAGTCGTCGGAATCCACTTCGTTATCAGTGCCGAGAGCGTTGAGAACCTACCGGCAGCGTGGCGAGGCGCATTCGGAATGCGAATCGAGTTAAACGGTTCCGTTCCCGGCCGCGGCTTGGTTGCGGATGACCCGCGAGCTATTCAGATAGCTGTCCTCGGTAACGACCCTTCCGAGCTAGCCCAGACACGCATTCTGGAGCGCTTGGGGACACTGGCAAAAACCCCGGCCTACCGGATTGGCCGGTTGGCAGTGCCGGTGTTCGCCACCGCACTCACCACTGCTCCCAAGGGAGAAATGGCACTGGGACTGAGCGCCCCCGGAGGCCGGCAAATCAATACCATCACCAGTGGGGTTTACCTCATCGCGCGAGGCGACGGGGAAGTCGACCGGGCGGTGAGCTTGGCGGTCATGCGCTGGCTGGCTCGTTCGCTGCGCACTTCCAGCCCGGACACCGGGATGGTGCTGTTGTCTGCCCAAAGCCGTGAGGATAGTTCGCCCGCGTTGGAAACCCTGGCTGGCCTGGAGATTTGGGACGCGGTCGCCTGTGGTTTCGCAGACTTCCGCGACTTCTATCACCAGCTGCTTTCCGTTGCGGAACAAAAATCCCCGCCGGGATTCCCCGGTTTAGCCATCTATATTGCCGACCTGCCCGGATTCTCGCTGAACACGGATGCCGCCGCAGCCATGGCAGACGTCATCCGCGCGGCACGCAGCCGTGGACACCTGGTTATTGCCTCGGGCGCTGCCAATTCCCGTGACGGGCTGTCTTGGACGACGGATTCCGAACTGAATGCGGTGGTCAAAGCCCCTGCCGCGGGATTGTCCCTCGGCTTGAGCGCCGCCGACACCACCGCCATCTTCGGCGTCAGCGTCTCCCAGGACGGCACCATGTTCCCGCCCGCCCGCGGCTACTGGATTCACCGCGGTCAGGCCACGAAAATCCAGCTTCCTCAAGAAAACGGCTAAACACACGCGCTATAGACAACCAAACGCTTGCGCCACAGCATGGCTGAACATCAGCCCTGCAAAATGGTTTAGCATCAGTGCTGCATAACGGCTAACGTCAGCGCTACCAAACTGGCGAACGCCCGCGCAACCAGACGGCTAGATCCCCGCGCTGCACCACTATTGAACTGAATCGAAACTTTATTACTGGGTTCTGTCCATAAACCTCCCTTCGGTATGCACGAAAGTGCTTGAAAGGTAACATTGACCCCGGAGACGAAAATTTTGCAGTTTCTAAAACAGCTTTCGTTTCCCGGCATGGCAACGGTTTCCCGGTTTCACGGAAACCGCGAAACAGCACGATGCCAAGCGGCGAAAGGGTGAGTTGTGGATAACACCGGTCAGCGAGACAATCAGGACGCCTCAAACCGGCAATACGCTTGGGATTTGGTGCGACTACTGGTTGCGCAGGGATTTACGGACTGGTTTTACTGCCCCGGGTCCCGGGATGCTCCCCTGGGCTATGCCCTGAACCAGTTGGCAGCCAGCCGCCGCCTGAACCTCCATGTTCGCATCGATGAGCGCGATGCGGCTTTTATGGCTCTCGGGTCGACGCGCGCAGGGCATCCGGCAGTTTTGGTGATGACGTCCGGCACCGCGGTGGGAAACGCCCTGCCCGCGGTGATGGAGGCGGCCCACGCGGGTCTGCCGTTGCTGGTCCTCAGTGCGGATCGTCCCGCGGCGCTGCGCGGCACCGGGGCGAACCAAACGACCTGGCAGCCAGGGATTTTTGGGAATTTCGTGCGTTTCGCCACCGATATACAGCCCGGTGTCACCCCAGCGGAGCTACAACGGGCCGTGTCTGCTGCCGTGGCGTCTTGCCGAGGCGTCAGTCCCTCACCGCACCCGGCCACCAACGAAAAACACTTCCCCATCCCTGGGCCGGTACACATCAACGCCAGCTTCGTCGAACCTTTGGCACCCCCCGAAACTATCGAGGCGTTCGCCACCCGCGCCACCCGCACCGCCAGCGCCAACGCCAGCGAGAATCCTCTGGACCCGCACCAGGCGCCGCGTGGCACCCTGCTGATTGCCGGGGACCTCAGCGACGCCACCTACACGGACTTGTGCGAGGCGGTCGAAAACGCGGGGATTCCCGTCCTGGCCGAACCGCAAACCGCCTGGCGGTGCCACCCCAATGCGGTGCGAGGATACGCCAAAGCCGCCGGAACCACATTGTCGGAGGTGGCGGAACACAACCTCGAAAGAGTTATTGTCGCGGGCCGACCCACCCTGACCAGGCCGATTACGCGGCTCATTACCCGCCGCGACATTCCCGTGGAAACCGTGGGCGCACCGGGAACAACGGTCAACCTCGCCGACAACATCGCCCGGCAGTGGACAGACGCGTCCACCCTGGCTTGTGAACTGGCGAAAGCGGCGAAACCATCGCCACCCGCAGCCCCCCGCCCGCCCGCCGAGACCCCGGAAAGCTGGCTGGAAATGTGGCGTGTGGCGGGGGAGGACGCGGTCGCGGCCCTGACCCAGGATTGGGGTTTCCATAGCGCGGCACAAGCGATTTGGGACAGCACCATGACTGCGCCCGAGCCGGTGGACCTTTACTTGGGGGCTTCGCTAACTATCCGGGTTTTCGACGCGGTGGCGCGCATTTTGGCCCCGAACCGCGTCTTTACCAATCGAGGCCTGGCCGGCATCGATGGCACCATTGCCTCGGCTTGGGGGGCGGCGCTGGCGCGTCGTCAGCCGATGCGGCTGGTTTTTGGTGACGTATCGTTTTTCCACGACCTGGGCGCCCTGTGCCACGGCCGCACTGAAGAGGTACCAAACTTGCAGGTCATCGTCATAAATAACGGGGGTGGGCGGATTTTTGGCGGCCTGGAGCACGGTGCGGCCCCGGCAGAAACATTCACCCGGATGTTCCTCACTGCCCAGGTCGGAGACATTTGCGGGCTGGCTCGGGCGGCGGACTGGCAAGCTGAACGGATAGACAATCAGGCAGATCTGGTTTCCGCCCTGGCCCAACCGGTCAGAGGGCTGAGTCTGCTGGAGGTCGTCCTGTGAGCCTAACTTTGAACATTCCCGCGGTTGGGGAATATATTGCAAAAGTGTCGAAATCAAAGGTAGAACCTCTCACGCCGGTAACGGCGAACCCAAACCCGGCAAATCCTACCTGGGAACGAGCTTTGACCGCAGGCCTCCGCCAGAATCACAGGTAATTTTGAAGTCACCGGGTCAAAACCGTTGAGAACTTTATGAGGAGTAAACAGTGAGCGATACAAATAATCCCTGGACTTCCCCCGAGGAAACGCCCGCGTCAGAAAATCAGGAAAATACCGGGTCCACTCCGGAACATCAAGAAACGCAGATTCCCGCGAATCCCCAGAACTCTAATGAGGCTGCAACATCGGACAACCCGCAGCCCGCCCAGACGCAAACTCCGAGCCTGAGCGGCCGGATTATCTCAGTAACCCCCGCCGGCCAGGCCAGTGCTGAGCCTGCTGCGGACAGCGATAACGCCGACCAGTCGGGTGGCAGGCCGGTGGCCCACGCTTCTAGTGAAGTGGCGAGCGCGGGGTTCGCCAGTCCTTCTGATGACGGGTTCACAAGTCCAGGTGGTGACGGTTTCACAAGCCCGTCCGGGAGCGTTCCCGCTGAACAGCCCGTGGGTAGCTCCACTGGTTCGTCCGACACCGACTCAACCAACTCAACTGAGGCCGCCCCAACCCAACCGACTGACCCCGCTTCTGCCAACCCGGCAAGCCCGAACCCTTCGGCACAGTACGGAGCCAACGCCTTTTGGGGCACCACGCCGGGCTTTTCCGACCCCCTCGCAAACGCGAACCCGACCAACCCGCCATCTGCGTCCAGCCCGAACCAGGGGCAACCATCCGGCTTCAACCCCGGACAGCCGGGTAACCCCGGCGGTAACCCCGGCGGTAACCCGTTTGCGACTTCCGCCCCCTTTGCCGGCGCCCGTGGGGCAATGAACCCGCTGCAAAACAGCTTGACTTGGGCGGCGACCCCGGGGGATAAAAAGGAAAAAAGCCGTCCCGGATGGGGAGCCTTGATCGGCGTGGCGGTGGCGGCATCGCTGCTGAGTACCGGCGGTTTGTACGCTATCGAACAGAGCGGCTTGTTCGGGCATGACGCAGAAACGACCAGTTCCACCCTGTTCAATCCGGAGGACAAGGACGTCGCCACCCCCGAGCCGGTGGCAAACTCCAACTCGCAGAACCCGAACTGGGAGGCTGTGGCCAAAGCGGTCCGCCCCGCCGTGGTGGCGATTTCCGTGGAAACGAACAACGAATCCGACCAGGGCTCCGGCTCGATTATCGACTCGAAAGGCCACATCCTGACCAATAATCACGTGGTGGCAGGCGCCGCGGACGGCAACGGAATCATCACCGTAGAGCTGTTCGATGGACGCTTGTACAAAGCGAAAATCGTGGGCCGTGACGTGCTGACCGACCTGGCGGTGATAAAAATCGAGAACCCGCCGAAAGACTTGACCGTGGCGCCGTTGGGTAACTCCGACGATCTGAAGGTCGGGGAGTCGGTCGCGGCCATCGGTAACCCGCTGGGGTTGTCGTCTACGGTCACCACGGGTATTGTCTCGGCGCTGGACCGTCCCGTGCGGGTGCAGGCGGTGCAGGGGGGCAGTCCCGATGGTGAAGATGAGAAAGACCCCTTTGGCCTGCGGCGTTACTTTGGTGGCGGCATGATACAGCCTTCCCAGCCTGAAAAAAGCACTGCTCCTACCGAAGTCACCACGAACGCGATTCAGGTGGACGCGGCGGTGAATCCGGGTAACTCCGGCGGTCCCTTGTTCGATTCACGAGGGCGGATAGTAGGTGTGACCTCGTCCATTGCGAGTCTTTCGGGTTCCGGCGGCTCGACCGGAGAGGGCCAAGCGGGCTCTATCGGGCTGGGCTTTGCCATCCCGATTAATCAGGCTTCGATGATTGCCACCCAGCTCATTGATCACGGCGAAGCGGTGCACGCGGCGCTCGGTGTCATGGTGGGCCAAGAGGTCGCCACCGTGGACAAAGTGTCCCGTTTAGGTGCGCGGGTGCAGGAAATCAACTCCGGTTCCGCCGCTGATAAAGCCGGTTTGAAACAGGGCGACATCATCACCAAGATTGACGGCAAGCCTGTGAAAGGCTCGTTGTCCCTGGTCGGCTTCGTGCGTCAATATGCCGTGGGCGACACGGTGGAACTGACCGTGGTGCGCGACGGAAAGGAACAGAAGATTCCCGTGACGCTCCAGGCGCAATAGTCGTACGCGCGTGTCTAGCTGGCTTGGCCGCTGCCTCCGGGCGGCGGCCATCCTGGCATTTAAGCCGGGCAGCGGCGGCCCCAAATGAGGCGTTGGTGAGGTTTTCGGGCTACCGAAACTCTCGCCTGGCCAGGTTTTCGCTCAGGTTCCTAGCCGCAGCGTTCACAAGTGGGGTGGGGCGGCAGTGGTGGACCTCACGATGAGTTCGGTGGGAATCGTCCGGTGCAGGTCGGTGGTTTCCCCGGCCAGCTGGCGGACAATGAGATTGACCATTTCCACTCCGGCCGCATAAAAATCCTGACGCACCGTGGTGAGGGGCGGGAAAGAAAACTCGGACATTTCGATACCGTCAAAACCGATGACGGAAACGTCTTGCGGAACTCGAACTCCGTTCTCGTGCAAGGCCCGCACCAGTCCCAAAGCGATTTCGTCATCTGCACAGAAAACCGCGGTCACATCAGGATTCTGTGCGAGTCGTTTCCCGGCCGCATATCCCGCCTGGGCCGACCAATCTCCGGGAATGACGGGCGGCACCTTTCGCCCTGCCGCCCGCAGGCACTGTTCCCAAGTTTCCTGGCGAACTTGGGCGGAACGGGAACGTTTCGGGCCGCTGATGTGAAAAACCGTCCGGTGGCCCAGCTCCAGCAGGTGTTTCATGGCGGCTTTGACCCCGCCCACCTGGTCGGCAGAGGCCGAGGGATAAATGTCCACCAAGTTGGAATCCGAGGAAGCCACCGGCAAGTGGGGAGGAATCGCCAGTTGCTCCGCGCTGGCGTCCCCGCATTGCACAATGATCAGTCCGTCAATATCCTCTTGGGAAAGCAGTGACATAGCGCGGTGGGCCTGGTCGGTGTGCGGATATTCCACCTGCACCAAACTGACGGAAAAACCGAGTTCAGCAGCCCGGTCAATGACCCCGTTGGAGGTGTGTGCCTCTCCAGTGCGTCGAATCTCTTGGGTCAGCAGCCCGATGACGTCATAAGTACCGGTGCGCAAGGCGCGGGCGGCCCGGTTGGGGGTGTAGTTGAGTTCGGCGATGGCGCTCAATACGCGCTGGCGGGTTTCGTCTGAAACATTTTTGTGTCCGCGCACGACCCGAGAGACTGTCTGGGCCGATACTTCCGCCCGCAGCGCCACGTCATGGATAGAGCTGGCGCCGTTTGCTTTGCGGGGAGTTCGGGCCATGGGTGAAGCGTATCAAGCCCAGGTGAAGTTTCATTTGCGACTTGCCCAGCAAAAACTGTGTTATCGTTACCAGTACCGGTGAGAACGATAACACCAGTGTCGGTGTATTCGATTCCCGCGGCATCGCCCCAAGGAGACTTCCATGCAGCTACCAAATCATCACCAGAACCTTAGCGTTTTGCACGAAAATACTTTGGCGCCGCGGGCCTACTACATTCCGGTTTCCCCCGAGGCCGCGCACGCCTCGGAACATATCCCGAATTTCAACCTGGACCGTGGGCTCTCGGACCGTTTCCAGCTGCTCAACGGTGCTTGGGAGTTCGGATTCTATCCCTGCGTAGAGGACGTGCCGGAGGATTTTTTCACTCCCGGAGCTGCGGCGCTTCCCGACACGATTCCCACTCCCGGCGCGTGGCAGTACCACGGTTATGACTCCCACCAGTACACGAACATCAACTACCCGTTACCTTTGGACCCCCCTTATGTGCCCCACGCCAACCCCACTGGCGCTTACCGTCATGAGTTCCACTACCAGCCAGATCCGCAAGCTCCCGGTGCCACCCTCGTTTTTGAGGGCGTTGACTCGTGTTTCTACCTGTGGCTGAACGGGCGTTACGTGGGGTATTCACAAGTCGCCCACGCGACTTCCGCTTTCGAGGTCACCGAGTTTCTGCGGGAGGGGACGAATACGCTGGCGGTACTGGTCTGCAAGTGGTCGGACGGCAGCTACCTGGAAGACCAGGACAAGTTCCGCTGTTCGGGCCTTATCCGTGATGTCTACCTGCTGAAACGCCCCGCGGTACACCTCAACGATTACTTCCTCACCACCGAGATACAGCCCGATGGTGCCGGCATAAAACTGCGCGCGAATTTCAGCGGGGAAGCCTGCCCGGTCGCGGTCACGCTCACCGACGGCCCCAACATTCTGGGGCAAACCGAGCTACACCCCTTGTGCGACGGGGACGAAACCTACACCCATGCCACCGAGTTCCATCTCGAACACCCGAAACTGTGGAATCCCGGCGCACCCCACCTCTATACCCTGGTGATGGAGTCTGTGGACGAAGTAATCACGGAACGTGTCGGTATCCGTACCGTGACCGTCACGGACGCCGTGCTGAAGGTGAACGGCAACCCCATCAAGATCAAAGGCGTAAACCGTCACGAAAGTGAGGCCCAGACCGGACCGGTCGTCTCGCTATCCCAGATGAAACGGGATTTAGAGCTGATGCGCCAGCACAATATCAACGCGGTGCGCACCGCCCACTACCCGAACTGCCCGCAGTTCTATCATCTGTGCGATGAACTGGGATTTTACGTGATGAGCGAAGCGGATAATGAAAGCCACGGCACCCGAAACCGCGTCCTGGCCGACGAAACGGAAGAGAACGTGGTGGAGCTGTGGAACAAACCTATTGCGGACAACCCGGAGTGGATTCCCGCCACCCTGGATCGGGTCCAGCGCTGCGTTCATAGTGAAAAGAATCGTCCTTGCGTGTTTTCCTGGTCGGCGGGCAACGAATGTGCCTACGGGGTGACTATTGAAACCGCGCTGCAGTGGATGAAAGACTTTGACCCCACCCGGGTGACGCACTACGAAAGCGCCTACTATCGGTCCCACGACCGCTCTTATGATTACCGCAATATCGACCTGTACGCCCGCATGTACCCCCCGCTTTCCGACATCACCGACTACCTGGATAACCTCGGTGACAAGCCGTTCCTGCTGGTGGAGTACTGCCACTCGATGGGCAACGGTCCGGGAGATTTGGAAGATTTCTGGGCCCTGGTGCAGGCAGACGCGCGCATGTGCGGCGGGTTCATCTGGGAATGGTGTGACCACGCGGTGCCGGACACCGAGGGCCGTCTGCTTTACGGCGGAGACTCGGGGGAATACCCCCACGACGGGAACTTTTGCGTCGACGGGCTGGTCAGCCCCGACCGCACCGGGCACATCGGGCTGTTGGAGGCCAAGAATGTGTACCGTCCTTTGCGCTTTACCTATGACCAAAAGGCCGGGCTACTGCGGGCTACCAATACGGCTGACCACCTCAATGCTGCCGATTTCGCCACCCTGAAATGGGTGAGGGTGCGAGACGGCGTCGAGGACAGCGGCACTATCGAGCTTCCCCCGATTGCGCCTCACCAAAGTGTAGAGATTCCGTTTTCCGTGGACGTTCCTGCCGTCGGGCGGTGCTTCCTGAGGGTGGAAACGTACCTGTCCCGTCCGTTCGCCTGCCTGGAGGCGGGACATTTGTTGGGGTTCGACGAGTTTGCTCTGGACAACGCCGACCCGCGCTGTCTGCCCGCCCGGCAGCTCAGCCAGGACCTCCAGACAATTTTGGCACCTGACGCTCCCCGCATCGAAACCAGCCCCAAGGAAATCACGATTGAGCTGGGCGCATACACTTACGTGTTTTCCCGGTTCACCGGAATGCTCACCGATTGGCGTGGCAGCGCGGGGCCGCTCCTGACCCGGCCGATGGAACTCAACATTTGGCGCGCCCCGACTGACAACGACATGTATATCCGGCCGCGGTGGGAGCGGGCGCACTACGACCGTTGCACCCCTTATGCCTATTCGGTCGAGGTGGTGTCCGGTGCGAGTGTGGTGGTGAAATCGCAGGTAGCGCTGGTGGCGCCGTCGATTCAGCCCATTTTGAAAGCGGACTTGGAGTGGACATTAGGCGCCGATGGGGCCTTGCGAATGAACGCCAGCGTCACCCGTGATACGCAGTTCCCGGAACTACCGCGCTTGGGATGGCGGCTCTTCTTGGACCAAACCTTTACCCACGCCGACTGGTCAGGGCTGGGACCGCACGAAAACTACCTCGACAAACGCCGTTCTGCCTGGCACGGGCGTTTCCACAGCACTGTTCGCGACCTGTTCCAACCCTATCTGCGGCCACAAGAAAACGGGTCGCGCTCCGCTTGTGACTACCTCAAGTTGAGCGGCGAAAACGCCAGTTTAGAGGTGGTGAGCGCGGCGGAATTCAGTTTCAACGCGTCGCACTTTACGCAAGAAGAACTGGGCGCGAAAGCCCACGATTATGAACTGGTTGAAACCCCGGAAACCGTGTTGTGCCTGGATCATCGCATGGCGGGGATTGGTTCCCAAAGCTGCGGACCGAAGTTGCAGGAATGCTACCAAGTCGCTGCCCCGCACTACGAATTTTCTTTCACTCTCAAGTTTTCCAGCAACTAAGAAAGGTGCCTCATGGAAGAAAAGAATTATCTCAAGTGGTACAACAAGGTAGGGTACGGTTCTGGCGATATTGCCGGAAACGTGGTCTACGCTTTCCTTTCAGCGTTCGTGATGATTTATCTGACGGACACGTTAGGGCTCAGCGCCGGCATCATCGGAACTTTGATTATGGTGTCGAAGTTCTTTGACGGGTTTTCGGACATTCTGTTTGGGCGTCTCATGGACCGAACCCACACCAAGATGGGCAAAGCGCGCCCGTGGATGTTCTGGGCATTTTTTGGCTGTGCGGCCATGATTATTGCGATTTACGCGATTCCCACTTCTCTGGGCAAGACCGCGCAATATGCCTGGTTCTTCATTGCCTATACCCTGCTGAACGCGGTTTTCTATACCGCGAACAACATCGCTTACGCCGCGTTGACGGCTCTGATTACCAAGAACCGCTCCGAGCGTGTCCAGATGGGCTCCATTCGTTTCATGTTCGCTTTCGGAACCAGCTTGACCATTCAAACCATCACGGTGGGAATGGTTCAGATGATGGGCGGAGGCGCTGACGCTTGGCGGAACGTGGCGATTATCTATGCCATCGTCGGCATTCTGTCTAACAGTTTGGCGGTCTTTTCGGTGAGGGAGCTGTCTCCCACCGAGCTGGCGGAAGGTGATGCACAGGCTGCGAAAGACGACGACGATGTCACTTTCTTGGAGGCGCTGAAGCTGTTGGGCAACCGCTACTACGTCATCATCGTGGTGTGCTTTATCTTGATGCAGTTCTTTACCGCGACGTTGAATATGGGCATCTACTTCATGACGTACATTTTGGGTGACGCCAACCTTCTGGGGGTCTTTGCCTGGGCCATCAACATTCCCTTGATTATCGGGCTGTTGGTGACGCCGTTGGTGGTGGCCAAGATTGGGCGGATGCAGCCCGTGACCATCGTGGGATACGTGGTGGCAGTGCTGGGGCGCCTAGGGGTTATCATCGGTGCCTCGATGGGGTCGATTCCCCTGATGCTGTTCTTTTCCGGCCTGGCGTCCCTGGGTATGAGCCCCCTGCAGGGGACATTGAACGCCTTGATTGCGGAGATTAGTGAAAATACGTTCTTGCGCACCAAGAAACGTATCGACGGCATGATGTTCTCCTGTTCCTCACTAGGGGTCAAGATTGGTTCCGGCGTCGGCACGGCAGTTGCGGGCTGGCTGCTGGAGCTGGGCGGATACGACGGCACCGCGAAAGTCCAGAGCGCTTCGGCTCTCCAGATGATTCAATTCATGTACCTGTGGGTGCCGATGATTGCTAACCTGCTGATTTTGGGGTTGCTGTTCTTCTTGAACGTGGAAAAGAAGAACGAGAAACTTCGCGAAAACCTCGAGACTGGCGAGCTCCCCGTAGTTTCAGCGTTGCTGGAGCACCCCAATCCGGAAGAACCACTCTCTGAAAGGATTGTGCAAGGCCACACTCTGGGTTCAGGCGCCGAGGAATCGAAGGGTATGTTCCCGCACGAACCTACCGACGAAAAACCTGATTCTGAGGAGTGAACGCGGGGGCGGCGGCGGGTCTAATCGTGCGGTTAGACCCGTTGCCGCCCTCCGGGTTTAATTTGCACTCCGGGGCGGCGGCTACTTCAGCTTGTAGCCCCGGTGCAGGGCGACGATACCGCCGGTGAGGTTCTTGAGCTGCCTGAAAACAGGCAGCTCAAGTTATTTCTGGAACAGTTCCGCGTGAGTTCCGAGTCGATAGAGTATCAGCACGAGCACGTTGCTGCGGATTTCGTAGATCAGCAGCCAGTCCGGTTCGATGTGGCATTCCCTGGTTCCCGAGAAAGTGCCGGAAAGGCTGTGGTCGCGGTATCTTTCGGGCAGAGTGTCTCCCTCTGCAAGGACTTGGATAACTTTGAAAAGTTTATCTAAATCCCGGTGCTGCTTTTTTGCGAGCTTCACGTCTTTCTTAAACTGACTCGTAAACCTGACTTCGTACTTCATACTTCCAATGCGGCCTTTAGCTCATCGAGAGTCGAGTAGCCCTTAACGTTGGGGTCGTCTGCTATCCGTCGACCCTCCCTTATCGCGGCAGCGGTAGCGTCGTTGGGGACATTCAGACTCAACTTGAAAGGGATTCCCTGTTCGCGAATGGCAGTACGCAAGAACATATTAATAGCCGTGGTCATGTTGAGACCCAGTTCCGAAAAGACGCGGTCGGCCTGTTCTTTGACCTCTTTGTCAGTCCTGATGTTTAAATTCGTAGTCGTCATGGCGCTCCTCCTTAGTTCGATTTTAGTAAAAAGTTCGTCTATCATCAACATGATGTCATTATAAAAGCCGAGCATGCGACGAAAAAAGCCACGAGGAACTATTGCGTTTTGCTGATTCTAGGAGATTCCTCCGGGGCGGCGCCTACTTCAGCTTGTAACCCCGGTGCAGAGCGACGATGCCGCCGGTGAGGTTCTTGAGCTGCAGGCGCTCGAAACCCGCCGCGCGCAGCTGGGCGGCGAACTCGTACTGTGAGGGCCAGGCCAAGATAGATTCCGCCAGGTAGTCATACGCCACCGCGTCGGTCGAGAACAGCCGGGCAATCGGCGGCATGACCCGGTGCAAAAAGAACCGATAAACGGCTCTGAACGGGGCAAAAGTTGGGCGGGAAAACTCGCACACCACCACGTGCCCGCCGGGGCGCACGACCCGGTAAAACTCCCGCAAAGCCCGGTCCGGGTCCGACACGTTGCGCAGCCCGAAACTGATGGTGACGCAGTCAAAAGTGTTGTCAGGAAAGTCCAGGTTCATCGCGTCGCCCTGCTGAAAGTCAATCTCCGGGTGACGCCGGCGCCCCTCGGCAATCATGCCCTCGGAAAAGTCGAGAGCCACGACTTTGGCTCCGGCGCGCACGAACTCAATCGAGCTGGCGCCGGTCCCGGCGGCCACATCTAGCACCTTCAAAAATGGCCGCGTCACCACCGCGCGCTTCACGTGGGCGCGCCACACTTTTTCCTGCCCCAGAGAGGCGAGAAAATTCATCAGGTCGTAACGACGGGCCACGGCATTGAACATGGATTGGACGTCGTGAGGATTCTTGTCTAGGTTCGCGCGCATGGGTTCTATCCTACCGCCAGGTTCGCCGGCGGGGTTTTACGTCATGCCCTGCACGAACGACCGATTTCGGCATGGTTCAGCGCCCTCTGATTTACCCGGAAACTTTTCTACCAGGGGTTTTGTAAAGGTGCATGGGCGCCGCGGTGCGGATTTTCTTTTGAAATCGGTCGTTCGTGCATATGCCCTCTGTCGAGGTAGCGGTTTTAGTGGTGGGCGCTTCGTCGCGGGGGCGCTCGCGAGAGGCGGAAGGGGGAGTACCCCCTCGCGTTTTGCGCGACT
>NZ_CAMUES010000011.1 GCF_947087965.1 uncultured Mobiluncus sp.
CAGGAGTTGAAGGCGCAAGCCGAGGCGGCCGGGGCGAAAGCGCAGCAGCTCGCCGCCAGCGGAGATATGGCAGGAGTTGGGGCGGCGATAGCCCAAGCTGAACAATTCGGGGCTGCAGCCCAGCAGGCCGGAGCCCAAGCCCAAGAACAGGGCGCCGCCGCCCAACAACTCGGGGCCGAAGCCCAGGCGGCGGGCACCGAGGCTCAAACCGAGGCCGCTCGTGCCCAAGAAATCGGCGCCCAAGCGCAGGCGGCGGGGAATCAGGCTCTTGCCAGTGGAAACCAAGCCCAGAGCCTGGCCGCGCAAGCTCGCCGACTGGGTGACCAAGCCAAAGCGAAGGGCGACAGGGCTCAGGAACTGGGCGATCAAGCGAAAGACAAGGGCGACATCGCCAAAGACTTGGCGAACCGTGCCCAAGCGCTCGGCGACGCAGCCCAAGCGCTGGGCGACCAAGCCAAAGCGCTGTCCGAACCCGACTGGCCCGTCTCAAAAGCTCTGCACACCGAGCTGAAACAGTTTGAGACGAAACTGAAAGGGATGCCACACGTAGACAAGGTGTCCTATCCCTTCGTGGAATACAACGCCATGCTCGATCCCCAAGCGCGGGAACTGGTGGCGAAGGACGGCCAGGGGTTTGTCATGGTGGCCACTATGGATTTGCGGGTCAACGGGAAAGCTCAAAAGACCCCGCCGGAACAGTTCGAGCCGGACGTGAGGAACGTTGAGAAAGCCCTGGGCGAGCTGGAATCCACGCTGAAATCGGCTCTGCCAAAAGATGCGGTGCAGTCCGATTTCCGGGTGCGGGTCACGGACGCGGACCTGGTAAACCAGGCCGGAATCCAAACCCTTAAGAACGACCTGGTGCGCTCCGAATCGATTGGGATTCCGCTGTCTTTCCTGATTATGGCGGTCGTGTTCGGAGGATTTTTGGCCGCTTTGCTGCCGCTGTCGGGAGCGATGGTGGCGATTTCCACCGCCCTGGCCATCATGCTGGGGATGACTTATCTGTTTGAGCAGCAGTCTTTCGCCGTCAACGTGATTTCAGTGCTGGGGCTGGGGCTATCCATCGACTACGGCTTGTTGATAGTGTCGCGCTACCACGAGGAACTTGTGCGTTTGCGTGACCTGCCCGAAGACGAATGGAAACCGGACTTCTCCGGGGTGAAAAAACCCAAGACCCGCGAGCGGCTGGAAGCCCTGAATCCGCGCTACCTGCGGGCTTTGGAAATTACCCTGTCTACCGCGGGGCGAACGACTTTCTTTAGTGCCCTGACTGTGGCGATTGCGTCCTCCGGCATGATTTTCTTCCGGCCGGAGCTGTTGAAGTCCCTGGGTATTGCGGGGTCCTCCACCGTGCTGCTGGCGATGATTGCGGCGCTGACTTTGGTGTCCGCGCTCATGTTTATGGCTTCCGCCCGCCTGGAAAAGCCCTCCATCCTGACCAAGATTCCGTTCCTGCGCCGCTTCATGGGCGACGTAGAGCCGGCACATGTGAAGCACCGGGTAACGCAAAGCAAAGATCCGGATGGCGCACCGGAAGTTGACCCCGAAACGGAAAACACGTTCTTTTATCGGATTTCCATCGCGGTAACCCGCAAACCCTGGCTGTCTTTCATCGTTTCGGCAACGGTTTTGGTGGCGGCGTGTCTGCCATTGGCGACTTTGAATCTGCGCAACTCGCTGTTCGACATGCTGCCAGTCCACAACGAACAAAGGCTTTTGTACGAAGATTTATCCGTCCAGGTGCCGCGTACCGGACTGCCCCCGGTGCGTATCGTCGCCGAGGACACCACGCCCGAGGAACTTGATGCCTGGACTGAAGCAAACCTCAGCGATATCAAAGGAATCGCCCAAGTTTTTGCCGCTTCCCAACTGGGCGACACGAAGGACTCCGTGGCCATCGTGGATCTGGAAACGAAAGACATCGGTTCCCCGCAAGCCGAGAGGATCGTGAAGGAAATCCGGGATAAACCCCATGATTTCGAGCGCTATGTCATCGGCCAGGCGGCGAACCAAATCGACTTCATCTCGTCATTGGCCCAAGGCTTGCCCTGGGTGCTCAGCGTGCTGGTGATTATCACCATTATCCTGCTGTTCCTCATGACCGGCTCGATAGTGATACCGCTGCAAGCCCTGGTGATAAACACGTTGTCACTGATGGCGACCCTGGGGATCTCCACCCTGGTCTTTGTTGACGGTTTCGGGGTGGAGCTGTTGGGTGCCCAAAAACTGCCGGGGCTGGAATCTTACGTGGTCGTGATGCTGATGTGCTTCGGCTTCGGGCTGTCGATAGACTACGAGCTGTTCCTGTTATCTCGAATGAAAGAGGTGTGGGACGAGACCGGGTCGGCCCGTCTGTCGGTCATTCAAGGCTTGACGCGCTCGGCGCGGATTGTGACTTCCGCGGCAACCATTCTGGTCTTTGTGTTCCTCGCGTTCGTGACCGGGCACATGATTGTGTTGAAGCAGGTCGGATTTATTTTGGCGTTGGCGGTCGCCTTTGACGCCACTATTGTCCGCATGGTGCTGGTGCCCTCCGTGATGGCTCTGTTCGGCCGGGTGAACTGGTGGGCGCCGCGACCCCTGCGCCGCCTGCATAATCGCTTCTCGGAAAGTTTCACGCACCACGGGTGAGCTAGCCCGGTAATAATTCCAGGTAAATGTAGGGTAAAAACTTCCCTGCGATTTTGGTCATCAAGCGTATACTCGTGGGCCTCTAGGTGGTATGGTTTTTCTGTAAAATCGAGTGATTTTGAAAGGAAAAACCGTGAGTCTTCCTCCACCTCCCGAAAACGAATCTTTGCCGCCCGCGCCCGTAAATCCCACGGCCTACCCCGGCGCCCAGCCAGCGATGCCTCCCGCACAGCCGCAACATACAGCGCAGCACGTTGCGCAGCCTAGCCAGCCGGAACAGCCCGGTTTTGCCCCGGCTCAACCCGCTGCTCCAATGCAGCCAGTCGCACCTTCTGCGATGCCTCCGGTTTCGTATCAGCCGATGCCTCCCGCTCCGGTCCAGCCGATGCCTCCGGCTGCGGGTTCGGCGATGCCTCCGGTTCCAGGTCAGCCGATGGGTGTGCCCCAAGCTGCCGGGCAACCTGTCCCGCCTGTGACCGGTGCGCAGCCCATGGTTGGCTACACCAACCAAATTCCCGGTGGCGCTCCTGGCCAGGGGGGTATCTACATCGCGATGCCAAAGCAAGACGGCGAATTCATGAAAGCCTTGAAGGCGATTTTCCCCACATTTAAGCGGATTCACAAATCCCAAGGCGACCAGGTAGTGCTGGAGAACCTGCAGCTGAAAGCCTGGTGGTGGGTGATGTTCCTGCTGTTCAGCATCATTTCCGGCTTGGCATATTCCGTTGGGGTAGCGCGTTCAGCGGACTTGATGGTGGGCGGTTTTATCAACGGCTTGAGCAATTCCATCGGAGCCGGAAGCATTTCACCCTACTCCATCCTCAGCTTCGGATACTGGTTCCTGGTCTTTTTCGTGGCCATCATCGTGTCTTTTGTGGCAGTCATTCTCCGGGCGGTTTTTGTCAAAGCAACCGTGGCAACGTTTAAAGGGGACATGACTTTCCTGCAGTGCTGCAACGTGGTGGCTACCGGTCTGGTGCTTCCCACCATTGCGCTGGCAGCTATTTTCGTAATCGAGCTGCTGCCCATCCCGTTCTTGACTATGCTGCTGGTGGTCTTATTGACGATAGCGTTCCTCGGTGGCTTGTTCATGATGGAGCTGCTGATTAGCGCCGCTATTCGCAACATTACGCGGACTGAAAAAACTACCGCCTTGTGGCACTCTATGTTCTTGGTGTTGTGCCTGGCCTGCTTCACCTTCGTTTACCTGATTCTAGGATTCACCACCACCACCATCGCGATTGGTAGTAGCGCGGTTTCAGCCGGCACAGGCATGGTCCAGGAGGGGTTGGACAATATGGGAGGGCCGAATTTGGGAGATGCCCTCGAAGAAATGCTGGGACAATAACCCTCTCGGCGAGTCTGAGAAAAGTTCCCTGGGGAAGCGGCGAGAGTCTCGTGGCAACCCCGGGGAACTTTCTTTTGCTTTAGGCCGGCCGCCGCGAACTTGACCGCAGTCTGAATCCGCCACCCGATAAAAACAACCCTGCGAGTTACTGATAGGATAAACCCGTCACGGGGACCATCCCGCCCCGGCCCGTTCGAGGCCGGAAACTGTTGACATTCAGGAGTTATACGTGCGTATAGGAATACCGAGAGAGCCCGCTGAGGGGCAAAAACTGGTATCCGCCACACCTGACACCGTTGGCAAACTGATTAAGTTGGGTTATGAGGTCATTGTCGAAGCCGGAGCTGGCGCCGACGCGTCGTACCCAGACCAGCTTTATCGCGATGCCGGTGCCGAAGTGGTGGGACCGCAGGAAGTTTGGCAGGCAGACATTGTCACGACTTTGGACACCCCGCCGCAAGACAAAATCGACCAGCTGCGTGAAGGCACCGTGTTGATTTCGCGCCTCGGGGTGCGTATCCACCCCGAAATCGCCGAAGTGTTCGCCAAGCGAAACGTGACCGCGATTTCGATGGACGCCGTGCCGCGCATTACCCGCGCTCAGGCGATGGACGTGCTGTCCTCGATGGCAAACATCGCTGGTTACCGCGCGGTTATCGAGGCCGCTAACGCTTTCGGGCGCTTGTTTACCGGCCAGGTCACGGCCGCCGGCAAGATGCCTCCGGCTAAGGTTTACGTTATCGGCGCTGGTGTCGCCGGTTTGGCGGCTATCGGCACCGCGAACTCGATGGGTGCCATCGTCCAGGCCACCGATGTGCGCGCCGCCGCGGCTGAACAGGTGGAATCCATGGGAGCTGAGTTCGTGGAGATTCCCGCTCCCGCTCAGGAATCCTCGGACGGCTACGCCAAGGAAATGAACGAGGATCAGGCCAAAGCGGCCCTGAAACTCTATACGGAACAGGCCGCCGCTTCTGACATCGTCATTACCACCGCCCAGATTCCGGGTCGTCCCGCCCCGCTGTTGCTCACTGCAGAAGCGGTGGGGGGCATGAAACCCGGTTCTGTCATCGTGGACATGGCGGGCGGCAACTGCGAACTGACCAAGGCTGGGGAAGTGGTGGTAACTGACAACGGCGTGACCATAATCGGCTTCACCGATCTGGCGAACCGTCTGCCCGGCCAGGCCTCCCAGCTCTACGGGCAAAACATTGTGAACCTCATGAAACTTATGACCCCGGAAAAAGACGGCACCATCGTCTTTGACCTGGAGGACGAAGTCGTGCGGTCCATCACTATTGCCCACGAAAAGGACGTACTGTGGCCCCCGCCGCCCATTTCGGTCTCGGCGGCCCCGGCCAAGCCCGCCCCCGCAGCGTCAGCGCACGCAGCTGCTGAACCGGAAAAGCCGAAGTCCCACGCCATGCGGAACTTCTGGATTTTCGTGGCCGCCGTGCTGGGCATCGCCCTGGTCGCGGTGACACCGTTCTCGATGCTGCCCTACTACATCATTTTGGCGCTGGCGATTGTGGCCGGGTTCTACGTAATCACCAACGTGACCCACTCGCTGCACACCCCGTTGATGAGTGAAACAAACGCGATTTCGGGCATCATCCTGGTCGGCGCGATTCTGTCGCTGGCTCAATCGACCTCGTGGATTGTGACGGGCCTAGCAGGTCTGGCCATCCTGATTGCTTCTATCAACATTTTCGGCGGTTTCTTTGTGACCCATCGAATGCTCAAGATGTTCCAGAAGGAGGACTAAGCCATGTTGCACACACTTGTGAACCTTGCCGCTAACGCGACTGACCACGCCGACATGACCACCCTCGCTTACTGGAGCGATCACGTCGAATACTTCGCCTACCTCATCGCCGCCCTGCTGTTCATCATGGCCTTGGCCGGTCTGTCTAACCAGACCACCGCCCTGCGCGGCAACAAGTTCGGTATCGCCGGCATGAGCATCGCGCTGGTGTCGATTATCTTTGTCGCCTTGACGGCCAACCCGCCGGCAAACGCCGTGACCCACGTCGGTCAAACCGCTTCTATCCTGGTGGGATGTATGCTGCTGGGCGCGATTATCGGCCTGTGGAAGGCCAAGAACGTTAAGATGACGGGAATGCCCGAACTCATCGCCTTGCTGCACTCGTTTGTGGGTCTAGCGGCGGTGCTGGTCGGGTTCAACACCTTCATGGAACTTTCGGCCACCGACAACGCGGAAACCGTGCGCGACATGGGCTTCCACCTGGGCGAAGTCGGGATTGGCATCTTTATCGGCGCGGTGACCTTCACCGGTTCCATCATCGCCTACCTGAAGTTGTCGGCCAAGATTAAAGGCAAGCCGTTGATGCTGCCGGCGCGTAACTTCCTGAACATCCTGATGATTCTGGCGGTTATCGCCATGATTGTGTGGATGATTGTGGCCAAGCGCACGGATCCGGCCGGCGCCGATGCCGCCCTGCTCCAGCAGCAGTGGATTGCTTTGGGCGTTTTGACCGCGATTTCCCTGGTGCTCGGTTTGCACCTGGTGGCCGCTATCGGCGGCGGGGATATGCCGGTGGTCGTGTCCATGCTGAACTCGTATTCCGGCTGGGCGGCCGCGGCGGCTGGCTTTATGCTCTCCAACCCGCTGTTGATTATCGTTGGTGCCCTGGTTGGTTCTTCCGGTGCGTTCCTGTCCTACATCATGTGTAAAGGCATGGGCCGCTCGTTTATCTCTGTTATCCTCGGCGGTTTTGGCGAGGGTGCGGGCCCGAAGCAGGAAGCCAAGGATTACGGTGAACACACCGAAATCAAGGCTCCCGAAGCCGCGGAGATTTTGAAGGGCGCCAAGTCCGTCATCATCACTCCCGGCTACGGTATGGCTACCGCGGGCGCGCAGTTTGCGGTCGCGGACTTGACCAAGAAGCTGCGTGAGGCGGGCGTGGAGGTTCGTTTCGGGATTCACCCGGTGGCGGGCCGTCTGCCTGGGCACATGAACGTGCTGTTGGCCGAGGCTAAGGTGCCTTACGACATCGTGCTCGAGATGGACGAGATTAATGACGACTTCCCGGACACGGACGTGGTCCTGGTCATCGGTGCGAACGACACCGTGAACCCTGACGCCTACGAGCCGGGCTCCCCGATTGCGGGAATGCCGGTGCTCCATGTCTGGGAGGCGGGGCGCGTGATTATCTTCAAGCGTTCGATGGCGACCGGCTATGCCGGGGTGCAAAACCCGTTGTTCTTTAACGAGAACTCGGACATGCTCTTCGGTGACGCCAAGGCCTCCGTGGAGGAAATCATCAAGAACCTGTGAGGTTTTGCCCAGCGGTTTCCCCTGCCTTCCGGCGGGGGAAACCGTTTTTTATCCCCGCCGAGCCGGGCCTGGTGGCGTGGAACTTGCACTGAACTGAAAACCAGTAAAAAAGAGCAAAACGGCGCGTAGCATGGTTGTGTATGTCGACTCGGTGAAAGCGGTAAAATGGCTGGTGAGAGCGCAAACAGCAGGAAGACGCTGCTGATACTGATTAACCTACTTCTAGTAATTATCTTGGTGCTGGGTGCGATTTTTGCGTTCTCTCTCAGTGCCAAAGATGTCTCCACGGCTAAGTTGGGGAGCAAACCGTATCAGGGTAATGTGCACCATGAGGTTACTGGTCCTAAGTTGCCAAAAGATTTTATGAAAGACTTTGATTTATCGGATATTCGTCTTCCGTACGATAACAATTTAGCGCCCGTTGATTCTCCGAGTCCGTTGAGACCCAATCCCGCTTGCCATTGGATTGTAAATTGGGACAAACCAACTGTGTTGCAACCCATGCCAATGTCACCCAACGAGTGTTGGAAAACAATCGAAAATGGCACCAGTACTGAGAAATGGTCTGCGTACGGGGCGAGCACTCCTTTCATTACGGCTGAGATTAGTGCTCCCACTTACGAAGATTTCAACGGTGACGGATTCCTGGACGTAGCATTTCAGGGGATGTCGCAGATGAAACCCAGCGGGGAAGGAGTGACCTACTTGCTAATCGCAAATGTGGCGCAACCCGACCAACCCTTTGCCGTATCTGTGGGACGTTCAATGCAGGCAACCGAGACATATCAGACCTTTTATAAAGGAGGGCTGTTTTCTCTTGCGACTGTAAACACCGATAGTCCCGAACCTGAAAACCCACTCGTGAAGAACTATAAGTTTGTGACCAGGCCCGATTCTCTAACGGTTGAGCCAACTCAAACCCGCGGCAAGGAAGTGCTGGTGCATTTTCAGTAGTTTTTCTCACCAGTTCATAGTTTATGTACCCGTAAGCCAGAACCATGCCTCCCAGCGAATGATAGGAATATGCCATGTGTAACCTTCCTGGATGAAGAAAATGACCGATCGCATTGATAACAGGCGAGTGCAAATGCAAGTGCGGATTAACGAACTCATGAAACGGTAGCATAAGCTGTTCCAAGCTCTTTGGCATACTTGTTCAGCACTTTTCCAACCTGCCTTTTGCGCCCATGCCCTCACGCAAAGGCCACCACCACGCCCTTGTGAAAAATTCGATTGCCGAATCAAGCAACCATACGGAAGTGACAAATGATATATGCACTCAGTGATATACACGGTTGTCTCGATGCTTTGGAAGACGCCTTGGCACGTATCGGGGATTTAGATGACATTCTGACCCCAGATTCCGATAATATGCTCATCTTCCTGGGCGATTACGTCGACGGCGGACCTGAGAGCGCATCTGTCTTATGCCGTATCCACGAGCTGCAACAACGCTACCGTGACAATGCCATCGTCCTCAAGGGAAACCATGACGACTGGCTGCTGGATTTCCTCACCACCGATGAGCCGCTAATTATCGCCAACTTCACCGAGGAAACCTTGTGCAGTTTCCTCCCCGATACCGTTATCGACAACTTTTCTGGAATCGGTTCTTTCGAGGTACTCTCAGCCATTCGGACCTATATTATGGAGCACTATCCCTGGCTGGTGGGTTGGCTGCATTCGCTGCCGCTCTATTTTAAGACGGAAACTCAGGTGTTCGTCCACGCCGGCATCGATGAGGACGCTGCGGAATGGTGGGAACTGGGCACCAGCGAAGACGTGATGCTCAATAAGTACCCGCCCACGACCGGACCATTCCTCATCGATGTTATTGCGGGTCATGTCGGCTCGGGGCAAGTTGCAGACGATCCGACTTTCCACGATGTTTTCTATGACGGATACTCGCACTACTTCATTGATGGCTCGGTGATGCAATCTCAGCGGATTCCGGTTCTCACCTACGACACTGAGACAGGACAGTACGGTTCAATCTAAGAGAACGGCTCCTGGGCAGTCCGAGCTGTTGATTCAGCGTCCGCCCCTGACGGTGATATCTACGATTCGGCGGATTGTCAGCCCTGTTCAAAACAACGGTGGCGACGCAAAATACGCCGCCACCGCGCGAAATATAGAGTCCTGAGGTTTATAGCACTAGAGCACGCCGTGATGTTTGGAGGCGGCCTCGAAGCGGCCTTCGACCTCCGTCCAGTTCACCACGTTCCACCAGGCCTTGACATAGTCAGCCTTGACGTTCAAGTAGTCCAAATAGAACGCGTGCTCCCACATATCCAGCATGAGCAGCGGAATTTGGGCAATCGGAATGTTCGACTGCTGGTCGAACAACTGGAAAATGACCGGGCGACCCGCCACGCTGTCCCAAGCCAATACCGCCCAGCCGGAGCCTTGCAGTCCGGTCGCAGCCGCGGTGAAGTGCTTTTGGAAGGCTTCAAAAGAACCGAAGTATTCATCAATCGCCGCAGCGAGTTCGCCGCTGGGACGATCCGGAGTGGTAGCAGCCGGACCCATCATCTTCCAAAAAGCGGAGTGGTTCGCGTGTCCGCCCAGGTTGAAAGCGAGGTCCTTTTCGAGCTGGTTAATCGTGGCAAAGTTGCCGGTCGCGCGGGCTTCTTCAAGCTTTTCCAAAGCCGTGTTCGCGCCGTTTACATAGTTGGCATGGTGCTTGTCGTGGTGCAGCTGCATGATTTTGCCGGAGATGTGCGGCTCCAGAGCAGCGTAATCGTAGGGGAGTTCGGGGAGGGTGTAAACCGCCATGTTTTGTTCCTAACTGTTGCAGTCAGATCCGGATTGACCCGACGGCTCGATTCTATCCGAGCATACGCGGGCTGTCTGCGGAGTATCGCCTATAGCAAAATCCCGACCGCTAAATTTTTCGCCCGGCCGGGAAATATGTAGAATAGTAGGCGCTGCTTTTTGCAGATTAACCAAATACCTGGAGGATTCGCCTAGTGGCCTATGGCGCACGCTTGGAAAGCGTGTTGGGTGCAAGCCCTCGGGGGTTCGAATCCCCCATCCTCCGCTAGCTGAATCTGAAACCCTTGGGAAGCCAAGGGTTTCAGTGTTTTTAGCCCGGTATTTCAGCGATTGTGTGATTTTCATATTTTCCACACAGTATGATGATTTCCATGGAATTCCATTCCGTTAGCCCTCATATAGCCCTCGGGTTGGGGTGATTTAAGATTTCTGGGAGGTCTGATGTCTGAAGAAGCTGCTGTTGAAGATGAGCAACCAAAGAAGAAGCGAAAGTCTCGTAAAGGCTTCGGTTCTATAGAGAAGCTCAAGTCCGGGCGATACCGGGCATATTGGCGTAAAGGCAGCATTAAGGTTTTGGCAGATGAGACCTTTCCCAATCGGCAGTTGGCCAGTGATTGGCTGGCGGCTCAACAGGTGGCTATTGCTAAGGGATTGATTGACCCTGAGTTAGCTGAGGAAGAACTGAGCCCGGTCAAAGCTGACGTTCCCACATTCAAGGAATGGAAGGAAACCTATCTAGCTAGGAGAGAGAAGGAGGGCGGTATGAAGCCAAAGACGATTCAATCGTATAAATCCTGTTTCAAAGCCCACCTTGAGGACACCTTCGGAGATATGCTCATCAATCTCATAACTAACCAGCAGGTGAAGGATTGGTATAATAGCTTTGACGGGAAGAAGCTGGGTGCGAGGAAATCTACCTACCGCGTATTTTCTGCCCTGATGAATGCTGCGGTTGATGAAGGGCTGATTGACGCTTCTCCCGTTCATGTCAAGGGTGCTGTGTCAAAGAAGCCCACGACCGACAATCACCGCAACATTGTGGCGACCTGCGACCAGGTTAGTCGTCTTGCTGAGGCTATGCCGGACGAATATAGGATTGCTGTACTGTTAGCGTTCTGGTGTTCCCTCCGTTTCGGAGAGATAACTGAACTACGCCGAAAAGACGTTCGGTTCAAGGGAGAAAAAGCGGTCATTAGCGTTACCCGTGCTGTGCAATATGCCGCTGGCTTCGGTTACACGGTTGGTCCGCCGAAGAGTGAAGCCGGTATCCGGGACATTGCGGTTCCGCCAACAATTGTCGCTGATTTAAAGGGGCACATAGCCAAGTACGTTGCCCCGGATAAAGAATCATTGTTGGTTCACTCTCCCGCTTCGCTAGTCAAGTGGTACTCTAACAAATCTATGAATGGCCATTTCGCTAAGGCCAAGAGAGCAGTTCCTGACTTAGACCAGAGATTTACCTTCCACGGACTTCGCCACTCCGGGCTTACCTTGGCTGGCCAATCCGGGGCAACCTTGGCAGAGCTTATGCATCGGGCTGGTCATGCCAATGCAGAGACTGTCATGATATACCAGCACGCTACCCAAGACCGCGACGCCGCCATTGCCGAAAAAATGAGTGCAATTTCAAACTAATTGCGTACAGTCCGGTTGGTTTCGAAGCCTCTCTTTTTAAGCTCCTTTATTTATCCACAATGTGCATTTATCATTTATTACACGAAAGGGCAACAGGTAAATGTTCCATGTGAGAGGAATGCATGGAGTTGACGAACAAAGAAAGGAGGCGTGTTGTGTCTTACTCTGATATGCATCCGGACATTTGCGTGTTCACGGTTAATAAACTGCGAGGCGTTTGTTTATCCATATCCCCGCATATTTAAGGTTCCCAGTCACCCGACCATTCTAGAAAGTGCGGGTTGGCGTCTGGTCTTGGGTTTTGGTGGGGCGGTATTGGTCTTGGGATTTTCTTTTAGACCTCGATTTCCGCCTGGCAAGGTACCCGGTTTTTTGGCTGGTAGCGGCGGAAATTGAGGTCTGTTTCTTCTTTCCCTGGGATAACTGCACCCTTTTTACCTGCGGCTTGCTGTGGCTGGGGTTGGTATTTCCCGGGCTGGCGGGTTGTTCGGAAATGGAAAATGGCATTGTTTTGCTCTTTCTGTTAGCGGAGCACGCGATGTACTGCCTCGGTTGTGGGAATGCTGCGGGTTTCCGCTGGCGGGGTGTGGTTGCGGCGGCTGGGGGCTGTTTGGCCTGGGGTGCGGTTCTTCGCGTAAAGAAACGGCAGCGAGTGCGGGAAAGCTTTTGGGTGTGGCGGTCTGCCGTGCCCGTAGGGCTAAGGCAGACCGCCTGTGGGGTAAGGCTTTGACATTCTCGATTAATGTTTCTTTCACAATGAGAGGCCGCATTATATCGGGCATCTTGCATCCCAGCACCCCGTCTAACTAACTCTTTCCTTTCCAGGGGCAAATCGAACGATATTTACCACTAATGGAGCAGTCAAGAGGGCTGTTCCCCTAAACAGTAAGGAAAAGAACAATGGCTACGATTCCATTCGAACCAAACACGCCGCTCATTGTAATGAGCGGCCCACGCCCTGCCTATGTGTATGAGGCAGGGGTACGCACGGAGAAAAGGCTGCTGGATGCCTTGGGGCGCCCGCAGGCTAGGTTCTCTGGTCTCTCCATGATTGGCGAGGAGCCAACGGAAGTCACGGTGGAGCTTCCCGAAGATGTCTCTGAACCGGCTGCTGTCGGCGGCACGGTCATCCTTACCGGTTCCAAGCCTTTGAAGGCTGAGCTGTCAGGCGGGGATTACGGTTCCGTCCGCGTGAAAATCGTTGGCTGCGACCGGCTTGTCCCGGGCCCGTCTGCCGTGAAGGTATTCGAGCAGATAAAGGCAACTGCCCAATCGACACCTTCGCAGAAATAGTAGGCGTCCGCCTCACCAGTGGGGGCGGCTGTAGCTAACTGTTCCGGTCGCCCCCACCACCTCAAGTAATAACGGGGAGGCATCCCCTCAACATGCACAAGAAATTCAATGAAACGAAAGGATTGAACAGAAATGTTTAAATCTTCTTATCTAAATCACATAACATCCCGGGTTCTGTCTAAGATTTGGGTCACCTGTCTGTGGCTGATATCCACTTTACTTGCTTGGGTGTTTATAGAGCCCGCGTTCAGTTGGGCTGGCATCAAAGTTGTAGGTATTGGGACAGGGGTCTTGTTCCTGGCAGGTCTGGTTATTCCTCAGTTATGGTATGCGGTGCCGGTTCTAGGCGACATCTGGCGTGCCTATCAGAAACGTGCTGTACGCCGGGGCAGGGAGGCTCTTGCCGCGTGCGAGCTGGTGTCTAAGAGCGACGCGGAGTATTGCAAAGCGAGGCTTGCCGGCGACTTGTGGGAGTTCATTTGCCCTTGGGCTGCTGGGGGCGATGACGCAATGGTGCTGGTGTTGATACGCAAGCATCTTGCCCGGTTTGGTGCCAGGGATTTCGAGCTGCTGGAGCACGACGACAGGACAGGGCGTTGGGTCATCCGGTTTTTGAAGCAGCCTGATATGGAGGCACCTATCAGGCAGAAGTATATGCTCGCGGATTTCCCTAAGTTCAGCTTGGATGACTGTGGCATTGACTATGGTATTGACGATTTCGGGTACAAGCACCGGCTCAGTCTGCGTAACCAGCCGGGGATGCTGGCTGGTGGAATGCCAAGTTCCGGGAAAACCAGCGGTGCCCAGGTGATAGTCGGGTCGCTGCTTGCCTCTCCTAATGCGGAAGTGCACATTATCGACGGCAAAGGCGGGGCGGACTGGTCTTGGGCGAAACACTCAGCGAAAACATTCATCAGCAGCACCGGTAGTCTGAACCAGGTCATCAAGCTGCTCGAAGACCTGGTTCAGGAAATGGAACACCGGCAGGAAACCATGCTGGAACGCTACGGCGTGCCTGCTTTTTGGGACACGATACCCGACCCGACCTGCCCGGTGCTGTGCCTGGTGATTGACGAATGCCAAACGTTGTTCGACACGCGTGGAGCATCGAAAGAGGATAAAGACAAACGGGAGCGTATTACCGCACTCGTCGCGGATTTAGTGAAGCGGGGACGCTCCTCAGGGGTATTCCTCATGCTCATGACCCAGAAACCCACCGCCGACGCCATACCCACCAGTATTAGGGACAACATCGGTATCAGGGCTTGTTTCCGTGTGGCGACCCGCGAGGCGGAACAAGCAGTGCTCGGGTATCCGGCAGAAAACACCCTTTCCCTGGCATACACCATCCCCTCGGATAATCCCGGCCAGGCAGTAGTGCTGGAAGACGACGGACTCAGGCACAACGTGAAGTTCTACTACGTCCCGCAGTACGTCCTGACCCGTTTCGCTGAACAGGCGGAACAAGCAGCAGAGGAAGAAGTGGCACTGTGACCCAGGAACAAGAAGCAGTTTGCGAATCGAACGCTGACCGGGTGCGAGTTCTTGCTGGTGGCGGCACCGGCAAGACCCACACCATGGTCAACTTCGCCAGGCTGAATCCAGATAAATGCCTGATGATTGCTTACACCAACGCCAACGTGGGGGTGTTCCAAAAGCGGATTAGTAGCCCCCTCGTGGAAGTATGTACCGCTGATTCTCTTGCTTTAGGAATCCTGCGGGAGCATCCTGATTTCCAAATCCCCAGGATTGACCGTCCCCAAGCCGTGGACAGACTGGCGGGTGAATGCCTGGTCGGAGCTTTTATCCCCAACACTCCGGGGAACCGTAAAATCCTTATCTCAGCCATGGATTATATGCTCGCCAGGCTTTATTCTTTGGAAGGTTTTACTTCATCCTCTTCTAGCCTCCCAGCAGCAAATCTGGCGGAGCTAGTGGAAACGCTGTTCAGTAAGCTCGCGAAGAACCGCTTAGCCACTTTCAATATTTGGGAATACCTCGCCGTGTATCTCCTGGAAAGCGACCCAGTATTTCTTGCTCGGCAATCCAAGCGTTGGGCGACCATCATCGTAGACGAAGCCCAGGACATCACGCCTCTGCTTGCCCGCCTCATTAAGCTACTGTCCGGAAGCTCCCGGCTGGTCATAGTCGGTGACCCGTGCCAGGAAATCTTCTGCTACTCCGGGGCAGGAATCCCCTGGTTCACCGACCCGGGATGGGAAGAATTCCACCTCACCACCTGCTTCCGGTCCGCACCCGAAATCCTAGAAGTGGTGAATCGGACAAGGACTGATGGTCTTACTATAACCCCTGCCAACCCAGGTGTATCCGGCACAGTGGAACGATGGGAGTATCAACCAGGCAAGAGAGATTGGGACGACTTTTTCGCTTCTGAAATCTCCTCTACCTTGGAGGCCGGAACGGTCGCTGTGCTTGCTGATACTCACGCAGAACTCGATGTCGTAGCAGAAATCCTCGAAGACCACGAGATTCCATACCTGCACAACAATCCCAGCGAGTCAGACGCCACCCCGGCATCCCGTAGGCCGAAAGAGGGGACGGTGACGCTTTCCACAATCCATTCCGCCAAAGGCATGGAATGGGATGCGGTGCATGTGGCAGGTATGGGTTCCCTGGTTCACCCAACAGTTTTAGCTGGCCGCCAAGAACGCAACATGCAGCATGTCGCCGTTTCCCGCCCTCGAACACGTTTGTCCATGTATTTCCAGGAAGGAGCCACCCGAAATGTATAACAACGAGGCAACCAAGGCGGCGAAACTGTTCAAAGAATCCCGCCAGTTCTGCTCTTGCCCCCACATCTATAAGGGACAGTTCTACAACTGCAACAGCCGCTTCTGTGATATCTGCCCCCGTTGTGCCTTGCTGTATCGGAAAGATTGGCTGATAATCTGCAAGTCCGGCTGTGTGCCATGGGACGACATTCCCCAGGAAACCATTAAGAAGTACACGTTCTATTTCCTAACTCTTACTGCTCCTTCTTTCGGTGAAATCCACTTTGTTCCCAACACGGATAGCGGCTCTAAGGTGTGTGCCTGCGGCAAGACCCATACCGAAGAAGACCTGCATTTGAAAGGTGTTCCAGTAGACCCGAGCACCTATGATTACGAAGGACAGGTGGCATGGAATTATGCTGCCGCCCAGCTATGGAGAAATACCTACCGGGCATTGAGAAACAGCTTCGAGACTCTCGATTTTTTCCGGGTATGGGAATGGCAAAGTCGTGGTGCCCTCCACGTACATGTTATCCTGCGTATAGAAGCCAGCGAAGGCGTAATGCCCAGCAAAATAAAAGACATCGCCCACAACCAGCACACCGGGGAATTCGGCTGGGGCGACCAGATAGACTGCCAGCCTCTACCAGACGACAACGAACGCGAAGACCGCACCAAATACCTGATTAAAGCCGTGTCATACAGTGCGAAAACCTGGGGAAGGTTCATCAAATCCAGGAAAGGAGACAACAGCCTAATCAGCAAACATTACCGCCGTCTGGACAAAGCTGCGAGGAAAATGGAATGCCCCAAATGCGTGAAAGGCGAAATCTGCACTGCTGCCTGCCACGACAACTTTGGCTCTATCGTGCGGATAATCTCGAACTCGCGTAAAAGCAAGAACACCCCCGGATGGTCACTGAACGGCACAAACCGGAAATTGTTGAGACAACGCCGCCACGACTATTACGTCTCTAACTACGACTGGCAGGAAACTCAGATTGGTATGGGACGAGCCAAGAAAGCACGCCAGGCACTCGCCAACCTCAGCTCCAGCCCGCAAGACATCGCCGCCAGGTTCGCCAACATCACCGCCCGATACTACAAACCCGGAACAACCCGCCCCGGCACAAGGAATCACCGTTCCAAGCCCGCCCTGACAGGACTCCCCGCCCCGTTCTAACCGCACCGGGTCGCCCAACATGAAGCCGTATTCCATCCACGCCTCGGCGACCGGTGATAATAGTGGCGTCAACGCCACCCCAATTACGGCCACAGCAAGCGGTTTGCCCCAAGGCGTCACCTATACGGTGACCAGGGATTCCGGCTCGGACCAGCGTGGGGTTACTGTTGCATTCAGCGGCACCGCGAAAAAGCCGGGGGTTTACCCGGTCACTGTGAGCTTCGAGAGGGCTAATACAACCGGTAGGGGAACGGTGAGTAAGTTCAACATCCATGTCTCCGACACCACCGCCCCGGTCATCCAGCCCATTTCAGACAAAACCCTGAAGACGGACTCTAAAATCACCCCCGGCAAGAACCGGGTGAGCATTCCGTTCCAAATCACTGACAATTCCGGGGTGTATATTGTCAGTTCAGTAACCGGTCTGCCGAAAGGGCTCGCCTGGACTAAGAGCGGTATTTCGGGGAACATCGACCCGTCCGAAACCGGGAAAACCTTTGATGTGACGGTGAACGCCGAAGACACCATCATTCCGGGGCACCCGACGCATGAAATCAACAAGTCCTCTAAGTCTTTCCGGATTACTGTGGTGGACGGCACGGAGCCGGACATCGGCACCACCGATTTCGCGGGATTAACCGACCGGCTGGAGCCGCAGCCCGGGCAGGTCAGCCGGGAGGTCAGTTTCGAGCTGGTCACGGGCGACAATTCCGGGATTAATCCGGATGTGTCTTTCTCTCGCCCGCTGCCGGACGGTCTGAAATATGACAAGTTCACGAAGATGATTACGGGCAGGCTGGAGCCGCACACGTTCCTGCAAACCCCGTACCGCCTGACCGTCACCGCGAAAGACCAGGCGGGCAACGTCCGCAACAAGTTGATGACCGTAACGATTTCGGACGGCACCGAGCCGCAAATCACGTTTACTGACCAGACGGCAAACACGGGGGACAACTTCTCCTACACGTTCCCGAACGTTTCGGACAATTCCGGCAACAAGCCGAAAGTGACGCTGGAAGGGATTCCTCGCGGCCTGGGATGGAACGACGTGTCCTACACCCTGTCCGGGACTATCCTGCCGGAGCTGGCCAGGAACAACGGCGTCAACAAGATGACGGTGGTTTCCCGTGACCTGGCGGGCAACTCTACTAATCCGAAAGTGTTCACCTTGAAAGTCATCGACACGACCCCGCCCGAGATTCCCGAAATCATCAAAGACGAACACGGCAATCCTGTGGTTATCGACGGGCTGCATGTGCTGAATGACGACACCACCACCACGGAGGACGTGTATACCAGGCAGATTGTCGCCACAGACAATTCCGAGTCCGACCTAAAATATGACATCAGCGGGCTGCCTTTAGGGATAGGGTACGACGAGGACACCGGGCTGATTTCCGGCATGACGAAGAAGCCAGGAATTTACCCGATAGACGTGAAAGTGACCGACCCGTCGGGCAACACCTCTGTCGGTGCCAGGTACTACCTGACTGTTTTGGACAAGACCCTGCCGTCCATGGTCGGTGACCCGCAGTTAACAGGGGAAACCTCTGTTAAGAACGAGGTGGAACTGCAATTCAGCGACAACGACGGCTTCCCGCCGTCGTTAGAAATGGGGCAGATGCCGCAAAACAACGCGGCTCAAAACATCGCCACTGAGGTAGTTCAGGACCCCGCCACGGGGCTTACTACTCTGAAAGTGACGGTCATAGCCCGCACCCCGGGGGTACGGGAGTTCCCGGTCACAGTCACCGACCGTGCAGGCAACGCCTACACGGACAAGGTTGTGATAAACATTGTGGACACCACTCCGCCGACTATATCTGGCGGCCCCTTCAGATGCGAGACCGGCAAGCCTTGCAACAAGAAAATCAATGTTAATGACAACTCCGGCGGTAAAACCACGGTGAATGTGGATAATCCGGGGCAACTGCCGCCGGGGATAACTATTGATGCGGACGGCAACATCACCGGCTCCACCGACAAGCCCGGGGAATACCATGTTGACGTGACGGCTAAAGACGAGTCCGGCAACGAGGCGAAAGCCGTCGTGGTGATTGTCGTGACGGACTCCACCCCGCCGACCGTCACGATAGACGGCAAAGATACCCGGGACCACAACGCCGAATACACTTTAGAAGTTGGAACCCCGATAAACCCGATTAGGTTGGAAACCAGCGACAACTCCGGCGAGACCCCACGCCTGGAGTTCGGGCCGCTGCCCGACGGACTGCAATTCGCCCCCGACCGTAAAGGCGGAACCATTTCGGGCACCCCGACTAAGACCGGGGACTACACGACTCACGCCACCCTGTCAGACCCGTCCGGCAACATTACTAGGTTTACTATTCTGTTCCACATCATCGACACCACCGCCCCGAAAGCGACCGGCGGGGAAGGCTCCAAGACGGTAAACGGGCACATCCAGTGGACCGTGGAAGCCGGAACCGACATCGAGCTGAAAATCAACGTGAAAGACAACAATCCCGGTGTGAAGCCCCTGGTTTCTTTGGCTTCCGGGAAGCTGCCCGATAATACGGAGCTCAGCCAGGACGGTGTGTTGAAAGGCAAGCCGCGTGACATCGGAGTCTACAACTCCACTTGGCGTGTCGCCGATTCAGCAGGCAATAAGACCGACATACAGGTCAGGGTAAACGTTGTAGACACCACTCCGCCGATGATAGTCATGCCGAAGCCGCTCTCCCTGCCCGCCTGCGAAACAATGGTGAACCTCACCTACCCGATACAGATTCTGGACTCGGCACGCAACGGAGCCGTGGAAGTCACTAATACGACGGGAGCCCCAGACGGGCTGAAATACTCCCACGCCGACTTCATCAAAGACCGCCAATTCTTCGGAATCCTAGGCAAGAAAGCGAAACCGGGAACCGTCTACCATCCGGAGTTCACGGCACGCGACAAAGCCGGGAACCTCGCTACTGAGACCGGAACCATCAAAATAGTGGCCTGCACCCCGGAAGAAATCGAGAAGGCGTTGAGAAACGCCCCGCAGGTCCCAGACGGGCTGCGGGACGGGTATCCTGATGCCGACATCTCCGGGGGTAATAACGTCGGCGGCAACATCGGGCCGCGTGCCTCCGCCGGGACGCTTGCGAAAACCGGCGTCGCTATTACCTCCCTCGCACTGGTAGGTGCCATGGCCGGGCTCGGCATCGTGGCAGCACGCAGGTCGAGGAAACAGATGAGGTAACGTTACCCCCCGCCAGGTTGGGGGCGGGGGAGAACGTTCGACGGTTGTCGATAACTTCCTAATAAGTTTTGAGAGGTTATCGACAACGTGACGTGATATTCTTGTATGTGGGAGCACCTGCTCCGCTGTAACGAAACAGGTGCTCATAGACATGGCTCCTGTCTACTAGAAGCCAAAAATATATTCAATAATGTCTTGGTCACCTTCCTTAGCTGCTCGAATAGCTAAGGAAAGTGACCAAGACTTTTATCAAGTCATCTTGTCTCCGTCTTTTCTTCGACTTTGATATTTCTGCCTATCTCGACGCCACATAGACAATGCGGATGGGGCGGGTGGCATCTGGGAGCCAGGATTAGGTGTTAATTAACAGCTAATCAAAATCCATACTACGCAAACAATAAATGCAACGATATTAGCTCCCATGAGCAAAAATATACGTTGCAAACAGGAGGGTAAACTTCCGTATCGCGTCGCCGCTAGCCAAATACGAAAACTATTCACCGAGTATCTAGGGCTGGCGTAAACAATGCTTAAAGGTAAGCGAATCCGGCTGTACCCAACGGAAGAACAAGCACAAACGTTTTTCCGTTATGCTGGTGCGGCTAGGTTTGCCTATAACGAATGTGTCGCCTATTGCAAGGCACAATATCAGTCAGGACGTACCGACCTGATAAAACAGCTAGAGTTACGCCAGCATTTGCGAGACTTGAGAGACAACACGCCAGGTTATGAATGGTTGCGAGAGATTCCCGCATCTGTTGTGTATCGGGCAACAAAAACCTTTGATAAGGCTAGAACCAAGGCTTTTAAGAAACAAGCTGGGTTCCCACGCTTCCACAAGAAACAGCCTTCAAAAGCAAGTTTCTACCAAAGAACAGAGAGATTTCACACCACCAAAAACGGGGTGAAAATTACCGGAATCAAAGAGCCTGTTTATGTAAAGTTTCGGAAAATACCTGGCTATGTGCTGAATACTCATGTTGTTTGGGACGGTAAATACTGGTATTTGTCCTATGCTTATGAAACGGGAACCGAACCAGCTAAACCCCGTAAACACGGAGATACTCTTGGTATAGACCTTGGAATCAAGAACTTTGCCGTTGTTTCTGACGGCACAGTATTTTCAAACATCAACTACTCTAAGGAGGTGAAGAAGCTAGAGAAACGCAAACGCCACTTACAACGCCGCTTGTCTAAGAAGTTAGAATCGAACAAGCAAGGGACGAAGTTTGTCCGCACGTCTAACTCAAACAAGCTACAGCGTAAAGTTGCACTAATAGACAGGAAACTAACCAATATACGTTCGACTTACATTAATGAAGTTATCAAGGACATACTTTCCGCAAGACCCAAACGGATTGTGATTGAGGATTTGAATGTAAGAGGAATGCTGCGAAACAAGTATTTGGCTAAGTCTATCGCTAGTCAAAAGTTTGCAGAATTCGCGACCAAACTTGCTCAGAAGTGTGAAGAAACAGGTATTGAACTGGTGAAAGCTAACCGTTGGTATCCTTCGTCAAAAACCTGTTCCGGCTGCGGATTCAAGAAGCGAGACTTGTCTCTTGCCGAACGTACCTATACCTGCGAGCATTGTGGTTTAGTGATTGACCGTGATTTTAATGCGGCACTTAATCTTGCGAACTACCCGTCCGTTGCGGGGAAGTTAAGCCCTGGGAGAATCAAACCAACCTTAGTAGCCTGATAGGCAAAAGGGGATTCGAAGAATAGGGAATCAGGTAACATCCTAATAGGTTTTGGGAGGTTATCGACAACGGTCGGAAATAATCCGCAGTGGTGGCGGACATACCGACGGTGCAGATTTGGTCTAACGGTATCGCGTGCTCAGGAACCAAAATTTCTCCTTACCATGTATTAACAGCAGCACAGTATCTTAAATTCTTAATATAAGCGAACATTGCTTACAAGAATAATCTAAGATTCCAGCCGGTGAGCGGCATTCTGGAAATCTATGCGGATGAAATCCACGCCGGGACTTTATTCGTCAGGCGAAACGCAACATCGAAAAGTTTGAGGGGGAAGACTTCATGTTTTAGCTGACCCCTGATGAAGTCGAAATCTTGAGGTGTCAAAATGGCACCTCAAGTTGGGGAGGCTCCCGGAACTGAAATAGGCACAGGAACAGGAATGGGAGACGGAACTGTTGCCCCTGACCGGCGAGCTGACGCCGCCTAGCAAAATTATCCTTGAAGCGGAGGCGAGTGACGTGATATTCTTGATAGTGGACGGCGGACGCCCCATCAAGTTCAAAAATAGGACGCCCGCCGGTGGCTCAGAGTCATCCGTCACGGAATGACTCGATAACTTCAACGATTGCCCGATTATTTTCGCGGAGTTCCTAATCAGCTCCACGGTAATCCGGGTTTTCGCGTCGTCATCCGCCTTCGTCCTCGGCTTTCGCTTCTGTTTAGGCATCTTGCTCACCTCCTTTCAGTCGCTCGTTCGCCTTTCGTGTACTCGTTTGGAAAAGGGGATGAGCGGCTTTGAGGAGCCAAGATTAAGTATAAAGAGCAGCCGCCCGCCGGTAAAGGAATCCCAGGTTTGCTTTTTTGCGGGTTTCGGATGTTTTGGACGGAATCGGCTCACTGGCGAAATTATCCCTGAAGCGGAGGCGGATGACATGATATTATTGAAAGTGGGAACACCCGCTCCGCAGTAACGGAACGGGTGTTCGTAGACAGGGCTCCTACTACTAGAAGCCAAAAAATAAACTCAATAATGTCTTGGGTTGTCTCCCTTGGCTGCTCGAAAAGCCGGGAGGCGACCCAGGCTTTTTTAAGTCATCCGCTCACGGAACCTAGGGAGCAACCACCACACGCCAGCCCGGAACCACGCTCCCGGAGCCCAAGAATCCTGTGGTCGCCGGGGTGAACGAAACCCCGAACGTTCCGGCAGCCCCAGAAAACTCCCCGCAGGCGACAGCGGCGAGTTGAGTATCCCCGCTGCTGATTGCGGCGGGCGGGGCGGGGATGCGGCTGGCGATAAGGAAAACAGCGAAATCATGAGACGGCAAATCCCCGGTCACTTTTTACGGTGACCGGGGTTGCTTTCCCCGTAAAACCGCAGGAAGGGGCGTGGTTGGCTACAGCTCCTTTATTTTTCGTGGAACCAATCGTAGAATTTTTATCAGGAGGTCGGAAAAGCCGACCGGGCAAGGAAAGGAGACGAAAATGAAGCCAGTAAGTAAGAGAGCAGCTGCTTTTTTCGTTGGATTAACTTTAGCAGCAATGGGGGTGCCTACTGTAGCTTTTAGCGTCGGGAACAATCCGCAATGGGGGCAGGACATATCGATGGTGCAAATAAACTACAATGGGGCGTCATGTTCCGGTACTAAAATCTCTCCTTACCATGTGCTAACAGCAGCACATTGCTATTATGTAGGTAATCCTAATGCAGGTGTCGTGATTACATCAGATTCCGGAATGAATATATGGGATTCTAATTCGCTCAAGTTGTATCACAATGGCGGGAACATAGCTTCTTGGTCAGTCTACCCGGACGGAAGAGACCTTGCTTTAATCACCACAAAGACACCTTTGTCTGGGGCCATTGCTAATGTCGTGAACGTAGACACTATTAGAGACCAAATACCATCTATGCAAATTACGGCGTGTGGGCAACGTTTAATCGATAACAATGGAAACGCAGTCGACGGCAAAAAATACAATGCCTCCTGTGCTGTACCTGGTGGAAAAACTACACTTAGTTTTGATGGTGATTCTCGTTACTCCGAATCTGTATGGACTACGGCTGGTAATCTGGTAGAACATGGAGATTCGGGTGGCGGAATTTACGCAAATGGCAACTTGTTTGCTGTGCTCGCTAAGAATCCTACTGAAACCAGCACCTTTCGTGGTAAAGTTTCAGTAAAATATTCCGTTGCCGGTGCCCTCATCGACTCCGCCGTATATTCTTGGCTGCAAGCACATGGGGTGCCATTGAGCAACCAGCAACCTCAACAGCCCCAACAGCCCAAGCCGCAGGGCATCCAAGTAGGCAAGTCGCGTATCGGCGGCATTACCCGCGTCTCGACATCCACAATGTTGCTAGATAACGCACAGAACAAGTCCGATGTGGTGCTGGCGACAGGTCGCAACTTCCCCGACGGCCTCGTGGCGGGTGCCTTGGCTGGTGCCAGCAAGTCCGGCGTAGTCCTAACCATGGGCACGAACGCTATCGAACCGGAGACTCTAAGCAAGTTGAAGTCCGTGGGAACCAGCAAGGTCACTATTGTTGGCGGAACCGGTGCTGTCAGCCAAGGTGTAGAGAATTCGCTGAAAACAGCGGGAATCCAGGTGGAACGTATTGCCGGAACCGACAGGTACGACACCGCGTTCAAGGTATACGAGCACATGAAGAACACTGGCAAGTTGAAGCTGAATGCTCGGGGCGAGCCGCATGTGTTCGTGGCGACCGGTAGGAATTTCCCTGACGCCCTAGCTGCCTCCGCTGTCGCGGCGAAGATTGGAGCCGCAGTAGTGTTGGCGGATACCCCGGAGCAGGTGAATCGCGTGGTGGCGGGAACCCGGCCGTACGCGGTAGGGGCGCAAACCGACAAGTTGATGGCGAACATGGGCGTGTCCATGTCGGGTTGGTTTGATGGGAAAGACCGGTATGACACGGCGAACAAGCTGGTGAATTGGTCGGTATGGAGAGGCGGAGACACCGTGATGGTGGCCGTAGGCACGAATTTTGCTGATGCTCTTGCTGCGGGTCCGCTGGCAGCTTCCACCGGACAGTTGCTGGTTTTGGCAAATCCCAACTCCGATACCTTGAAGGTTCCGGCTGGTACTAAGAATCTGGTGTTCATTGGCGGGGAAGCCGCTAACCCCGACAAGTACGCGGTCATTAACTGATAAGTGAATACGGCAAACCCCGGTTGCTTCCCATAGCGACCGGGGTTTTTGCTTGCCCTGTCGGTTGGGTGCCCCGAAAAACCCGTGTCGAACGATATTAGGAGTACAAAGGCTCGGTTGTTTTCCCGGTTTTGGAAGCGAGGAGATAGAAATGGGAACCATCAGAAATAAACTTTTGGCGGTTATTGCTGCGGGGGCGTTGTCGGTGACTGCCCTGGCTTCGATAACGCCGTTCACCGAAAATCCGACAGACCTGCCCCAGGCGAACGCCTCTGGCAGCTTGAAGTCCACTACAGAAGGTGGTGGGAAAGGAGCTCCGCCCTCGTGGTATGCGAAGCTGGGCGCCAAATGGGACCAGTGGAAAGCCCAAGGACAGGCTTACCTGGAATTCAGCGACCAGCCGGACAGCCAAATATTCAATAAGGTTGTACCTGACCCGGTCGACCCACTCCCACCACCAGACGTTCCTAAAGCCCCGCCCTCCGGCACCGGGAACATGGTTCCCGCCAATCAGCCCGCCGGTGGCACGCCTACCCCTGGCTTGTGCAAGTGCACCGAGTGGTCTTACACGACCAACTCTAAGGGCGAGCGAGTGCGTGACAAGTGCCTGGAAGCATACCGCTCCGTTGACGTCCACCGCCGTTTGACCGTGGGGTACTTTGCCCCAGGACAGGTTCAGGGGGCAGGTGAACTGTGCCGGGCTCCGGGTGATTGGATGTTGGATGATACTGAACGCGGCATCCGTAAGGAGCTGAAAGGCAACTCCATTATTGAAGCGTTTTTGAAATATAAGTACGGGCGGATGGGCGACCGTGACCTGCATCAATATTTTACTGAGAGGTACCCCAAGGATTTCCCGAACCGCAACTTTAAGCCGGAAGTCGACGTGCAACTGATTTCGGTTGCGGGTGCGGGCATGACTCAAACCCCGGTCGGGCGTGAAGCCTGTGACTACTACTCTCCGGGAGTGAACATGCCGTTCGAGAACTACATCAAGGAAACCAATAGCTCTATCAACAATTGGGACGGCGGGGCCTACGCGGCTGCCGACTTAGGAGGCGGCGATGGTGCGTCCTCGAAATACATTGCGGTGAAGCGTGGCGGTCAAATCTGGAACGAGATGGATAAATGGTGGAAGTCCCACCCCAACTACGTGATGGCATCCCCCGGTTGTATTTACAAATTCAGTATTAAAGCTTCCGCGACTGACGCGGGTGCGGCTGGCCGCTGCGTGACTGCGGTCCAGGCGTGGAGCGACCAGATTGACGGGCCGAAGACCTCGAACAACCAGACCCGCGACATGCTGTTGAAGAAGACTGAGTTCGGCGACCGGTCTATCGACATGACTCCTGGGAAGAACCGTATCCACTGGGCGAAAACCAACTCTGATGACCCGGATACTTCTCAGGTGATGACTGATTTCGGGGTGCCCTACGACAAGACAGACGAGTACAAGAACTCTGAGTTTTACAAGAACGCCGCGAAAGGTGTGGGCACCGGTTTCCAGGGAGAAAGCGAACCGAAACTGAACTATAAGACGGGAGTTTTAGGAAACAACGCTGATTTAGTATGGGCGTGCGACAACTCCTACTTCCAGTTCGGTAACGAAGGACAGATGAAGGCTGCCGCAGGCGACTTTAAAGACGGACTACATAAACCCGGCGACGACCTCGGAACCACCCCTATCGGCACTGGGAAATACGTACAGGACGGCGACGGGAAGCCAGTGTTCCATCAGGACACGGAGACCGGCGACATGGAGGGTGCCCTGAAGAACATGGTGGACTCCGGGTTCCTTGAAAAGGCAGACCGGGACATGATTCTGAAGGGGGCGAGGGAAAGACAGTTCGGCTCCGACACCTTGTCTAAACAAGGCGGGCTGCCGCAGGCTGACGAGAACGGCAACGACGGAACCTCGTACGTATGGAACACTTCTTCGGGCGGCGAAAACACCCGTATCGGTAACAAAAACTACCGCAGTTGGGTGTGGAAGGCGACCACGAAAGGCATGATTGACGGGGCTGACCTTGACAAGATAGAACCGGAAGACCTAAAGAAGAACCGGGAAATCTTCGAGAAACCCCTCGTGAACCCCTTGAAAGGCTACGCGGAAAACGTGACGAAAGCGGACACGTTCTTTAAAGGTCTGGACGGGATAGACTCGGTTTCTGCCGGGCAGTCTTCTAACTTCGGCAAGGGCGGCAAGTCGGACAACACGATTACTTTCGGGCGTTCTCTCCAATACGGCATTACTACGCACCGTGCCGCCGCGAACGGGGTGCCTAAGAAGGGCGGGGTGGACGTGCAATCCCAGTTCATCCCGTTCCCCCCGGGGGCGTTCGGACGCTGGAAAGGCTACGTGTGGTCTGAAGTTATTAACCCGATAATGACTATTGATTCCGACGGCACCGCCATCGTAGACAACAACTTAAATGGTGAGGAAGCGAAAGAGCAGTACTACCAGACCATGGACCTGATGAACACCTGCAACTTCGACGATTCTAAATTCTACTACGATTCGGGACGTAAAGGCGTCGGGGCGGAAATACCGGAAAAGGAAATAGTTAACCCGCGTACCGGCTTACCTTACGCCTACAACATGTCCGACTGTCTCGCGGTGCCCGGTGTAGGTATCTCCGGCACAGCCGTCAGATGCGAATCCAACCTTTCTAACCTGAAAAATTCCACAGATGAGAAGTCCGCATTAATCCCGTCCAGGCCGACCTTGTTCGGCAACGCCAACGGGTTCGTCTCCGACTGGGGGCAGACCGTCGGGGGCGTGAAGTCCGTGAAACTGACTGCGACTGATGAGAAAGGCAACGCGAAAACCAGGTTCGTGGACTCCTCCGGACGTATCACTATGAAACGCGACGGCACCCCGGTCACGTTAACGATAGCGAAACCAGTAGTGGTCGCGTCCAACCCGAAACAGTTCTTGCCGAAAGCGACTTATGAGGTGTACAACAAGGACACCGGGAAGACCAGGACGGAGACCAGGGCGGCACAGGGGGTGTACGGTAAAGTTCAGACCCAAATCGTTGGTTCAAACGCATTTATATTGCATAATAAAACTAGAGCTTAAAAAAAGGCTCGATACACAAGAAAGGTGACTGCCTATAAGTTCACACAAGAGAAAGGACAAAACATGACTGAGCTAAACAAAAAACTGCTTAAAGCAACCGAGGTTGCCGAAATTCTTAACATTTCCCGCTCAAAGGTTTATCTCCTCAAAGACCGCCGCCAAATCGGATTTGTAGATGACGGGTACATCAGGTTCAGCCACGAAGATGTTGCTGAATACATTGAAAAACACCGCGTTAAAGCAATAGCGTAAATATCAACACCAGAATTTCCGGGTGTACCACCGGACGCTTAATTGGCAAATTAAGTCATACAGATACCGATAAATTCGATACTTTTGGTTCTACGATTGCGGCTTATCGGGAATAGTCATTCCTATCAAGCCTGATTCTAGGGCAGGTACCATATACGCCTTACGGAAGTAAGCACAACTCGCTAATCTCAAAGAGTCTATTAGTTCTTTAGCAGATAATTCCTGACCTGCTTTTAACTTCTCTAACAGTCTCTCGACTTGAGTGGTGACTTGGGGGGCTTGAGGGGTCATGCCCCCCCAAGTCGAATAAGCAGCATCTGGAATTAGAGCAACTCCTCAACAAAATCCCCCAAAACTCGGCAGCAATCCTCAAAGGTAATGCCTGCGGCGTAGTGGTTGGATTCCTGGAAGCTCCGCCAAGTCTTCCGCAGGTTGTTGCTCTGTTCGATTTGCCGAAGCGTAGCCGCCGCATCGTCCATAACAGGCGAAGTTCCCCTGGCCTCCGTCGTGTTCCGCAACGCTTCCTTTAGCAGCCTGGCATCGTAAGAATCCGGAATGGAAGCAATCACGTAAAGGTCGTAAAAGTCTTTCGCCCTGCTGGTGGCGGTTCCCCGTGACAGTACAGTTTCCAGCTTCTCTGCCAGTACCGTTTCAGTGGGGTAAGA
The DNA here is from genome assembly GCF_947087965.1 of uncultured Mobiluncus sp. GTDB lineage: Bacteria > Actinomycetota > Actinomycetes > Actinomycetales > Actinomycetaceae > Mobiluncus. Next base: position 28,980 of record NZ_CAMUES010000011.1, read on the forward strand.
CCAGGCTTCCACGACCTCGCTTTCCAACATCAGCGGGAATACCCGTTTCACCGGATTTGGTGTTATCGGGTCACCAGCAGTGACATCAACCGACAAAGGAACCCGCATCCCCTCGTAAACCGCAACCAGATTCACTTTGACTCCGTGGTAGCGGCGTTGTTCAGTAATGGTTTTGATACCCTCAACTTTGAAAGTAATCCCGTCTCCACCATCCACACCGCAAATCTCGGTAAACATCAGCCGCACGGATTCTTCATTCACTGCGGTATGCCAAGCGGTCGTGTCGAGGTCTTTGGTTGACCTAGCCTCGAAGCCTGCCAAGGCTCCCATCAGGAAACCACCTTTAACCACCAAATCATTCCGGTGCTCCGACGCGACTATCCGCACCAACAAGCGTTGCATCATATAAACCTGCATAGTGACAGGCTCGTTGAGTCCGTACTTCCTGGCGTAGTTCTTCACCAGGGCTTTCAGCTGCATCATGTTCTTCACAGTACCGTCCTCAAATAGGTATCAACCCGACCGGCAACCCGCAGCTTCGCCGCATAGTCTGTCAGTTTTGGTAAGTTCTTCTCCGGTGAATCCAGATATTCCCGCATGGCAAAGTTTATCTGCTCCGTCACAACGTCCTGCCCCCTGAACAGGTCACACAATGAACGCTCCCGGTCATACGCCGCCACCCCATTGCCATACGGAGTGACTGTCGTTGTTAATCCCAACGGATACAGTTTCCGGTTGCAGCGGTAAACCTGCAAATCCTGGTCCGCCAGACTGCGGGGGTTATATCCCGAGGGAACCGTCACCGTGTAACGGCTCGGAGCCGTATCCGCTAGCCCGTGCAAGTAGAGGGCGGTTTCATGGGAGAACACCATCCGCGTGTACCGCCGCTGCAACAACACCATCTCGTCCGGCCATTCGTCAACGACAGTGTAAATCCCGCGACTGTACCGTTCTAACTTTCCTTCATTCACGAGGTTACCCAAGGACTCCCGGCGAAATCCCGCCTCAGTCACTTCCGCCGTAGTCACCACCCCACCTTGACCCGTAGCTAAAGCGTTTCCCATGACTCACCCCTATGTACAACGGAACACTTAATTACACCATTAAGTGGTTCGGTTGTCCAGTTGTCCGCATAGGATAGTTCCAGAGAACGTATCCTATACGGATAAATTTCTTTCCACAGTGTCCATATTTTCCGCTCCATAAGCCCTCATATAGCCCACGTTGCAGATTTAAACAAGCAAATCCGCACGTAATAACCATTCTCACGCCGAATCCCCCATCCTCCGCTAGCAATGATGTCCGGCTTGTGCCGGGCATCATTTTCATTTGCACAATGTCGGTGGAGACCTGCGACGGCCAGCGGTTTTGCGTGGCGAGCCTGCCGCCGCCCTGTGCTCCTCGCCTCGCGCTTAGCCAAGCAGCACCGCGCAAACGTCGGCGAGAGTCAGGGGATACTCGCACGGTTGTGCCTAAAAGGGGAGAATAGCCGGGTAGCTGCCAATAATGGCAGCTACCCGGCTATTCTCCCCCTATAATCCACGCCCACCCCGAAACCCACCAAGAAACCGCCGTCCAAATCGCCAGGGGGGCTCCGAAAGCCCGATTTCCAAAAAAGCCTAAATAAAACCTATTTAAACTCTCGGTGTGTCATATATGACACACCGCCCCATATAAATAGGTTTAACGCACTATAGGCGCTAACCAGAGCCGGTTTAGAGCTGAATCAAAGCCGCACGGGAGCCACACCAAAGCCGCATCAAAGGTAAAAGACGGGTATGTTTTTAGTTATATTTAGGTTTTGCCTGTAAACTAGCCTCGTGCCACAAAAGTGGTATTACCCGAAAGTTCGGCTCTGGTGCTGTTGGCGCCAAGCTGAGGATATCTTTGGAGGCTAACCTCGTGAAGAAGCAACTAACTGCCATCGCTGCTGCGGCAGCCCTGGCATTGACGATGACTGCTTGCGGCCCTGGATCTGACGGCGGCAGTGCTGATGGCAAAACTGGTGCCAATGCGATAATTGTGGGTAATGATTCCGAGCCCCAGAACCCGCTGGTTCCCGCTAACACTAATGAAACCGGCGGCGGTTTGATTCTGGATCACATCTTCGCTGGTCTGGAATACTACGATGCCAAAGGCAACCCCCAGATGGAAGTTGCCGAATCGATTACATCTGACGACAACCAGAACTGGACTGTGAAAATTAAGGGCGATACCAAGTTCTCGGATGGCACTCCCGTGACCTCCAAGTCTTTCGTGGATGCCTGGAACCAGGCCGTGAAGCATAACATGCTTAACGCCAGCTTCTTTGAGTCCATCCAGGGCTACGACGAAGCGCTGAAGGCTGCAGAAGCCGCTACTGAGGCGGATCCGAATGGTGCTGGCGATTTGGATATGTCCGGTCTGAACGTGGTGGACGACACGACCTTTACCGTGGCTTTGAACCAGCCGGAATCTGACTTCCCGCTGCGTTTAGGCTACTCGGCGTTCTACCCGCTACCGGAGGCCGGTATCGGTGACCCGGCCAAGGTCAAGGCTTACGGCGAAAACCCCATCACCAACGGCCCCTACCTGGTAAAGAAGGATTCCTGGAAGCACAATGAACAGATTGAATTGATTCCGAACCCGGATTACAAGGGCGATCGTAAGCCGAAGAACGGCGGGGTGACCTTAAAGTTCTATTCCACCCAGGACGCGGCTTACAACGATTTGCAGTCGGGCGCTTTGGACGTATTGGATGCTATTCCGGACTCTGCATTCGGAACCTACCAGGACGAATTGGGCGACCGCTCGGTTAACGAGCCTTCCGCTATATTCCAGTCCTTCACTTTCCCGAAGTCTGACACTCGTTTGCAGGGTGAAGCTGGAGCACTGCGCTTGCAAGCTATCTCCATGGCTATCAACCGTGAAGAAATCTGCAAGACCATCTTCCAGGGTACGCGTACCCCGGCCATTGACTTCATTGCCCCGGTTATCCCCGGTCACAACGACTCGCTGGCCGGCAACGAGGTACTGAAGTACAACCCCGAAAAGGCCAAGGAACTGTGGAAGCAGGCTGACGCGATTGAACCGTGGACTGGCGATTTGCAACTGGCATACAACTCCGATGGTGGACACCAGGCCTGGGTTGACGCAGTCATGAACTCCATTAAGAACACTTTGGATATTGAAGCCAAGGGTGCGCCTTACCCCGACTTTAAGTCCATCCGTGACGAAGTGACCAAGCGCACCATTAAGACGGCGTTCCGTACCGGTTGGCAGGCGGACTACCCCTCGCCTTACAACTTCCTCGGACCGCTCTACGGCACCGGCGGTTCTTCCAATGACGGCGATTACTCCAACCCGGATTTCGACAACCTGTTGAAGCAGGCTCTGAACACCTCTGATCAAAAGGAAGCCTTTAAGATTTACGATCAGGCTCAGGAAATCCTGATGAAGGAATTGCCGACGATTCCGCTGTGGTACTCCAACGTCAACGGCGGTTGGGCAGAGGGCGTGCAGGGCGTCCAGTTCGACTGGCACTCCAAGCCGTTGTACTTCGACATCACCAAGTAATTTGGCGATAATTTGAGCTTGATTTGACGTGTCGAAAGACCGCCATAAAAGCCTGAAAATTGAACGACTGCGGCCTGGGTGGGAAATATCACTCCCAGGCCGCAGTTACGTTTTCACTACCTAATCGGGGTAGAATCATTACGTTATTTCGATTATTGACAAGGAGGCGCCGTGGGCAGATATCTCGGCCGCAGGCTCCTGCAGATTATTCCGGTGATGTTGGGGGCTACTCTGCTCATCTACGCGCTGGTGTTCTTGATGCCTGGTGATCCAATCCAAGCCCTGGGCGGCGATCGTGGTTTAAGTGAAGCCGCCGCCGCCGCTATGCGCCGGCGTTACCACTTGGATCAGCCATTCATTATCCAATATCTGCTCTATCTCAAAGGCATCTTTACCCTAGACTTCGGGCTGACATTCTCAGGTCGGGAAGTCACCGAAGTCATGGCTTCAGCTTTCCCCGTGACCATCAAGTTGGCGTTGATGGCGCTGGCGTTTGAGGCGATTTTTGGGATTGCCTTCGGGACGATTGCGGGTCTGAAGCGCGGTGGTATTTTTGACGCCACGGTTTTGGTGGTTTCGCTGTTCGTCATTGCCGTGCCGACCTTTGTCATTGGTTTCGTGATGCAGTTCCTCATAGGGGTGAAGCTGGGGTGGCTACCCACTACCGTGGGGGCAAACACATCTTTCGAAAGGCTGCTGATGCCTGCCATCGTGTTGGGGGCGGTGTCTTTCGCGTATGTGCTGCGTTTGACCCGTCAGTCCGTTTCCGAGACCGTGTCGGCGGACCATGTGCGTACCGCTTATGCCAAGGGCCTGCGTCCCGGACGAGTCATCCGGGTACACATCCTGCGTAACTCGCTGATTCCGGTCGCGACATTCCTGGGGGCTGACCTAGGGGGATTGATGGGCGGTGCCATCGTGACCGAAGGTATTTTTGCTATCAACGGTGTTGGTGGCAACATCTACCAGGCCATCATCAAAGGTGAACCTGCCACAGTCGTATCCTTTACCACCGTGCTGGTGATGGTCTACATTTTGGCGAACTTAATCGTTGACCTGATGTACGCCCTTCTGGATCCGCGGATTCGCTATGAGTAAGGAGGGGGAAATGGCAAACGAAAACGAGAGCACTGTGGAAACGAAAACTTTGCCCGGACAGTCCCACTACGTTTCAGAAATCGACGAAACCGGTCTGGGGGCGGTAGACGCCGTAGCTGATGACCGCGCTCCCTCCTCCATGTGGGGAGAGGCGTGGAAGTACCTGCGCAAACGTCCCCTGTTCTGGGTGGCGGCTGCCATTATTTTGTTCGCTATCATGCTGGCGGCTTTTCCCAGCCTGTTCACCAGCGTGGATCCGAAGTTTTGCGAGTTAAAGAACTCTTACGGTCAGCCCAGTGCCGGACACCCGTTCGGATTCGACCGTCAGGGCTGCGACATTATGGCGCGAACCGTTTACGGGGCACGTGCTTCTGTGATTGTGGGAATCCTCACCACCGTGGTGGTGGTGCTGATTGGTGGCACATTCGGGACACTGGCTGGTTACTTTGGAGGCTGGCTCGACTCGATTTTGTCGCGTATTACAGACATTATTTTCGCGGTGCCGTTCTTGCTGGCGGGTATCGTCGTGATGCAGATGTTCCGCGAAAACCGCACCATCTTTACCGTGGTATTAGTGTTGGCGGTGTTCGGGTGGCCGCAAATAGCGCGAATTACCCGCGGGGCCGTGATGCAAACCAAGACTGAAGAATTCGTCAACGCCGCCAAGGCCCTGGGCGAGAGCAAGATTCGTATTATTTTGCGCCACATTGTTCCCAACGCGACCGCTCCGATGATTGTTTACGCCACCGTGGCTCTGGGGACGTTCATCGTTTCAGAAGCGACCCTGTCCTTCCTGGGGGTGGGCTTGCCTTCCGATGTGGTCAGCTGGGGTGGGGATATTTCGCGTGCCCAATCAGCGCTGCGTCAAAATCCCTCCGTCCTGTTCTATCCGGCTGGCGCCCTGGCCATGACCGTTTTGAGCTTCATCATGATGGGTGACGTGGTCCGCGATGCCCTCGATCCGAAAGCGAGGAAGTAACGTTGAGCGACACTACAAATAACCTCAGCGAGGCAGCTGCAGAAGCTTCTGGAATGCCGGTGGTAACTCAGGAACTGGAAGGTATCGATAAAGCGGCTACTGCCGCGGAGATGGAAGATACCCAAGACGAACTGATTCTGGGCTCGCAATCCTACGCGGCAGTGAAAGCCGGTCTGACTGTACCCTTGCTGGAAGTCATCGATTTGGAGGTTGCTTTCCGATCCTCCACCGGCATGGTTCCCGCCGTGCGCAAGGCAAACTTCTGTGTCTATCCCGGTCAGACCATCGCTATTGTGGGCGAGTCCGGTTCGGGGAAGTCTACGGCGGCGGCTGCCATTATCGGGTTGCTTCCCGGTACAGGCAAAGTCGTGGGCGGCAAAATCTTGTTCCAAGGTCACGACATCACCAAGTTGGGGCGGCGCCAATATGTTGATTTGCGCGGTTCGCATGTCGGCATGGTGCCCCAAGACCCCATGTCAAACCTGAACCCGGTGTGGAAAATCGGTTTCCAGGTGCGCGAAGCGCTCCGGGCTAACGGTAAAGCTAAAGGTCAAGAGAATGACCGGGTGGTGGAACTGCTGGAGGAAGCGGGACTTCCTGACGCGAAACGGCGCGCGAAGCAATATCCGCACGAGTTTTCCGGCGGGATGCGCCAACGCGCCCTCATCGCGATTGGCTTGGCTGCTGATCCGCGGCTGTTGATTGCCGACGAACCGACTTCCGCCCTGGACGTCACGGTGCAGCGGCGTATCCTCGATCACCTGCAGAACCAGACGCAGGAGCGCGGTACCTCGGTACTGTTTATCACTCACGACTTGGGTCTGGCGGCCGAACGGGCTTCGCACCTGGTCGTCATGCACCGGGGGCGTGTGGTGGAATCCGGTCCGGCTCTGGACATCTTGAAACAGCCGCAGCACCCTTACACGAAGCGCCTGGTCAGCGCTGCACCGTCCTTGGCTTCACACCGTATCCAAGCAGCCAAGCAACGCGGAGAAGTCTCTGACGAGCTGCTGACTTTCGGAGCCAGCCGCGAGGAATATACCGAAGAAATCATCCGGGTCGAAAACTTGACCAAGATTTTTGACGTGCGCGGGGCAAAGGGCACGGCTAAAAAGCTCAAGGCAGTCGATGATGTGTCTTTTGGTCTGCGCAAAGGCACGACCTTGGCGCTGGTGGGCGAATCCGGTTCCGGGAAATCCACGGTGGCGAACATCATCTTAAACCTGCTGGATCCCACTTCGGGAAAGGTTTATTACGAAGGCACCGACCTGTCTACCCTGAACAAACGTGAACTGTTCGATATGCGGGCGAAAATGCAGGTAGTGTTCCAGAACCCCTACGGCTCGCTCGATCCCATGTTTAGCGTCTACCGCTGTATCGAGGAACCGCTGCTGGTACATCGGAAGGGTGACCGGAAGGCTCGTGAGGAGCGTGTGGCTCAGCTGTTGGATGCGGTAGCCCTGCCGCGTTCGGCGATGCGCCGCTACCCCGGGGAGCTGTCCGGCGGTCAGCGTCAGCGTGTCGCGATTGCCCGAGCGTTGGCGTTGCGTCCCGAGATTATCGTTTTGGATGAGGCCGTTTCCGCCCTGGACGTGTTGGTGCAGGAACAGATCTTGCAGCTGTTGGCTGAGATTCAGCACCGGGAACACATCAGTTACCTGTTCATCACCCATGACTTGGCGGTAGTGCGTCAGATGGCTGATGACGTGGTGGTGATGCAGGAGGGTCGGGTTATGGAAACCGGTTTGACTGACGAAATCTTTGACCACCCGGCCGAGGCTTACACCAGGGATTTGATTGACGCGATTCCCGGCGCCAAGATTCCGTTGTTCACCGGCGAGTAAGCGGCGTTACAATAGGACGTTGTTTTAGGAAAACCGGTAACTACAGAAAAGGGTTTATGGCACAGCGTCAAGATATCCGAAATGTCGCCATCGTCGCGCACGTTGATCACGGGAAAACGACCCTGGTCGACGCCATGTTGAAACAGGCTCACGCCGAGGGACTCCGGGCGGACGGCCCGGAACGGGTCATGGATTCGGGCGACCTGGAGCGCGAAAAAGGCATCACTATCCTGGCAAAGAACACGGCGGTCAAGTATTCCGGCCCGGCAGCCGTAGAGAGCGGATGCCCCCAGGGCGTCACCATCAACGTGGTCGATACCCCCGGTCACGCCGATTTTGGCGGGGAGGTCGAGCGCGGTCTGTCGATGGTAGACGGGGTAGTGTTGCTGGTGGACGCTTCCGAAGGCCCTCTGCCCCAGACTCGTTTCGTGTTGCGCAAGGCGTTGGCGGCGCGACTGCCTGTCGTGTTGGTTATTAATAAGGTCGACCGTCCCGACGCGCGTATCGACGAAGTCGTTTCCGAAGCGACCGACCTGCTGCTGACGCTGGCCACTGACTTGGAAGCCAGCGGGGAACTCGGTGAGGACGGTCTGGACCTGGATCAGCTGCTGGACCTGCCGATTATCTACGCTTCGGCAAAGGTTGGGGCGGCGTCCCTGACGAATCCCGGCAACGGCAACGTCCCTGACGGCGACCTGGAGTGCCTGTTTGAAGCCATTTTGCAGCATATTCCCGGCCCCACCTACGATCCGGACGCACCGCTGCAGGCGCACGTCACGAACCTCGACGCGTCTCAATTCCTGGGCCGCCTGGCACTGCTGCGGATTCACAACGGAACCATTCGGCAAGGTCAGACGGTCGGTTGGGCTCGCCAGGACGGCATGGTGGAAACTGTGAAGATTACCCAGCTGCTGGCCACGCACGGCCTGGAACGGGTTCCTGCCGAGTCGGCAAAGTACGGGGATATTGTCGCAGTGGCCGGCATCGAGGATATCACCATCGGCGAGTCCCTAGTTGACGTGGACGACCCGCGTCCCCTCCCGCTGATTCGGGTGGACGAGCCGGCGATTTCCATGATGATTGGCATCAATACTTCTCCCTTCGCCGGGCGGGTAAAGGATGCAAAAGTTACCGCGCGCCAGGTCAAGGACCGCTTGGAGCGGGAACTGGTGGGTAACGTGTCCCTGCGGATTGTGGATATCGGGCGCCCGGACGCCTGGGAGGTACAGGGGCGCGGCGAGCTGGCTTTGGCAATCTTGGTCGAACAGATGCGCCGGGAAGGCTACGAGATGACCGCCGGGAAACCGCAGGTTGTGACCAAGACAGAAAACGGCAAACTGATGGAGCCGATGGAGGCCTTGACCGTGGACGTCCCGGAAGAACACTTGGGAACGGTGACGCAGCTGCTGGCGGCACGCAAAGGTCAGATGAACACGATGACCAACCACGGAACCGGCTGGGTGCGTCTGGAATTTACTGTTCCGAGCCGCGGTTTGATTGGTTTTCGGACGCGGTTTTTGACCGAGACGCGTGGCACCGGGATTGCCTCCTCGGTCAGTTCCGGGTGGGCGCCATGGCAAGGCGACATCGAGGGGCGTGCGACCGGCTCGCTCATCGCGGATCGCGCCGGGAAAGCCAGCCCCTACGCCATGATTAAACTGCAGGAGCGCGGCAACTTCATCATTCAGCCCGGCTCGCAGGTATATGAGGGCCAGGTCGTGGGTGAGAACCCGCGCGGCGAGGACATGATTGTCAACGTTACCAAGGAAAAACAGCAGACTAACATGCGTTCCTCCACCCAGGACGCTTTTGAAGGCCTGACCCCGCCGATGAACTTTACACTCGAGGAAAGCCTGGAATTTGCCGGAAATGATGAATGTGTCGAGGTAACTCCTGAAGCTGTGCGGATTCGTAAGGTAATCTTAGATACGGAAACACGCTACAAAGATGCGGCGCGTCGTCGCCGTGAGCAGTAATTCGGCGGATATACCAAGAGCGGATACCGCGGGGGGATTCGATGGGCAAACCAGACGTGAATAAAGGTGCGAGGCCAGGTGCCTCCCCCAAAGGGTCGCGTCCTGCCATGCCCCGGCCCGTTCCCCGACCCGCTAGACCGGTAGGAAAAGCGCCGGGTGGGGCGCGGACTACCAACGCCACCGAAATGTTCCCCGGTTTTGCGCAGGACAAGAAACGCAGCGGCAGGTTTCCTGTGTTTATCGGCGCGGCCATTGGAGTTTTAGCCTTGGCTTACGTGGGGGTGGCCGTAGCCGTGTCGGGCAGTATGCCCCGAGGGTCGTCTATCGCGGGGGTTTCTGTTGGTGGAATGACTCCCGATGCCGCCATTAAGAAGCTCGATTCCGATTTGGGGGACAAGCTGAAGCAGCAGTTCCCGGTGAAACTGGGCGCCAAAACGGCGAACATCGATCCGGCTGTGGCGGGGCTGCAGCCTGATTTCACCTCTTCCGTGCATGAGGTCGCCGATTTCTCCTTGAGTCCCGTCAAGATTATTGCTCATATCGGTGGTGCCGGCGCGCTGGACCTGAAATCGAAGATTGATGAAAAAGCGCTTTATAAAGCCGTTTCCGCGGCGGCCGCGGATCTAAAGTCCGCGCCGCAGGAAGCTGGTTTTACTTGTCAGGCGGGTCAACTAAAGCCGGTCAAGCCCGGTCCGGGACGTGAGCTGAATCTGAAAGCCGCCACCGCCCTGCTACAAACATCGTGGTGGAAGCAAGGGGATCCCCTGAACCTTCCGGGCAAGTCTAGTGCCCCGAAATCCACCCAAGCCCAGTTGGACGCTGCCATCGAGGGAGAGGCGAAGACCCTGATGAGCGCCCCGGTGAAGCTCAATGTCGGCGGGCAAAGCCTGGAAATTCCCCCTGCTGAACTGTGTCAGGACGTCAGTTGGTCTCTGCGCGGTGAGGAGCTGAAAGCCAGTTTTGACGGGGAGAAACTAAAGAAATTCACTTTGGGAAGCACCAAGGGCTTGGAAAAGGAGCCGGTTAACGCTCGTTTCAGTTTTAGTTCCGGATCTCCGCAGGTGGTGGCGTCTGTGGACGGAACCAAACTTGATCCGAAAGAATTGGCCGACCGGGTGGCCTTGGGAGCAACTTCCGGGGAAAACCGTGAGGTCAGTGTTGATTTGACTCCGATTCCTCCCCAGTTTTCTACCGATGATGCCAATAAAGCCGGAGTAAAAGAGATTATTGGGGAGTTTGCCACCCCGCTGACTGCCGACAGTGTGCGGACCAGTAATCTGACCAGGGCGGCTCAGATTCTGACTGGGAAAATGTATCTCCCGAAACAGGACTTTTCCCTGGAACGTGACCTAGGGCCGTTGACGCCCGAGAATGGTTGGCGAGCTTCGGGGGTCTTTGAAAACGGTGTGCACACCACAGCTATCGGCGGTGGTCTGTCCCAGATGTGCGTCACGGCCTTGAATGCGGCCTGGTTTGCAGGAATGGATTTGATTGAGTTCAATCCTCACGGGGTTTACTTCACCCGCTATCCGGCTGGACGCGAATGCACCCTGTGGACCGGTTCTCTGGATTTGAAGTGGAAAAACCCGAATCCAACGGCTGTGGTGTTGCAGGGATGGACCGGCGGGGGTCAGCTGCATATGCGTATCTGGGGCACCAAGTACTACACCGTTGAGTCAACACAAAGTGCGCGGACAAACTATGTGCAGCCGAAACAGACCATCAACAATTGGTCCAAGTGTGTGCCATCAGGGGCGGGCCAGCCTGGTTTTACCGTCAGCAACACGCGTACCCGCTACTTGGATGGGAAAAAGGTCGATTCCAAGACCTACACTCACACTTACGCGCCGGATAACGCGGTGGTGTGTGCGAAAGATTTAGCCGCGCAAAAAGCTAGTGAAGGCGCCGCTGCGTCCCCAAGCACAGACGACTAGCCGACAGGAGAACCTGACGACACGGGGTAGGATAGATTCATGACTTACGTGATAGCTCAACCCTGTGTGGACGTGAAAGACAAGGCTTGTGTCGACGAGTGCCCGGTCGACTGTATTTATGAGGGCGAACGCACTCTGTACATCAACCCGCTGGAATGTGTGGATTGCGGGGCTTGCGAGCCGGTGTGCCCGCCGCAGGCAATCTATTACGAGGATGACTTGCCCGCGCCGTGGACGGACTTCTTGCGGGCCAATCGAGAGTTTTTTGCTGATTTTGATAACCCAACCCCCGGCGGGGCCTCCGTAGTGGGCAAGGTCGACAAGGATGACCCGATGGTGGCCGCGCTACCTCCCCAGGGTTGATTCCGGCACCAGGATTGGTGCCTTTACGAGGCTTGACTGAACGCCTCCTCAACGTACGGTACGGTGCAGAGTGAAACTGCACCGCCCTGGTGATTTTTATTTAATTTCGGCAAACACTATTGGACGAAACGCGGGTAACGGGGGTACTATAGTCCTAAGGACTTAAGTCCTAAAGCTCCCCAGCCTGGCAATGCTGCCGGACCAGCGCTTATATGAAAATAAAAATCATTGAGGAGGAATCTCATGGGTGAGAATAACGGAGAGTACTTTATCCAATCTGACCAGAAACGGTTGGATACCCCTTTTCACCAGGCCACGCAAGGCAACAACGGTCTTGAAATCAACAAACTGTTGAGCAGTACTGGCAACGTCACTTTGGACTACGGTTTCGGCAATACTGCCAACTGCGAATCCAAGATTACTTACATCGACGGCGCTAACGGGGTGCTGCGCTACCGCGGCTACCCCATTGAGGAACTGGCTCGGGAATCCAGTTTCGTAGAGGTCGCCTACCTCTTGATTTATGGCGACCTGCCCGACGCGAAGTCCCTGGAAACCTTCACCCACAAAATCAAGCGCAACCGTCTGTTGCCCGAGGACTTTAAGGCGTTCTTTACGGCTTTCCCCTCGAATGGTCACCCCATGTCAATCCTGCAGGCGGGCGTTGCCGGTCTGGCGACCTACTACGAGGACACTTTGAACCCCCTCGAACCTGAACAGCTTGAAGAAGCCACGATTCAACTGTTGGCCAAACTCTCCGTCATGGTCGCAACCATCGCGAAGCGTGCCGCCGGCCTGCCTCAGCTGTATCCGGACGCGTCTCGGGACCTGACCGAGGACTTTATCCGCATGTGTTTCGGGCTACCCTACCAGTCCTTTGATATTGATCCGGCGATGGTTCGTGCTTTGGACCGCCTGTTTATCCTGCACGCCGACCACGAACAGAACTGCTCGACCTCGACGGTGCGTTTTGTGGGCTCCTCTCACGCGAACCTGTACACTTCGGTGGCTTCCGGGGTGGGTGCGCTGGCCGGCCCGCTGCACGGCGGGGCGAACGAGGCGGTATTGCGCATGCTGATTCAGCTGCGGGACACGGACATGTCAGTTAAGACCTTCGTGGAAAAGGTCAAGAATAAGGAAGACGGTATCAAGCTGATGGGCTTCGGCCACCGCGTATACAAGGCTTACGACCCGCGCGCCGCCATCGTAAAAGAATCCGCTCACGAAGTGTTGAGTCGTCTGGGCAAGGCCGACAAGCTGCTGGATCTGGCACTGGAGCTGGAAGGCATCGCGTTGAGCGATGATTACTTCGTTTCCCGTAACCTGTACCCCAACGTGGACTTTTACACTGGCTTGATTTACCGCGCGATGGGCTTCCCGATGAAGATGTTTACCCCGCTGTTTGCGGTGGGTCGTCTGCCGGGCTGGATTGCTCAGTACCGCGAGATGATTGCCGATCCAGCGACCAAGATTGCTCGCCCGCGTCAGGTTTACATCGGCCACGCCGAGCGTCACTACGAGAATCTGCGTTCTCGGTCTGCCAAGTAATCGACTTTTACGTTTCCCCGTCCTGTCCGGTTTACCGCGCCGCCTGACGTGTCCCGGCACCGGAGGGTGAGGAAAAGTGTTGACAATTAGAGAGAAGGAAAAACATGGTTAAGAAAGTTTGGGGTGTGGGCCTGACGGCCGAAACTGAGAGCGGGAAGTCGCTGGACACTTGGTACCCTTACATTTATGAGGGCGAAGTGGACGAGGCGAAGGCAAAAGAACTGACCGCGAAGCTGGCGCACTTGGAAGGCAAGGACGATGCCCGCCTGATTATTAACAAGGTCATCACCGTGAGTGCCGATTTGGAGGACGATGTCCAAAGCGCTCCCGATGGCTACTTGCGTTTGCACGCCCTGTCGTGGCGGATGGTGAAACCCAACACCTTGAGTCTGGAAGGCTTGTTTGACAAGCTGAACCTGGTGGCGTGGACCAGCCGGGGGGCTTGTGATTACGAGAACTTTGAGGAAACCCGTCTGCGCCTGATGACCAAGTACGGCATCGGCGCCAACATTCGTTGCGTGGATCGGATTCCCCGGATGACCACCTACGTGACCCCGGACGGGGTGCGGATTGCCAATACCGAGAACGTGCGGTTGGGGGCTTACCTGCATCCGGGTACCGAGATTGGCTACACCGGGTTCGTGAACTATAACGCGGGAACCTTGGGCGCGGCCCGGATTGAGGGACGTTTGTCCCAGGGCGTGACCGTGGACGAAGGCACGACTCTGGCTGGTGGTGCCTCCACCGCGGGCACTTTGGCGGTGGGAGTTCACAAGCGGGTGTCCTTGGGTAAGGACTGTCACATGGGGGCAAACTCCGGTCTGGCGGTTCCGCTGGGAGACGACTGTGTTGTTGAAGGCAGTTTGTACTTGAACAGCGACACCAAGGTTTACTACATGCCTTCCGGCGGTGTTATGCCTGGTGATACCGGGTTCTTTATCGAACCAAAGACGATGTTGGCCGAGGAACTGGCAGGGGTTTCCCACGCCGTGTTCCGCCGTAACTCCCAGACGGGCCGTGTCGAGGCCGTGTCCCGCGGCGGTACAGCCATCGAGTTCTCGGATTGAGAATCGGCCAGTTTGGCGCTGTTTTGGGATTAATGCTTTTTGGGGCTGGCGTGCGCCAGCCCCAAAAAGTTTATTAAGTTAGGAAAAGTTGATTAAGTTAGGTGTTTTGCCTGTTCGGGAAGCCTTTACCGGCAGAACATCTGGGTCGCGTAGGACGAATTCGGCCCGTCGAACCACACCCCGATACCGGTGGTGGTGAATCCGGCGTTCATCAGGTTCGCGAAGTGCCCGGGCGAGTGAATCCAGTTGGTGACGTGCTTGCTGCCGCCTTGACCAGCGGGGAAGAAGCCCATGTGCCAGTCAATGTTTTCGCCTACTGCCATGCACTTCGAGCCGAGAATCGAGAGGATGCCGTTAGGAGCATTATTGGAATGCTCGAATTCGCCGGTTTGAGCCATATGCTGCGACCAGGCGCGGGCGAGGGCATCCATGGCGGGGTCGCGAGTCAGGGGCGCGATGCCGTCCTGGGCACGCCGGGCATTAATGCCGGCATGAATATCTGCTTCCTCCTGGGCGGCGGCTTGCTCCGCGGACCCGGCCGCATTACCAGGATTATTTGGTTGCTGTGGTTGCTGTGGTTGAGCGGGCTGAGCCGGTTGAGCTGGCTGAGTGTATCCGGTGCCGCTGGCAATCATCTGCATGACCTGCGGATCCCAGATGCTACCACCTAAGAAAATGGGAGAAGCCGAGTTATTATGCACGTAACCAGCGGCGGTATTCATTCCCGGGTTCGGCATGGTGGAGGACAGGATAATGGGACCGTCCTGGAGCGCTCCCCCGGAAACAGAATCAGCCAACACGTCGCCGCGAGCCACGTAGAAGTTCCCCTTGTGACCGGGGAAAGCATAGTTGGCGATAGCCATGGAGGTGGCGTAGCGGTTCTCACCCTGCAAGCGGGCGGTGTCTGCCCCCTGGGCAACTTCGGCAAGCACCTCCGCGGACACGGCGCCCGGCCCGCCCAAGGCGGTGACTTTTTGAGCTCCAAGTGCCTTAATCGCATTGGCGGCGAAAGCGTTATTTCCGCTGGGATTGACCAAAATGACCGGGCCGTCCGTGAGAACCCCGCCAGCTACCGCATCGGGGGAGCCATCCCCGGCACCATTGGCGATATAAGCCACTTTGGCGCCGCTCGGGAAAGCAGCTGCGGCAATCTTAGCTGAAGTTTCATAGCGGTTAGCCCCGAAAATCCGGGCGGTCGGTTTATCCCCAGCCACTTGGGTCAAGGCTGCATCGGAAACTACGCCCGGCCCGCCCAAGGCAATGACTTTGCCGGTGACTTTCAAACCGGCCACATACTGGGTGGCTGCATCGTTGTTGCCGTGGGGATTGACCAGAACAATCGGGCCGCCCGGCAGGGATCCTGCCGAGAGAGCATCGGCTAAAACATCGCCGCGTGCCAGGTAAACATTTTCCGCTGAACTGGGGTAGGCGTGGCGAGAAATCGCTACGGAGGTTTCGTAACGGTTAGTGCCCGCGAGCTGGTTGAACCCCTCAGCGTTAGCGGCGGCGCAGGTGATGGTAGATGCTCCCGCCATAGCGAGGGCACATACCGTGACAACGAAACGTTTTCGGATCATATTATGTCCTTTCGGTAGTCGAGATGTACTCATTGTGACACGGCATGCGTGAGAAAAGTTCCGTTTCGGTTTAACTCAGATTTCGTGGTCTGGAGGCGAGGCGGGGGCGCGGCGTAGGGCCAGGCTCATCGCTTCACGCAGGTTTGCGGCAGCTTGAATCTTGAATCCCCGCGGGGCCTGCAAACCACCCGCGGCGGCAGCCGGCACAATAGCGCCAGTGAATCCCAGCCGAGCCGCCTCCGCTACCCGGCGAGACACCGAGGTGCAGGAACGGATTTCTCCGGTCAACGAAACTTCCCCAAAAGCCACCAAACCAGGGTCAATGACCTGGCCCGTCACGGCTGAAGCCGCCGCGAGCGCAACCGCCAAGTCCACTGCCGGCTCGACCGCTCTGGCTCCGCCAACCGTAGAGACGTAAGCGTCCAAAGTGCCGAAAGGCAGTTTTAGTCGGGCTTGCAGGACAGCCAGCATCATGGCGGTGCGTGAGTAATCCAGGCCGGAAACCGTGCGTCGCGGTGAGCCGCCCGCTATAGGGGTGGCTAGGGCTTCTATCTCTATAGGTAGGGCGCGCCGGCCTTCCAGTGACATAGTGACGCAGGCTCCGGGTACCGGCTCGGCCGTTTTGCTGAGGAACAGGCCGCTGGGATCCTCGATGCCTTCGATGCCGGATTCGACCATTTGAAAGAAACCGACCGCATCCGTAGGGCCGTAGCGGTTTTTCACCGCGCGCAACAGTCGCAGCTCCCCGGTTCGTTCGCCTTCAAACTGGCACACTACGTCCACCAGGTGTTCCAGGGTGCGCGGGCCTGCCACCGCTCCGTCCTTGGTGACGTGCCCCACCAGGACCAGTGCCATGTGCCGGCTCTTTGCCGCGTCAATGAGCCGGGCCGCGACTTCACGAACCTGAGCCGGTCCGCCGATAGACGTGTCCATAGTGGGGTCAGTGAGGGTCTGAATGGAGTCGATGATGGTTAAATCCGGGCTGATTGTCTCGATTTGAGCCAGGGCTTGTGAGACCTGGGTTTCGGCTGCCAGGTAAAGGTTGTCTGCCACTCCACCGATACGTTTCGCCCGGGACAGCACGGCTTCGGCGGTTTCCTCGCCGGTAAGGTACAGGACAGTTCTTTCCTCAGTATCCGCAGCGGAGGAATTCGGTGAATCGGGGGAAACCAAGCGTAGCCGGGAGCTTCCACCAGCATCGGGCGAGGGTGGGATTGTGCCTTGGGCAATCCGGGCGGCGACCTCTAACAGTAGCGTTGACTTTCCGATTCCGGGCTCTCCAGCCAGCAGGATGACCGCACCGGGTACGATGCCGCCGCTGAGGACCCGGTCGAATTCGCCCACCCCGGTTGGCAGGCGCACGGCCCGTTCGGTGGAGTACTGGCCAATGGGTTTGGCCGGGGACGCCGGACGCCCGTAGCCGCCGGAACCGCGCACCGCGCTTCCGGTACCCCCACGGGTGGAGCTTTTCGCCAGGACCACGTTCTGTTCCAAAGTGCCCCACTGGCCGCAGCCACGGCATTGACCAGCCCATTTGGGCCATTCCTCCCCGCAGTTGGAGCACACGTAAACCGTTTTTTCTTTC
>NZ_CAMUES010000012.1 GCF_947087965.1 uncultured Mobiluncus sp.
CAAAACGCTCACCCCCCAGCCTCTCGCTGAGTCGCCCCCCTGCTCCGGTCGCGCCCGACACACCGGTCCGGGTCGTGTTTGGTGGTAAAGGGGGAGATTTGGGCTGTGGCTGCCATTATTGGCAGCTACAGCCCAAATCTCCCTAGTTATCCACGCCAGGGAATCTAGCGAGCGTGCATGAATGACCGATTTCGGTTCGGTTTGGCGCACCTTGATTCAGTTGAAAACGGGTCTACCAGCGGTTTTGCAAATGTGCAAGGGTGCTGTGGTGCGGATTTTGGTTTGAAATCGGTCGTTCATGCAGATACCCTCAGCCGGGGCTGCAATTGGCGCGTTATCCGCCCATCTGGCAAGGTCGGGCAATCCTCCCGCCCCGCGGGTCAATCAGCCGACAAGTCCAGGCAATCACGGATTGGCGCCAGTTTTGCCCCGGTTTCCCGCCATTCAGTTTCCGGGTCGGAATCCGCCATGATGCCCGCCCCGACCCAGGCCTCCACGCCGAGCGCATCGAGCTGGGCACATCGCAGCGCCAAAGCCAACTGGCCCCCGCCCTGGGCATCGACCCAGCCCACCGGCCCGGCGTAACGCCCGCGATCCGCTTCAAACCGGGAAATGAACCCTTGCGCAAACTCCCGCGGCAGTCCGCACACCGCAGCCGTGGGGTGAAACTGCGCGACCAGGTGCAACAGCGTCTTGCCCGCCGGCACCCGCAGGTGCAAATCCGTGGCCAAATGGGTCAGATTCGGCAGCTGTAACAGGTAGGGCCCGCTCGCCTCCAAATCGGGGTCGATGCGACGCAAAGGCTCGGCCACCGAACGTAGCGCCACCTGGTGTTCCGCCAGGTTCTTGGCCGAGTGAGCCAAATCCACGTCCTCGCCGGGTGTCGCCGTGCCCGCCAAAACTCGCGAATGCGCCCGTCCTGAGGCAGCCTCCAGCAGCATCTCCGGCGTGGCTCCGACCAGCCCCCCGACATTGAAAATCCAGCAAGTCGGGTAGCGTTCGCGCAGGCGGGCAGCCAAAGCCCCGCCGGCAGCCCGCGCCCGTTCCGCGCCCGCCTCCCCAGCGAACTCGAAGCGTGCCGGGCGAGCCATCACGATTTTCTCCGCTTTGCCCTCGCGGATAGCGCGCACGGCGGCGGCGACGTTTTCCTGGTAAGACGTTTTTCCCACTACGGCGGCGGGTCGCGTTTGCAGGGCATCTTGGCGCTGGCGGTGGGGAAAGTTTTTAATCCAAGCAATGGCGGCCCGATACAATCGGTCCGCTCTAGGCTCATCGGGACTCGCGGCTTGATAAGCCACGGTAATCCACGCTCCTTGGGCATCGCTGCCCACCAGGAATGACGGCAGGACAAACACCGGGGTTGCCGCGCTATTAAAACCAAAGGACGCGAAAGCCACCGGGCCCGTGCCGCGTCGCTGCACCGCATCAAACACCCGCGCGTGGCGTCCCACCAGGTACCACGCCGCGCCAGCCCGATCCAGGTCCGAGCCGTCCTCCCAATGCCAGGCCGGCGCAAAGTCCTGACCGGGAAAATCACCTAAACCCGGCGCTGCCAACGTGAGGGGGGCGCCTTGTGCAGGGGGAGAAGCAAAGAAAAATCCGTCCGTGGGGAGTGTCGCGGCCTCCATCGAGACCAGATCCGGGGACAAATCGCGGTCAAGGGCGCGAGTGTGGACAATCAGCACCTATCCATCCTAGATTCCCCCGCCCAGCGCCCAAAACCAGCAGGGCGGCGTGCAGGTAGGTTCCCGACTCGGCACTACGCGCGAGGGTGCAAAATCTCTCACCGGGCGCCCTCCCTCGGCAGGGACCCAAGTCCCAATAAGAAAACCCTTTTTTTCCTAAATCGAATCCCCGCTACGGGCCGCATGCCGCCAAAAACCCGGAGAAGCTCGGTGATAATCCAGCATTCCGTTCAAAATTGACTGAGCTAGGGGAAAAACTTGTAGGGTGGAGCTGGCAACTCGCCTGGGAAGATTTTGCTGGTTACTGTGCCGGCAGGCAGCTCGGGTGTTTCAAAGATGGAGAAGCTATGAACGTTTACGTAGCGCTGCTGATAATGCTGTTAGTAGCCGGGTTGGTGGCCTTAGCAGGGGTTTTAGCCGGTTATCTGTTCGGCCCTACGAAGCCAAACCGCGTTAAGAATGCCAACTATGAATGTGGCTGTGACCCCACTGCGAATCGTGGAAACCAGGCGCGTTTCCCGGTTAAGTACTACCTAACCGCCATGATGTTTATCATTTTCGACATCGAGGTGGTTTTTCTATACCCCTGGGCGATTTCCTTTTTCCAGCAGGGAAAGTTCGGCATGTTCGTCATGATGACTTTCGTGGAATTGCTGGCAGTTCCCTTTATCTATGTGTGGGCCCGTCGCGGCTTTGACTGGAACTAAACCGTTCCAAGTATTTTGGAGGAAACCATAAAATGTTGGATCAAGATTCTGACGGCTTGGCAGCGTTGCCGGAAAAGCTCACTGATTTTGCGCGCTCCCTCTCGATTTGGCCCGTCACGATGGGTTTGGCGTGTTGCGCTATTGAGATGATGGCGACCGCGGCTTCGCGTTTCGATATTGCCCGTTTCGGTTCGGAGGTGTTCCGCTCCTCTCCGCGTCACGCTGACGTGATGCTGGTTTCGGGTCGGGTCTCGCACAAGATGGCCACCATCATGCGCAACGTTTATGACGAGATGGCCGACCCAAAGTGGGTCATTTCCATGGGGGCTTGCGCTTCGTCCGGCGGCGTGTTCAATAACTACGCCATTGTCCAGGGCTGCGACCACGTGGTGCCGGTAGACATCTACCTGCCGGGCTGCCCGCCGCGTCCGGAAATGTTGCTGGGGGCGTTGCTGAGCTTGCGTGACCACATCAAGGTCGATCCTTTGGGTAAGAATCGTGAGGAAGCCATCCGCAAGGCGGAAGCCGCGGCGCTGCAGGCGGCCTCGTTGAACGACATGAAGGGACTGATGGCGTGAGCGAAGAAACTCAAGATTTGCAAGCCGCCCCGGAGGGTGAACTGGAGCCGAAGCTGCCCCAGTACGCCAATCCTCGCGGTGAATCCCTGGGGGTGCGTGACAATCCGTTCGGGGTTCACGGCACCGGCGATACCTCCGGTTACGGCCAGTTGCATCGGGAAGTCACGATGCCCGGGCAGTCCCCGAAGCCTTACGGGGGCTGGTTCGACGACTGCGTGGACTACCTGGAGGAAGATTTGCGTGAGGCCGGGGTGGATCCTCTCACTGCCATAGACCGGGTCGTCGTTTCCCACGGTGAGCTGACGATTCACGTCGCCCGCGAACACTTGGTGAAGGTCGCGAAAGCGCTACGTGACGACCAGGACTTGCGCTTTGAGCTGTGCATGGGCGTGTCCGGGGTACATTACCCGCACGACACCGGACGGGAACTGCACGCCGTGTACCACTTCATCAGCGTGACCCACAACCACAACCTGCGCATCGAGACTGCGGCCCCCGAAGATGACCCGAAAATCCCCTCCATCGTGGATATTTACCCCGGAAACAACTGGCACGAGCGGGAAGCCTTCGACATGATGGGCATCATCTTTACCGGCCACCCGGCCTTGACCCGGTCCCTGCTTCCCGACGATTGGGTCGGACACCCGCAGCGTAAGGACTACCCGCTGGGCGGGATTCCAGTGCAATTCAAGGGCGGCACCGTCCCGCCGGCTGACACGCGGAGGAGCTACAGTTGAGTACCGAAACTATGAACCCAGAGGCAAAAACACAAAATGTTCATGCCCCGGCGGGAGCTGGCGACTACGTGCCGGGAATGCCGGAGTTTTCCGTTCAGGACGGTGAATGGGCCGCGATGGCTGCGGACCTCGAGTCGGCTCACAATGACCGGATTGCTGTCAACTTGGGCCCGGTGCACCCCTCCACCCACGGCGTGCTGCGCGTCATCGTGGAGCTGGAAGGCGAAACCATTAAGGATTGCCGTTTGGGTACTGGCTACCTGCACACCGGTATTGAAAAATCTATGGAATACCGCACTTACAACCAGGGCGTGGCCTACTGTACCCGCATGGACTACGTGGCGCCGTTCTTTTCGGAAGTCGCCTGGTGCTTGGCGGTCGAAAAAGCTCTGGGCGTAACGGATCAGGTGCCTCGGCGGGCCAACGAAATCCGGGTGCTGTTGATGGAGCTGAACCGGATTGCTTCGCACCTGGTCGCCATCGGCACCGGCGCGAACGAATTGGGTGCAACGACCATGCTGACCACCGGCTTTCGGGGTCGTGAAGAGATCCTGCGGATTTTTGAGCACATCACCGGCCTGCGCATGAACAACACCTATATGCGTCCCGGCGGCGTCTCGAACGACCTGCTGGACGACACGGTCGACATGATTCGTGAAAAGCTCCCGCTGGTCAAACGCGACATTGGCGAGATGCAGGACTTGATTATGGCCAACCCCATCTTTATTGGCCGTATGAAGAACGTGGGGTGGTTGCCGCTGTCCACCATGATGGCGCTGTCTCTGACCGGTCCGTGTCTGCGGGCGGGCGGTTTGCCGCTGGATATGCGCAAGTTGCAGCCCTACTGCGGGTACGAGACCTACACTTTCGATGTTCCCACCCGCGACCATTCCGACTGCTACACGCGTACCGAGGTGCGTTTCGAGGAAATGTACCAGTCCCTGCGCATTGTGTACCAGGTGCTGGATCGTTTGGAGCAAAGCGAGGGTGAGCCGGTCATGATTGCCGACCCGAAGTTCGCTTATCCCTCCAAGCTGACCATCGGCGCGGACGGCCAAGGCCAGGACCCGGAACACGTCTCGCATATTTTGGGACATTCGATGGAGGAACTCATCCACCACTTCAAGCTGGTGACCGAAGGGTTCCGAATCCCGCCCGGTCAGGTGTACACCCAGATTGAACACGCCAAGGGCATCCAGGGCGTGCACCTGGTGACCGATGGCGGTACCCGCCCTTACCGCGCGCACTTCCGTGACCCCTCTTATGCAAACCTGCAATCTGCCTCCATGATGTGCGAGGGTGGCTTGATTTCTGACTTGGTGGTGTCAATCGGTTCGATTGACCCGGTGTTTGGAGGTGTGGATCGATGAAACCGTATCCTGAGGACGTCAAAGCGCGTCTGGTTCGCGAGGGTCGAGAGATTATTGCTCGCTACCCCGAGGGGCATTCGCGTTCGGCTCTGCTGCCGTTGCTGCACCTGGTGCAGTCCGAGGACGGCTTCGTGTCCGCCAACGGTATCGAGCTGTGCTCCGAACTGTTGGGGATTAGCCCCGCGGAAGTTTCGGCTGTCGCCACGTTCTATACCCAGTACAAGCGCCGTCCCAACGGGGAATACAACGTGGGGGTGTGTACCACATCGCTGTGCGCCGTCATGGGTGGCGACGAAATTTGGGAAACCGTGTGCGACCACTTGGGCATCGGTAACGGAGAAACGACCGCGGACGGGAAAATCACCCTGGAAGCGATTGAATGTAACGCCGCCTGCGACTTTGCCCCTGTAGTCATGGTGAACTGGGAATTCTTTGATAACCAAACCCCGCAATCTGCCGTGAAACTGGTCGACGACTTGCGTGCCGGCAACCCGGTGCAGCCGACCCGCGGCCCGAATCACGTCCCGACCTTTAAGGAAAACGAGCACCTCTTGGCTGGTTTCGAGGACGGACTGGCCGATGAGGGCGAATCCGCCGGGGTTCCCACCCTGCTGGGCAAGCGCATCGCTGCGGAAAAAGGTTGGGGAATCCCCAGCGACCCGGGCTGGTCCGCTCCCGAAGCGAAGGAAGGTGAATAGTCATGAGTGAACTGAACCTGACTGACATTCCTGGTGGCGAGGTGCCGCTGACCCCGATTTTGTCGGATATGTGGGGCGTGGACCGGTCTTGGACCCTGGAAGCCTACCGGGCTCGCGGGGGCTACAAGGGTCTGGAAAAGGCCAACTCGATGGATCCCGCTGATGTGTTGGCTGCGGTCAAGAACTCGGGGTTGCGCGGTCGTGGTGGCGCGGGCTTCCCCGCGGGTTTGAAGTGGTCGTTCCTGCCTCCCGATGACGGTTTGCCGCGCTACCTGACGGTGAACGCTGATGAGTCTGAGCCGGGGACCTGCAAGGATATTCCGCAAATCATGGCGAACCCGCACGCCCTCATCGAGGGAATGGCGATTTGTTCCCGGGCGATTCGCTGCGAACACGCTTTCGTGTATCTGCGCGGAGAAGTGACCCACCCGCTGCGTCGACTGCTGGCCGCTATCCGGGAAGCAACCGAGGCGGGACTGCTGGGCGACCTCAAGATTACCGCCCACTCCGGGGCAGGAGCCTACATCTGCGGTGAGGAAACCGCCCTGCTGGATTCGTTGGAGGGTCGGCGTGGACACCCGCGGTTGAAGCCGCCGTTCCCGGCCGCCCAGGGGCTGTATGCTCGTCCCACCGTCATCAATAATGTCGAGACGATTTCCCAGGTCGCCGGCATCTTTAAGTACTCGGATAACTGGTACGCCTCGATGGGTACGGAAAAGTCGAAGGGGCACGGTATCTTTTCGATTTCCGGCCATGTGGCTCACCCCGGCCAGTTCGAGGCGCCCTTCGGCATTACGATGCGGCAACTCTTGGGATACTGCGGCGGAATGCGCTCCGGTCATGACCTGAAGTTTTGGGCGGTAGGGGGTTCCTCGGCGCCTATCTTTACGCCTGAAGAACTCGATGTTCCCCTGACTTATGAGGAAGTCGCCACCGCCGGTTCGATGCTGGCTACCCGCGCTATTCAAGTGTTTGATGAAACGACTTCGGTCGTGCGAGTCATGACCCGCTGGGTGGACTTTTATCAGCATGAATCTTGCGGCAAATGCACCCCGTGCCGGGAAGGCACCTACTGGATGAAGCAAATCATGCACCGCCTCGAAGCCGGTAAAGGCGAGGTTGGTGACGTGGACAAACTGCTGTCGATTACTTCCGAGATTGGCGGGCGTTGCTTCTGCGCGCTGGGCGACGCAGCCATCACCCCGGTGAAGTCCGGCATTGAACGTTTCCGTGAAGAGTTTGAAAAAGGCTACACAACCCCGGCTTGGGAGTTGTTCCCCTACGAACGCAGCGTGTACTACCACGAGGCATCGGGCGAGGCAGGTAAATAAATGAGCGACGAAGTGCAAATGGTCAATATTAAAGTTGACGGTAAGCCCCTGGAAGTGCCCAAAGGCACCCTGGCGATTCGGGCTTGCGAGATGGCCGGAGTGTACGTGCCGCGCTTCTGCGACCACCCGTTGCTGAAGCCGGTGGCGGCGTGCCGCGCGTGCCTGGTCGAGGTAGCCATGCCCAACCGGCAGGGTGAAGTCGCCAAGATGCCCAAACCGATGCCGGCCTGCT
>NZ_CAMUES010000013.1 GCF_947087965.1 uncultured Mobiluncus sp.
GATTTGGCAGTTATTTATAATTTGACACGTCGGTTTTAGGCAGTATGTTTAACCAAATAACAGTTCGCTAAAGTACTAGTAAAGGAGGGAACTGAGTGTCTAAACCTTCACGAATCGTGGGGCTTGATGTAGCGCGCTCACTCGCGATCATCGGAATGATAGTTATCCACATGGCCTCGCTACTTTGGAGTACCAAAGTAATACTCTCTGGCCTACCCGCATCATTATTTGCCATCATCGCCGGCGCGACGATGATGATTATTGGACGCAACTACACCAGCACCACTTTCTTGCGGCTGATAGCCCGAGGCGCTTTAATCATCCTCATCGGCCTGGCACTACTGCCCGTGGGTGGACAAATCCAAGTGGTTCTCATCGTAATGGGCCTGGTAATGATCCTAGTTTCCTGGATGCCCGCATTGGGAACGTGGTGGAGGCTCGGTCTATTTATTGCCGCCACAATCGCCGCAACAATCGTTTACGCCCCCATCGAACTGCCACAGATTTATCCGCTATTGGCATGGATTGCATACTTCATCGGTGGCATGCTTCTTTTCGATGTGTACCTGCGCGGCCGACTACATCGCAACCCCGATGAGAACAGCAACCCTAACACTCGACTGAGCTGGATCGTAACCGCTATCAGCGTTGTCATCGCTGGTATCGGCATCTACTTCCGATTTGACCCAGACATTCCCAGCTGGCTCAGCTTTACCGGTCACACCGGTGTTGCCGGAGAGATTATCCTCTCCGTTGCCGTTGCAGCCGTAGTGATTCACCTATGTGTGCTCATAGGCGATCTCTCTTCAACCTTGGTTTACCCTTTCGCTGCCATGGGAACAATGTCGCTAACCATTTACATTCTGCACATTCTCACCGCTTTCTACTGGCAGCAAAATGTCGCGTTGCATTCCACTTTGTCAGCAATCGGTTTCATCGTATTCTTCCTCGTCGCAGCCAGCCTCTGGAAGAAGTTTGCAGGACAGGGTCCTGCTGAGAAACTCGTTGCCACCACGATCAAGGCCATTGTTCCTTCTAAGAAAGGGAATTAACCGTGAAAAAAACATCTTTTTCGATCGCGACCATTGCCAGCGCCGTCCTTCTAATGACTGCCACTCCGGCTCTCGCACTCGAATATGGAGATCCGGCGCCCGATAATGCGGAAAGCAGTTCCGTTGCCGCGCTCAAAATGGGCAAAATCGGCAGCTTTGGTGACTGCACAGGCACACTCATTGCCGACCAGTGGGTACTCACAGCGCGCCACTGTCTAGAGTCAGTCAACAATGAAGGCACCCAGGCACGCATCGCTGGAAAGGTCTACAACGCTGATTCCTGGGCTCTTTCGCCCACATCTGACGCGGGGTTACTTCACCTGACTGAGAAAGTGACTAACGCAACCCCCGCAAAAATCTCCCACGATATTCCAACCCCAGGTCAGACGGGAACTCTTTACGGTTGGAGTAGCAGCTCGTCAATGGCACGATCTGGACAGCTACCAATGGCCAAAATGGTTGTCAAAGAGCTACTAGGTGGCGCACCTTCCGGTTCTGACACGCCGAGTGCTCCCGAAACTCCTTCCGATTCCAAGGCACCTACCGGCGCTGATGCGTCTACAGAGACTGCCCCGCCACAGGCTCTACCGTCAAAACCTGGAATGTCAGAATCCAGCCAAACCGAGTCTAATCCTGAGGGGATGTCGGAAGTCCCAGCCGACAACTCCATACAGCCTAGGATTGAAACCTCTATCTTGGATGTGCAGTCAGTTTCTGGAGCTGGCATGCAGGGCGGTGACTCTGGTGGCCCGTTCTTTGTCGACGGAAAGCTTGCGGGACTTGCTACCGCTGGAACTGCCAATGGGGATCCGGACCTTCCCTCCCCTAGTGCTGCAATCACCACAGTTGCAGGCACCGCCGAATGGATCGACAACATTGTCTCTGGCCGCGACACCCAAAGCGTTCTAACTGCAGAAAACACTCCTGCACCGCCAAAGAACATTCAAACCAGTGGCGATAATATTTGGGGTTACCTTGCGATCGCACTCGTAGGCCTTGCGGTGGGAGCAATCGGCTCACGTATCCGCAATGCGCGCCAGTAAGGATTCCTACTGGACTGTCTAGCGAATAGCATTTCACCCTTTGAAGCCGTCTCCCAGAAAACTGGGTGGCGGCTTCAAACATTAGCTCTTTTACAGTCATGCGACCCGTATCTGACCCCCTTGCCTACTGAAGTTCACAACCGATCAGCATTGCTGCTGAACCAACAGGAAGATCATAGAAAGCCAGTAACCGAAACCTGGCTCAATCCGTGCTCGGGTCACGAAACACGGGCGTTAAAAGTGTACGGCTCCGTTAGGCCGTGTACTGGAGGGCTATGCGATCTTCCGGATGACGATCGTTCAGATAGAGGACGGCCAGGAAGAACCACTCCGCTGGTTTCATCAAAAACCACACAGCATCAGCCGCCCACTGCGATCTGATCAGCTTGGCAACCGGGAAGCCATACGTGTCATATAAGCGCCGAATAACCCGATGGGTTCTGGGCACACGCTCTTCCAGTACCTGCTCAAACGCATTGGCCACAAGCAACTGGCGATTCACAACCACCGGCCGGCCATGACGCAGGCCCATGCGGATTGGTTTTACCACCGCTCGGTGTCCGCCGGCGGCCACAGTGCAAAGGTAGTGTTCGTCAAAATACACGTTTTGCGGGGCAACCTGCTGTGACAGATTCCAGTCACTGGTCTCCGTAAATGCCCTCACCACCATGCTCGGCGATTGCCCAAACAAAGCTAGAATCCCGACCAGCACGGCAAGTAGCGGGAGCGCCACCACGAACCCTAGAAGCGGCCAGCGCTTCGCGTCAGCCACCATTGCGTCGAGTTTGCTCAATACCGAGGAGCTGTCGATGCGGCCTCGTCTATCTCCATCAGCTTCGTAGGCGCGCACTTGGATTGCAACTATTTTCACCACAATCGCAAGCACAGCCAGCAAAGGTAGAACTAACAGCGCGTCTAGGCGCTTTTCAAAGGTTGTGATCTGGATAGTCCACACCAGGCCGAACACAACGCCCAAGTAGAGCCCCGCAATCGCAATCACAACTACGAGGGGCGGCAACTGTCTGGCTTCGTTAAACCGCAAAATGAGGAATCCGAGTACGAACAGTAGCGCGATGAACAGCACGTGTGGCCATGCCCGCGTGTAAATCGGCGCGTGGGTTTGGTAGTTGACCAGCTGGACGTGCCAGTCCGCAGTAGGCACAACCTCTTTGAAGAACCCTAGGTATCCGAACTCATAAACCGCTATGACACACAGGGTCCAAACGTCCAGGCCCGCATCGAGAACCGGCAGGTCCTTACCACTCCCCGCTTTGGCCGCACGGATTATTTGGCTGACAGTCAGCGCTACTGGGTAACCGGCCGCGAGCGCGACGAGGGCTCCTCCAACCAGAATCTGCCCGAGAATCTGACTTGCGCCTGAAGGAGGTTGGGATACGAGGTAGGCAATCGCTCCGGTGATTCCGATCAACAGAGCCAAAACGATTCGCGAAAAAGAGGGGTGCTTGCTGGCGTAGCGGTACAGCTTCACTTGTCCTCCTGTCCTGCAAGACATGATACACGCGTTTTCTAGACCATTGAACTAGCGCAGGACTTTACCGGCCATATAGTGCTTAGCTCCGTTGATGTCGCACACGTAACGGGCGCGACCCCAAATAGCTCGAAGTCGCGCCCAGTATATGCGCGTGGTTAGCGAATATTGTCGATTACTACTATAAGTAGGCTTGTCAAGTTGTTTGTGTAAGTGGGGGTTTATAGGTGGGGTTCCATGCGGTCGGGGAATA